>JBDRRF010000023.1:0-33304 GCA_043825875.1 Pseudomonadota bacterium | reverse complement strand
GCCAGTTTCAAAACGCCCCATTTTGGCCGATCTTAAGCGTTGGGCTCAAATTTCAATCCTCGAAATACTAAATGTATTCCTGTGGTTGAAATTTTCTCCCGCCTTGAGCTTGACCAAACTGAAACGTTTTGAAAGTGGCTCCATTAATTAATTATTTCAGTGTCTGACCGGATTGGGACCCATTTCTGCAATATCGGTTAAAACCTGTCTTATAATTTGAACGGCCGTTTCAGTATCACCGGCGGCAATGTTATATAAAGACAGACGTTTTCCGCCAATATCTATTTCATCCAGCAGGTTTTTGACCCAGTTGACGCGTTTTTTGGCCCTTATATTTCCTTCCACATAACGGCATTGGCCTTCCGGGCACACAAATACTATTACCGCATCAGCGCCGGCTTCAAAAGCACGAAGTAAAAACGCATCTTTTACCATGCTGGAACAAGCCATCTTGACAGCTTTTAATTTAAAAGTATCTTTATATGGCACTGGCAAAGATTCACAGTTGTTAATTGAATTTATACAATGGAACACAGTTATTTTAGGTTTTAATTTTTTTTTCATTTGTTTAAACCAACAATCAAGTCGTATACGGCTAAGTTTTTTATAAAAATACGATTATAGGATTCATAAAACAAAAAAAGACGTCGTTCGCATTAAACTTGCGAAACAGACGTCTTTGTCTTTTTATTTTGAAACAAGATATACACTCCATTGTGCACCATCATTTGTTTCTATTGGAACTTAATTAAAATATACCACAGAAATGTTTTGTCAAGGCATTTTATGATAAATCAGCAATTGGGAATATTTTAAGGTAGCGTTTTTACAGTTTGGCTTATTCTGATTTTTAAAATATATTTATCTGAATTTGCAGCCTAAAAATACCATAAACTTGATAATGATAAAACATGCTTGTATGATACTTTTTAAAATTAGAATAAGCAATTATAATTAAAAAATCATAGCAAAATAAAATACTATTTTTATAATCGCTATATAATAAATAAGGAATTATTTAACTTATGAGCACAAAATTACCATACAGTTCCCGGCAAAGAATGCTAAAAACAATTTACCATGAAATAACAGACAGGATTCCAAAAGGTGAGTTATGCATTACAGATGAAGTAATAAGCCGTGAATTAAATTGCAGCAATGTCGGTTTTGAAGAAAGACTTGAATTTGTCAATTTTATGGGACTTGATGCTTATACGATTTCACCGATTATACAATGCGAAAAAGATAAGCTTCCAAATCTAAAAGAAGTAAAATGGCCGGATATTAAAAAATGGTGTAATACTTCCCTTTTTACTTTTGCGATTATAGATGGAGCATTAGAGACAGGTATGCGTACCCAAGGCTGGGTGGACTTTCTGAAGCTTACAAAAAAATCACCATCAAGTCTTGTATCTTTTGTAGATATGGTGGAAAAATTAAATATTTCCATATTCAGAAAATTATCAGAAATAGGGATTGATGGCATAATACTGGCAGATGATGTTGCTTTTTCACAAGGACTTATTGTAAATCCTGAAACAATCAGGAAGTATTTTCTGCCTTCTCTTGCAAGGCAGGTTGAGGAAATCCGCAGTTTAGAAATTTTTGCATTTTATCATTCTGATGGAAACTACCAGGAAATTATACCCGATCTGATTGATATTAACTTTCATGGAATTCAATGCATAGAAAAGCATTCCGGAATGGATATAGTTGATTTGCAAAAAAAGTATGGGGATAAAATTTGTTTATGGGGTCATATTGATACAGACGACACATTAAAAGCAACTACTCATGATTACTTGCAAAAATATTCAGATTCTTTATCTATGTTGTCTAAGCAAAAAGGGTTAATCCTTGGTACAAACTGCGGCCTTTACAAAGGAACTGGCATAGCAGGATTAAAAGCTATTTATCAGTCTATAGAAGTATAGGCATTTATATATAATATGGTAAGAAACTTATTTTTATACTTTTCATAAAATACTACCTACACAATACTTGTTAATAAACCTACAGCAATCAGTATGAAAAACAACTGTTTGCCATGTCAGCTATTCACAGATCGGAATGGATATATAGTTAATCTATCAATACCAACTATTCATATCAATATTATCTATTGGACTGGCAGCTTGTTTCTTTGTATTTACTGCCGACTATCTTTAAACATGTAAAAAGCTTTAAAACATAATAGGCTGTTCATATAATTCTTTTAATAGATATTTGATTAAAACATTAAAAGGAAATGTTATTTTCTTGACGTATATATGGCATACATGGCATATGCCACACATGTCATTAATAAGATGGTTTGATAGCCCGCAAATTGTAAATCTACAAAAAAAGGAGGAAGGAAGAAGAGATGAAAAAATTGTGTCTAACCGCATTAGCTTTAATCGCTTTATTGGTATTTACAGCAGGCCCGTCATGGGCAGGCAATATTGATAAGCTGATAGACAAACTTGTTGAGAAAAAAATTCTTACCAAATCGGAAGCTACGGAACTTATCAATGAAATGCAGGCCGAAGAAGCAAAAGAGAAAAAGGAAGTCGCCTCAAAACAAGCGCCCAAAGGTTTTGATCTGCCTAAATGGGTAGAAAATACCAAGGTTAAGGGTGATATAAGAGTCCGGTATGAAAACCAGGATACACAAGGCGACATTTACCCGAATCAAAACAGAGGACGTGTCAGGTTAAGACTCGGTGCTGAAACAAAAGTCAATGAACAATGGGTGGTGGGAGTCGGTCTTGCAACCGGTAGTGATGGGAATCCTCGTTCGGTTGACCAGACATTTACTAATAATTCCAGCAGTAAAGATATCTGGTTGGATTATGCATTTGCCCAATTTACACCGGCTGCATGGGCAAGTATAGTTGCAGGAAAATTTAAAAACCCGTTATGGAACCCTGAACAGCTTATGTGGGACGGTGATATTAATCCTGAAGGAATAGCCGCAAAATTAAAATACGAACCTGTTAAGGGCGTTGAAATATTCGGAAACATAGGCTGGTTAATGCTTGATGAATCCGGCACTACATCTAATGATCCTTACCTGATTGCTTTCCAACCTGGTGTAAATTTGAATCTGCCGGGCGGCATGTATCTTAAAGCTGCCGGAACGTATTATAATTTCAACTATGTTGATGGAAAGAACTGGGCAACAAGTGACTTTGGAGCAGGGCTTTCTAAAAATTCAAATTCTCAGGATGGTGCGGGTAACTGGATATATGACTATGATTCTTTAGCAGGAGATGTGGAATTTGGTATGACAAAAATACCCGGGCCTATTCCTTATGCAGCAGTATTTGCGCAGTATGTCCATGCATTAGATGCACATAATGATAATGACGGCTGGCTGGCCGGTTTCAAGTTCGGCGACAAAAGCATAAAGGATTTTGGAGACTGGCAGGTAAAATACAATTACAGACGTCTTGAAAGAGATGCCTGGCCAGATTTCCTGCCTTGCAGCACAGCATATAATGGCACTACCAATATAAAAGGACATAATGCCTTTGCCGGTTTCGGTATATATAAAAATGTCTTTTTATCACTTACTTATTGGAATTACAGACATCTTCAACGTACCGAAGACGATAGGCAAAATGTTTTACAGGCGGATTTGAATGTGAAGTTTTAAATGTATAAATATTGAGTTAAATATTTGCTGATTTAACGAAATATACTTTAATAATATAAGGCCGGGTATCTTTTATAAATTCTACCCGGCCTTTTTTTATAGAAAAATCAGATGCCAGCAAGCTTTGCCATTTTATCCGCAACGGCATCAAAGGCCTTTGCTACCGGAGAATCAGAGTGCTTATCAATTAAAGATGCGCCTGTATCGCCGCATGACACCACATTGTGGTCAAACGGAATTTTACCAAGAAATACTATTCCCGCATCCCCTGCTGTTTTTTCACCGCCACCGGCTCCAAAAAGATCTATAGGCTTATTGCAATGAGGGCAGGCAAAACCGCTCATATTTTCGATAAGCCCAAATACTTCCATTTTTAATGTTTTACAAAAGCTTATTGATTTTCTTACATCTGCAAGAGACACTTCTTGCGGTGTTGTGACAATAATGGCTTTTGCGTCTTTTATTGTTTGCGCTACAGTCAAAGGTTCATCTCCTGTACCCGGAGGGCTGTCTATAATCAGAAAATCAAGCTCACCCCAGTCAACATCACCGATAAATTGCTTTATTGCAGAATACTTCATAGGGCCACGCCAGATAATAGCCTCGTCTTTATTTGAAATAAGCCCTTCAATAGATATAACACTCAGTTTTTCAGAATATTTCATTGGTGCAAGTTTATTGTTCTTGCTCAAAGTAAGCTCTCCCTTTAAGGCAAGCATTCTTGGAACATCCGGACCGTGCAAATCAACATCCATCAATCCAACTTTAAAACCTTTATTTGAAAGAGCTATGGCAAGATTAACAGACGTGCTTGTTTTTCCGACTCCGCCTTTTCCGCTCATAATTACAAATTTATTTTTTATTTTTTTTAAAGAGTTTTCAACAGATATATCCTGTTCATCCTTTTTCATTTGCTTTTTTCCAGCACCACAAGTGCCCCCACCATGAATCATTTCCATTTGTTTTGCCTCCTGAAACTATCAGTTATTAATATGTTCAACTTTATCAAAAATATAGGTATTCATACAACCAGAGTATATTTTATGCAAGATTCAAATAATTGATACGAATTAAGGATTAGTCACAAATATGAAGGTTTTTATTGTAAGACAAGACAACGCATGTTATTTGGTTTTTTGTTGATTCTTAAAAAGTGAAGCTGCCTGCTTCGTTAATTATCTGTTATCTTATACAATTAATAATAACTAAGGACTTAAGACCCTATGAAGTGCAATTTCAGACCTTGCGGCTTGCCGCTATTGATTGGAAGTCTCCCGATTGCTGACCACCTTATGGCTATTAATATTGTTCTTGAAAATACGCCGGAAATACCTTTGTGGGTACAGCTTCCTTATTATAAGAATGAGGGGATGATAGCTCAGTTTTTACCAGGTCTTCCAGGTGTAACTGAAGAAGATGGCAAGGTTTTTATTAATACTTCGGGAAGGCATTTTGATGATGATCTTGTTGAGTTTTATGAGGAATATATTTCTGTAGTTGAAGGCAAAAAAGAACTAGATGATTCAAGGTTTATTTTAAAGCCGGATGTTGCCAAAGGATTTTTTGTTTATCTTGAGAAAATCAAAGGACTTTCGGTGAAGCCTGTTGCAGTAAAAGGTCAGATAACGGGCCCGTTAACACTTGCAACGGGTGTTTCTGACCGGGAAGGCAAAGCTGTTTATTACAATGAGGATATTAAGGATGCGATAGTAAAGTTAGTAGCAATGAAAGCAAAATGGCAGGTTCGCCAGCTTGCAAAAATCGGAGTTCCTGTGATTATTTTCTTTGACGAACCTGGATTTGCTGCTATGGGATCATCGGCCTTTATAGGTATTTCTCCAAATGAAGTGGCCGGATTCTTTGAAGAAGTTATAGATGCAGTTCATCAGGAAGGCGCTCTGGCCGGAATACATGTTTGCTCGAATGCCGACTGGTCCTTATTGCTTGACTCATCTGTTGATATAATAAGCTTTGATGCTTATTCATATTTTGATAAATTTATTCTATATCAGGATCATATCAAAAATTATCTCGATTCAGGGCGACTTATCGCATGGGGCATAATACCTACATCGCAGCCTGAAGATATTGAAAAACAAACCGCTGTCTTGCTTGCCAAACTCTGGCGGGAAAAAATAGCTTTGCTTGAGCCGATCGGATTAAAGATTTCAGATATTTTGGCGCAGTCTTTTATTACACCAAGCTGCGGTACAGGTTCATTAAGTCTTGACAGTGCAACAAAAGTGCTTAATATGACAAAGGAAGTTTCGCAAATCTTAAGAAAAGAAATATATTGAAGAAGAGGATAAAAAATGGTTAGTGATAAAAAAACTTTTTCAGGTGCAAAACACTATGTTTTGGATGAAGAACTTGCCAAGATAGTAAATATATCTATGGCTCTTGAAATGCCGCTGCTTTTAAAGGGTGAACCCGGTACCGGTAAAACAATGCTTGCCCATGCCATTGCCGACACTCTTGGCATGCCGCTCATTACTCTTAATGTGAAGTCCAGCATGAAGTTAATTGATGCCCTGTACCAGTACGACACTCTTACACGCTTAAATGATAGCCGCTTTGGTGATTCTAATAAAGATGTAAGCAATATTGAAGATTATATCAAGATGGGGAAAATCGGTCAGGCTTTTAAAGCCGACAAAAGAACAATTCTGTTAATAGATGAGATAGATAAGGCGGACACTGATTTTCAGGATGATATGCTCGATGTTCTCGACCAGATGGAATTTGATATTATTGAAATTGACAAAACAATTACTACTAAACACCGTCCGGTTATCATAATAACCTCAAATGCCAAGAAAGATCTTTCGGATCCCTTCCTCGGAAGATGTAATTTTCATCATATCGCCTTTCCTGATCCAAAAATGATGAGAAAAATAATCAAAGTGCATTTTGCCGATATTGACTCGGATTTGATGGAAAATTCTGTGAATGTTTTTTACAAATTACGTGAGTTGGAAGCAATTGAAAAACGACCTGCCACGAGGGAGCTTATAAATTGGATAAGAGCGTTAAAGTCTGATCCTGATTTTAAGCCAAAAAATCTCGCGAAAGGTGATATTCCATATCTAGGCATCCTGTTTAAAAAGAGCCCGGATTATGCAAGAGCAATCAATACGGTAAGCCGCAGAAGAATTATTTAAACAGGAATTTATCATGTTCATTGGATTTTTCTATAAATTAAAAGAGGTAGGCATTCCTGTTAGTCCAACATCCTTTCTTACGCTTCATAAGGCTCTAAGCCGAGGACTTGTATCTTCTCTTGATGACTTTTATACGACTTCACGCGCAACTCTTGTGAAAAGTGAAAGATATTTCGACCTTTATGATCAGGTTTTTGCCCATCATTTCGAAGGGGCCGAATTGCCCGATTATACTGGTGTTGAGCTTGATGAGCTGGCAAGATCAATGCTCGAAGAATGGCTTAAAAATCCCAAGACACTTGCTTCTGCTCTGGGTATTGATGAATCTGAGATATCAAAGCTTTCACCTGAGGAGTTGATAGAATACTTTAAGAAACGATTGGAAGAACAGGACGGCCGGCATGAAGGTGGAAGCAAGTGGATTGGAACCGGCGGAACTTCACCTGTAGGACATTCAGGGTATCATCCAGGGGGTATGCGGGTAGGAGGAGTTTCAAGAAACAAATCAGCTGTTAAGGTCGCCATGGAAAGAAGGTATAAGGATTATTCTTTAAGCGGTCCCCTTTCTCAGGCAATGATCGGGGAGGCGCTTAAACGCTTAAGGCATATGATTCCTTCAGGGCCTAAAGACAGGGTGAATGTAGATAAAACAATTTATCAAACTATGAAAAATGCCGGCGAGATTGAAATTGTTTTTGACAGGATTCTAAAAGACCGGTTAAAAATCATTATAGCCATAGATAACGGCGGCTGGTCTATGGAGCCTTATGTAAATATAGTACAGACTCTGTTTGATTATGCAAGAGCCCAGTTTAAGGATATAAAGACTTATTTTTTTCATAATACTATTTATGATACAATCTGGTTGGATACATCAAGATTTAAAAGACCTAAAAAAATAGATGAGTTTGCAAAGCTTGATTCTGAGACAAGACTGATTATTGTTGGAGATGCCAGTATGGCTCCTTATGAACTTATGGCCAGAAACGGAACAATCCATATTGAGGACAGAAGTGGACAACCAAGCGTTGAATGCCTTAAATTTCTTGCTAAAAATTTTCGTCATTCCATATGGCTCAACCCTATTCCGGCACACATGTGGGGCTATACACAAACAATTGTTGCCATAGCCAGTATAATACCTATGTTTGAGCTTTCTATTGATGGTTTGGAAAAAGCAGTAGCACATCTTATGGCAAAGTAGAAAAGACAGGTAGCATTGGGGAGATGTTTATGGATATCAAACATAAAATCTGGTTGGAAAAAGATGACCATGTAGTATTTGGAAAAGGTCGTGAAGAACTGCTCCGGGCTATAGATGAATGCAAAAGCTTGAGTGCAGCAGTAAAGAAAGTAAATATGTCGTACCGCGGTGCATGGGGACGGTTGAAGGCTTCGGAACAACGTCTGAATATTAAACTGGTCGAGCCTTATGGCAAAGGCATGTGTCTTACAAGCAAAGGAAAGGCACTTCTTCATGAATATGATCAGATGGTAAAGGAAATGGATTCCATTCTGAAAAAATCTGTTTCCCGATTCAAAAAGATATTGGAACATTCCTGAAATAGTTTTTACGATAAAAAATCAAAACGGCTTCGTAAAAGCTTATTTGCTTTAAAACGAAGCCGTCTTTATTTTCTCGGGTTTTTCAGAATTTACCAAACACCCATATTTTAATTTTGGTTTACTTTAATCTTTAAAAGGCGATTCAATCATTTCAAACGGGTCATAATGATGACCACGGCCTACTCTTAATGAACCCCATATTTCGCCTATAGTTGCATATTCCTTGCAGGCTTCTATCATGGTTGGAGTAAGATTAACATTTCCCTGTTTATCTTCTTCTACCAGTTTTTTCATTAATTCTTTAACGTTATTATTATTTCTCTTCTTTTTTATGTCTCTTACTCTCTGTACCTGTTCAGCAGTCGAAGCCTTCGATACCACATGAATGGAAATTTTATGGTCTTGTTCAGGCGGAACCACCAAATCGTTAATCCCTACAAGTTTCATGTCTCCGCTTTCTATATCTCTTTGACGCTTTAAAGCGGCCTCGTCTATCATTGCTCTTATCCAACCGTCTTTAACACCTTCTTCAAGACCTCCCTTGTCAAGTATCTTCTGAAGAAGTTCCCATGACCTCTTTTCTACTTCGTTCGTAAGCCACTCAACATAGTAAGAGCCGGCAAGAGGATCAACTACATTGGCAATTCCGGTTTCATAAGCAAGAATGTTTTGTGTGCACATCCCGATTCTGGTTGCCTCTTCCGTAGGCAGACATAAAGGCTCATCATACATTACAGGGTCAATGGCATTACATCCGCCAAGAGCAGCCGACATAAGCTGAACGGCAACCCGTGCTATGTTGTTAAGAGGCTGCTGAGCTATAGCTGTAAGTCCCGATACCCGTGCAGCTATATAAAGCTTTTGTGCTCTCGGATTCTTGGAGCCGTATCTTTCTCTTGCTATTTTTGCCCATATTCTTCTTGCAGCCCTGAATTTGGCAACCTCTTCAAAAAAATCCATCCATATTGTAAATGTAAAAGGAACTCTGTTTGCAAATTCATCAAAATTTAATCCGCGCTCTACAAGGCGGTCGGCAAATGCTATTGTGGAAGCAAACCCCAAGGCTGTTTCCATAACACCTGGCGTTCCTTCTTCTGATACATTGTGTGCGCTTGTATGAAAAGTCGCAACTCTCAATTTGTTTTTTGAACAAAATTCCACCACATCAACCGCCAGTTTTGACCATAAATCCAGAGGTTGGGGTGTTACAAAACCGCTGTAATACTGGCAATATAAATTCAGAGCTGCACCGCCGTTTAATGCTGTAAGAGGAATGCCCTGCTTTTGCGCCATAGCAAAAAACATACAGGGTAAAACCGGACCGCTTGCCCCTGATGATTCGAAAGTGATTGTTGTGCTGTCAAGAGGGAAACCTTCCAGGATGGTTTCCGTATCATCCATTGAGGTTACCGGTATACCCACCAGACCCACTTCATCAACTGCCATGGGATGATCTCCGTCAATTCCGACCTGGGTGGGATAATCATTTACAACCTCAACTCCTTCCGAACCTATGCTGGCCAGATACTTCAGTCTTTCCATGGAATCTTTTGCCGAACCGAATCCTGAAAGAAATCTTCTTGTCCAGATTCTGTTTCGAAACATTCCCTTATATAAACCTCTTGTATAAGGGAATTCCCCGGCTTCACCCAGATCCCTGTCATAATCAAAATCTTTTAAGTCTTCAGGCCTATACATCTCTTTTAATGGTATGCCTGAAGCCGATTCAAACTTCCTGTTTGCGTCTTCCTGAATCGTTGTTTTCATATTTACTCCTCCCTGACAGGATTAAAAATCCAATAATAAATCTTTATGTGCCAAAAACTTCATCCCCCAAAAGCCCGGCCTGTCAGACAGCCGTTTTTAAGGTAAAATGGCAAGTCAAAATATTTTTTTATCCTTTGTTTCTGTTTCAGGCTATCCCGGCCTTAGGCAGAGGCTCCTTTTTGCTTCTTTGCAACAAGGGATGTAATTGTTTCTACTATTACATTTGACATTGTACCTGGCCCGATAACTGCGTCTACACCCAATGCCTTGAGTTCATCAGGAAAAGGATCCGGAATCGTTCCGCCTACAACTATGACAACATGGTCCATTCCCTCTTTTCTTAACATATCGATCAGCTTGGGAACCAGTCTGGTATGATTTGATGACTGGCAGCTTATGCCAATAACATCTGCATCTTCTTCCACAGTGGCCTTAAAAATTGATTCGGGACTTTGAAATCTTCCTAGATAAACCACTTCCATACCGGCATCACGCAACATTGCGCTTACAATCTTGGCTCCTACATCATGTCCGTCGAGGCCAATTTTTGAAATTATCGCTTTAATTTGCTTCATAAAACACTTCCTCCCCTTGAGAATAAACACATCATACACCCACAAACCATGAAACGAAACTTATGTTGCTCTTGTTTTGCCGGTGTTTGATAATATTTTATTTTATCTTCCTATAACTATTTAGTAAATTTTTCGTTTATCCGAATCTTGACAATTATTCAAGCCTTAACTCATATCATAAAAGAATTTTATAGGAAAGATTTTTTTTATATTTTGGGAAATATCTATAACATTGATTAATTATAAGCAAATTGCTTCATTGGCTTATACAGGATAACCCAGAAAATACTTTGATAACTATTGGATGAAATCATACCTGGCTGATATTAAATAATCTGCAGGTATTTTCAAAGATTTTTTCAGACAAACTTTCGGGATCTTCCTTTTTTATTTCGGCAAGTTTTAAAAAAACCGATTTCACAAAAGCTGGTTCATTGCGGCGGGTTTTGTTTTTTTCAGGAGCCGGTGTAAGATAAGGAGCGTCTGTTTCTATAAGGAGACGGTCGTTAGGAATGAGGGGTATCATATTTCTTAACTCTTCGCCACGGTTTGTTATTGTTAGTATGCCGGTAATACCTATATAGAGACCAAGATCGAGACATTCTTCAAGTTCTTTTCGGTTTCCGCTGAAACAGTGTATGACCCCTTTGATTTCTTCTTTGTTATGGTCTTTTAAGATTTCGAAAAACCTGCCGTTACTGCCTCTTTCATGAAATATTATTGGAAGGGAGAGCTCCTCAGCTGCTTCAAGCTGCCTGATAAACCACTTTTCCTGTGTTTCAATTGGTGAGAACATCCGATTATAATCAAGGCCGATCTCACCCCATGCTTTGACTTTTACGTTTTCTGCAAGATCTTTCAAGTAGTTGATTATGTTATCGCTGCATTCTTTAGAGTCATGGGGATGGACACCTACCGAGGCGTAAAATCCGGCATTTGATTCTGCAATGCTAACTGCTTTAAGAGAGCTTTTCATGTCTATTCCGACAATCATTATTTTTGAAACGCCTGCTTTTTTTGCTCTATTTACTACCGAAGACAAATCTTTATCATATGCTCTATCATCCAAATGGCAGTGACTATCAAAAAACCTCATTTATAACACCTTAACTTGTTGAAATTGGAGTAATTATGAATATATAAAATATATACAGCAGTATTTGAGCGCTTAACATTAAAAAAAAAGTTTATCAACAATAACTTAATATAATTTTTTTCATGATTACAACATAAGCTGCTTCTGCTTACAGATCAAGAAGTTTTAAAGAAATACTATGGTAAAGAAGATTAGCATTGTGGGTTCACTTGAACTCTTAATGCATGATAGTTTTTATAATAGTAAGAAATAATATTGTATGTGCTTTAATTTTTGCAGTTTTATTTTTTTATAAATTAAAGTTGATTTAATTAAAAGAATATGTTTTCGTCAAAATCGTTGAGGTGTATTTTATTTTCATACAGTAACCTAATTTTTTAGAATTGTAGTATTAACATAATATTTTGTGTCGGAGGTAATAAACAATGTTTAAAATTGTAAATCGCGAAGAGATGGCTGGGGGCACTGTGATTTTAAATGAAATCGAAGCTCCTTTAATAGCCAAAAAGGCAAAACCCGGCCAGTTTGTTATCATAAAGGCTAATGAAACAGGCGAGAGGGTTCCGCTTACAATGGCGGATACCAATCCGGATAAAGGTACAATCACAATTATATATATGGTTGTAGGAAAATCCACTGCTCTTTTTAAAACGCTCAAGGTTGGAGAAGGCTATATGGATGTAATCGGGCCTCTTGGAAAACCTACTCATATTGAGAATCTCGGAACTGTTGTTTGTGTTGGAGGTGGTACGGGTGTTGCTGTTTTGCATCCTATTACCAAAGCCCTTAAAGAAGCAGGAAACCATGTTATAGCAATTATCGGCTCCCGAAACAAGGACTTACTTATTCTTGAAGATCGTATGAAAGCGGCATCAACTGAGCTTCATGTATGTACCGATGACGGATCTTACGGGCATCATGGATTTGTTACGGATGTTTTGAAAAAAACGCTGGAAACACAGGATGTCAAGCTTGCGGTTGCTATCGGGCCTGTTCCTATGATGAAATTTGTATCCAAAATGACTAAAGAATTTAATGTCAAAACGCTTGTAAGCCTTAATCCTATAATGATTGATGGCACCGGTATGTGTGGCGGATGCCGGGTGTCTGTAGGCGGAGAAACAAAATTTGCGTGTGTGGATGGACCTGAATTCGACGGTCACGAGGTTGATTTTGACGAATTGATGAACCGTTTGCGGGCATATTGTGACGAGGAAAAAGAGTGCCATGATGCATTTTGTAATTTAAAACAATAGAATTTCCGATTTTTTTATAACGGATTAAAGAATATAGAATTTGTAAAAAAATTCTTATACGGAGGGTTAAATGGCTGAAGAAGTAGTAAAGAAACCTAAAAAAGAAGTGATTCCCAGGCAGCCAATGGAAGAGCAGGCTCCTGATGTTAGAAGAAGAAATTTCAAGGAAGTTCCTGTTGGATATTCCGTTGAAACTGCGAAGTTGGAAGCTCAAAGATGCCTGCAATGTAAAAAACCAAGCTGCGTTGAGGGTTGTCCGGTTCAGGTGGATATACCTGGCTTTATTAGCTGTATTGTGGAAGGCGATTTTGCAAAAGCTATCAGGGTTATATGGCAGAAGAACAGCCTTCCGGCTGTTTGCGGAAGGGTTTGTCCGCAGGAAATTCAGTGTGAAGGCTTATGTGTTGTCGGCAAAAAAGGTGATCCTGTTGCAATAGGTAATCTGGAAAGATTTGCCGCAGATTATGAAAGAAATAACGGCAAAGGCGAACTTCCGCCAAGCGTACCTTCAACAGGCAAGAAGGTTGCAGTTGTCGGTTCAGGTCCTGCCGGGCTTACTGTCGCAGCCGATCTTATCAGAAAAGGGCATGAAGTTACAGTTTTAGAAGCTTTTCATAAACCGGGCGGTGTGCTTGTATACGGAATTCCGGAATTCAGACTTCCTAAAGAAATAGTATTTTCTGAAGTGGCTTTTTTAGAAAAACTCGGTGCTAAAGTTGAGTGCAATAATGTTGTTGGAAGAACCGTAAGCCTTGAGGAGCTGTTTGAACAGGGTTATGACGCGATTTTTGTGGGTGTAGGCGCCGGACTTCCCACTTTTATGAATATTCCTGGCGAAAACCTTATCGGGATTCTTTCTGCAAACGAATACTTGACACGCGCAAACTTAATGAAAGCATATTTATTTCCCGAATATGACACACCCATCATAAAAGGTAAAAATGTTGTTGTGCTTGGTGCAGGAAATGTTGCGATGGACTCTGCAAGAACTGCCATGCGCCTTGGTGCTGACAATGTTAAAATAGTATATAGAAGGTCAAGACAGGAAATGCCCGCAAGAAAAGCCGAAATTCATCATGCTGATGAAGAGGGTATAGAATTCTTTCTGCTTACAGCTCCAACCCAATTTTTTGGAGACGAAAAGGGAAGGCTTACCGGTATGGAATGCCTTAAAATGGAACTGGGAGAGCCGGATCAGTCCGGAAGACGGCGTCCTGTTCCGGTAAAAGGTTCGGAATTTAAAATGGACTGTGATGTTGTTATTGTAGCAGTAGGTACAGGCCCTAATCCTATTCTTACACAGTCTACACCTGAACTGACTTTGAATAAGTGGGGATATCTTGTTGCTGATGACGAAACAGGTAAAACCTCGATGAAGGGTGTATGGGCTGGTGGTGACATAGTTACCGGTTCTGCAACCGTAATTCTTGCAATGGGGGCCGGAAGAAAAGCCGCCGATTCAATTGATAAGTATCTCTCAATAGGCTGGTAGGGGCCATGTGCGGGTTTAGAACCCGCCCCTATGGGCTTATTTGCACCTATACTTGTAGGGGCAGGTTCAAAACCTGCCCCAAACCTGTGCCCATTCATTCTTCTTTCCTGATCTTAAGAACCCCGTTTACCGATCCTTGTTTCCTGCTTTAATGTGGAAGATATTTTGATTTGCTTAAAGCGATATTATATTTTTTTAATATGCCTTTTCCATTTTCATCGATTTTCTTTCGATCCAATACCATCTTTGAACCATGAATATCTTCAATAACATGGTATTTACCATTATTATTTTCAAAGCCTTTAACAAGATCATCCATTCTTGAAATTTTTACTCCATTAACCGAAGTTATGATAGCATCAACAAAATCATGATATCCCACATTTATTTCATCAGCAAGAACCTTGACAAGTACTATGATCTCTCTTTGCTGCTCGGTCGGTTCACCGTTAAGGTATAAATTTATAAGTTCCTTTGGTGCATTTATATACCAGTCTTTTTCGCTTCCATATTCCATAAGGTAGTTTAATGTCAGAGTTTCAAATACAAGTCCTCCAACAATATAATAGGTTGGAGACTGGTCATATCTCTCCGAAGGTACCAGTCTTCCATAATCAATTGGCTTTGTGAGTTTAATAGTTACTTCTTTTACTTTTCCGTTTCTAAGAATTTCAAATTCTGCCGGGTAATTAATTTGTTTTTGTTGCATCAGATATCCGAAATAAGTTCTTTCTCCCTGCCTGAATTCTATTGTTCCGTCATTTTCTATATTGTTGCCTTCTATTGAAAGCAAAATATCATTTGGTTCTAATACGCCTTCTGCCGGTGAATCGGGATAAACTTTAATAATCAAAACTCCTGTTTGCTTATCAGGCATAAGATACTTACGCCTCATATCCGGGTTTTCCATTTTCTGCATTGATAACCCGATTTCAGGAGTTCCGTCTAGTTTTTTATCTTTGATATCATCAAAAAAATGCTTAATCACCGGAGCCGGAATCATATACCCAATGTTATCATAACGTCCGTCAAGAAATCCTTGAAAGGCAACACCAATAATTTTATTGTCTTTATCAATGACAGGTCCTCCGCTATTACCTGAATTTATCGCAGCATCAATCTGGCAGGTAAGTAAATAAGCGCTGCTGTGAAAATATTTGGTATGCTCTATTCTGGAAACCACTCCTTCAGTAATAGACAATTTATCCCCGCCTTCAGGAAAACCGTAAACTGTAACTTTATCTTTTATTTCTGGCAAATCCCCTATTTCAACTGGATCTGTTCCCTCAAAAAATGACTCGTCTTTGACTTTTAAAATTGCCAGATCCAATTCATGGGCAATTATTTCCGGTTCTGCCGTGTATTTTTTAGCCTCACCTGAACGCCGTACCTGGATAAAAGTATGATCTCTTATAACATGCGCATTTGTTAATATCCTGTTTCCGCTTATTATACATCCGGAACCATTAAATATTTTCTGACCCCACATCTGCCAGGGTTCATGATAATTATAGGAGTTGCTTACAGTATAAATCTTAACTACAGCCTCTTTGACATTGGATTTAGCTGAAACCTGGCCGCAGAACATAGAAATTATAACAATAATCAATATATTTATTCCAAAATATTTCATACAATACTCCTAACAAACCCAATAGGCTTAATAAGTGTTAATTGGCTGCGTTATAAATTTTTATTTGTAGCACATTATCACAATTTGCGAATTAATAAAAAGTATATCGTTATTTAAAATATATTAGGTAAAAGGAAAGCGGAACAAGCTTTACCATTGTTTTTTTTTAATTTTTAATTTAGATGAAAGTAATGGATGCCGTTTATATTTTAAAACTTACAGGGCTTATCATAGGAGCTTATATGCTCGGTTCCATTCCTTTCGGGTTAATTCTTGCAAACAAGTTTTCCTCCGTGGATATACGTAAAAAAGGCAGCGGAAACATTGGTGCAACAAATGTAATGAGGGTTTCGGGAAAAACACTTGGAGTTTTGACTCTTGCAGGAGATATGTTGAAGGGGGCATTTCCTGTATATCTTGCTTGCTCCATTTTAGAATCTGAAGGCTCATATGGCGAGCTTTATATATCTATTGTGATTTTAGCCTCTTTTTTGGGGCATCTTTATCCTATTTATCTGAAATTCAAAGACGGGGGAAAGGGTGTAGCTACTGCTGCCGGATGTTTTCTGATAACATCTCCGGTTGCTTTTCTTATCGCCATTGCAGTATTTATATTTGTTGTGATTTTTTACAGGCGTGTTGCTGCAGCCTCTTTATCAGCTTCTCTGGTTCTTCCGTTTGCAATATGGTTTGAAGGACATTCTTTTTTACTGACAGGTTGCGCTGTAATTATTACCTTATTTATTTTTTATCGGCACAAAGACAATATCAAAAGGCTTTTATCCGGTACAGAGCCTTCAATATAACATACTATATTTATTGTTTATCTGTTTTACTATCTAAAATTTCTCGAATTTTATTTAATATGTTTGTTAATCGATAGGGTTTTCCTACAAATCCTGCTGCCCCCGACTTTATTATTTCTTTTACTTTCCCATCATCAGAATAGCCGGTCACAATGATAACTTTAATATCAGGGTCTATTTTTTTAAGTTCTTCAAAACACAGATATCCACCCATCCCCGGCATACTGATATCAAGAATGACAAGATCAATGCTTCCTTTTTTTTCTTTATATATTTCTAATGCTTTTTCTCCGCTTTCAGCTACATAGACAGAAAAGCCCTGCCTTTTAAGCAGTTCATTGCCAAGCCTCCGCAAAGGTTCTTCATCGTCAACCAGCAAAATAGTTTCATTGTCAGTATATATTTTTATTTCTTCTATTTTTAAAATATCCGGCTTAGGGGGTACACTCTTTATCGCAGGAAAATATATTGTAAAAACTGTTCCATACCCCGGGGTGCTGTAGCATTTAATATGGCCTTTATGGTTTTCGACAAGACCATAAACCATTGCCAGGCCAAGGCCGGTTCCATATTTGGGTCCCTTGGTTGTAAAAAATGGTTCAAATATATGTTTCTGTGTTTCCTCGTTCATGCCAATGCCGTTGTCAGATATACTCAGGGCAACATAATCTTTCTGATCTGGTTCTAAAACTGTACAAGTAAATATTTCATTTGATCTTATGTTTCTGGTTTCAATCATAAGCTCGCCGCCATCAGGCATAGCATGTGCGGCATTCAATCCTATATTTATAATAATTTGCTCGATCTGAACCGGATCAGCGTTGATAGGCTTAAGCTTTTCTGCCAGGGACACATCGATATTTATCATTTTAGGAAGTGTTCTTGATAAAATATCAGAAATTTTATTTACTTCATTATTAAGATCTATTGCTTTTAGGTGGCTTTCGTTTTTGCGAGCGAAAATTAAAAGCTGCTTTGTAAGAGAACTTGCTTTTTGGGTTACTTCTTCAATAGCTTTCAAATCTTTAAATTCTTGATTATCGGATTTTTTATTAAGAAGTAGAATTTGGGTGTATCCTGAAATAGTTTGGAGAATATTATTAAAATCATGCGCCAAACCTCCGGCAAGCACTCCTATGGCTTCCATCTTCTGAGCCTGCAACAATTTTTGTTCCATTTCTTTAATTTCTGTAATATCCGTAACAACTGTTCTGGTTCCTTTAAATTCTCCATTCAATATAACAGGTGATACAGATATAAGCGCCCGTAGTTTTTTATCCGATTTAGTAATGATTGTAATTTCGTGCTTTGAAGATTCACCAGTGACCAGCTTTCCCCATTCTTTACTAAGTGACAGACGGCTTTGCTTATCCAATCTGCGATTTTTTTTCATGGAAGTAAGTTCATCTTCACTAAATCCCGTCATCTCACATAGTTTTGGATTAACAAAAGTGCAGCGACCTTTTTCATCGGTAATAGCTAATCCTTCATTCATTGATGTTACAAGGTCGCGGTACATCATTTCAGAGTTTTGCAGAGCTTCTTCTTTCTCCTTAAGCTCAGTCAGATCAGTTACCGTGATATTACTTCCTTTGTACAAGCCGTTTTCAATAATAGGGAATGCAGATAAAAGGCAGTGACGTTTTTGTCCGGTTTTTGTGATAAATGTGAGTTCATATCGTGCAACTTTACCTTTAGTTCGCCGAAGAGCTGCTTCTTTAACAAATAGCTTATAATTTTTGTCATCCAGTATATCTTTGCCTCTCATACTCATAAGTTCTTCCTGAGTATATTCCAGCATTTTACAAAACCTGGGGTTTATAAAAATAAATTTATTTTTCTCATCAGTAATAACAAGGCCCTCATTCATGTGAGTCACAAGATCAAGATACATTGTTTCAGAATTTAAGGGCAATTCATCGTTTGCCTTGCTTTCGGGTATTATCATAGCTTCGAATGAGACCCCTATTTTTGCACCGGAATTATCATTTAGCGGAGCAAAAATAAACTGTGCCGGAGTTTTCAGATTATTACTTGTAGTAACTTTTACTTCTGTTTGGATTGTCTTACCCTGAAGGGCTGTATTTAAGGCTTTTTTTATTTTTTTTACAGACACTGAAGAGGCAGTAAACCAGCTGCATTCCCAGAAAGGCAGGCCAATTAAATCTTCTTTTGAACATTTGAAATAATCTAATGTTTTTGTATTTACTATCTGAAGTTTTCCGTCAGTATCGATAATTCCGGTAAAATACGGCACAGAGTTTATCAGCTTATATGATCTGTTAAGCTCATTTTCCGTTTTTTTAATATGAGTTAAATCCTGCCCTTCGGCTACTAGATATTCAACTTTCTTTCCATCATAATCAAAGACAGGCCGAAAGCTTAACTGAAAAATAAAATTGTGAGAACCAAAACGTAAAGGCCTTTCGGAGATGACTGTTTCGCCTTTTTTGGCCTTTTCAATAGCATCTTCAACCCATTTTTTAGCAAGAGGATCATAAGACCACCAGTAGGAATCAGGAAAATATTTTCCTATGACATTGTCATAAGATGAACCGGATGTTTCGATTGCTGTCCGGTTGGCCATCAGAAGTGTTCCATCTGTATCAAGCAGGCCGTTATATGTTTGAAGATTGTCGATATAGTCCTTGATGCTAATAGCGGTACTGTATTTATCCTTCATGTAAGTCTCCACAATTTTGTGTTTCTCAGGACAAAACGTTCATTTTTTCATCAAGTTTTTTAGATAGATCTATTAGGCGCTTTTATCAGAATTAGTATGTCAAGTCAAGTAATTAGAAAAGTCGTTCAGAAATTCTTGGTGAATGCAATTTATAATCAGCATTATTCTGAAAAAAAGATTAAAGCGTTTGCCAAAATGATGTTCCGGTTGCAAACAAGTTTGTTAAGAATATTGGTTTTATGGCAAACAATCCAATTCTGTTAGCTCAATAAATGCAGACGCTAAACATTCCAGTCTAAATGGTTATTCGGGCAACAAGCTGTCAAGGTATGCCCCCAATTTTGCTAATAATACCCAACGGATCAGCGAAAACAATTTTACTAAATTGTAAAAAAATATTTGATTTTAATAAATTCTTCTTCTAATTAACCATGAAATATTTATAATCTCTATTCGGTTGATTTATCAAGCTTTTGCTGTAGTAATTTATGGTTGCCGGCTGCTGAACGCTGATTACTGCTCTCTAATTTCTGATTTCTTGCTTCTGTGCTCCGGCCTCTGCCCGCTATACTTTAAGGAGACACGAAATGAAGAGAGAATTTCCATATCTGCTTATTTTAACCACCCAGCTTATTCCCTGCAATTTAAATGCAAATTATATTTCTGCTATCGCCAAAATTCCTGTAGATAGCTTTACAGACTTCTTTGGACTTTCACCAAAACTATTGAGCCACTTTCAAAACGTTTCAGTTTGGTCAAGCTCAAGGCGGGAGAAAATTTCAACCACAGGAATACATTGAGTATTTCGAGGATTGAAATTTTAGCCCAACGCTGAGATCGGCCAAAATGGGGCGTTTTGAAACTGGCTCTATTAAGTATTTAATTATGTACTTTATTTTGGAGGTTATGAAACATGCTGCTCAATTCTCGGTATAGACTACATTATAGTGTTATTTTTCTGCTGTTACTTGTTTTTATTCCATCTGCTGTATTTGCGCTTGAGTTTTCAGCAGGAAACCCGACGGAAATTACACCCGGCAGCACGGCAACAATTGCTGTTGAAGGAGGAATACCGCCTTACACCTGGTCTGTCAAAGCAAACGGCATGAACCTGCCTGGAAGCAGAACTGCCGATGCATTAAATAGTATTGTTGCAGATACAGGAGCATGTGGAGGCGCTGAAATTGTAGTTGCTGATCAGAGCGGTGCGAAAATATCCAAAACCATTGATACCTTACAAATATTGTATCAACACAGGTGTTGAGATTACAAGGAAGTTTTAGAACTACGTACAAAATCACTTTACATCTAAGCTTATAGAAATCTGGAGAAAAACATGAAAATAAATATACTATTGGCTCTATTAGTTTCCTTTATATTTGTAAACGTTAGCTATGCATATGATGAGAATACGGTAGCATTTACAGAAAAAGTTTTTAGATGGACATATTTTGATGCCGATGGAACAATTTGTGGAGGAAGTAATATAGTCAATAACTTCAGTGTGTGTGGTTGTACATATCCTGATGGCAGAAAAGTAATGACTCATTATTTTTCAGGCAGTGAATATATTAAGGAATATAATTGTAAAGAAGAGTTGATTGGCATATCGAGCACCGGCAAATCCGCTATCTGCTATGCATGTAAAGACACCGAACTACATGTATGTGGTCATTATATAGTAAATCCAGATAATGCAGAAACTTTCGGCGGATTTTGCAAGAATAGTGGAATACCTGTAGAGGGACAATCATGTACTTGGGAAAATCGGAGTAATGAGCTTGTTGATGTAAGAACCGAAGAAATGATAAAAGAAGAATGTGAATATCCTGATTTAGATTTTGGCAGAGATGAAAAAGACCCTAAATTGCGATGCAATAACATCTCTGAAAAAGGCAACCCTACTTCCATCTATTCCGGAAACAAAATTGAGTCAGAGCGAGATCTTTACTTCAATTCTCCTTTTAACAATGGACTTCAATTTAAACGTTTTTACAATAGTCAAAATGAAGCAATCAGCCCTATGGGATATGGTTGGACCCACAACTATAATATTATTTTGAGTGAGATACCTCAAACTGACCCATATATAAAACGACTGGTAATCACTGATGAAACCGGGTTTGGTCGACATTTTAGGCAAATAATATCCAGTGGGTCAATTAGAGCACTCTTTAAAGAAAGGACAAGCCTTTCAACTGGTGACGGAGTCTATGTATGGCAGCATCAGGATGGTTCAATTTATACCTTTGACGAAAGCTCTTTTCAGTTGCTTAGCATACAGGATTCATTAGGAAATAGTCAAATTATCACCTATGATACTAATAATTCTAAATTGATTGATACAGTCACGGATGAATCTACCGGACGCTCTCTTAAAATTTTATACACAAATGGTTTGCTTTCCAGTATCCGTTTATTCTTAAATGGTGTTGATTGTGGCGTTCAGGTTACATACGGTCATGATGAAAATAGTAACCTGACTATGGTCACTTTTACAGACGGTTCTGGTTTTGTCTATGAATATAATGACAACAACAATAATTCGGATGTTGTACCGTTTATCAACAACCTAACCCAAAAAACCAATGCGGCTGGTCACTTTTTATCCCGATGGGGTTATGATGATCAGGATCGCTGTGATTTCAACGAAACCAGGGACGGCCGCGGTATGACAATGGACTACAATACTATGTCCAATGCCGTTATTTTGACTGACGCTTATGGAACTTCAAAGACTTACAATTTCGCCTATATTGGTGGTCGAAAACGTATTATCAGTGTTTTTGGCGATGCTGGCTGTTCCAGTTGTATTGACGAACCTGTGCGTTTGGAATATGATGACCAACTCAATGTCATAGAATTAGAATACGCCAATGGTCAGATAGACCGATTTTCCGATTTTGACACCCGTGGCAATCCTTGCACAACATCCCAGGCTGTTGGAACAATAGATGAGAAATCCATCTACCAAACGTGGCATCCGGTCCTGAACCGTCCACTGACCCGCACCGAACCGAGCCTGCTGGGCAGCGGCAATAAAGTCACTGTCTGGGATTATGACAATGACGGAAACGACATTCCCAATGAAACTCCAACACGTCTTGTTTACCGGCAAATAGAACGCGGTTTTACCAAAGGCGCTGCCGGACAGGTAGTTGCGTACGAAGCGATTACTTCCTACACCTACAACTCTAAAGGACAGGTGCTGACCATTGATGGCCCTGCTCCGGGCAGCCAGGACACCACCATTTTTACTTATGACGATGCTTCGCCTGCAAGTAATCTTCTCACAGTAACCAGGCCGCTGGCTGGCACGGTTGTTTATGCAAATTATGATAATGCGGGCAGACCCGGTCAAATCACAGATGAAAATGGTAACATAACCGTTTTCACCTATGACGGGCTTGGACGTATCAAAACAGTTACCAATACCTCAGACGGAAGTGTAACAACATATAACTACAACACCGCCGGTGAACCGGAGCAGATAATTGCTGCCAACGGGGTTGCCACAAATTTTGAATACGATGCAGCCTATGGTCGCTTGACCCGCATGCTTGATCCATTGGGCAACTACATGTACTACGGTTATGACACTCAGGGAAACCGCACGGAACAAAGCATTTATGATTCTTCAGCCCAAAGGGTTTTCAGGCAGCGCTATGATTATCAGTCCCCGCAAAAACCCGGCAAACTCTGGAAAGTCATAAACCCCGATAACACCTATACAGAGTACAGTTATTTCGCCGGTGGCAATATCGAATCGGTAAAGGACCCGGCAGACAAAATTACAAATTATGATTATGACATTCTAAACCGGCTTACTTCGGTAATCCAGCCCGGCGATGTCATCACTACCTATGATTATGACTTAAACAACAATCTTAAAACAGTTACAGATGCCCAAAGCCGCATTACCCAGTATACTTACGATGATTTAGGGCGTCTTGTTTCAGGCGTATCACCGGACACAGGGGTTTCGACATATGTTTATGATATATCCGGCAACCTGATTTCCAAAACCGATGCCAACGGTGTTACAGCTACTTACATATACGATATACTGAACCGTTTGACCGGTATTGTATACCCGGATTCAGCCCAGAATGTTACCTATACTTATGATGAAGGCACAAACGGTAAGGGCCGCCTGACAGGAATGAGCGATCCTTCGGGCAATTATGACTATGCCTATGATGAAAAAGGCAATCTTGCTTCCGAAACAAAAGAAATCGGTGCAAGGCTTTATATAACCTCCTACACATATGATGCTGCCGGTAACCTGACCGGGATGACATATCCGGACGGCAGAACTGTTTCCTACGAACTTGATCCGGCAGGCAGAGTCAACCGGGTTACTACAACCAAAGACGGCATAACCCGGACCCTGGCCGAAAACATCAACTACTTACCATTCGGGCCTTTTTCCGGTTTGAGTTATGGTAACGGCATAAACCAGACCCGCGGCTTTGACCAGCTTTACAGGCTATCCGATATTTCTGCAGGTAGCATTTACAGTGTCGGTTTTACAAAAGATGCTCCCGGCAATATCACAGCCATTAATGATAATCTGGATGCCGCAAAAAACCAGATTTTCGGCTATGATGATCTTTACCGTTTGACATCGGCCACAGGCGCATACGACACTATTGGTTATACCTATGACAAGACGGGAAATCGTCTTACAAAAACAGTTGGCGGACAAACAGATACATATTCATACGAAACCGGCACCAGCCGGCTGTTTCAGATTACCGGTGCCAATCCCCAAAGCTTTACGCTGGATGACAACGGTAATACTACATCAATAGATTCAAAATCGTTAACTTACAATCAGAATAACCGGCTGATTCAGGCCTCCGAAAACAGTGCTGTCCTGGCAAACTATACTTATAATGCCAATGGCCAGAGGATGATAAAACAAACGGATACAGGCTCCGTTATTTATCATTATGACAGTTTTGGTAATCTGATTGGTGAATCCACCCAATCAGGTGATATGATAGCTGAATATATTTATTTAAACGGCGTTCGCCTGGCAGCAGTTGGCAGTATACTTTCCAATGAAGTGGCTGTTTATGTGAACACCAGCAAAGGAAGAAATCTTGGCGGTGTTTCCGTATATGCTTTTACAGAAGCCGGAGCATACACAGGAAAAAGCGCGGTTACCGATGAAAACGGCAAAGCGGCTTTTAATATAGCGGATTTTGCAGACGGCAATTACAAATTCCGGGCGGATTATTTAAGCTCCCAATTCTGGTCGGGAACAATTACAACGCCCGTATCGATGAGTACTACCATTCAGATTGCCGAAGAAACCGCAACATTGCTTATAACCCAGGGCGGTGTGCCTGAAGCTGGAGTGAAAGTTTATTTGTTTAATGAAAGCGGCGCTTATTTAGGAATATATAAAACTACCGATGAAAACGGTAATGTGTATTTTGATCTACCTGCAGACCGGCAATTCAAATTTCGGGCGGATGTACTTGGCAGTCAATTCTTCTCGGAAACGGTTACTATTGTTGCAGGAGGAAGCAATAATTTTTCTGTATCTACCGGCGGCGGTGTTCTGACAGTAATTATAGATAAAGGCAACGGAACACCCATGCCAGGCATATCAACCTATCTTTTCAGCGAACAGGGAGCTTATCTTGGTCTTGGCAGTCAGACCGATTCGGATGGTCAGGCAGGTTTTAGTGTTCCAAGCGGCATGTATAAAATAAGAGCGGATTATCTTGGTTATCAGTTCTGGACAGACGCAATATATGTCAGCTCTGATATGTCGGCGTCTTTAATAATCCCGCATCAGGATGTTACAATCACTGCAAATGGAGATTATAACGGCTATGTTGTTTTAAAAGAAAACCTGAACACATATCTTTTTACTGCAACTGGCGCCTATATGGGGCAAAGCACCAAAACCGATGCCAACGGGAAGGTTGTGTATAATCTGCCTGATAAAGAATACAAAGTGCGCCTTGATTATCTTGGTCAACAATTCTGGTCCGATGTGTTTGTGCAAACCGATCAGACGGTTACTATACCTGAGTGCGAAGCGCAGATTACTGTAACATGGCTCGATGACCCTTTAAGTGAAGTACCGGTTTATGTTTTCAATGCGGCTGGTTCATACCTTGGAATCAATGGAACCACCGATGCTGCCGGGCAGGCTGCTTTCAGGCTTGCAGCAGGAGAATATAATTTCCGGGCCGATTACATGGGCAGCCAGTATTTTTCGGGAAATACCACCATGATCGCAGATCAGCTAAACCCGATAACCATATCTACCGGCGGGGGCAATTTTACGCTTAATGTATTAAAAGGAACCGGTGAGCCGATGGCGGGTATCAGTTGTTACCTGTTTACCGGTGATGGCGTATATCTCGGCCATCATAGTGCAACAAATGATCAGGGAGAAGCGCTTTTTGAGCTGCCGGACGGCAATTACAAGATCCGTATGGACTATCTTGGTTATCAGTTCTGGACTTTTGTTTTTGCTGTTCCGGATATAAATACGCTTACCCATAATATCGGTCATCAGGATGTAACTATTACCGTAAACGGAGATTACAACGGTGATGTGGTAGCGTTTGAAAATATCAATGTCTATCTGTTTACAGCAGCCGGGGCATATATGAACCAGCAGCTTGTAACAGATGCAAACGGTCAGGTTGTATTTAGCCTTCCGGCGCAGGATTATAAAGTGCGGGCGGATTATCTGGGAGGCCAATACTGGTCGGATGTAGTTAATCAGACGGATCAGACCATTACTATAAATGAAGGGCTTGCAGCCGTTACGGTATCTCAAGGTATAACGCCCATAGAAAATATACCGGTTTATGTGTTTAGTTCTACCGATAGTTATTTGAATATCAGTGCGCTAACAGATGAAAACGGCGTTGTAAATTTTATTCTTCCAACAAACACATACAAGTTCAGGGCCGACTATCAGAGCAAAGAGTACTGGGCTACAGAGGCTGTTGAAGCTCATCAGGCCAATGATGTTGTTATAGACACTGGCGGAGGCACTTTTGTATTAACGGTGGAAAAAGAGCCGGGAAGTCCTATTGCCGGTATACCTGTGTATGTGTTTTCATCCACCGGCAGTTATCTTGGGCTCACACAGCAAACCGATGAAGATGGGCGGGTTTCTTTTGATCTTTCCGATGGAAGTTATAAGTTCAGAGCAGATTACATGGGGTATCAATTCTGGTCTGAAATAGTTGTGGTGCCGAATATGCTATCTGATGTGCTTACAATTAATCACCAGGATGTAACAGTGGTTGTTAACGAAGTATATCAATCCACTTTTACTCCCCTTGAAAGCATTAAAGTTTATCTGTTTACATCATCGGGTGCATATCAGGGGATAAATGCCACAACAGATTCTCAGGGGCGGGTAACGTTCAGTTTGCCTCAACAGGATTACAAGGTTAGGGCAGATTATCTGGGCAGTCAATACTGGTCGGAAGTCTTTAACTCACAAAATACCGCAATCGATATCGGTCACGGATATGCCAGCATCCATGTCACAGAAACCGGCACGGATATTTATGATGCACCGGTATATCTCTTTACTGAAACCGGGTCATATCTTGGACGTGTGCAAAGAACCGATAGCTCCGGTATGGCGCGTTTCCTGATACCGGCCAAGGTATATAAGTTCAGGGTGGACTACAATAGCACACAGTACTGGTCAGATGTAGTTAATGTGCTTGCCAATGAGGATACAGAAGTAAACCTTCAGCTTGACCTTCTTGCAATGAATTTGACTAATGACCCCAATCCTGTTAGATTTGACGGCAAGCCACCGGAATTTAAGCCCGAACCCCTGCTTCTGGCATCGCTTTTTGATATTAGCGGTATACTATCCCAATCGGTTGTGGCGATTGTGACACCGATATATGATGAAAAGATTTATTATTATATCAATGATCATTTAGGAACTCCCCAGAGAATTATTGATGAAACCGGGGCTGTAGTCTGGAATGCTGATTATCAGCCGTTTGGGGAAGCGGATGTTAATGTAAATTCTACTGTGGTTAATAATTTTAGGTTGCCGGGACAGTATTATGATGAAGAAACTGGGCTGCATTATAATTTTCATAGGTACTATAATCCTGAAGTGGGGAGGTATTTGAGAGCTGATCCTGGGAATTTGCTCTTTCCAGAAGATATGGGGGTCCCATTTTTTGTCCCACTTTCTTTAACAATCCCTCAACAATATAATAATTATACCTATTCATTTGACAATCCAGCAAATTACATAGATCATGATGGCTTAGCTGTCCCTCTTTTGTTACAATGCGTTTATTATGGATATAGGGTTTATAAAACAGCCAAAGCTGCCCAAGGAGCAGCCTGTGGAACATTAGCCGGTGTTTCTTATATAACTTGCATGAGAGAATGTGTGTGTGGGGATAAGAAAAAATGTGAAGATGACATGGCCAAAATGAATACATGTCGAAATAAATGTTCCAGAGTAATGGTTAATAACTTTGTAGATTGTATGAGTCGAAACAAATCAAATCAACCTAATGCTGG
Organism: Pseudomonadota bacterium; assembly: GCA_043825875.1. GTDB lineage: Bacteria > Desulfobacterota > Desulfobacteria > Desulfobacterales > RPRI01 > RPRI01. The sequence goes on along the minus strand of JBDRRF010000023.1, from coordinate 5,082 downwards.
AGATGTTGGAGGTTTTTCGGCTGGAGGCGGAGCGTCTGGTAATTGGTAGCAGAGATAGGCTTTGATAAACATGAAAGCGGTTTTGTTAAAATTAATCAAGGTATTATTAAAAATCTTTACGGAGCTATCCTTAATTGAAATTATTCCATTATTATCTTTAATTATTATTATGCTAATTTTGTCATCAGGCTTGGCTACAATATGGATTGCCCTATTGATAGCTACTGAAGTTACAATAGCATTAGTAGTTTTAATAAAACTTATAAAAAAGTAATAAAGTACAGCAGGTGAAGTATGAAAACAAATACTATTAGAATTGTGCAGTTTTTAATTATTGTTGTTATATTTTTTAATTTTGTTTTATTGTCTGGCAGTAATAGATTGCAAGAGTCAACCAATAATAAAATTGATGAGAATGTTATATATGATAAAGCAGAATTATTAACCCAAAAGGAATCTGCTTACCTTAATGCATTGCTTAATAAGCATAATATGAAAGGTCCTGGGAATATATCAGTGATAATAATAACGGAGCTCCCTGGTGAAATAACAATAGAAAGATATGCCAATGAATTTATGGAGGGGCTTAAAATAGCCGGAATCGGAAAATCTGATAATATTCTTCTCTTAATTGCCGTTAAAAATAGAAAAATAAGAATTGAAACCAGCAAAAGTATTTCGGATATATTAATTGATGATTATTGCCATAAAATTATCGAAGATTTAATTGTACCTAAGTTTAAACAAAATCAATATTATCAAGGAATAAAAACAGGATTACTAGAGATGATAAGTAAATTAGAGGCGGAGGGAACCAATTGGGATAACCCATTAAAGGGAAGACAAAATTCAGGTCAAACCTCGAACAGTGATTAAGGAAAAGGGTTCAAACTTTTTTTAGTTCTTGATATTTTTTTAACAGCTTTTCTTTTTTTCTGAAACCGGATCATATCTTAGGGAGAAGATGAGGTATTGATATATTGATTATTGATGCAACTCAATACTTGATGTACTTACAATTAATCACCAGGATGTAACAGTGGTTGTTAACCAAGTATATCAATCCGCTTTTACTCCTCTTGAAAGTATTAAGGTTTATCTGTTTACATCATCGGGTTCATACCAGGGGATAAATGCCACAACAGATTCTCAGGGGCAGGTAACATTTAATCTACCTCAACAGGATTATAAGGTTAGGGCAGATTATCTTGGTGGGCAATACTGGTCGGATGTATTTAACTCTCAAAATACTGCAATTGATATCAATCATGGATATCCTAACATTCATGTGACAGAAACCGGCACGGATATTTATGATGCCCCAGTGTATCTCTTTACGGAAGCAGGTTCATACTTAGGGCGGGTAATAAGAACCGATAGTGCGGGTATGGCAAGGTTTTTAATACCGGCCAAGGCATACAAGTTCCGGGTGGATTACAACGGCACGCAGTACTGGTCTGATGTGGTTAATGTGCTTTCTAACGAAGAAACTACAGTAGATCTTCAGCTTGATCTTCTTGCAATGAATTTGACTAATGACCCCAACCCTGTTAGATTTGACGGCAAGCCACCGGAATTTAAGTCCGAACCCCTGCTGCTGGCATCGCTCTTTGATATTAGTGGAATACTGTCCCAATCGGTTGTGGCGGTTGTAACGCCGATAACTGATGAAAAGATATATTATTATGTTAATGACCATTTGGGCACGCCTCAGAGAATTATTGATGAAACCGGGGCTGTTGTCTGGAATGCTGATTATCAGCCGTTTGGGGAAGCGGATGTAAATCCGAATTCTACTGTGGTGAATAATTTTAGGCTGCCGGGCCAGTATTATGACTCTGAAACGGTGCTTCATTATAACTACCACCGGCACTATAATCCTAAGCTTGGGAGGTACTCGACGGCAGACCCGATTGGGATAGCTGGAGGGGTTAATCTTTATGGGTATGCCCTAAATAATCCAATTAAATATTTTGACTTTATAGGCTTTTATTGTGAGCGATTATCTCCGTGGCAACGGGTATCTGTTTATGAAAGTGCTAATAATACTGGAACACTAACTGCATCTATATCAAAGAAAAAATGGAAAAAAGTTAGTGAGGCAAACGCTCTTCCGCTTCCAAGTAGGTCAGGAGATGTGGTAGAAGTAGCCTGTATATGCCAATGGGAGTTGGTCAGCTTCGTACAAGAAAATACTTATATGAAAGATGTCCTCTATGAAGCAAAATTCAAATGTGGAATTAATGAATGCCCTAAAAGAGAGTGGGAGGAAACTCAGTTTAAATATTTTATACATACTTCTATTGTTGAAGAGCCAACTAACTCATTATTTATGTCAAAAGTCACTACGACATCTGGATTTTATGATAATCGGGGATGTAACTGCCCTGAACCTATATAATATTAATAAAATATGAAACAATATGGGGAAAAATATGAAATTGAAACTGATACAAATAATAAATAAATGTCAATATGTTTTAGTAGTATTTTGTATAATTTCTACATTAGCAGGTTGTAAAGAAATATCTTCAGATACTAAAGAAATAAATAATATCTCAGACTCTGATGTTTTACAAATCCCTATCTATCCAGAATCAAGAAAAATAAATAGGTTTTCGATAAATAAAGGTAAAATTAAAGGGGTAAATTATGAGATTAAAGAATGTTATCCTGCAAATGGTGTTTTAATATTTTATGAGACAGAGATGAAACAAATTAATTTGATACCATACGTTGAGGAATATTATAAATATAGTGATCGAAAATGGCAACGCTTTATTGATAGTACAAAAGGAAAAGATAAATATGTTGCACAATTGATGGCTGATTGGGTAAATCCAGAAAAAACTAAACGCATTAGATTAATACTAAACTATTATTGGAATAATTATGATGCTTCAACAAAAATAATATTAACCAATAATGAAAATTTATTTGTGACTGTTCAAATATTGCCCTTTTTAACCCTCCAACCTCCAGAGTAGTATATGTTACGTACTAAACTTATAAACTTATTTATCATAAACCAGCGGTTGGAGATTTATTTCTTTAACCGCTGGTGTTTTTCATACGAAAAGAACGGGTATAGACATTGATACGATTCTATGTCAGATGTGCTTAGCATTGCCCATTATGATGTTAATGAAGTATATCAATCCGCTTTTACTCCTCTTGAAAGCATTAAAGTTTATCTGTTTACATCATCGGGTGCATATCAGGGGATAAATGCCACAACAGATTTTCAGGGTCAGGTAATATTCAGCCTTCCGGCACAGGACTATAAAGTGCGAGCCGATTATCTGGGCAGTCAATACTGGTCGGAAGTCTTTAACTCCCAAAACACTGCAATCGATATCGGTCATGGTTATGCCAGCATTCATGTTACAGAAACCGGCACGGATATTTATGATGCACCGGTGTACCTATTTACAGAAACTGGGTCATACTTAGGGCGGGTAATAAGAACCGATAGTGCGGGTATGGCAAGGTTTTTGATACCGGCCAAGGCATATAAGTTCCGGGTGGATTACAACGGCACACAATATTGGTCGGATGTGGTTAATGTGCTTACTAACGAAGAAACTACAGTTGATCTTCAACTTGATCTTCTTGCAATGAATTTGACTAATGACCCCAATCCTGTTAGATTTGACGGCAAGCCACCGGAATTTAAGCCCGAACCCCTGCTGCTGGCATCACTCTTTGATATTAGCGGGATATTGTCCCAATCGGTTGTAACAGTTGTGACGCCGATATATGATGAAAAGATTTATTATTATATCAATGATCATCTGGGAACGCCTCAGAGGATCATTGATGAAACCGGGGCTGTTGTCTGGAATGCCGATTATCAGCCGTTTGGGGAAGCGGATGTAAATCCGAATTCTACTGTAGTGAATAATTTCAGGTTGCCTGGGCAGTATTGGGATAGAGAAACCGGGCTGCATTATAATTTTCATAGGTACTATAATCCTGAGGTGGGGAGGTATTTGAGAGCAGATCCGATTGGGTTAGATGGGGGTATAAATCTCTATAACTATGTCCTAAATGATCCCACGAACTTTATCGATCCATATGGGCTCTTTAAAAGTCATTGGTTACTGCGAACTTTTGTTCCTGGTCAAGTGGCTTGGGATAATGCACTAACATCCCTTGAGAATGATAATTATATTGGGTTTGGTTTAAATTCAGCTGCCATGGTTGGTGAACAAGTATTAACTGTTCTGACGTTGGGCGAATCCAAAACAGCTCAACAATGTGCTTCAAATCTTTCATCAAAGACGGGGCAATTTTCAGATTGGTTCAGAAAAGGTCCAACAATAGTCTCAAAGCAATTAGTTGAAGGCCCAGGGGCTAAAGGAGCTGTTCGTACTTGGGGCATAAAAGGAGGAGGAACCAACCCGAATACAGGATTCAAATTATCTTTTCACTATCATATACATAAGTACAATTGGAATAAGCCATGGAAATGGTTCAGGCAAACACCAATCATAAAGTAGGAGATCGACAATTGTTTTACTTAAAGTGGACAGAGCCAGATATAGCCGATTTGGGTGCATTTGATAAAATGGTCGTATTATATACTGAAATAGACAATGAAGGTATTGTTCATAAAGAAATAGGGTTAGATAATGCCGGAAAAGTTATTCATAAAAGTCCCTCTTCCCACTATCGATATGGGGAATACGGGATATTTGATAATCAAAAGGTAGCTCTACCTAATGAAAAGGCAAACCTCACGAAAGAAGAGTTTGATAGACTGTGGGAATCCGATTAGTTAGTGGGGAAGTAATGGGGACATTCTATACTCCTTATGTCAAGCAAAATTACGCTAAATATAATTACAATATAATCAGTTATTTATATTCTTCGCCAAATTGAGAGAACAGCTCTATTGCTGCACTTTTGGTAATGTGCACTTTGCTTCCGGCGGTTCTTTCATGCGGCGAATTCTTTATCTAATCGTTACGTTTATCCGGCATCCCAGCTATTAGCTGACCGCCACATCATTCCTTATCCAGATTAAAGAATTCAGAGAGAAGCCCTTAAATTGTCCCTCCCGGAGTTGTTTCGCTCCAA
>JBDRRF010000022.1:0-58746 GCA_043825875.1 Pseudomonadota bacterium | reverse complement strand
GTGGTAGCCAGAGTTCACGAATATCAGAGATCAAATATTTCTCCCGAGTTGATATCAAAAGCAGAAAGAGTAAATGGTGTCAAAGGTATCAAAATGAAAGTTTTGCCATTTACCGTATATACCGATTAGATCAGGCTGTATGTATATGGCAGGAGTATCTCGGAAAGGGAATGGACAAAAGTTGCGTTTCCGAATGTTTGTTTTGGCCTCTCCGCCGTTTATAAGAGCTTTATTCAGGTAATATCTTTAATTAGAGCTATTTCATCACAATTGGGGAAATTGACGCAAAGCAAGCAGTCTGACCAGATTTTAATAAGGGGCAGTTCCTCTTTATCTACCCTAACGAATCCAATTTTTTCAAAAAAATCGGGTTTATATGTTAAAGTAAAAACTCTTTTTATTTCATAAAGTTTTGCTTCGGAAAGTGCTGTTTCAGCAAGAGCTGTACCTATTTTATTTTTTAAATGGTCGGGATGAACGGCAAGAGATCTTATTTCGGCCAGATATTCCCAGCAAAACTGCAAAGCGCAACATCCTATTATTTTATCGTTGTCCTTATCAACATAAACAAAGAAATCACGCAGATGATCATAGAGTTTGCTGAAAGGTCGAGGGAGCAGTTCCCCCTTGCTGCTGTATATCTGAAGCAGGTTGTAAATAGCTTTTATGTCACTTATTTTTGCTTTTCTGATCATGCATCTCCTTATAGCAATGTTTATACTTAAATCAAGCAATAAAATGAAGTGTTGCCAGTTGAAATATTTTTTTTGGCAAATATTTAAATCAAAAAATACAAAAGCGTGTTATTTCTGATATTATCTCAAAAGAAATTGGAAAAAGATTTGACATAGATAATTATAAAACTATAAAATAGATTATATATGATTTTACCTATTCTTTTAATTTTACTTTTTGCTTTCTTAATAATACTGTTCTTATCAATAAATTTCTATACTGATAATTATATCCTAATATTTTATTTCATTCATTTTGTATAGTTAGCTAAAAGGAGACTTTTGTATGCATTTCAAGATTAAACCAGCTTCTTTTTTTGGATTCATTATTTTATTAATTTTTATGCTAAACGGTTTGGCTGTGGCTCAGCCTGATGGTACGGAAGCTTCGCTTGAGAGTGTGAAAACAATTGGAAGTGAAAACGGCTCCGATGCTGTCGATAAAAAAGTTGTTAAAAGGCTTAGTAAAATGAATCCTGAAGAAATCCGTGCTCTCGATAAAAAACTTGCTGATGCCCTTATTCTTTATTACGATCGAGATTTTGCCAAGGCGCTTCCGATTTTTATGGAAATTGCCAGCAAGGCCGAAACGATGGATATCATGTTCTGGATTGGCACAAGTGCTATGAGAACGGGTGAAAGCGAGCTTGCGGTTAAGAAATTCAAGCAAATGCTTTCTGTTGATCCAAAACTAAACAGAGTCAGGCTTGAACTTGCTGCAGCATATTTTAATATGGGAAACTTTGAAAAAGCACGCAGAGAGCTTGAAATTGTTAAGGCTGCATCTCCTCCGAAAGCAGTTCTTGATAATATCTCAAAAATGCTTTCTGCAATTGATCAAAAAAACAAAAAAGTAACCTGGAATCTTAGAGTTGCAGAAGGGTTTGTTTGGGATGATAATATAAATTCAGGCCCCGATCTGGATACCTATCAGGTTTTTGGAGGATTTCTTACCCCTGCCAAGTTGACTGCCAAGCTCAGAGATGAAGCTATGGTTACAAGTGTTGCAGGAAATCTTCTTTTCGATGCCGGAGAAGCAAAAGGGCTTATGTGGAATACGTCGCTTTCTTTTTATAACAAAGCACATCTTGATTACAGCCAGTTTGATTTCTTATCAATTGATGTTAGTACAGGACCATGGTGGGTAGCGCAAAGAGATATTTTTAAAGTTCCTGTAGGTTATACTGAAAGAGAATACGGAAGCGATCGCCTTTCATATGCTTTTCATGCTGACCCGGAATACGAGCATCATTTTTGCCAGTATTTTAGCATAAAAGGTCTTTTCTCTTACACTACGGAGAATTTTTATTATACCAGCAGATCCGGACTTGATAATGAAAGATACCGTTTTGGACTTATTCCTACTATTTATCTTGATAACCGAAAACATGTTTTATCTTTTACAGCCGGATATGATTACATGGATGCTGATGATGACCGGTTTACCTATGATGGACCATATCTTGGTTTATCGTATTTTACGAGGTTTCCAACCAAAACGGAATTATTTGTGCAGTATTTGTGGACAAAGAAAGACTTTGATGAAAAACCTCTTCTTTATATCGAAGGCAGGCAAGATAAACGGGATGGGGTAACCGCCATAGTTAGCCAGGGCTTTTTAAAATACTTTTATGCTTCATTTGCTTTTGCATATACTGATAACAATTCAAACGCCGATATTTATGATTATGATCGGACAACTTACACTTTGAGTTTAGGTTGCCGTTTTTAGTCAGGGAGAAATTTATGAAGAGATACTTGATATTTATATTTACGGTTATGTTTTTGCTGGTATGGGCAGGTTTATTGTTAGCTGATAATAGAACCGATTCTAAAGGTTTCCGTGGTAAATCAGTAGACGCCGGCCTTCTTCCGGAAGAGCTTAAATCCATACAAATTGAAGATAATTTTATTAAATCAAATGAATCAGATGTGGGAACCATTCAAAAAGCCTCCGGCCATGTTGTAGTACTGCACAAGGATTCAAATAAAGCTTTTTATGCAACTGCCGGAGATGCCGTTTATCAGCAGGATGTTTTTTATACTTTAAAGGATTCCAGATGCCGTATCAGGTTTAAAACGGAAGATATTATAACTATGGGTGAAAACGGCAAAATTATAGTTGAAGAAGTTTCTGAAGACAGTGCTGCCAAAGAGAAGAAATCCGTTATGAGCATGCTTAGGGGCAAAACCATGTTTTATGTTATGCGCCTGTTTAAATATAGAAAGATTTCAGCTTCTGTTAAGACGCCTACAGCCGTAATGGGTGTAAGGGGCACCAAGTTTGGTGTTGAAGTAAGAAAAGCTGGCGAAAAAATAGCCGATCTTTCTGACGAAAGCCTGATTTATCTTGCTGAAAATGGTTCCGGAAATTTTGAAACCATAATTCACGGTTTTGACGGCAGTGTTGGTGTAACTTCAAATGCCGATGGAAGCACAAACACGGTTGGAGCAGGTGAAAGCCTTTTTGTTGACAATCTTGGTGCGGGTAATGTTGAACCCACAGATCCCAATATTGCGAATCAGTTTATTCAGCAAACCGAGGGAGGCGGGTTTATTCTTGCCGGGCTTTTGGGATCGGGCGCAGACGATGCAGGAGATGTAATAGATAATATTATAACAACAGCCGGTGCTGATGGCTATCTGGAAAATATTTCCCAAAATATAACCACTTTAACCACTTTAACAACTGATGTATCCACTCGACCAGTCAATAAATTGGGCTATTTTACGGCAATGCTTAAAGCTAATATCCCTACTGTTGTTCATGGTGGTACCTATACAAGTACTTCCCTGCAGAATCTTGCTAATCCTGATGCAGAAGCCAAGTTTGGCAGTTATTCTATGAAAATAGATGCTTCAAGCGGAATGTCTGATGCAAAGTTGACTAACCTTGCAACTTCTTATGGTGATACTATTTCCGGTAATTACCCCATAACTTCTACCGAGCGTGGACATAATGCATATATGGAATGGGGAGACTGGACACAGCCTCTACCTATGTCAGGTACTTATACTTATTATGTTGATAATAAGGGATACTATATAGTCGGAGATCCCACATCAGCAACCGATATGATGACTTTATTACATAATGCTTCAGGCTGGTGGTCATATACCGGAGGTGCAGAGGGAACCTATTGGACAAGTACCGGTGGTACTGACATGACAGGCACATTTGATGCCAAGGTAAATTTTATGGATGGTGCTATTGAAGAATTTAATCTTTCTGTTTCAAAAGACGGATTCATTGCAAGCGTTGAAAATGCAAGCGGCAGTTTAACAACCGGATCACCTGAATTTCAGCTTAGCGGAGGGGCAGCTCAAATTGATTCTACATCAATGGGTTTTACTGCCAATGGGTCATTTTATGGGCCTGCGGCAAATAGTATTGGAGGAGCATGGGCTATAGAGCCTATATCAGCAGGTACTGACCATGCCACAGGTATATTCCATGGAACAAATCAAGGTTCGACCACAGCTCCACTTTTTTAGCACGAGGTCAAGCTTGATAGATTTATGCTTTACTACTTAAGCTTGAGGGAGGATGAAAGCTATTTTGATTTAATCGTATATGCCCCATTCCAGCCGTTATGCGGCGGGTTGGTTTTATATTCATTGCAGCGGGTCAGCATTGTTTTGCTTGGCCCGTCGCTTATTGTTATATCAAGGGCGGATATGAAATATGATATTGCCTGATCCCAGTTTTTCTTCCTGTATGCCAAAAGTCCTTTTGCGTAAAAGTCAAAAGTCATTTGCATCCTGTCGGTTACTTCCTCTAAATACCCTACAAGCTCGTATATAGTTACAGGTTCATTTCTGCCTACAACACTTACAGAGTCTATTTCGCGTGTTACAATATTACTTCCAAGCGCTGTTGCCGTTGAGTCGCTTATTAATGAATATACCCCGTAAATTTTGTTTACGCTTTCAAGTCTTGAAGCAATATTTACGGTATCTCCCATCATTGTATAGTTTTTTCTGGATTTTGATCCCATGTTACCAACAACGGCAGGCCCACTGCAAATTCCGACACGCATTTTAAGAGCTGCTCTGTTCTCATGTTTCCATTTTGTTCTAAGTTCAACCAGTTTTTTCTGCATCTTGATACAGGCCATGCAGGCAACTTCAGCATGATTGGGCAAATCGTTTGGGGCTCCGAAAAAAGCTATTATTGCATCGCCAACAAACTTATCTACGGTTCCTTCATACTTAAAAATAATTTCCGTCATTTCAGTCAGGAACTCATTTAATAATTCAACCAGCTCTTTAGGTGAAAGCGATTCGGATATAGTTGTAAAGCCTTGGATATCTGAAAAAAATGCAGTAATCTCCCTGTCCTGACCACCAAGATCAAGCTTTTCGGGATATTCTATAAGCTGTTTTACTACCGAAGGGGCAAGGTAGGTTGAAAATACATCTTTTATATATTTTTTCTGTTTCGATTCCGTTAAATATTTGTAAAGGGTTATACTGACATAGACAATGATCATTGTCGAAAGCGGATACACAATGTTTAATATCCATCCTTTTTGTGAAAAAAGAAGCTGACATAAAATAATATATCCGCCAAATAAGAACAATAATGCACCAATGCTTATTATAGGGCTGGTTCTTCGTACAATTAATCCAAGCGTAAGACCTGCAAAAATTATTGCAAAAATATCAGAGATAATGGCCCAACTGGGTTGATACAAAAAATCATTTGATAAAATATTGTCTATAATATTTGCATGAATCTCAAGCCCCGGGAAAATACTGGAAAAAGGCGTTACTCTTTGATCATAAATACCTATTGCAGTAACACCTACAAGCACAATTTTATCTTTTATAAGATTTAAATCCGCCTTTCCTTTTAATATATCAGTAACTGAAATAGGCTTAAAAGTTTGTGCCGGGCCCCTGTAATTGATCAATATATTTCCTAATTCATCGGTTGGTATCAAGTGTTTTCCAATAGCAATTTCTCCAACGCCGTATTCATATATTTTAAGAGAAAGTTGTTTATCAAGAAAAGCGCTAACAGTTATAAGAGAAAGAGGAGCATACAAAGCGTCTTTGCATTTTAATACAGCAGGAAGCTTTCTGACTACTCCATCTTTATCGGAAAACATGTTGAAATAACCGGAATAATTGGTTGCATCCGAAATTTCCTTAATATTTGATTGAGGAAATACTGCTTCTCTCAGCTGTGCTTTCTGGGCAGATTTTGATAAATAAAATATTGTGTTATATTCGGAGCTTTGCACATTTGCCAGATGCATTTCAATTTCTTTTTCATTAATATCACCAGTCGTGGAATCATCGTTTTGAAAAAAATATCCGAGTACGACTTTTGCTTTGGAATTATGAATTGCGGTGGCAAGCAGCCTGTCGCTATCTGTTTGAAATTTGAGATCTTCAAGGTATGTTGATAAGGAAGGGTTTAACTGATTGAATGCTTTGATTTTGTTTTGAATGCTTTCTATTGCTTTTACAGTGATTTTTTCATCAGCTTCAAGAAATCCTATATCAAATGCAATTACTTTTGCACCTGCATCCGAAAGTTTATTTACAAGGTCTGCCATTTTTGACCTTGGCCAGATCCAAGTACCTTCATTTCTTATGCTTTTTTCATCAACAACCGCAAGAACAATGTTTGAAGATGTAGTAACAGCTCCCCTTGATTCAAATCGTAAATCAATAGTCTTTAATTCCATGAAATCAAGAAAGTTGATGCCAAAAACATAAGATATAATAGCAACTATAATAACGAGTATGGAAATTATGATAGGATTTAGTTTTATTTTTTTCATATTTATAGAATGAAAAATCGTAAGTTGATCATATAAAAAATCAATATTATATAATTTCAAGAAGCTGTTTATGCTGTGGAATAATAATTTACCTTGTATTAGATGTCAATTCCAACATTGATCCTTCAACATAATTCCCAAAAGCTTTTTTGATGTTTACTTTTACGATCGTATTTTTAAAACGGTCATCACCGCTTATTTGAACCGGTATGTAATTTGAGGACAATCCCTTCAGCAGGTTACTTTTCGGGTCTCTTTTTTCTTCGATTAAGACATCAAGATCGGCTCCGGCTGCTTTTTTGTAAAATTCCGTTTTTTTCAAATTGCCGAGCTTTCTCATTTTTTCGCATCGGGATTTTACAATATCTGCCGGAACCTTTCCGGGCAGATTTTCTGCAACAGTATTTTTACGCGGTGAAAAAGGAAAAACATGAAGATAAGTTACCGGCAGTTCCTGAATCAGGGAATATGTATTTTCAAAAGCTTCATCTGTTTCACCGGGAAACCCGGCAAGAATATCTACACCTATTGCAGCGTCTATGATGTTATCATTTATTTTGGTTATAAGATCCTTGAAAAATTCACGAGTATAGGGTCTTCGCATTTTATTAAGTATTTCGTTGTCCCCGCTTTGAAGCGGAATATGAAAATGGTGGCAGATAATGTCCGATTTTGCTGCAAGCTTTATAATTTCAGGAACAAGTTCTTTCGGCTCTATCGAACTTATGCGGATACGATCAATTATTTTTAAGGAGTCTAATAATGTAAGCAATTCAAGCAGGCAAGTTTTCGGAGACAGATCAAGACCGTATTTTCCGATATGAATTCCTGAAAGTACTACTTCACGGTGCCCTGCTTTTTTAATATTTTTTATACTTTCAATCACGGTTTCTAAAGGCATGCTGCGGCTTTTGCCCCGTGTATAGGGAACTATACAATATGAGCAGAAAGCTTCACAGCCATCCTGTATTTTAAGAAAAACCCTTGTCCTGCTTTCGGAGTGGAGCGCGGGAAGCTGCATAAATCCCATGTTATCAATCAGGTTTTCTTTAAACGGGGCAGGGGAGGTATCGGAAAAAAAGCTGTTTGCTACGGAAATGATTTTATGTTTTTCCTTTTGTCCGATTATATGATGAACGCCTTTTATTTTATTTAACTCATCAGGCTCGGTTTGGGCATAACAGCCGGTTACAATAATTTTTGCTTCAGGATGTAAACGTATCGCCTTTCTTATGGCCTGTCTTGACTGCATGGAAGCTTTTGCGGTTACGGTACAAGTATTTATAATGCATACATCAGCTTCGGCAACATTTTCAGTCGATGACCAGCCGGATAAGGTAAGGCTTTTTGAAATATATTCTGATTCGCACTGATTTACTTTACACCCCAGAGTTGTAGTGACAAACTTAGGCATTTTCTATAAAACCTCCGCCTATAACTTCATCTCCAATATAAAAAACAGCGCCTTGCCCAGGCGTTACCGCAGACTGGGGAGTTTCAAATTCTATTGTTACGCAATTGCCTTTTTCCGGAACGAGTGTAGATGGAACCGCTTTGTTGCGGTATCTGATGCGTGTGTGAACTTTAACCGGAGTTGAGAATGATTTTGCTATCCAGTTTATGTTTACTACTTTGCAATGATTTGTCAAAAGCTCATTTTTTGATCCGACTACCACACGGTTGGAATCGGCATCTATGTTAAGAACATAATAAGGGTTTGGAGCCGGGCAGTTAATTCCACGTCTTTGTCCTATGGTAAACAAATGAATTCCATTGTGGGTTCCTATTGTTTTTCCGCTTGAATTAACAATTATCCCGCACTTGGGTTTACGCCCTGTCTCTTTTACAAGAAAACTACCGTAGTCATTGTCTTTGATAAAGCATATATCCTGGCTTTCTTTTTGGACAACAGGACGCAGCCCTTTTTCTTCCGAAAGTCTTATTACTTCTTTTTTGCTAAATTCATATAGCGGAAACATCGCGCATGAAAGTTGTTTCTGAGTAAGCAAGGAAAGAAAATAAGACTGGTCTTTTTTTGTGTCTTTTCCTTTTATAAGATGAAACAGGCCGTCTTGGTCTAAAAATTTACCGGCGTAATGCCCTGTAGCAAGAGATGTGCATCCTGTTTTTTGGGCAAATTCAAGAACCGTTTTAAATTTAATTAACGGGTTGCATACCAGACATGGGTTGGGAGTTTTTCCGGCTTTATAAGTTTGTGTAAAATAGTTTATAACATTTTTTTTAAATTCTTTACTACAGTCAATGAATTCAATTTTAATGCCTATCTGTTTTCCCAGATCTTCTATTTTACGATGATAAGATATGTTTTTACTTGTATCCGAATTTTCGCCATGTTCATAACCGGTTATAAAATGTATTCCCGTTACATCATATCCTTGTTGTTTTAGAAGATATGCGGCAAAAAGCGAATCAACTCCGCCGCTTATGGCAATAGCAGCTTTTTTTTGCATTTAAAAAAAATTATTATCTACAGGGCGCATTTTCATTGCGCGTGGTGGACAGGCCGGGACGCAGAGTTCACAAACACTGCATTTGCTCTGATCATAAACTATGATCATTTCCGGGCGCTGAATTGAAAGAGCCCCGGTGGGGCATACAGCGGTGCATGCTCCGCAATGGGTGCATTTTTCATTATCCCGTTTTATTTCCTGGGAAGCGTTTTGTACTTTTACTCCCTGGTCTTTTAAGTATTTAACTCCCTCGTTAAAATTTTTTCTTGAACCGAAAAGCTCAAGCACCATGATTCCTTCTTTTTTTGGAAGAATGGTTGCATTTAAGATATTAAACATAAGATCATAGTTTTTAACAAGAGAACACACTAATGGTTTTTGCACTTCAGTTTCAGGAAATCTGAGAATCAGTATTCTCGAATACACTTTAATACCTCCGATTATATTTTTTATAGGGTGATATTACCGTATTTGCGTATAATGTCAAGATTGGCGAACGATGTTTACAGGGTAACCGCTTTTGGATTTTACACAAAACCGTATATTACATATAGGCAAACCAATGGAAATAAGTATTTGGTACCAATGAGCCGACTTTCAAATTCCCACTTAAAAAAGGGGGATAAAGGGGGTTGTAATGAAAAATTTGATTGCAATCGAAGGATCGATTTAAAGAAGTATAAAGAAAAAACAACCCCCTAACCCCCTTTGTTAAGGGGGAATTAAAGTGGTGCCCCCTTCATTAAGAGGTAATTAACATGAATTTATTTATTAGGATGGTTGTTTATATTAAGCACAAATGCGGATACATCTGACGATGTTTACAGTGCGATCGCATTTACAACAATTGCCATAATGGGCGCAATGTTTAGAAATTCATATAACATGGAATTTGCATTCACAACAACTATGGTTTAATCTTAAAGCATAGAGCCAGTTTCAAAACGCCCCATTTTGGCCGATCTCTGCGTTGGGCGAAAATTTTAATCCTCGAAATACCCCATGTATTCCTGCGGTTAAAATTTTCACCCGCCTTGAGCTTGACCAAACTGAAACGTTTTGAAAGTGGCTCCATAGTTCAATTATGAAATGGCTTTCTCATAAAATCAAAAGCAAAGAAATGGAGCAAGTATGAGCGAAATCGATCAGGCTGAATATAAATTAATATTGCGCGGGCTGACCCGCCACGATTACCCTCACATCAAACGAATAATGGATAAAGTTTATTCCGGAATGGGCGGCGCCTGGCAGGAGGATGAATACAACGCATTAATCGATAATTTTCCGGAAGGACAAATTTGTATCGAAGATAAGGGTGCTGTAGTAGCTGCTGCTCTTTCGATTCTTGTAAATGCGGAAGAGTTTGAGAGTCGGCACAGCTATGAGGATGTTGTTAGCGGGGGCAAAATGACAGGCCACGACCCTGATGGAAACGCAGTGTATGGAGTCGATATTTTTGTTGACCCGGATTACCGTGGTTTGCGTATCGGAAGGCGTTTATATGATGCCCGTAAGGAATTATGTGAAAAATTGAATTTGAAATGCATTATTTTTGGCGGACGAATCCCCGGTTATGGTGAACACTCGGATGCCATGTCGCCTTCCGAATATATTCAAAAAGTCAAGGCCAATGAAATCTATGACACTGTATTGTCATTTCAGCTTTCAAATGATTTTCATATAAAAAAGATAATAAAAAATTATATACCTGAAGATACCCAGTCCCAAGCATATGGGGTATTGATGGAGTGGAACAATATCTATTATGAAAAACGGCAAAAATTATTCGGCGGGCGCAAATCCTATCCGCGCATAGGTGTTGTTCAATGGCAGATGCGTCCTTTTAATGATTTGGATGATTTTTTGCAGCAAGCTGAATTTTTTGTGGATGCGGTGGCAGGTTATAATTCGGATCTTGTTTTGTTTCCGGAGCTTATCAACGCGCCACTTTTGAAAAATTTCAACCAGGAAAATCCGGCCGAAGCTATGCGTTCCCTTGCGGAATATACCGATGATATTCGGGCTGCATTTGTCAATATGGCCATTACTTACAACATCAACATAGTCGCAGGCAGTGTTCCTCAACTAAAAAATGATTTTTTGTACAATGTATCCTTTTTATGCCGTAGAGACGGTACATGGGATGCGCAGTACAAGTTGCACATTACGCCGGACGAATCAAAATATTGGGGATTGAAGGGGGGCGATGAAGTCCGGATATTTGATACCGATATAGGCAAAATCGGTATTCTCATCTGCTATGACATAGAGTTTCCTGAGTTGGCTCGGTATCTGGCGGATAAGGGCATGACATTTTTATTCGTTCCGTACTGGACCGATACCAAAAATGCATATCTCAGGGTTCGGCGATGCGCTCAGGCCCGTGCCATTGAAAATGAATGTTATGTGGCGATATCAGGAAGTGTCGGAAATCTGCCGAAAGTTGAAAACATGGATATTCAATATTCTCAGTCGGCTGTATTTACACCATCGGATTTTGCTTTTCCGCACGATGCTATTGCAGCAGAAGCAACACCTAACACCGAAATGACTCTTATGGTTGATCTGGACCTTGATTTACTCAAAGAATTACGGCAGCAGGGGAGTGTGCGAAATCTCGAAAACCGGCGCAAAGATCTTTACAAGGTAGTATGGCTCAAATGAGTTTTTTCATACAGCGATGAATCTCTTGCCTGTTATCGAAATTTTGTCGGATTTGTGGGGCTTGTTGCAAATATAAAGATTAGCGGTTTATCCCAAAGCCACATCGAGAATCATCATTACTGAAAAACCGGCCATTGTTGCCATTGTTACCAGATCGATATTTGCGTAGTTTCTTTGAGATTCGGGAATCAGTTCCTCAACCACCACAAATATCATGGCTCCTGCTGCAAAACAAAGTGCGTATGGAAGAATGTTTTGCATTTTGAGAACAAAGATTGCTCCGATTACTCCGGCAATCGGTTCCACAAGGCCTGAAGCTTGTCCCATGAAAAAACTTTTGCCCTTAGTCATCCCTTCTCTTCTCAATGGCACAGATACAGCGGTGCCTTCAGGAAAATTTTGAATTCCAATGCCGATTGCCAAAGCAATCGCACTTCCAATTGTGGCAGAAGGAAGATTAGCCGCCGCAGCTCCAAATGCAACACCGACAGCCAGGCCTTCAGGTATATTGTGAAGCGTTATGGCAAGTACTAAAAGTGTACTTCGTTGCCATGAAGTTTTTACTCCTTCTTTTTTATCAATACTTAGGCCTGGATGAAGATGAGGCAGAAATTTGTCGGTAAGTCTCATAAAAATTCCGCCACCCATAAAGCCAATGACTGCCGTCAACCAAGGAGTGTGCCCCAACTGTTCCGCCATTACTATGCCTGGTGCGAGAAGAGACCAGAAACTTGCAGCAATCATAACGCCTGCGGCAAAGCCAAGCATTGAGTCCATAAGCTTTTGGTTTACAGCTTTTGTAAATAATACAAGTGAAGCCCCGGCAGCAGTGACACCCCAGGTAAAAAGCGTGGCGATAAAGGCCTGTGTAACAGGATCAAATTGTAGGAAGAAATCGCTCATTTTATTTCATTAGTTTAATGTTTAATACAATTAAATTAAATTATTAGATTATAGAAGCTATATTTGTCGTTATTTTTCCCAATGAATGCATTCAGTTGGGCATGTCGAAATAGCTTCTTCAATACATTCTTCATCGCCTCCTTTCGGGAGTATGACTTTGGCTTTTTCCTCTTCTTCATCAAATTCAAATATTTCCGGACAAAGTTCAACGCAGCTTTGGCAACCGATACATTCTTTTGTGTCGATAAGAACTCTTTTACCCATGGATTCTTTCTCCTTGTCTTTCCTTACTGCCTCAATATCTTCAACTTCCAGCGCTATAAAATCGTTTTCCGAAGGAGCTCTTAATATTATCCAGAAAACTCATTTTCCCATTTCTTAAGCCTATGTCAATCTTATTTACCGCAGTGGATAATCAAGTTTAACCGGGTTAAAAAATCGTAGCAAGTGTGAGCTGCCGGGAGATTAGGGTAACCGCATTTGGAAATGACATAATCAACCCCCGCATAAAAAACAAATCACAGTAAATTCCCCCTTTAAAAGGGGTCAGGGGGTTGTTCCGTATTTTATCACAACCCCCTTAATCCCCCTTTAAAGGGGGAATCTGAGAGAGGGAACGGGCATTTACCAATAACTCAAACAGCGGTGCTCGGGATTGTTTGAACAGCAAAAAATGTTATAGAATGCTTTGAAAAATGTTTATTACTGTTGGAAAGGTAGTAACAGGCAGTTGAGTGCTTGCCTGTTCAAACTGCCTTGTTGGATGATATTGTTTCAAAAATGGGGCAGTAAATTACCATCTGTTTGAGAAACGCATAAAAGCATAGACCCTATTCTTCCCCGAAAAAAGCAAGTTCACATCTGTTTAATCCATCTTTTTTTGTAACCAGATTAATGTTTCCGGGAAAGTCTTGAATGTTACTTGTGTTCCTGTTTCGTCGTAGGATTCATTTATGATGCCAGCTTTGGTTCTTAACTGTCCTAAAAGGTGTCCTTTGTCGTACGGGATCACCATCGTAGTTTCAATCATATTTGATTCGAAATACTGAAGAATTTTCTTTCGTAGAAATGCGACATCCTCGGGGTTATGCGCAGAGATGAAGATTCCATCGGGAAATTCAAGTTGTAGCTCTTCCAGCTCCCCGATTGTGAGTTTGTCAATTTTGTTCAGGATTATCCGGTTTGGAATTTTTTCGCCACCGATCTCTTTCAGGACCGATTGCGTCACAGCCAATTGAGATCGAAAAGCCGGATCGGAGGCATCGACCGTAAACAAAAGTAACGAAGCGGCAAGCGCCTCATCAAGAGTAGATTGGAAAGATGCAACTAAATCGTGAGGTAATTTCTTTATAAATCCAACGGTATCGGAGACGAGTACCAGAGGAAAAGCCTCTGGTTGCAAAGATTTCACACGGGTATCAAGCGTTGCAAATAATTTATCCTGTACCAATACATCGCTACCGGTCAGTTTTCGCATCAGCGACGATTTGCCGGCATTGGTATAACCGACCAGAGAGACTTGGAGATTTTCTTTCCTCCGGCTGCGCCGTCTATTTTGCTCGTCGCGAATTCCAACTAGTTGTGACTTTAGTTCGGATATGCGGCCTCTAATACGACGTTTGTCGAGTTCGTGAGAAGTCTCTCCTGCGCCTTTAGATCCAATACCGCCGCCTTGACGATCACCTCCAAAATGAGATGCTCTCAACTTTGGCGCCAAATAAGTCAATTTGGCAATCTCCACCTGAATGAGGGCCTCCCGGCTTTTGGCATGACGGCTGAATATTTCGAGGATCACACCGGTTCGGTCTAAAACTTCGACGCCGGTAGCTTTTTCAAGGTTTTTCAATTGCTTAGTGGAAATTTCACCATCATAGACGACAACATCGGCTTGCACGCTTTTTTTTGTCATTGGGTCATCGCTTGAACTCTCTTCATCTGAGCCGGATATACTGCCGACTGGATAATCTTCGTCCATGTCGTCACAGGTTTCATCTTCGCAGGTTTCATCTGGTGATTTCCGGCTGAATCCTTCAACAATTCCAGTGCCGCCGGTATAGCCGGCAAGTTCTTTTAATTTTCCTGCGCCCAATAAGGTTCCCATCTCAGGTCTTGGGCGGCGTTGGGTTAGCGTTGCGACGACTTCGAGACCCAGGGTTTTAACCAGACGCCTGAGTTCGAGGAGAGACGAATCGTTCTGTTCATCGGAAACACCTTGAGTTTGAACTGAAAACAAGACTGCCGTCTTCTTTCCTTTGTTTTCATTTGATTGTTCGATCATCTTTTGGTTTGACCATCCGTATACAATTTAAAATGTAGTTTTTATATTTTCATGAGGATCTATCATATTTTGCTCTCCATAGCTGTGCAGGTGAGTTTAACCGATTCCCGTTGCAAGATCATAGGTTTCTTCGTTTCCATTAAGAACCTGGATATTCTAAAGTAATTTTAACCAGTTTCCCTTTCCTGAATTCACTCAAAACAATATTGGACGCTCGCATATAATCGACAATACCAGTTTTCAAAAGGCAGCCCCTTTTGGCTGCAATATTTTCCAGAATTTCAAGGGGCGTTTTATCTTTAATATCAATTTTGAATCTGGCACATAATTCTTCCGGGACAATTTCGACCAGTTTTTCTATAAGATCAGATGCAAGAGTCCTCACATCCAGAACATCATCATTTATGGTTCCGATAAAGGCGAGATTTGAAAAAGTTTCTTTATCTTCTCTGGGGCGCAAAATTCCGGGAGTATCCAGAAGTTCAAATTGTGATTTTGCATCTATCCACTGTTTAGCCCGTGTAACTCCAGGTTTATTGGCAGCCTTGGCCTTTTTTTTCCCAGCTATGCAATTTATCAAAGTGGATTTGCCCACATTGGGTATACCTACCACCATGGCTCTTATGGATTTATTTTTGATTCCAGCCTTATTAATGACCTTACGGGCTAAATTTGCAATATTTTTTAAACCATCACCTGTAACAGCACTTACCAACGCTACCTCGGTATCACCTCTGTTAAGAAAGGAAACCCACTTTTTGTTGCCATCATCACTGCTAAGGTCGCATTTATTCAAAATTATAATTTTTGCTTTTTGCCCGATTATTCTATCAATATTCATATCTTTACTGGATAAGGGAGCTCTTGCATCCAAAACCTCGAAAACAATATCTACGGCTTTCAAGTTCTTTTTCAAAAGTTCCTCAGAAGTTTTCATATGTTTTGGAAACCAGCTTACATTTTCAGTCATTACAAACACCATTTATATCTTATATGCAGTTTTATTTTTTAATACCTATTTCCGGGTACACCTTAGAACCAGTTTCAATACGCCCAAATCACCACATTATATTTCCCACACCATTGCTACATAAATTCCAGATAAGCATGGGAATCTTCATCATTGCAAAATGCATACTGCCGCCTGTTTCCCCGCTGTGTCACATGATGCTAAATACCCGGCCCTACTGCTCGTGCCATTTGTACCATGTTTATTTAATAACAAATACAGTTATTTTTAACAATAATCAAGTAAGGTGTCCCCGGAATCCAGTGAGTCATGAACTTAAAAACTCATTTGGAGCTTAAGGATGCGGATACGTATATGCCGTAAATACAATGTAGCGGCCTTGGAATATAGATTGCTTAGCATCTTCCCAATATAGACCTGACAATAAAAAATGAAGTGTTTACTATAAAATCACCTTTCTGCGATACGGACTGTACCAGGCCGGATTTATTGCTTCCAAATTTCAATGAAAATTTTCGAAGTTTGTTTCATAACATGCTGGAAGGCCGTCAAAAGGAACGAGGTGTCCGTAAAAAATTGCGGGTAAAATTGGCTGCCAGGTTATTAGTGATTGCATGGACTATGCTTAAAAAGTTTGAATTATATTTTACATATTTTTGCTTGACATAAGGAGTATAGAATGTCCCCGAATATCCCCTATTCATCATAGGAGGCCTTCTCGCAAATACGTGCGAAAGCCACTGGGTCCAAGCTTGCCGTCCCTACCATTAACCCGGACAAACCAGCTATCGCCAGGTAATCGCCAGCATTATCCTCATTAATTGAGCCACCATAAAGGATCGGTTTATCAGGTGCGATTATCCGGATCTCCCCTATCACCTCTTTTATCTTTTCAAGAGATTGGGGAACATTAATACCAATGGCATCAACAGGTCCATAGCCGATAATCAAATCCTCAAGATCTGCTTCGTTCAGGGCCGCTATCTGAGACCTTGCATAGGTTTTGTCAACACAGACGATGGGTTTTATATTGACAGCCCTGGCCTCGCTGACTTTGTTAGCAACATCCTGGTTGGTTTCATGAAAATAACGACGCCGTTCAGAATGACCGAGAATAGCAAACTCAACCAGGTCTCGTGCCATTTCAGCGGCCATTGCCCCGGTATAAGCGCCCAGGGGGAATGGCGACAGATCCTGAGCTGCAAAGGTTAGATGCTCAGTTGTATATTTCTGTAATTTCTGTTGCATGGGGATAAGGTATAATGCAGGTGGGGCGATGATTACTTCTACCTGGGGATTGGGACGATACAACTGACAGAACTTTTCAAGCCATGCTTCAGCTTCGGACATGGATTTATAGGCCTTCCAGTTTGCCAATACATATTTTGTCATAACTACCTCTCAATAAAAAATCCGATGATGGCGGATTGGACGTCCATTAGTACATAAGTTCAACGGCGTTGTCACCACGAGGCGTTACTTTTTATTGACCATCACCCACGATTTGTTTTTACTCAAATACTAGGGATAAAAGATAATAACATTTTGCAAAGTCCCAGGAGCATTTACTCTCGTTTTCCTTATCATATAACTCTATCAATTTGATAAATATTCAGATTGTTAACTTTAAATATAAAGGGCGTTAAACTGTCCCAAACCGGTTCAGAAAATCATCACGATCGTAATCGGTTTGGAAAATTTTGGCCCGCTTGATTCTCCGTATAATGATATGATGAAGGGCTTTCGGTGGATCTACTATTGCTTTTTATAGCATATCATTCTGTTAACATAAAATGTTCAGATTGCAAACTATAAATGTAAAGGGAGTCGAACTGCCCCCCAATACTTCACCTTATTTTTTTCTAAAAGTAGTCCATAAAAAGCCAACCCCAAGTACAATCATAAATATACCAAAAGGAATATTATAACCGCTATAGTCCATTACCTTACTATACTTATCGCTATAATAAACAGGCTTGATAATCATATAAAGGGTTAAGTTCATACACGAGATTTAAAAATATTAAGACACCTCCTTATCCATAGGTGTTATACTATGGAACCAGTACGCATAAGCGTAACGAGATATCATTAACTATTTGGATTTCGGAGGTGTCTTATGAAAGCATACGCAGGAATCGATTTACATTCAAGCAATAATTTTATCGGTATTATCAATGAACAGGATCAAAGATTATTTCAGAAGAGGTTACCGAATGAATTGGGGGCAGTCTTGCAGGCTTTGGAACCGTTTAAGGAATCTTTAGAAGGTGTTGTTGTTGAATCAACCTATAACTGGTACTGGATAGTGGACGGTCTGGAGCAACAAGGATATAAAGTATCTCTGGCGAATCCCTCAGCGATAAAGCAATATGAAGGTCTAAAACACACAGACGACAAATGGGATTCATTCTGGCTGGCAGATTAAATATACTGCCAACAGGATATATATATCCAAAGGAAGAACGGCATGTGAGAGATACACTGAGAAGAAGACTTTTATTCGTAAGACACAGGACATCTCATATCTTAAGCTTCCAGAGTGCGATCACGAGAAATCTTGGTACAAAGATGTCGGGAAGGGAGATAAAAAGACTTAATGAGCAGAGTGCTGAAGAATTGTTTAGCGATCCTTTTTTAATCTTGACGGCAAGAAACCATATATCTGTAATAAATTTTTTAAGCGCCAGGATTAAGGAGATTGAGAAGGCGGTAACATCCCATGTGAAGATAAAACCGGAATTTAAACTTCTTCTTACTTTGCCTGGTATTGGGATTATCCTGGGGTTGACGATCATGCTTGAGGTTGGAGACATAAAGAGATTTGCTAAAGTAGGCAATTATTCTTCGTATTGCAGAGCAGTAAAAAGTGAAAAGCTTTCCAATAACAAAAAGAAAGGAGAAGGAAACAGGAAGAACGGAAACAAATATCTTTCCTGGGCCTATGTTGAAGCGGCTAATTTTGCTGTAAGATCATATCCTGAGGCAGAGAGATTTTATCAACGCAAAAAGGCCAGGAAGAATGGCATAGTAGCAATAAAAGCTTTGAGCAATAAACTGGCCAGAGCATCCTACTATGTGATGAGAGATCAGGTTCCTTATAATCCGGAAAAACTTTTCAGGTTATAAGTTTGTGCGGCAGAGATCCGGTAATGGGGTTGGTATAAAGCCACAAGGTTTGATTGGAATCTGCCGCACAATATAATCCGTTTTTTATCCTGATTCGCCTATGCTGTGAGCTAAAAAGGGGCTGGCTAACAACCATAAGATTTGTAATAAATCCTATTGGACACAGCATGGAACCGATGATTTTCTGGGGCATAAGTACTGCCAGGGGTCATAAAGAACTCTCTTGATCGGTATCAACTTATAGACACATAGAATTCTTTTTCGACCTTGATCCTGATGGTTGACTGGAGCGGAGCGGATCAAACCGACTCTAACCATAACAAAGAAATGTCGTATGCGGGGCGGGAGACAAAACGGTGTCCGAGTAAGTGCAGACTGACACGTCATTTAAAAAAGAGACCATCTTTTTTAATAGGGGGGTGCTTTTTCTCTTGACGAACCCTTTAATGGGTGACCCAAATAGCAGATCCATATAAAATAAGTACAATTCCTAACATTATAGGGCCCAATTTATTCATAATTATACCTCAAAAAAAAGGATAGGGGTCAAGTCCGCGATCTCTTATTTATTATTAAAAGAAAGTTTATTTATTGGAGTAAAAATAACGCTTATAATTTTATTCATTTCTCTTTTTATTTCATTACCTCGGCGAGCTTTATATCGCCCTTGAGAAGTTCATTAACCACTGAGGATCGATCTATTCCCTTCTTTGAAGCGATTTTTTCAACAAAGCTTAAAACTTCGTCATCAAGATAAATTGGAATGTTTAGTTTCATATCCGGACGATAAAACTTGCCTCTTTCACCTTTCGAGAAATCATATTCTTTTTTCATGTTTTTTCACCATATGTTTTGCTTTCGTGTTTTGTCGCTTTACGGCATGAAATAATTCTGATAGTGGCAGCTTCTTTACTGTCTTCTTGGAAAGTATGGATTACGATCAATAATCTTCCTTTTTCCGAAATGCCTAAAGTTATCCACCTGTCCTCAGTTTCACTGTGTTCCGGATCAAATATGGAAAGTGCCTTTGAATCTCTAAATACTGATGCTGCTTCATCAAAAGTTACAGCATGTTTGTCTCGGTTACTACGGGCCTTTATAGGATTCCACTCAAAATTATAATTTATAGCCATATTAACATTCATTTAGTTTTAAAGCAAAGCTGAAATCAGATGAACGATGCTTTAAATAATTTGATTTTAATATCTGTGAGTTTCGAGACTTTCAATTTAAGTGCGATAATTTATTATCATGATTTGAAATAGGAATCTACAACTATTGTAATAATGTCCGATTTATTGCAGGAAGCTATCAGTACAAAACATGTTACTACCTTGATTTGTTGAAAGAGCCAAGGCAGCAGGAAAGTGTGCGAAATCATGAAAATCGACGCAAAGTCATTTACAAGGTGGTGTGGCTCAAATAACTATTCCCAATGGATGCATTCGACCGGACATGATGAAATGGCTTCTTCAATGTATTATCTTTTTAGACTGTAATTATTACTTTTCTTTTGATTCGATCAGTTACCAGATAAAGCGCCGGCACGTAGGCCAAAGTTAGAAAGGTTGAGACCAGCAACCCTGCAATGGCTACAACCGCTAAAGGTGATAATCTTTCGAGTCCGACAGCCATTTCAGCGGCAATCGGGAGCATCCCGGCTATGGTACTCAGGGCCGTCATTAAAATCGGCCGTGTCCGACGGCGGATCGCGTCTTCAATGGCTGAATGAATGTCCGCCCCGTTTGAGCGCGCGGTTTCAATAAAATCGACAAGCAGGATTGAATTGTTTACTACGATACCGGCCAGCAGGATCATGCCCATGGCCGCAGGCATGCATAAATGCCGTTCCAGGAGCAGCATGCCCCAGGGCACCCCGATAAAGGCCAGAGGAATGGCGCTCATAATAATTATGGGGTGCAGGTATGACTTAAAAGTAATCACCAGTGAAAAATACAGAAAAATAATCGCCAGTGCCATTGCACCGCCAAGATTGCCGAAGCTTTCAGTCATTTGCCGGATTTCTCCTTCCTGACTCAGCGTATATCCGCCGGGAAGTTTAATGTCTGACAGCACGGCAGTGACCTGATCCTGAAGATGGGTGATGGCGGTTCTGGAACGATAACCCAGCAGGTTGACAACAGGCAAAAGGTTCTGCCGGGTGATCTTTGACTGGCGCCAGACGGTGTGGAAATCGGCGATTTCTTTCAGCGGCACGGTGCCTGCCGGTCCCGGAATCTGCAGCACAGCCAGGTCGTTGACGGTGTTTATTGTATTCTGATCAAAGCGCAGTCGAATGCCGTAACCGTCTTCTCCGGCAATACTGAATTGTGAAGCTATTTTACCTGTTGTTGCCGTCATAAGCGTTTCTGAAACGTCTTTGGGAGAAATACCGTAACGGGCAAGTTTCGTTTCATCAAGATCGATGGCAATTTCCTGTTTGGACCAGTCCCATGAGCGGGATATGGATGTCAGTCCCCTGATCTGGTGAAGCCTGTTGGAGACTTCATCGGCAAGCTGATCCAGAATTCGCGGATCCGGCCCGGAAATCATGACATCAATCGGCGCTGCTATGGAGGACAGGGGGGTTGCGCCGTAATCATAAACATTAAAACGCTTCAGGCCGGACAATTCACGGAATGTGTTGCGAAGGCCTTCTTCTATTTCCCAGATGGATTTGGTACGTGCAAACCGGTTTTGAAAATGCACAGTGATCAGTCCTTCCTGGGAGGTGCGATCCGCACCGAAACTAATGACATTGGGTTCGGCACCCACAATCGTGGCCATACGGACAAAACTCGGCACCTTTTTAATTAAGCGCTCCATATTTTCCACCACCATTTCGGTTTGTTCAATGGTGCTGTTAGGCCAGACTTCAAATTCGATCTTAACAATACCGGTATCCATTGACGGCATCAGATCCCTTCCAACCACCGGCATCTGTCGCATACTGATCAGCAGCAGGCCGATCAGGATTGGTAAAATCAGCACACCCCATTTCGAGGTTGCCATCCGAAAACTTTGTATAAAAAAATTCTGAAGCGGTGTGATCCAGAATTCACAAAAACGCTGGAGCGCAGTTTCGATCCGGTTTGCCTGTCGGCCTGGTTTCATAAGAATCGGTGCCAGCAAAGGAATAACCGTAACAGATATCACGAATGAAGACAAAAGGGCCAGAGACAGCACCACAGAAAGCGGCCGAAGGATTTTCTGGGAATATCCGCCTACAAACATAATCGGCAGCAAAACGGTCAGTGTGGTTGCGGTGCCGGCAAAATCAGCAAGAAAGATTTCTTTTGTGCCGTCAACAGAGGCCTGAAAAAGGGATTTATCTCCGGAGGTGACGTGCCGGTCAATATTTTCAATCACGACAATGGCATCATCCACCAGCAGACCTACAGCAAGGATAATAGCTGTCATAGTGACGATATTTAGTTCATAATGGATGAGCTTCATGCCGGCAAAGGTCAGCAGAAATGTAAACGGAATGGAGATGGCGGCTAAAAGCGTTGTCCGCATGCGTGCAATAAGCAGGAAAATAACGGCAATGGTTAAAATGACAGAATCACGAAGGGATGTAAGCAGATTGGATACCGATGTGTTGATCAGTTCACCCTGGGTATCGGCTACTTCAAATACCAGCTCCGGGAAGGCAGCGCGTACTTCAGGTAGTACTTTGTTTAAAGCAGTAAGCGTTGTTGTTACATTACCGCCTTCAGTTCGAAGAATATTAATACCGATGGCCGGTTTGCCGTTCCCATGAAAAAATGAGCGCCGCTGCTGATGGGATGTTTCGATGTCGGAAATATCGCGTAAATAAACGGCCCCGCCACCCGCGTTTTTTCCAATGATGATATCAGCCAGTTCATGCCGCCGGGTGCGTTCCCCCTGAATCTTGATCATTAATTCATCGTTTTTCCGGATCAGTAGGCCGCTGGGAATGTTCCGATTTTGAGAGTATATGGCGGCTATGACATTTTCAATCGATAATCCGAATCGGGATAGCCTGTCCCGGTCAACAGTCAAATTGATCTCTGGAACGTACCCACCAAAAATTTCTACATCAGCAATGCCCTTGACCCGAAGAAACATTTCCTGGATTTCATTGTCGCATAATTGACGAATCTTTGACAGAGTAAGAGATGATTTAGGCTTTGGATAAACAGCCATGGTCTGAACCGGTGCGGTGGCGTCGCTAATCCGGAAAATTCTTGGTGGCAGCATTTCCGCTGGAAGTGTTGGCATGATGCGATTTAAGGCGGCATTCACATCTGTAACAGCAGCATCAAGACTTTTGTCATATTCAAATTCTACCTTTACGGCAGCGGTTTCGTCACGCACGGTGGATTTGATGGTCCGGAATTTGTCCAAAGAGGCCATTTCTTTTTCCACCTGCCGGGAAATTTTATCCGCCATATCTTCAGCCGACGCCCCGGGCCAGATCAGCAAAATAGATATCTTGGGATAATTGGAGTCCGGGAATAGATTCAAGGGCAGGGTTTTAAAACCGATAAAGCCGAATGCTACTCCTAACAGTATCAAAGCAGTTACCGCATGCGGTCGCTTGAGATAGGCAGATACCCAGTTCATTTTTCCCCTTCGGAAATTATCATGATGCGCCCATGCCGGCTTAACTGCATAAGCATGGATTCAGCACCGGCTGCCAGAGGTGTACCGGGTGACAATGATCCTTCAACAACAGCCTGTTCCCCGTTGTGTCCGAGTATATTTACAGGAACCGGACGGACACTTTCTTTATCTTGAACCACAAAGACCAAAGCTCCTGTTTCCTGTTCAAGAATGCAGTCTGAGGAAACAACAAGGCCTTCCGGCATCCCGACAACCATATCCACCCCAACGGTGCCGTAACTTGGCAGTCCGAACGGCCGATCCGGTATGCGAATTTCCACAGTCGCCAGATTCCCGGTGTTAATGGCCGGATGAATACGATATTCGGTCGCATCAAGAAAAGCGCCGCCATGATTCAAATGAAACGGCATGTTTTTGGATAATCGAGTGACTGTTTCCTGCGATACGTGAACGATAACTTTATATCCCCGTTTTGTGTCTTCAATCATAAATACGGGGGTTCCGGTCGTGACCATATCGCCGTGATTTTTCAAACGCTTTGTAATGACCCCGTTAAAAAGAGACCTGATGCCGGTAAATGACAGGGAAACATTCGATGCTTCAATTTCCTGTTTCAATCGTTGCAGTCGTGAGGATGCCAATTCATAGGCAAGCGATGCTTCATTTAAAGATTCTATGGAAACAGCTTTTGTTTTAATTAATTCTTTACGCCGATCCAGCATCGTTTTTTTAATTCCCAAATCTTCCCTGGCCCCTGCCAGCTCTGCCGCTATAGCGCTTTTTTGACTGACAAGCAATCGATCGTCAATTTTGGCAACAGTCTCTCCGGCTACAACCCGGTCTCCTGTGTCCTTATCAATTGATGTGAGATACCCGGTTGCCTGGGCGGACAATACTGCCTCTACTACTGGTTCAATGGTTCCCAGATAGTGTTCGATTATCGGAAGCTTTCCACTGATTGCCGTTTTGATATGAACGGGAATTGGACGAATTGATGGCTGTGCCAAATTTGCCAGTTCCGATTTTCGGTGACGGATCAGAATAACTGCTGCAAGAATTAAGGCAATTCCGATTAAAATCCAAATTATGCGTTTGATGGGTTTTTTCATTTCAGAGCCCTGCTCCTTAGTTCAACAAACAAAATTATCTTTTGTTTCGTCTGCGATCTTTTGCCATATTTCTATGCGGTGTCCTTCAGGATCAAAAAGATAAAACACCCTGGCATTCCATGCATGCTTACTGATTGCCGTCGGCTCCAATCCGTTTTTTACCATATCTTCCCGCACTGCTTCAATATCTTCAACTTCCAGCGCTAAAGTAATACCTTTACCCGCGCAGCTCTTTATGGAAGATCGTTTTTCGTCGGTAATGCTAAGTCTTGAACTTGCGGTTAAGCTGAATTCAACAAACCAGTCATTTGAGAAATTTACGGGCAGGTGCAAACGGTCTTTATAAAAGCAAACCGTTTTCTCCCATTCTTTACAATAAAGAATTATGTTGGTGCTTATCATATAGTACTGTCTTTATATTATCTGAATCCGTTCTCAGCGTGTTTTTTTGCAATAGTGTCAGCCAATTTATCCAGCGCTTTGAAATCGTTTTCCGAAGGTGTCCCTTTACATAATACAGGGTCTAATACCTCAACTTTCAAATTGGGTATCATTCCGGCAAGTGTTTCAACGGTTTTGCCACCCCATCCATACGAACCGATAATCGAAAGAAATTGAGCCTTGGGCCGTAAGGCATTAGCCAGAAAAGCGCAGTATGCGGCTAAAGGATGCGGACCAGCCAGTACCGTTGGAGTACCAACGACAATAGTTCCCGCATCAACCAGCGCCATGGCAAGTTTGCCGATATCTGTTACAGTGAGATTAAAAAGCTCAACACGAACTCCTTTACTCACAAGAGATGACAGAAGATGATCCACCATTATTTTTGTACTGGTATGCATGGACACATAAGGCAGCACAACCGTGTTTTTAGGTGTTCCAAGAATCCATTCCCGGTAAGCATCAATTATCCAGGCTGGCTGGTCATAGATCTGCCCGTGACTCGGGGCTATCATTTGAATATCATACCCTTTGAGCTTTTCGATATTGTTTTTGATTATATTCCGAAATGGCATCATAATCTCGGCAAAATATCGTTTAGCTGCTTCATACACACGTCCCTGGTCGGTCACAAAAAGATCTGTGGTTGCTATATGGGACCCAAAAAAATCACAACTGAAAAGAATTTGATCTTCTTCCAGGTAGGTCACCATGGTTTCCGGCCAGTGAACCCAGGGTGTGTGGATAAATTTAAGAGTCTTGTTTCCGAGGGATAAAGTTTCGCCATCTGTCACAGTGATAAAAGCGTTCTCAGGGACTTTCAGTAAATCAATAAGCATCTGTTTAGCTTTGGGGGTGGTAATCACTTTTGCTTCCGGAAATCTTTCAAGAACTTGCGGGATGCTCCCGGAATGGTCCTGCTCGGCATGGTGAGAGACGATAAAGTCAATTTTAAATACTCCATCCAGTTGTGATATTAATTCATCGGCCATGGCCGGATCGGCAGTGTCCAGCAAAACGGTTTTCTCACTTCCTTCAACAAGATAAGAATTGTACGTAGTGCCGTCCGGTAACGGAATGAGAGAATCAAAAAGACGTCTGTCCCAATCAATAGCTCCCAGCAAATAAATGTTTTCTTTTATCTTTCTTTTGTGCATGGATATATCTCCTTATAATGTTTTGGTATCAGTTTCCTGCCGTAGTGTTTACAGAAAAAATGATACCCATATTCCACAATTTTATCCCTAAAATTCATTTTCTCACTTCTTAAGCCTATGTCAATCTTAATTACCACGTGGAACTAATCGAGTTTAGCCGGGTTTAAGCATCGTAGTAAGTGTAATTTGCCGGGAGGTGTGTGTCTGCCGGAGAGCGGGGAGACATTCACATGGAAACATTTTGTAAGTGGGGTTCATTTGATTGCGAGTAGGGTAGGGTAAGTTGGTTTAGATAGAGGCATGTATGTATAAGAAATGTCAAGACTGCGATTGATTTACTTCACTTGGCCTTACGTTAAATAAGCACCACTAAATTTAAAGGATTGGATTTTGACTTCCCATCACCGATGAAGCCGAATACCGGAAACATAAAATTATAATCTAAACACTCATGACGAGCAGCAAAGTAGGAACGGGTCTTTGTATAACTATATGATATATGCTATTTTCTTTAATCGCTGTCTTCCCCTACGAATAAATACTCTCGGATTCTTTGAAAAATGTTTATTACGGATTGAAAGAGAGTATCGATGGCATAATCTGCTGGAATTTAGCGCAGCGAAATTTCAGTCAGAGTTCATGCCATGGTTGGCAAATTCAGATTTCCTATCATGCCTTGCGATCACCTTTGGTTTTATGACAGTGGAAACTGAAGCGTACGATAGTGTACTTAAGCTTTTTAGCCGTCAATCGCCTCGCGTACCCTGCGCTCTAAATCGTTCATGCTGAAAGGTTTCTGAACAAAATGTATTCCTTTCTTCAATACCCCCTGACGGACAATGACATTTCCCGTATACCCGGACATAAAAAGGACTTTAAGTTCAGGTTTTATTACTTTAATCTTAGCGACTAATTCTGAACCGCTCATCTGCGGCATTATCACATCGCTTATCAGAAGATCGATGGGAATATCTTCTTTCTCAAAAAATGTTAATGCTTCAATAGGGGTTTCTGCTATCAAAACCGAGTATCCAAACGTTTTCAAAACTTTTGCTGTCATTTTGCGTACCATGTCATCATCTTCAACCAACAGAATCGTCGCTGGATGAAATTCCGGCGGTGCTTCCTTGGCCACTTCTTCTTTTTCAACCTCATCCATTAGCCTGGGAATATGGATTTCGAAAGTGGTACCTTTTCCCGATTCACTATATATATTTATAAAACCACCGTTTTGTTTGACAATACCATAAACAGTAGCTAAGCCGAGCCCCGTACCTTTTCCCACGCCTTTAGTTGTGTAAAACGGTTCAAAGGCATGAGAGAGGATCTCGTTATCCATTCCATCGCCATCGTCCGAAATAGACAACAATACGAAGTGCCCAGGCCGGCATTCCATGTGCGAAGCACAATAGAGATCATCGAGTTTAGCATTAGATGTTTTGATTGTCAGGGTACCGCCGTCAGGCATGGCATCACGAGCATTTACAGATAAGTTGATAAGAATCTGATCTATCTGCGTTGGATCAAACCTGACATTCCAGAGATCGTTTTGCGGGAAAAATCGCAAATCAATATTCTCACCGATAAGCTTTGCAAGCGTCTTTTCTATTCTCATTATTAGTTGATTCAGATTAGCAGTCTTAGGCGCGATGATCTGCTTCCTTGAAAAAGCCAGAAGCTGGCGGGTGATATCTCTTGAGTGAAGGCCAGCATTTTCAATCCCCAAGACATCCTTTAACAAAGGATCTCCCGAAGGCAAGTTGGATTTGAGCAACTCAGCATACCCCAAAATGACGCTTAGCATATTGTTGAAATCATGCGCTATGCCGCCGGCTAATTGCCCAACAGCTTCCATCTTTTGTGTTTGTAGAAGTTGTGTTTCCAATTTTTTGCGTTCTGTGATATCGATGCCATATGAAATGGACCCGCTAAAAGCGCCGTTTTCCCAAAGTTCGGTATTTTGCCAAGATATAAACCGTTCATCACCCGTCTTAGTTAAAATGGGATTTTCAAATGAAGCAGAAATTCCCTCCTTCTTAGACTTTTGGAAAGCATCCCAAACATTTTGATATTTATTCTTATGAACAAGTACCGCGAACAAGTTGCTGCCAAGCAGCTCTTGACGGGTGTAGCCGGTGATTTCCTCCGCTGCCTTATTTATCACCCGGATATGTCCTTCGACATCCAGCACCACTATCATTGCATTCGCGGATTCTAAAAGCTTTTCTGAATAAGCTTTAGCACGACGCAGCTCATTCTCCGCCAGCTTGCGTTCGGTGATGTCTTCAAAAGAGACCGCAAGTAGATCATTTGGCAGACGAAAAGCACAGATGTGAAATGATCCTTCCAGCTTTTCATCCTTATAGGATAATTCGTCGGTTTCGTAGTTATTGCCGGTTCGCATGACTTCAAGATATGCCTTCGTCAGCCCGCTCGCTTCCGCCCCAGGCCAGCTTTCCTCGTATTCTCTTCCGATCAAGTCAGCTATTTTCACGCCGGTTATCTTTTCAGCTTCGGGATTGCCGGACTTCAGGTACAATTTGTCAGGCTCAACATACTGATATATGAGCATGCCAAACGGAATATATCGTACAATATCATCTGCCATCTGAAGAGTGGTTTTGAGCTCTTCCTCAGCCCGCTTTCGCTCGGTGATGTCTTGCGCCATAAAGAGCAGATCTTCCCCGCCAAAGGGAACAAGATGGCAATCGAGGAAGACCTCTTTCCCAAAGCTGGAGATTGTCACCACTTCATTGCGCTTGGCGGACTTTGTGGCGGCCACCGTTCGGGCCATATCCAACAACCCTGTTTTCTTCAAAGACTCAATATGGTTATAGTTTTGGTCGAGTACCTGTTGCTTTGACGCTCCAACAATACGGGCAAAGGAATCGTTGGCCGAAATGCATTGTCCGGAGCTGTCATAAATGGCTATTCCCACAGGAGAGGCTGAAATGATGTCAGATAGTCTTTGTCGGCTTTCGCTTAAGGCCTCGAATGTTTCCATCCGATCGGTGACTTCCAGGATTATTCCATCCCAAAGGATATCGCCATTGGGTTGTAGCTCAGGACGGGACATGCAGTCGTACCAGCGCACCTGTCCATGTACAATGTGTCGCAATACCTCTCGCCAAGGTTGCAATGTCTCAGCCGAGCGCTTTACTGACGTATCAAATCTTTCACTATCGTCAGGATGGATAAGCCTGGTTATGAGAGTCGCATCGTGAATGAGGTCCTCAGGTGAAATCCCGAACAGCTTTTGCGAAGCCTCATTCACGTAGGAAAAAGAAAAAGTTCCATCTGGATGCATGACGAACAGGTAAACCATGCCGGGAATATTTGCCTCCAGACGGCGATATTTCTCTTCAACATCAAAGAGCGTACTTAGGAATTTCTTGCCACCGGCAATAGGCTCCTTCAACTTTTCCGCAAGTTGATTGATCAAACCTGCGAGCATGTCAATTTCATCGTTTCTGTCGGAGGTTTCGATCTGAAAGTACAAATCGCTGTCGATGACCTTTTGAACAGCCTCAATTATTTTGCCAATACGGCTAATATTTGTTTTTTGAGTCATGTCTGTTGTCAATGGCGGTGTTACGCGGAATCCGTATAATAAGAGGAGTAAACGAATATTTGCACAGCGGGTTATACGGATTCTACTTGAGCGATTGGTTGCCGTAGCGCGGCAGCAACCAATTAATATACGTAATATATTTTTATTTGATGTCGGAAACAAAATCTGTATGAAAGCTGTTAATTTGTAAAGGAATTATGTATTTTTGTCAAGTTTTAGTGAGAATAATCTTCTGCTCTTGTGTATCAATGGTTTGATTTCCATTTGAAATCCTGTATGGAAGAACGAGATTGAAAAAGGTAGATTTTAGGAAGGAAGATTGTCAGTATTAAACATGTTGCCTACAACTATTCTAAACAGGTTGTTCGCAAAATTAACGAATACTGTTTAAGAAACGCAATAAAAAAGGCAGGGTCAAATACCCCTGCCTTTGTGGTAAGAGCTGGTTTCATAAGGGTGCAGCCGCTTTCTTCGTTATCTAAATACCTACCGGTTATTCTACTCCCAAAATCTCCATTGCAGTAATGAATCCGGTGCTGGATGCTCCGTCTGTAAGCAAACCGTACATTGGGTAAGTACAATCACCGGCGAAATAAAGGTGCTTTATTGCGGGGTAACTATGTCTTACCTTGGGCTGCGAGTTGTAATAGAAATGGGTTGGAGCATGTCGTCCTTGCGCCGGGCTTTCCCAGACGAGAGCGTCCGAGAACCCTGGAAACATTGTTTCCATATGTGTTTTCATTTCCACGCCTATGCTTTCTAACCCCAATTTCTCGTACTCTTTGCCCGTAAGAATTTTGAAAATCCATATGAATTGTTTTCCTTCGGGAGCGCTCCAGGGTTGCTCCGTGCTTTGGGCGCATCCACCAAGGATATTTGTTCCGGTCTTGGCATCGAATATTATGAAATATGCCCCATCAAGCTTGATGGAATCGTTCATGATAAAGGTAATAAAGGCGCCTCCCATGTAATGTTCTGGCAAAGACGCTTGCCTAACGATTTCTTCCAGAAATGCCGGCATTGGATCGAAAATGCTGCTATAGCTGACCCACCTGGTAGTAACCACTACATCGTCTGCAAATATCTTTTGAATTTCTCCGTTTTTGCCTAATATCTCGATTCCCTTGGCCTTGCCATCCTCGATGATGACCTTCTTCACTTCCTGATTCAAGCGTATCTCACAGTTAATATATTTCTGGATGGCTTCAGCAAGAGGTACGCAAATCCCATATTGTGTATTTGGCAATGGAACCGCCATCTTTCCGTCGCCTGAAATCCAGATGCGAAACTGCTCAAGGGCCTTACCGACGTTTCCATAGTTCCATGTATAATCGGCATCCGATGTGTATATAGAGACACTCATCATCATGTTGAATACAAAATGGATGCCTTTAATATCCGTGCGACGGGTGATCCAGTCCTTTACCGGCATTTCGTCCCAATCCACAGTCATTTTTTCGACCGGGGTTTCGTAAATTTCTTTCATGATGGGAACTAATTCCTGTTCAATATTATTTTCCATCAGATCGGGCCGCGAAGCAGCCAGTATTTCTGTCATCCATTTTGCTGCCCCCTCCGGAGAAAGGCATATTGGAAGCGGCATAGGCGGCTTTCCGGACCCCGCCAAATAAATGCGCGGCACGGAACAGTTCACGATACGCACGTCTGCTCCAAAGTCCTGCGCTGCCTTAGCCCATCCATTTGCATCGCCGTACCTGTCTTTTGAAACCAGGGGAATATTCATTGAGACCTTGCATCCCATCACTTCTCTGGCAGCGGTGACGCCTCCCACTTCGGAAAGTTTTTCCACCACCAGCGTCTTCTTGCCGGCCTTGGTCAGATATCCCGCACATGTAATTCCCGATATACCGGCACCCACTATGATACAATCAAATTTTTCCGACATTTTTATTACCCCCTTTTTGGATTTTTAGCTATTTGTAACAGGAAAATATTACTTCCAAAGTAGTAAAGGTTATTTGATAAAAGAGAATTTTAAGAGATTTATTGCATTCAATCCGTTATCGGCCCCTAATGTCCTGACACTAAAAGCTCTTCATTGCAAAAGAAATTATTATGTCATTCGAGGCCTTATTGCCACGAAATAATATTTCGCTTCATAATAACAAACTATACTGATAAGTAAGTGTCAGGTGAGAACCCGGAGAAGAGGGCTAAAATAGAGAATTGCCGACTGTGGCGACCCGAGAGCTAAATAGTATACGTTGGCCTGCCGAAAGTTATTCGGAAAGAGAAATGTCGGGATATAGTTCTTTTAATCGTTGATCGGGAATCCATTTTGCAAATGCTTCAAATTATGAATGCCCGATAAGAGCATTCGGGCATGGCCAAACGTGTTGCACTTACCTCTTATATCATAAAATTATTGAGACTTGATCATGGTCAGAATCATTTTAAATTTGCTTATTGCCTTTAATGCATGGGGTTTATTTCCAGGCATAATAATCATTTCACCTTCAGACAATTGATGGGGTTTTCCTGAAATCTTAATTTCGACTTCTCCCTCAACTACCTGAACCATGGCATCAAAGGGAGCGCTGTGCTCACTTAAGCCCTGATCTTCGTCAAAGGCGAAAATCGTAACTGTCCCGGCTTTTTTATCTATTATTGTTTTGCTTACTACAGCATTTGCCTGATAATCTATCATTTCATTAATTTTTGATTTCATTTCCGAACCCTTTCTTTTTGAGTTTTAATGCAATTGATAAGAGCCAGTTTCAAAACGCCCCATTTTGGCCGATCTCTGCGTTGGGCTCAAATTTCAATCCTCGAAATACTCAATGTATTAATGTGGTTGAAATTTTCGCCCGCCTTGAGCTTGACCAAACTGAAACGTTTTGAAAGTGGCTCGATAACTTTAGAAATATTACTGCAATCTTTCAGACATAAATACATCACTGCTATATCTGAAGCCACCCCATTGGATATGTCCGGATACCCGTGCTTCAGGATTTAGTTTGATATCTTCAAGCACCTTGTCGCGGAAAACCTGATATCCTGTTCTATCAACAATATATCCGATGTGTTCTTTGGGAAGAGTTTTGTCAATGTGTTCATCAATAAATTTGTATGTGTTTTTTATCACTTTTATTACAACTTCTTCATCAGCCCACTGAATAAACTCTTCTGCAATGCGGGGGTTCTTCTTTCCTGTGCGGCCCATAATAAGGATATCATAAAACTTGGTAGGGTTACGTGTCCAGGCGGCTGTTGGGCATTTGAGTATACACTCCCCGCAGCCGATACAACGCCTTGTATCACGTTTCACCTTTCCTTTATGAAAGCTAAGCGCTCCTGTAACATTGCTTTTGCAGTTTTTGACACATGCTTCACATCCTATGCAGCGCTGGTAATCATATTGCGGTTCAACCATACCCACAATTCCGAAATCATTCATACGCGATTTAATGCAGTCATTTGGGCAGCCCGTGAGAGCAACTTTTACATGGTAGTCGTTCGGATAGATTTCCTTTTCAATACTTTGTGCCAGAGCAGTAGTATTATAGTTGGCAAAAGGACACACACGGTTTCCTATACATGCTGCAATATTACGGGTTCCTGCAGACGGATAACCTTTGGAAGCATCTTTGATTGTAACGCCTATATCAATTTCAAGATCCTGTAATAAAGGTTTAATCAGATTATTAACATTAGAAATACTGTTATAATCGATACCTGAAATCTCAAAGCCCTGTCTTGTAGTAAGGTGTACTATTCCGTCTCCATAAACTTCGGCAATCTCTTTAAGCAGGTCGAAATGCTTTGCCTTCAGATATCCTCCGGGAACGCGAATCCGCAATGCTGTTTTTCCTCTTTCCTTGGTAATCCGGTAAGCATTT
Source organism: Pseudomonadota bacterium (assembly GCA_043825875.1). GTDB lineage: Bacteria > Desulfobacterota > Desulfobacteria > Desulfobacterales > RPRI01 > RPRI01. Next base: position 25,074 of record JBDRRF010000022.1, on the reverse strand, counting down.
TTTATAACTGTCTTTGTGTTTATATCAAGAGTCATAATATTTCTCCTGTTAATCTATCATTTTGAAAGCATCTTTATAGCGAAATACCGGGCCATCTATGCAGATATAATATTCTCCGATCTTGCAGTGGCCGCATTTGCCAAGTCCGCAGGACATTCGCCGTTCCATGGATACAATGATTCTTTCCTCGTTAACTCCTCTTTTGATGAATTCTGCGGCAGTATATTTGATCATGACAGGCGGGCCGATTATGATAATATCCATCTTGTTATATTCAGAAAGCTTTATATTTTTTACATATCCTGTGATAAGACCCACACATTCGCCTTCCCAGATACCGCAACCATCATCAACGGTAAGAATTGTTTCAAATTTGTTCTTCCAGCGTTCGATATCTTTTTTAAACATTATGGTATCAGGAGTTTTGAACCCAAATAGCAGGTCAAGTTTATCAATTTCGTGCGCATTGTGATAGTAATATTCTACTATAGGACGGACAGGCGCTATGCCTGATCCACCTGCAGCAATAACAAGATGTTGTCCTTTCAACTCGTCAAGAGAAAAACCGTTTCCATAGGGACCACGTAAAAACAATATCGATTCATTATTCATAGAATGTACGGCCTGGCTTACCTTGCCCACATTGCGGATCGTCATATCGATCCAGCCATCTCCGATTCCGCTGATGGATATAGGCATTTCTCCGATTCTTGGAATAGATACCATGTAGAATTGCCCTATTACGGGAGGAGTATCCATTTCAATCCGAAATGTCGACTCAAGATCGGTTTCCCGGTTTATTTCAAGTATTCTGTGCGGTTTGGGCGTCAGAGGATTTTTAGTCATAGGTTTTCCTCCTGAATTACTTTGTTGAGTTTGTTTATACAGTTTGAATAAGAAATATATTCCGGGCAATTGTCATCACACCGGCCGCATCCAACACACATATGCTCTCCGAAGTGTTTCTTGTAGTCATAAATTTTATGTAAAACCTTGAACCGCATACGGGACCCGTTATCTTTCCTGAAAGATATGCCTCCCGCCATATCTGTAAAGCCGTCTATATGACATGCTGCCCATGTCCTTCTTCTCTCCCCGACATTGGTATTATCATCATAGAAGATGTCATTTGTTATGTGGCAGCTGCATGTTATGCAGGTTGTGTTACAGCGTCCGCAGGCAATGCAGCGACTTTTATATTCATTCCACATATCGTGGTTATAAATATCAGGAGAAATTTCATTTACATCAGGAACATTTACTTTGATTTTGTTTTCCAATGCAAACTCGGGACTGAATTCGATTTTGGGTATATCAGGATTGATATATCTAAGGAGGAGATCATTTTTTACTTCAATTAAAAACTCATCATCACCAAAACGCACAGCCATATCGTAGTCTGAAGTGATATTAGATTTCATGGATACGCAGAAACAAGTATCAAAGCTTTCCGTACATTCAATCATAGCAAATTTGACACGCTTTCGCAGATTAGCATAATAAGAATCAGGCTCGGGGCCGTTTTTCAGATAAATTGTATCCAGACGACGGATGCCATTGATATCACAGGGGCGAAGAAAAACCAGAAACTGCTTTTTTTCAGGCCTTGGCTCCTGAAACTCATTTTCTGTAAAATAAAAAAGTGTCTGTGTGATCGGAATTACCGCTTCCTTTGGGGAAAAAGTTGATTTCTCACTCCAGACAATTTCTTCAGGTTTGCTTACTTCGTCATATCTAATAAGGTCTGTATCAGAGAACCTACCGCGCTTAACAAAGCGTTTCGGAGCAAGTATTGTGTAACCTGCTGTATTCAGTCTGACGAACAGATTATTGAAGGCGGCCTTTGTGAATTTCCATCCCATTTTTATATTCCTTTCTTTAAATTAATTTATACTCAAACATTTAATGCTGAAAAAGGCTTTGACTTAAGTCAAGAATATTCTCAATATTTTCACAGGATATATTATCGGATTGATTGTCAAAGGTACTATTGTTATTTGTGCTTTATTTTTGGGCGATCATTGCCTCGCATAAAGGTGATAATTGCTGCCAGCAAGGCAACTCCACATACAAATAACAGCTCCATATCAAAAGCATGGGTTAGTACATACAGATCAGTCGGTTTTACCAAAGCAAGACCGGTCTTTACATAAAAAGATCGAATAGTTCTGCTATTGCTGTGGTCTTGCTCTTTTAAATAAATAACATTCATCGAGAATTGCTGATATATAAAGAACATTACTTTCAAGTTTATTGACAAATACCCATTCTACGCTTATTATATAAACATAAATGATCTTTATTATAAAGTCTGCTCATTTGGGGGCGAAACGGCTTCGACGGGGATAAAGAAGTCCAGGTTGCATACCGAGCGCCTGTCAGCTCGTTAAAGAGACGGGAAATAAACATAATCGCAGACGATTATAATTACGCATTGGCCGCTTAGGGCCAACGTCCTGTCCTGTTTTTCCTGCGGATAAGATAAGGACGTCGACTAGTAGGATAGATGATTTGTACCACCTGTTGCAGACCATCGAAACAATAACAGGGTAGCCGGCTTATGCATCTTGCCTGAAGGAGGCATAATTCAGCGATATATAAATTTCAGGAAAAGTATGTAGACGCCTGTGCGGAAGATTTTCGGACGCGGGTTCAACTCCCGCCGCCTCCACCACCCAATTTTAAGCAAACCGATCCTGTTGCCGAGTCCAGCAAACAGAATCGGTTTTTTTGTTTTGACAAATTAGTAGATTACGTCGTTTTGTCCATCCTGCTAAGTGTCCTGCAATCACTCCCGTTTCGGGAAATCTTGTTCAATTCCCTTCTCTGTTGGCACTTTCTTCTCCGTTTTCTCAGCTTCTGCTTCCGCCCCAAGTCCAGTGGGAACCGGGTTGACTGAAGCCTTCCCCTGCTCGGCCATTTTCGCCTGATACTGCCGAAACGCCTCGGCAATGCCGTCAAACAATTCATTAATATCCATGTTTCTCCTGTGTTTAGTTTGTCTGAGCCTTACTTACCGGAGAGACGGAGAACGTGTCGGTAACTTTCTAATCTTTTTTTGATTGAGTAAGACAATCGAGGGTGCCTGTTGCACAAAATACTTGCACGTGCAATAGCAAATGTTATAACGTCGTCAATAGGGTTGAAGATCGAGGTAAATTATGCATCAAAAAGAATCAAGGTGGCACAATGACAATAGAATCAGAACCATTTTCTGAACGTGTAAAAAAGGTACGCATTCAGCTAAACCTAAGTCAGGAGGACCTTGCCCATGCGATTGGTGTCAGCTTTGCCACTGTCAACCGGTGGGAAAATGGAAAAACATTACCATCCAAACTAGCACTTAAGCAGTTCAATTCCTTTTGCGCAACACAAAAAGAACTGGGGAATCTGAATGACTAAGAAACCCCATAATCTTTCAATAAAACAATGGCCTGAGGGTGAGCGTCCCAGAGAGAAGCTGATTCAGTTTGGAGCAGAATTGCTGACCGACGCAGAGTTATTGGCTATTCTGCTACGTATCGGCAATGAGGGGGCTTCTGCTATTGATATGGGAAGAGATCTTGTAGCCAGACTGGGAGGACTTCAGGGAATTGACCGGGCACACGCTGAAGATATCATGCAGATCAAAGGGCTGGGTTTGGCAAAAACAGCGCAGCTAAAGGCGGCTATCGAGATAGGTAAACGTGTACGAAGGCTGGATGTGAAACCGGTTTCATTTGATTCGGCCGGAGCTATTGCCCGGTATTGCTATCCGAAGTTTGAAAGTAAACGTTACGAACAATTTTTGGCTTTTCTGCTTGACGGGCAGAACAATCTTTTAGCAGAACGGATTATTTCGGAGGGTATCCCGACGCAATCCGTTGTCTATACAAGGAAAGTCATGGAAGAGGCCCTGAGACTATCGGCCAGTGCTGTTGTTGTGGTTCATAATCACCCTTCTGGTGAAGTAACCCCATCGCCACAGGATATCGAGACAACTCAAAAAATGAAGCAGGCGGCTGAGGTTTTGGAAATCATTCTTCAGGACCACATTATTATCGGGCGGGAATGCTATTACAGTTTTATGGAACACGGAAAGATTTTAAATTAAGGAACGCAAGGTTATGGCAGGAAAAAAATTTAAAAAGGCGGACGAGGTTCGGATTGAGGGCAATAAAATTTTCAGTCCGGTACGTCAGAAATGGTTGACGTTGACGCCGGAGGAAGAGGTAAGGCAGCAATACCTGACCGTCCTGATTGACGAATACGGCTATTCTTTGGATCAGATTGATGAGGAAGTCAATGTCACAGGCCGGGGCAGCGCCCAGGCACGGGCAGACTTCATTATCTGGCGAACCGCCAAAGACAAGGCCGATCAGAAAGCGCCGTTTATTATCATTGAATGCAAGGCCGATAATGTGACGATCAAAGCGGCGGACTATGCCCAGGGTGAAAACTATGCCCGCATCGCTGATGCGCCTTTTTTTGTGACGCATAACTCGCGGGAAACCAAGTTCTGGCGTGTCAAAAAAGACAAAATGCCCGGCTATATAGAGGAGATCGAAAACATTCCCCATGCCGATGCGTCGGATAAAGAGATCAAGGAATTGTTATCCAAACTCCGTGTATTTAAAGAGAAGGAATTTGCCGACCTTCTGCACCAGTGCCATAACGTGATCCGTAACCGGGAAAAGAAAGATCCGGCAGCCGCCTTTGATGAAATCGCCAAGATCCTGTTTGTAAAGGTCTGGGTGGAACGGGAACTGAACAAAAAACGCAAACGCAAGAACCTTTTCAGTGTTGATTATCTCGAAGAGCAGTTGGGTGACAATCCGCTGGACTGGTTGTTTCAACAGACCAAACAGGCCTATTCCACGGACAAGATTTTTGAGGATGATGAGCGCATCAACCTAAAACCGGCCACCGGAACGGAAATTGTCCGCCAACTGGAAAAATACAATCTCTCTGACACCAGTGAAGATATCAAAGGTGTCGCATTTGAACGGTTTCTCGGCCGGACCTTCCGGGGTGAGATCGGGCAATTTTTCACGCCGCGCTCGATCGTCGAATTCATGGTTCACATGGTCGACCCCAAAGAGGGGGAGATTGTCTGCGACCCGGCCAGCGGCTCCGGCGGCTTTCTGATTCGTGTCTTTGAAATGGTTCGGGAACAGATTCTGGCCGATGCAGACAGGCAGTATAACGCGTTCAAGGAAAAACTCACCCAAGACAAAACGCTGAGCGAAGAGGAGAAAGCTCTTCAATTACGCAAAAAGTTTGATGAGATCCAAAAAACCATCGACCAGCGCAACGAAGGGTCGCGCATGTGGAAACTTTCCAACCGCTGTATCTATGGTACCGACGCCAATGACCGCATGGCCCGCACCAGCAAGATGAACATGATCATGCATGGAGACGGCCACGGCGGTGTGCATCACCATGACGGCTTTCTGAATGTAAACGGAATTTTTGAGGGGCGTTTCGATATTATTCTCACCAATCCGCCATTCGGGGCCAATGTTGAGCCCAGTGACAAGATTGCCGAGAGCGAGATTGCCGTAACACCGGCAGCCGCTAAGCGATATAAGGACGAGTACGGGGATTTATACGAAGAGGCCCAGGCAAGGGTAAAGGCTGCCATGAATAAATCCATCGCCTCCCTCTTTACCCTGCCGAAACACACGCGCAAGAAGGGGGAAATAGTCTATGGAAAGATCAAAACCGAAATCCTCTTCATTGAACGGTGTCTGGATCTGCTTAAACCCGGCGGCCGCATGGGGATCGTATTGCCGGAAGGAATATACAATAACCCCTCCCTGGCCCATGTGCGTGAATTCACGGAAGACCGGGCTTTTTTAAAAGCAGTGGTCAGCCTGCCCCAGGAAACCTTTGTCAGTTCCGGGGCCAGCGTGAAATGTTCCCTGCTGTTTCTGCAAAAATATACAGAAGAGCAGAAACAAAAGTTCGATGAGACCTACGCACAATCCAAAAAGGAAATAGAAGACAAATACGCCGATGAGATCGACGCCGAAACAACACGGCTGGAAACCGCCATTGCCAAAGCCAAGGAGGAAAAGGATACTGAAGGGCGCAAAGAGCTGCAAAAAGAGTTGAAAATCTACCTCAAAGAGATGGACGAAAAAAAGATCGCCGAATCCCGCCAGTTGCTCAAAGTGCGTTTCGACTATCCCATTTTTATGTACGAGGCCGAAAAGGTGGGCATCACTGCCACCGGTGAGGAAGACGGGAACGAGCTATACCCCCGGCCCAACCAACCGAAGGATGATGAAAAGACCTGCCTGGAGTGGTATCGGGAGTTTTTGGCTGATCCTGAGGCGTTTGCCGATGCTGGAGGGGCGGAATAATGAGTACTGCCGCAACCCCTCGCTATATCAATTTCAGCGAACTTGATCGTTGGGATGTCAAATACTTTACCGGACGAATCAAATCAAAGTATCCCTTGGTTTCTTTATCCACGTTTGTTCGTGAGCATAATGAAAAAGTACGTCCGTTTAATTTCCCGGACGATACCTTCAAAATTCTTGGTGTTAATAACATTGACGGAATTTTTCATGCCTATGATGCCCTTGGTAAAGGAATTAAACAGCCATATAAAAAAGTATCAGCAGGAGATTTTGCATACAACCCATACCGGATTAACGTTGGATCAATCGGGTGGGTTCCGGATAAACATGACGGGGCCTTTATCAGTCCGGCCTATGTTGTTTTTTTCTATTGATGAAAATATTATTTTGCCGGAACTGTTTTGGTTTATTCTGAAATCAGAATTTTTCAATAAAACCCTTCGTGCAGCAACTGCCGGTTCTGTAAGGATGAACCTGACATACCCGTTGCTTGAAACGTTGAAAGTTCCTCTGCCCCCGATCCCTATTCAGCAAAAAATTGTGGAGTATTGGAAGGGTGAAAATTTTATCGCTAATAAATGTATTGAGCAGTCAAATGAAATAAATAATAGCATACCTAATTATTTGGTTTCAGAAATAGGTTTAAAACCATTAAAGCAGGCTCATTCAAGAAGGTCATTTGTTTCATCATGGAAAGAAATCGACCGGTGGGGTGTAAACATTGCCCGTGAAAGGACATGCCGACCAAACTTATCCAGGAGCTCTTTTCCTATTGTTTCTCTCTCGGATGTTATTGTTGATTTGGAAACAGGATGGAGTCCAAAAAGTTTAAATCGTCCAGCAAATATTGACGAATGGGGCACCCTTAAACTTGGTGCTATATCTTTTGGGGTATTTAACGAGAATGAAAACAAAGCCCTGCCAGCAAAAATGAAGCCCAAACCTCAATATGAAGTTAAAACAGGGGACCTACTAATTTGCCGAGGAAATGTGCCTAGATATGTTGGTGCTTGTGCTTTAGCTGGTGAAGTTCGTGCAAAGTTAATGCTCTGTGATTTGATGTTTAGGGTGATCTGGAAAGAAAACTCGGTAATCCTTCCAGAGTATTTAGATGAAATCTTCAAAATTCCCCATTTACGTTGGCAAATTGAGACAAACCTCACAGGGACATCGCCGACAATGAAAAAAATCTCAAAACCTGGGCTAATGGGTTTGAAGTTCCCTTTGCCATCTCTAAATATTCAAAAAAATACAATAGACGCAATTGCAACTATGAGAGAAGAATCAAATTTGCTTGATAATAAAGCAAAGACCCTTGTGAAGGAATCTACCAAAACGGTTGAAAAACTCATCCTCGGCACCCTTTCAGTGGAGAACCTCTGATATGTCACGCGGTCGTCAATACATCCAGTTTGAAGGGTATTTTGCCGAAAACGTGTTGGGTATTTTCCGGGTGATCCGGGGCTTTGCCGATCTGCGGGATCTGGCGGCGGTGTCGGTGCCCTATGAGATGACCGAGCATGACACCCAGGCATGCCGGGTTGTCGGCCATCAGCGGGAGCTGAATGAAAAGCATGCCCTGGACATCAAGAACTATCTGGAACAGAGCGACAACCGCTTTTTGCCGGAAGTGGTGCTCTCCTGCCGGGTGCCGGTTCTTCCCATTGATCAGGATCAACGCATGGTGGCGGAAACGGATGAACCACCGGGATTTGTGATCGGGGTGCAGGATGACGAGCGCACCCCAGTTTCCATCAGGCGTCGTTACAGCAGCAAAACCACACGTATTCAGACGATTCGAATGGCGCGGCAGGATCTTGACCAAATCAAGGAAGATAAACTGATTCGACGGATTGACGGTAACCATCGGCTGGCACTGGCCGAGCAGCTTCAGGATGATCCCACCGTACCCACCAAATTTATTGCCCCCTTTTGTTTGATCCTGTTGGGAGATGCGGGAAACGAGGCGGATGATTATGCCGAGTCGCTGATCTTTCATACCATCAACAATACCGCACTTCCTTTGGAATCCGAACATGGCTTGCGGCTTCTGTTGGGACAGGATTCGGCCTACGACATGACCCCGGAAAACGAATTCAACTACAGCCCCGAACTCTATCTGACCCGACTGTTGTCAACCAAATTGCAGGGTTTGCCCCAACCGGCCCGGGAGCGTTTTGGTGAGCGTCCACTGACAGTTCTCTGGGAAGCGGCCCGAAATCTCATTGCTGTGGATGAAACCATTGTGGATAGCAGAGGGGCTCTGGAAGCATTTGCCGATGATCTTTTTGCCGGTCTTTCCGATATCCTGGTTCGGTTGACGGTCAATCATCCGTCACTGTGTAAAACCCATTCGTTTCTTGAACTGGCCGCACGCATCTGGCGGGAAACGACCGGCACCCATGAAGACCGGGTATCCCTGTCCGTTCAGACACTGGATCGCATCGGCCGATGGCTTGGCAGTGAAGGGATTACCGGTCTGTTGAATCCGACTTCCCCGGCACAACAGCTTCTGACCACATTTCGTGCCGCCCAAAATCGAATTCCACGGAAGGTGTTTCTGGCCCGGTGGTATCCTCCGGCTGATGCCCCCAACGGCGCCTTCAACAAAGCGAATCTGAGATTGGAACAGTTGCGGCAAACCCTTGAAAATTTTCAACGGACGTATGGTATTTCACTGGAACTGATCGACATGGGGACGGAAGAAGGCGGAACCTTCCCGATCCATCAGAAAATGTACGAAGCCATTGCCGGTTCCGAAATCATCATCTGCGACCTGACCGGGCATCGCCCCAATGTCTATGTGGAAGCAGGCTACGCCCTCAAGCACCATGAGCAAAACCGGCTTATCTATCTGTTTGAACCTCAGGATTCCGGCGACAGGGTTCCGTTTGATCTCAACACCTTCAAGTATGTTCAGATATCCCAGGAGGCTGAAATACAGGGGAAATTGACCCCGGAAATCAAAGCGATACTGGAGGATGCAGGCGCTGTATTGGAGAGAGAAACCTCATGACATCGGGTAGTGACCGCAAACAAAAACTGATCGCTCTTGGTGCGGATGCTCTGGCAGATGCTTTGCTGAATCTTGCCGTTCATTCCGACGAAGCGGATGACCTGATCGAGCAACTGATTGCCACACCCAAGGAAAATGTTCAGCGATTTAAGAAGAAGCTTTCGAGCCTGAAACATTCAAGGCGCTTTATTGACTGGCGCGAATCCGCCAGTTTTTCCCGTGAACTGGAAATGCTGTTGCAGGATCTGAAAGCCGGTGTGGATGATCCGCTTACCGGCGTTGAACTGGTTGCGGCATTTTACGAGGCCGACAACACCATTTTCGAGATGTGTGATGACTCCAGCGGCAATATTGGCGATGTGTTCCGCTATGATGCCAAAGAACTGTTTGTGGACTATGCCTCCCGTTGTTCTGACAAGGATAAAATTGCAGACATCATTCTCAAGGTGAACCAAAAGGACAATTACGGCATAAGGGATACCTTGATTGACTGTGCCGGAGAGTGCCTGCCCGAGGATGTTATCCGCACCATGATCGCCACGCTCCAGAAATGGGCGGACAAAGCAAAGGATGAGTACGGCAAACGTCATCACCTAAGATCCATCGAATCACTGGCCAGCCAGATCAAGGATGCAAAGCTGTTTGAAAAAACGCGCATTGCTTCATGGGGAAAGCTTTCCACTGCGGCGCTGATTGATATTGCCCGTGTCTACCTTGAAAGCGGTGATGTTGAAACGGCCCATTCATGGCTGAAAAAAATCCCGGAAGGAGAAACCTATCAGGCATACGAGCGGGATAAGCTGCTGGAGGAGATCTATCAGAAGCAAGGCGACTCCGAAAAGCTGACGGAACTCCTGCTCCAGAAATTCAGATCCTATCATTCCACAGACACATTGCAGGCGCTTCTGGATGTGATTGGTCATGACAAGCGGGATGAAGTCGTTACTGATGAGGTGAAGGTGATTCTGAAAGCCGACAGACTCCGGGAGTCGGATGCGGAATTCCTGATTGCAGTCGGAAAGATAGATGAAGCCGAACTATATCTCCTGGGGCGTGCCGACCAGCTTGATGGGAACCATTACGGCAGCCTGCTATCTCTGGCAGAAGCGATGGAGGCAGAAAACCGTCACCTTGTCACCAACCTGATCTACCGCAGTTTACTTATCTCCATTCTGGAACGTGGGTACACCAAAGCGTATCCCCATGGTATCCGGTATTTGAAAAAGCTGGACAAACTGGCGGCAAGTGTCGCTGACTGGAAAAAATTTCATCATCACGAAGCTTTCAAAGCTCGGATCATTGAGGACCATGGTCGTAAACGAAGCTTCTGGTCAAAATATGAGGTGAAGACATGAACGAACGATTTTATCTGCTGAAAGTACAGCTGCTTGATATAGAATCGGTAATCTGGCGTCGTTTTGTGGTGCCCGCCAGCATTACGCTGGATCGGCTGCATGATGTTATCCAGATTGTCATGGGCTGGACCGACAGCCATCTGCACGAATTTACCATCGGGAATAAACGATACACGGAATACCCTGAATCGAAAGAAGACGGGCTGGTCTGCGGACGATATCGTCTTGGAGACCTGATCAAACAGAAAGGCCGCACCTTCCGTTATCTGTATGACTTCGGGGACAGCTGGGAGCATGAACTTGTTCTCGAAGAAAGCCGCTATTTTAATCCGGAACTGAGAACGGACCTGGCCTGCCTTGAAGGCGAACGGGCCTGCCCACCTGAAGATGTGGGCGGCGTACCCGGCTACTTTGAATTCTGCAACGCCCTGAAGGACCCGAACCATGAAGAGCACAAAAGTTACATGGAATGGTCCGGTGGCGATTACGACAGTGAGCGGTTTGATTCCGAATCGATCAACTGGGAATTGGTGAAATATCTCCGCTGGTCCCGGGACAGGTATCAAAACTGGGGAGGCGTTGAATGAAGAAGGACAAAAACAAGCAACTTCAAAAGTCCGGAAAAAAAGAGACATCGATTGTTCGATCCTCGGCTGCGGAATACCTGACATTTGTTGCCGCCACCGGCAAGGGCGGCGTTCAGGCGGTTTACGCAGACGAGAACATCTGGCTGACTCAGAAAATGATGGGGGTTCTCTACGATGTTGAAACCCACACCGTCAATTATCATCTGAAAAAGGTGTTTTCCGACAGTGAGTTGGAAGAAGATTCAGTTATTCGAAATTTTCGAATAACTGCCGCTGACGGCAAAAACTATAACACCAAACACTATAATCTCTCGGCCATCATCGCCGTCGGTTATAAGGTCAACTCAGAGCGTGCCGTCCAGTTCCGCAAATGGGCCACCATCATCATAAAGGAATACACCATCAAAGCCTATGTGATGGATGATGAACGGATAAAAAGCGGCGGCTCTATACTGACTGAGCAGTATTTTGAAGAGCAGCTAGAGTGCATCAGGGAAATACGCCTGAGTGAACGCAAGTTCTACCAGAAGATCACCGACATCTACGCCACGTCCATTGATTATGATGTGACAGCTAAGGCGACCAAGCGATTCTTTGCCACGGTTCAAAACAAGCTGCACTGGGCTATTCACGGCCAGACAGCTGCCGAAGTGATCGTCGACCGGGCAGACCACCAGAAGCAGAACATGGGGCTGACAACTTGGAAGGATGCTCCAAAAGGTAAAATCCAGAAGTTTGATGTGAGCGTAGCTAAAAACTATCTGACCGAAAATGAAATGGCACAACTGACCCGTCTGGTGAACGCCTACCTGGATGTGGCCGAGGATATGGCCCTGCGCAAGATGCCGATGACCATGCAGGATTGGGAAACACGCTTGAACAAATTCATCGAAGCTACCGACCGGGAAATCCTGCAGGACGCTGGAAGGGTAACGGCGGAAATTGCCAAAGCGCATGCCGAAAGCGAATTTGAAAAATACCGCATTATTCAGGATCGGCTCTTTGAGAGTGACTTTGACCGAGTTATAAAACAACTGGAACATGAGAATGATAAAAATAAAGAAGACTGATTTGTTTATTGATAAGGGAATTAGATGATGGGAATGGCGATTGTGGCTTTAATAGCCGGTCTGGTTCTGCTCGTTTGGAGCGCGGATCGGTTTGTGGAAGGTTCAGCTTCTACAGCACGTCATTTCGGCATGCCGCCGCTGTTGATCGGCATGGTGATCGTTGGATTCGGGACTTCCGCACCGGAGATGGTGGTGTCGGCACTGGCCTCGATCGACGGGAATGCGGGAATTGCCCTTGGGAATGCCTATGGCTCAAACATCTGTAATATTGCCCTGATCCTCGGGGTGTCCGCCCTGATAAATCCAATCATGGTTCATTCGACGGTATTACGCAAAGAACTGCCCATACTGACACTCGTGACCATTCTCACCGTGGGCCTTCTCGCAGACCTCGATTTATCACGGCTCGATGCCGTAGTCTTGCTTTTGGTTTTTGGTGGGCTGATGGCATGGACCATAATTCAGGGCTTGAAACGAAAAACCGATACGTTGGCCAAAGAGGTTGAGTCTGAAACTGCCGAAAAAGAAATGCCGATCAAGCGGGCTGTTTTCTGGCTTGTCGCCGGGTTGCTGTTGCTCATTGCCAGCTCGCGCATCCTTGTATGGGGATCGGTGGAAATTGCTCAGATTTTCGGTGTTAGCGACATGATCATCGGTTTGACGATTGTTGCGGTGGGCACCTCCTTGCCGGAGTTGGCGTCATCCGTCATTGCCGCCCGCAAGGGTGAGCATGATATCGCTCTTATAAATGTGCTCGGCTCAAACTTGTTCAACACGCTGGCCGTTGTCGGGATTGCCGGATCGATCCATCCTTTTGCGGTGGAGCCGGAAACGCTCTCACGCGACATGATTGTGATGGGTTCTTTGACCGTTTCACTCTTCCTGATCGGATATGGATTCAGAGGTCGTCAGGGGCGAATAAGCCGCTTTGAAGGTGCAGCTCTTTTGGTGGTTTATGTGGGCTATACCGCGTGGCTGATCAGCTCGGTTATGGCGGTTAAGACATGAGTTGTAAAACACACCCTCGGGTATTCAATCGGGAATCGAACCCACGTCCGTTCTCTGTTTCGGGAAAATGTAGAGAATTAAATTTCTCTCGGAGTCCGGCAGCTTGGAGGGATTTGATGTCTTGTAAAGTGTTGAATAAACAGGGTTTTCGGATGTATTTTTGTTTGGAGAACGAATTGGGGTAAGGCTCCGTGTCCTCCACCAAGACCTAATCCAATACAATCCAAATAAGTGCAAAACCCGCTAATAATAGCGGGTTTTTTTATTGCCATTAGTCCAATAGCGTGCTAAGAAATTCATCTTTTCTAAAATCTAAAAAACTTTACCGTGATGCAGTTGTTCAAGAAATTCTTTTACAGGAAGGACATCTACACCATCATAATGGTAGACCCTTGCGCCATTGTAGATGCCGATCATACGATCTACATGAATTCCTTTATATTCATTGAGCGAACGCATAGGTTTTTCCCACCCTCTGTCCCATTTTTCCGCCATCTTGACTTCCATGCACACAACATGAGGATTGGACAACTGCTGCCGTTTTTTTGTCTCAATTACAAAATCAATTTCAACTCCGCTTCCGGTTCTGTAGAAATAGATCCCTCGATGTTTTTCCTGAGTTTGGTTGTAAACTTTCAACTCATGCAAAATCATAGTTTCAAGACTTGAACCTTTCCATATCCGGTCGACCGGATCAAAAAGCAGACCTGCTGCCGCTCTGGCAACGCCAGGGTCAAACCAAAAGAATTTCGGGTGTGTCTGTTCCCGTACTTTTGCCCCCGGTTTATAGGCAGGAAGAAAGTGCCCAAGCAAGGTGTCTTCTAAAATAGAAAAATATACATCTACACTGCTTCTTGGTACCCCAGCCTCACGCGCAATATTCTGCCCATTAACCATTTGACCGTTCAACTGTCCGGCAATACTTATAAATCGCAAAAATGGAGGTAAGCTGCGAACAATACTTTCCTCTTTAATTTCCTCTTTAAGATAAGTATCTACATACGCACTCAGAAAATCTGTCGGATTATCACGATGCATCTGAATCCAAGGCAAAAGTCCCCATTCCAGAGAAAACTCAATATCAAAAGCTTGTCCCAATTCCCCAAAAGAGAAGGTGTCAAGACTTCGCGTAACCGCTCGTCCGGCTAAAAGATTGACACCACCGCGTCGAAGCTTCCTGGCAGACGAGCCACATAAGGCAAACTTCCAGCCTTTGTTTTCTATCAGGCGATGAACTTCGTCCAAAAGGCCGGGAATTCTTTGAATCTCATCAATGACTACCCAGGAATCTTTAGGGCGTGTTCCAATCATGGCTTCCAAACGCCCGGGGTTTATAGAAAGTTCAAGGTTTAAAGACGCTTCAAGCAAATCAAAAAAGATGGCGCCAGGCATAACTTCCCGTAAGTATGTAGTTTTACCAACGCCACGGGGTCCGAAAAGAAAAAAAGAATATTCTGGGACATGAAGCAATCTATATATCAGGTTCTTTTCCATAAGCTAAATATACAACTATTTTGTAAGAATGCAATGCAATTTTACAATTCTATTGTAATTTTTGGGTCAATATTGAATAGAAAGGGGAAAAAATGGAAATAATTACCAGTGGCTCTTAAAATATTGGGGGTACATACTGGTTTTGTGATTTCCAATTTTGAAGATTTTAGGAATTATTTCAAAATTACTTCTTGATAATATTCTTGGCATCTGATAATTAACTTACAGTTACATGGTAATAATCTAAAACCTATTATGAAACTTAGCCTGATATATGTCCCACTTAATAGCTATATCTATTCAGATTTTAGCATTTGACCTTAAATATTAATCTAAAAATATAATTTAAAGAAGGGCCCTTATCCTATAAAGATGTCCAATAAAATATTTGTCTGCTATCAAGTTATCATAGTTTTGTAATTTAATGGTTTTACTTACTTTATTTGTTTTAGTGCTTTACTATTTTAGTTTTTTTAGTTGATTATTTTATAAAGCGGCACAATACTTTGGCATTTGATTAGGTTCATTACTGATTCAAAATATTGTTTAAAACTCTTACTGCTAATGATATTGGCTTCATTTTAAATTAGGAAAAACGAAAGATATTTATGGCCATAGAAAATTCTCAACCTGTTAGGAAACAAGGGCTTTATAGACATTGGGCAGCCACATTGATATGGCTCATGCTATTAGGTATTGTTAATACTGCATACCTTACTTATCATCACCATTATATCAATATCATGCAACCTACTACCAAAAGTTTCTGCGCAATAAATGAAACCTTTGACTGTGATAAGATCGCTAAAAGCGATGAGTCTCGATTTATGGGCATACCCGTGGCAACGCTAGGCCTGTTTGCACATCTATTCATATTATTATTTTTGCTAAATGCTCATTTATTCCGCATAAAAGCCTTAAAGGCGGCATATACATATATATTCCTTGTGCTTGTTCTTATGGTACTGTTCTGTGTTTATGAAGCTATTATATCATTCGTGGTGCTTAAAGCTATTTGCATTATGTGTTCAGCATTATATATTATTGATGCTATAAATCTGTATGTATGCATATATATTCTTAAAAAAAATGATGTTTTGATCCTGAAAGAATTTTTTGGAAAAACCTCTCCATTATTATCCTGGAATGTTTTAAGAACCTGGATTGCAGCCATGCTAACATCTGTCATTATTGCAGCTTTAGCTTCATTTGCATTTGATTTCAGCCTGCAAAAGAGGTTCACTAATATGCACAATATGCAAATTATGGAGCAGATGATAAACGATAATATGCCTCAAGATACGAACAAAGATCAATGACAGAATAATTCCAAACACAAAACTACAGAGCTGGTTGGGATCATGATTATCTCATGAAAGTCCTGGCAGGTTGATTACCCAATGCGGTTATCCTGAATTTCCTGATGCTTTTTGGCATTTTTCATATCAGCATCTTTATAATTTTTTTCATCCAGGGTTTCAAAGATTGTTTAGCAATATTTCTGGATGCCAGAGCATAAATTTCAGACTCTGTCGGATACGGAAATATCATATTCATAAAATATGTAGCCTTTATCTTTTGCTTTATCGCCATAGCCGAAAGTCCAATCATCTCACCTGCTTTTTTGCCTACAATAGTTGTTCCGATAATACGCTTTTTTTTATCCATTATAATTTTTATGAATCCTTGCGTATCATCTTCTGTTTTTGCCCTGTCGATCCCTGAAAGGTTTTCAAGGAAAATATCTCCCAATAATCCTTTTTCTCTTGCCATCTCTTCAGTATAACCTGCATGGGCTACTTCAGGCATTGCATAAGTTACCCAGGGTACAGTGGAATAATCAACCTTTGCGGGAATTTTAAATATAATGTTTCTAAGAATAATTCCCGCCTGGTATCCGGCCATATGTGTAAACTGGAAAGGTCCGCAGATATCCCCGCAGGCATATATTGAAGATACGTTGGTTTGCTGGCGCTCATTTGTTATTATATAGCCTCTCTTATCGGTTGCAACTCCGGCAGCAGCAAGACCAAGCCCGTTTGTAACAGCCGCCCTTCCAAGTGCAACAAGAAGAGTGTCAAAAGCTATGTCTATATCTTTTCCATCTTTATTGATGCGCACAAAAGTTGATTCACCATTTTGTATAATTTCCACAATCTTTGCGCCCAGGTAAAACTCCATACCTTCTAAACGCATGATTCTTTCCATCAAGGGGCCAACTTCGTGATCATCTTTCATGAAAAGCTTTGGAGCCATGTCGATAACTGCTACTTCGGAGCCAAGATGACGAAATCCCTGTCCAAGCTCAAGCCCGATAGGGCCTCCACCTAATATCACAAGCTTTTTCGGCAAATAATCAAGAGAAAAGATATTGCGGTTTGTATAGTGCTTTGTTTCTTTAAGCCCTTTGATTGGCGGAACTATTGCTTCGGAACCCGTTGCGATAACAATGTACTTTGCGCTTAATTCTCTTTCTCCGACTTTTATGCTGTGTGTTCCGGTAATCTGAGCCTGGCCGGATATTACATCAACACCAAGGCTTGTAAACCTTTGGGCAGAATCATGGGGTTCAATTTCCCTGATTACGCTGTGTACTCTTTGCATAAGGGCTTTCATATCGACTCCTTCAAATGAAGCCCGGATTCCGTATTTTGCACAATGTTTAATTTCTGCTGCCTGATGGGCGCAGCGCAAAAATGCTTTTGAAGGAACACAGCCGTTGTTTAAGCATTCCCCACCCATTTTCTCGCGCTCTATAAGCACAACTTTAGCTCCAAGTCCGGCAGCCCCGGCAGCTGTGGATAGACCGGCGCTTCCTCCGCCGATTACTGCAATTTGATAATCATGTTTCACGCAAGCCCCCTTCAATACAAATTTATAACTATTTGAGCATTTTGGATTTTATTTTTTTGTAAAACAAAGGAACCAGCATAAGCAGTCCCAGCATGGATAAAGCCAGCAATACCCGCCCCGACATTACGGATTTTACAGAATCAATTTCTGCAAGTTGTTTCCCTGCGTAAATAAAAACAAAAGTGCCGGGAATCATACCGATCCAGCTTGTAAGTATATAGGTTTTAAATTTTACCCTTGTTAGTCCAAGCACGAGATTGATTACAAAAAATGGAAATAATGGAACAAGCCTTAGAAACAAGATATAGTTAAAAGCATTTTTTTCAATGCCTTCGTTGAATTTTACTAGATTAGTTTTGTACTTAGTTTCTATCCATTCACGAAACAGATATCTTGCACCAGCAAAAGAAAGAGCTGCTCCGGTAGTAGATGCGATTGAGACAACTGCGGTTCCGATATAAACTCCGAAAATAGCGCCGCCGGCAAGTGTCATAACGGCAGCCCCTGGCAGTGCTAAAGCTGTAACCAATATATAAATTGATGCATAGGCAGATATGACAAAAAGTTTGTGGGAATTGTAATATTCGATAAATTCACTTAACCGGAGTTTGAGGTAGTCAAGAGACAGATACTGCTCAAGCCCGGCCATGTAAAAAACAACTAACATAATTACAACAAACAGGAGGATAAATATTTTACTTTTTTTCATCCGCAGCCTTTCAAAATTAATGGATAAAGTTCATCAATAAAACAATAATAAACTCAATACAACTTCAATTGATACTTATAGCATCCACCGGGCAAAAATCCACACAATCACCGCAAACTATACATTTATCAGCGTCACACTTTATTGCAGCATCTTCTCCCAGAAAAAGAGCTGATTCCGGACAGATATCTATACAACCAGTGCACTTGATACATATTTGCATATTGATGAAAGTCATTGTTTGATTTTATTACTTTATAACATCGGAAAAATTTATTTTAAGGTCTGCCATAATTGTCTGAACGGTAGCTCTGCCTCCGCCGGTGATTGATCCTCCGGGATGGAAGGCCTGACCGCTCATATATAGGCCCTCTATAGGAGTCCGGTATTGACCCAGTTCGGGTATGGGTCTGTGAGAAAAGAACTGGTGAAGATAAGCGCCGGGCCCAAGAACTGATCCGTTTACTATGTTTGGATTCATCCTCTCATAATCAATGGGAGAATATATAGTTCGTGCTATTATATTTTCAGGTCCCATATTGGTTGTATGTAACCTCATTTTATCAAGTACCATATCAGCGACTTGTGTTTTTATTTCATCCCATTTTTCCGGTCCGCCATCTTTAAGGTAATAGGGCATGTAGTGCCATAAATACAGAGTATGCTTACCCGCCGGCGCGCGTGTCGGGTCAAACACCGTAGTACAGAAAACGCATGGAGCAAGATTTTCAGGTGAAGGAATCAAGCCGTATCTGAGTTCGTCAAATAAGTGCCTTAAGTTATCCAGCCAGCATAAGGGCTCTATGCTCATGGATTTACCCATATCTTCGCCTGCCTTCCATTTTGGTGCCTCGTTTAATGCTATATGCTGTAAGATAGCGGAAAATGGAATATCCTGAATTTCAGATAGCCGTTCAATCAGACCCTTGTCTGTTTCAGAAACCATATGAGGAAAGACCAGTCTCGGATCAATGTTTGCAACAATTGCACGACGAGCACTTATCTCTTCTCCGGAAGAAAGAACAACACCAGTTGCTCTGCCGCCTTTAACAGTAATCTTTTTTACTTCACTGGCAACTTTAATGGTACCTCCATAGGCTTTTATGGCGCTTCCCATGGCTTCCGAAAGCATGCCTGAACCACCAACAGGTATGCCATGAGGAAAATAATGACTTAAGGGTATAGCCACATAAAGATAAAAAGCAGTGCCTTTGTCTTCTGGAGCAACCATAGGCTCACTCATAAATTTTAATAGTGAAACTCTTGTTTTTTCATGTTCAAATAACTTGGTGACAATATCGTAGCCACTCATGAACAGACGCTTGAAAATCTGTTGGCCCTCCGGGCTTCGATCAAGCTGGGCATAAAATTCGCCAAGAGGCGCTGGCGGGTTGAACATTCCTTCTACAAGCATATTTAGCATTGGTTTGCTTGTTTCACAGAAACTACGATAGGTATCGGCATCTTTTTCAGAAAACTGTGCAATTTGCTGACAGGTTCTGTCGAGATCCTCGTAACTGATCATAGAAGTTTCATCGGGAAATATGTAAGACATGCTTGAATCAGGGAAAATGTACTTAAGCCCGTGTTTGGATAAAAGCTCCAATTCATCATTTAAAAGAAGAGGGTTAGCATGAATAAGGCCATGTATAGAAGAAGAACGATCGTGCTTAAAACCAGGCACAGTCAGTTCTCTGGTTATTGCTTCACCTCCTATAAAACCGGCCCGTTCTAAGACACAGACATTTAAGCCTGCTTTTGCAAGATATCCGGCAACAGTAAGACCATTATGTCCGGCACCTATAACAATTACATCGTATTCTTCCATTAGTCTTGTTCTCCTTTATTTGAAGCCCCCGTCGCAAGCAGCGGAAAATGCTGTTCAATAGAAAATCTATCTCACCAAAATATACACTAAATTTTCAAAGGGAGTTTTCCATACTCTTTTGCCGCCTCCATAAAAATATCCAGGTGTTCCGCCGGAGTGTTTGTATCCAAACCATCTGTTGCCAATACAAAGCGGCCGCCTGCCCATCCTTCCTTTATAAGCCTTTTTACTTCATCACGAATTTTATCCGCAGGTCCATGAACTAATATATTGCTGCTCATACCATAACGCAGTGTAAGGTTATAGTCTACTGCTACTTTTTTTGCTTTATCCAGAGGTGTAGGCTGGCCGCTGTGCAAGAAAAAGCCATGAACACCGGCCTTGGCATATGATTCCAAAACATGTGACCAGTCTCCGGCTCCTATTATAAAGCAGGGACAAGGTAAAGATTTAACCAGGCCGCATACATATGGGAACTCATATTCTTTATGCATGGCGTATGATACCTGGTCATCGACTCCTACAATATAGATCATGTCAGCACCAGCCTCAAACATTGCTGTCCCGTAATCAATTGTAAATTTCATGACCAAAGCAGCTATACTGTGAGCCAGCACCGGATCTTTACGAAGGGCCAGAAATTGCTTGTCCATAGGCATAATAACAGGACCAATTGCGCCTGGAATAGGCATAAAGCCAAAGATAGGCATAATATCGCCAAGCTTTTTCTTGAGTATGCTAAGCATCCAGAGCTGCCATGGCAGAGTGCCGTCTTTGCGTGGGTTCGGTATTTTTACTTTTACCAGATCCGCTGCCGTATTAATTATACTTTCACTAACAAAAGGAACTCCATGATCACTGTAGACCATTTTTGCACCAAATTCTTTTTCTCCTGCGCTGAACCGGAAGGCGGAAGGTGTGTCATAGCCAAATCTCTCCAAATGAGTAAGATATGCAAAAAGTGCTGTTTTCGGATTGCTGTATAGTTCGGATGTTGTTACCCCGTAGTTGGATGCTGCATGAAGACCTATAGCACACACCTGAATGGGAATCCTGTCAGGTGTTTCTCCCCGGTATACAGCTTCAAATCGTTCGCGAGGCGTTATGGCTTCTGTTGCAACCCGTTTCCGGATGTTTCCGCATATCTCGTCTACTTTGGCTTCTTCTTCTGTAGTAAGTTGAACTCCGTAGTCTTCCATAATATTATCTCCTTTATTTATGTTTTGAATTTTCCGGATATTCAATAGTTGTTAACTACTTTGATCGCCTGGACACCCTCCATCCTTTTATAATCATCATGGGCAGATAACTGATTATCGACCAGGAAAGCATTTTTATTGCATTCCAGACTTCTTCAGGTTTGACATATATGGTTGACGGCATAGTACCCATCAACGTGCCTTTCATCACTATATCATCTCCTTTTCGTTTAAGAGAGGAAATGTCCATCATGACGTTTTTGTATGAATCGTACATCTTCATGCTCATAGGTTGATCCTTTTCTTAAATGTTTTTTGCAATTCTTAGGCAATTACATCATCAAATTCCATATCCAAATCCGCCATGATCATCTGTACAGTATTTCTTCCTGCTCCGGATATAGCTCCGGCCGGGTGAAAAGCATGGCCGGACCAGTAAAGACCTTCAAAAGGCCCGCGCAATTGACCAAGCTCGGCTATCGGCCTGTGAGAAAACATCTGATTCAAAAAGACTCCCGGCCCGTCGATAGATGCATTGTAAAGATTCGGGTTCATTCTCACATAGTCCATAGGACTGTGCACCTTACGGGCAATTATATTCCCGGAATTCATATTGGTAGTATATTTTTGCATCTCACCGAGAATAAAATCGGCTACTTTTTCCTTAATCTCATCCCACTTTTCAGGCCCGCCATCCTTGAGATCCCATGGTACATAATGTGAAAGATACATTACATGCTTTCCTTTTGGAGCACGTGTGGGATCATGATAACTTTGTACGCACACAAGAGGCTGTATGGAAGTTGGTATTTCTCCATACCGTAAGGAATCATAACCGCGCCTGAATTCTTCCAACCATGGGAGTGGCTCTATGCTGTGCCCATTTAAGACTTCATCTCCGGCCTTAAACTTGGGAGCCTCGTTAAGTGCATAATGGCTTATTAATACGGAAAAGCTGGGATTTTTAATGCCTTGAACTTTATGCAAAAAATCCGGTTCAACATCGCTTATCATTTGTGGAAATACAATCCTGGGATCAAGGTTGGCCACTACTGCTTTTCTTGCTTCAATTTCTTCTCCGGATGTCAGCACAACGCCTGTGGCTCTTCCGGACTTGATGGTTATTTTTTTGACCTCACTGTTTAATCTGACCTGGCCTCCATGAGACTCCAGGCAACGAACCAGAGAATTTGAAAGCTCACCGGAACCACCTTCAGGCAAGCCCACAGGATAGTAGTGCAAAATAGGAAGAGATATGAATAGATTCATGCCGGTCCCCTTTTCTTCAGGGCCTACAAGCGGTTCTGTAATCATCTTTGCCATGAAAAGCTTGGTTTTATCATGTTCGAACATATCGTCAATCACATCCCAGGCACTCATGAAAAAACTGTTAAGCAGAGATTGTCCAAGCGGACTTGCGTCAAGCTGTGCGAAGAAAGGTCCAAGCGGAACAGGAGGTGAAAACATTCCCGGAATCAACATATCGATAATCTGCTTGCAATTCTTAATATACTGCCGGTAGACATCAGCATCCTTTTCCGAAAACTTGGCAATAGACTGGCATGTCTTGTCAAGATCGGCATACAACATGATGTTCGTGTCGTCGGGGTATATGTTTGCGACAGGTGCTTCAGGATAAATATATTTTAAACCGAATTTGGACTTTAGCTTCAGCTCATCATGTACAATAAGCGGGTTATACTGTATCACGAAATGTCCTGTGCCGCAACAGTCATGTTTAAAACCCGGTTCTGTAATTTCCTTTGTATTAACGGCTCCTCCGGCATAGTCCGCTCTTTCCACAACACAAACATCCATACCTGCCTTGGCCAGGTAGGCGGCTACAACAAGCCCGTTATGCCCTGCTCCAATTACAACCACATCATGTTTTGCCATTCTTGAATCTCCTTTCTGTTGTATAGATAGATATTTAAAAGGTATAAATTCTTATGTCCGGGGTTACCCGAATTTGAGTAGTGTTCTCAGAACTTTCCATATCCCTTGGCCGCTTTTATGGTGATATCCATAAATTCAGGGGGTGTCCAATAATCGATGGGGCCGGCCCCCACGTAGCCTTTTTTTGCATTCTTTAAAATGGAGCAGCGTTTCTTGTAATTCTCTTCGATCGCGGATGCCGGGCCTTTTACGCTAAGTTCAGCCACCGGACTTGATCCGACCCGCAGATCATGCTCCTTGCAAAAATCAATTGCCCTTTTGTAGTTTTCTATACCTGCGACAATTACTGCATCAAAGCTATCCGGACCCAAAGCTCCGGCGTCCCAAAAAACTTGCAGCCATTCGTAGCATTTATCGAATACCATGCCGTGAACAAACGGTGCCGGGCCGGCAGCGGCCTGCACAGCCTTGCCGAGCCTTGCAAACTCGTCCGCAACCCACTCATAGCCTTTGGTGGGAAACATGCCTGTATTCTCAGGCAAGTCGGCCATATCCACTTTTCCTATTTCAAACAATGCCTTGCCCAGGCTGATCAGAAAATCAGTACCCAGCTTTATGGTAGCTTTGATAAGATCGGGATTATTTCGCATCGCCCTTATGAATTCCTCGTACCCTAACATCGCATGCATTGCCAAATGCTCCGCTGATCCGCAGCACTCCGCCTCAATAGGCAGTTTTCCGCTTAACTCGTATTTGTCGAATATCCGCCTGACCTCACGAAGAGTCCACAATAGTTGAGGAAACAGTCCGTACTTAGTGGGATCGGGTGCTTCCAGGCCTTCCATGTCCTCTATTGTCTTTATGGGCATCGGCATAAGAAATACCGGACTACCGTCTTCTATCATCATAGCGGGAGCACCAAACATATTTTCTCCGTAACTGAAGCCACCGATATGTAAATTGTCAGGATTGAAACGAGCAATGCAGGCAAGATGGGACAGTATTAATAGTTGGGGGAAAGAATAGGCATCTATAGCCTTTAAGGCCCCGGAAAATGCATCGTAGATCCTCATGGTATAAGTACTATAGAAATAGGCTTCCACGAACAACCGATCTCTCTCGCTGCCCTCACATGTGGCTTTGAAGCGTTCCATGGGTGTCATCTCTTCCTGGCTGATGTTCTTATGGATCTTTTCGCAATAGCGTTCTATCAGACGTTCCTCTTCGGGTCTCCACTCCATTTCCCCAAGTTCATCAAGGGTCTTGCCGTAATATGGACCTGCATTTTTCATTTCTCCAATTTTAACTGACATTTTTCATTCCCCTTTTTGCAAATAGTGACTTCTTTGGGTTTCTTGTCGGTGATCTTATTTGTATTGTATAGCTTATATCATGCCAATAATATTATAACAAAAAATAATAAGTAGTTAGATAGTATTCAAAGTTGCAATTATTAAATATATTATATTTAATGCGTTATTTAGAATAATTATTGCGCTATTTGGCAATTTATAATATTGATGTGCCAAATATAGCATTTATCCTAAAACCTGAATTAATACAGGCATTACGAGCCAGTTTCAAAACGCCCCATTTTGGCCGATCTCTGCGTTGGGCTCAAATTTCAATCCTCGAAATACTAAATGTATTCCTGTGGTTGAAATTTTCTCCCGCCTTGAGCTTGACCAAACTGAAACGTTTTGAAAGTGGCT
>JBDRRF010000021.1:0-30142 GCA_043825875.1 Pseudomonadota bacterium | reverse complement strand
GCCACTTTCAAAACGTTTCAGTTTGGTCAAGCTCAAGGCGGGAGAAAATTTCAACCACAGGAATACATTTAGTATTTCGAGGATTGAAATTTGAGCCCAACGCAGAGATCGGCCAAAATGGGGCGTTTTGAAACTGGCTCAATAGGCTGGATTTATAGTGTTGTAAAGGTAACGGCTATATGGCGATTGCCATATAGCCGCTGTAGTATAATCGGAATATTATAATTTATTACTTTCGTAAAAAGTATTAGAAAATATCATCCATAAAAGCATCTACAAGCTTTGCTGCAACAGCAGTATTGTTAATTTCGTAAGTTCCTGATTCAATCTTTTCTTTTATTTCCAAAACTTTTTTCTCTCTGACATCCGGGGTTGAAGATATAACTTCATTTGCCAGCCTGACTTCTTTTGAGGCTTGGGAAAGATTGACTATAGCATCTTTGCTTTCAGTTTTTATGTTGCTGTTTTTTTGCCCTTCCGGAAGTGGCTGTCCTTCCTTAATATTAGGCGTTACTTTTGCCAGCTGTTGATTGATTTCATAATTTGCAATCTTATCATCTATTCTCATTATTAACCTCAATTTTGATCATTTTATATTCCTGAATTACCAAAATAATTAATATCGTTAACATTAAGCATTTTTATTGTTTCTCCTTCTTCATCTATCATCTTAAACAGGAGATCTTCAGAAATATTTTGAGATACATTCGACTGAATTTCAGAATCAGCCTCATATTTTTTTAACGGCGCATTTCCAATTTCATCTTTTGTGCCGTAACCGTTTATTTTGTTGGCAATACTTGAAGCAATTTTTTCGCTGACAGCTTTTTGCTTGGCATTACTTGATATAGTGACTCTATCCGGCGACTGAGTCTGATTCTTAACAGCTTTACTCGATGCTCTGCTGTTTCTAAGCTGATCATGGTAAACCCGTAATACATTATTAACTTGATATGTTGAAATAACCATAATAGCACTCCTTGCTCAATACAAATAAATGAAATCCATTCAAACCTATTATCGGCAACATAAAAAAAAACTTTAGCAAAAAAATAATTTATTTTATTTTTTGCTAAACGGCAATTATTTGACGCAACTTTCAATGTTTAAAAAAAGTTTGACGCGTCAGTAATTTGACAATCAAAACAAAGAACTTGTTTTGCACTGAGTATTGAATCTAAATAGCGAGTAAATTTTCCGAAGCCTTGTGCCAGGAGTTTCAATTAGCAAAATTCTTTAAGCGGCAGGCAATATCCGCCCTGGTTTGTGTAAAAAACAAGAAAAACTTTCCGATTATGCCTTGCAGATATCTCCATATGAAGCCCAGTTATTCAATTACACAAAATATTTAACAGTTAAAAGAACTTGGCATATTGATTGCTTAATTTAAAGTAAATTATGTTTTTAACCATTTTGTTTTTGTTATGTAATTGTGAAAGCAGGGTTTTTTTAGTGTGGGGCATACCGATTTATATCTTTAAATATGATGCCCATAACTTTGATGCTGGAAATTTTCAAGATGTGTAGTTCTGTTACCAAAGCCAGTAAAACTGGGTTTGTATTCGGTGCAGCGAAAAAATTCGATGTAACCGAAGGGGGCGGAGCCTATCCGACCCAAAGGGATCATCAAGTATATTTGAAAAACAACTTTCCGAAGAATCTATATTAAACAGACAAACCTAACAGATCAGAAAGATATAATGAACCCCAAGCACTTTGCATTGATAGGGGCTGCCGGCTATATCGCACCGCAGCATATGAAAGCCATTCTGGATACAGGGAATAAATTGGTTGCCGCAATAGATCCTAAAGATTCAGTTGGCGTTATCGACAGCTATTTCCCCGAGGCAGCTTTTTTTACAGAATTCGAGCGCTTTGACCGCCATGCAGAAAAACAGCGCCAAAAGAAGGAGCAGCCCATCCAATATGTGAGTATCTGCTCTCCCAACTACCTGCATGATGCCCATATCCGCTTTGCGCTGCGCATAAAGGCAGACGCGATATGTGAAAAACCACTGGTACTTAATCCCTGGAACCTGGATGCCTTGGCTGATATTGAGGCGGAATACGGTTGCCGGGCATGGAATATACTTCAGCTTCGGCTGCACCCAAATATAATTTCGTTAAAGGAAAAGATAACGGCGGAGATCGCTGCTGATCCAGGCAAAACTTACGATATTGATCTTACCTATCTCACCTCAAGGGGCAGGTGGTATTTTGTGAGTTGGAAGGGCTACCCTGAGAAGTCCGGAGGAATCGCCACGAACATCGGTATTCATTTTTATGACATGCTCAGCTGGATTTTTGGCCCTGTGCAGGAAAACATCGTGCACATCCACCGTCCAGACACGGCAGCCGGATACCTTGGTTTGGCAAACGCCCGGGTACGCTGGTTTCTTAGTGTGAATGCCGACTATTTGCCTGAAGAGACAATAAGTGGTAACATGAGAACATACCGCTCGATTACGGTTAACGGACAGGAAATCGAATTTTCCGTTGGTTTTAAGGATCTGCACACTCTAAGTTATAAGAAAATCCTGGAAGGGCAAGGTTTTGGATTGGAGGAAGCTCGCCCGAGTATTGAGACGGTTCACAATATTCGCAATGCTGACGCCAGGGGGCTGATTGGCGAATACCATCCTTTCTGCCATAAAGTAAAATGAGGTTGGATATGTCTGAAATATTCATACACGAATCGGCCTGTGTGGACGATGGCGCAATAATAGGTGCAGGAACACGTATCTGGCACTGGACGCATGTTTGCTCCGGTGTGCTAATTGGTGAGAATTGTAATATCGGTCAGAACGTATTTATTGCCTGCGAAGTAATTATCGGAAACAATTGTAAGATTCAGAACAACGTCTCAATATATAAAGGTATAACTCTGCAAGACGGCGTTTTTTGCGGACCTTCCATGGTTTTTACCAACATCAATAATCCCCGGGCTGAAATTTCCAAAATGAATCAGGTGCGCCCTACCCTTGTAATGAAAGGTGCCACACTGGGTGCAAACTGTACAATCGTCTGCGGTCACAATATCGGCCTTTACGCCTTCATAGGAGCAGGAGCGGTAATTACTAAAGATATTCCTGATCATGCCCTGATGGTTGGAAATCCGGCAAAGCAAATTGGCTGGGTATGTGTATGCGGCGAACGGCTCACCAAGAATCTGGATTGCGCGGTCTGTGGAAATCAATATATAATGAGTGATAAGGGTTTTGGGTTGAGTATAAAACTTAAACCATAAATCTGTTTTTAAAAAACGGTGTCAATGATTTGACTTCTTTTTTGTTTCCCCACCAGCAATTCAGGCACGCTATTTTTACGAGAGAAGCTTGAACCAGCCAAAATATCAAGCCCCGTATTCTATTATACTAGCAAAATAGAGGCAAGCAGCTCAGTTATTTCAAATAGTTAAGAGCATTTGCATTGGTCGTGTCCATCAGTATGCACAATCGCAAAACGTACATTGAAACCAGGAACTCTGCTATGGCACACCCATTGCAGTCAGCATTATTAGTAATTGAGTCTCGATATGCTGTTACGGAACTACATTTTTTAAGTTTGAAAATCAATAAGTTACAACCTTAAAATGGGGGAAATCAGAATTCTGTAACAGCCTGTCGAGAGTAAACTTTAATGTGTAACTAATCAAATTTTAAAGAAGACTAAAAGGCATTATGGATATAGAAGCAAATCTTCAAAAAGGGGAAGCCTTATTTATGGATGGCCTGCTTGATGAGGCCGAGACCGTCTTTCAGGAAGTCCTTGGTTTGAAACCTGAGCATTATGAAGCGCTTAATAATCTTGGTGCCATCTACCACACCAGAGGCAATGTTAAGGAAGCTGAAATTTACTTTTTTAAAGCACTTGAGTTCAAAGAAAATTATCCGGATGCTTTATTAAACCTTGCAGATTTATACCAAAATGCCAAACGATGGAAAGAAGCTGCCATCCAATTAGAGAAATCCATAGCAATAGATAATAACGACCACAATCTCTTCAACCAACTCGGCATGATTTATTTGGAAATGGACAATACTGAAAAGGCCAAAACAGTTCTAAAAAAATCTCTTGAGCTTAATCCTGAACAGAAGACCGTAAAAGAATACTTAAATGCACTTGAGCATTCAATGAAAAAATCAATAGCACCCAGGATAATATCTCATAACACACAGCCTACTGTCAGTGTTGGGCTACCAGTTTATAATGGTGGCAATTTAATAAGTCAGGCAATTGAATCTATTCTGTCTCAAGATTTCGAAAATATACAATTGATAATTTCCGACAATTGTTCGACAGATAATACAGAAGAAGTATGTTTAAAATATCAAAAGATGGATAAAAGAATAAAATATTATCGTTTTGAAGAAAATTTGGGAGGGGAGATAAATTTTAAAAATGTATTAGGACTCTCAAACACTCCCTACTTTATGTGGATATCCCATGATGACATACGTGAACGGACATTTATTTCTAAATGTTTGGAAAAGATAGAATCTGACACTTCAATAGCTTTGGTCTATCCACAAACAAAGGTTTTTGATGCAAATTCAAAATTTATGGGTATTGCAAAAGATCATTTAAATACAGATCAAGACAACCCCATAGAAAGATTCAGGCATCTTATATGGGAGATAGGTATGTGTAACATGTTCTACGGTTTGTATAGGACAAGTATGCTCAAGAAAGTTCGTTCATGGGGTAAAACATTATTTGGTGACAACCTGATTTTAGCTGAAATAGCAATATTGTTAGGTAAAATTGTGCAAATAGATGATATCCTTTTCGTGAGGAGGCTAACAAGAAATTATAATTATAAGACACCGGATGAACGTTATGTGCAACTCATGTCAGAAGGTGATGGCGATGTATTTAAGGATGGCATTACCTTGCCGCATTGCAGATTTACATATGCCAATCTTGAACTCGTAAATTATTTAGAAATTCAGGAGCCGGAAAAGAATTTTTTGATGAATGATGTATTGAAATGTTTCAAAACAAGATTTGGGGATAAGATGAAATACGAAATAAGCAGGGCGATTGAGCTAATTAATAAAGGCTATTTTTATTACACATGGGACAAAAAGCAAGCAGCTAATTGGAATTCAGGTAATTTGGGAACAAATGATTATTTCCATATAAACAATTTGTTGATGCATTTGAGAGAAGCGCTTTTCATATTTCCTGAAAGAACTGATTTAAAGGATGTCTATGAAATATGTCTTGGAAAAGTTTTTAGTTTTAAAGTCCTATCATCATAAATAGTAAAATCCTATAATACTCTCATATCCTTGGAGAAATTCTTAATGAAAGTTATAATTTTATGCGGAGGTCTTGGTACCCGCCTGCGAGAAGAAACTGAATTTCGTCCTAAACCGATGGTCAACATTGGTGATCGGCCGATACTTTGGCATATTATGAAAATTTATGCTCAATTTGGGTATAATGATTTTATTCTCGCCCTTGGTTACAAGGGAGGAATGATCAAAAATTTTTTCTATAATTATGAGATTATGAACAATGATGTTACCCTTGAATTAGGAAAACCGGAAAAAATATATATTCACCAGAAGCATAAAGAGAACGGGTGGAAGATTACTTTGGCCAATACAGGAGAAGAGGCACTGAAAGGGGCTCGGTTAAAAAAGATTCAGAAATATATTACCGAAGATATATTTATGGTAACTTATGGTGACGGGGTTGCAGATATAGATATTAATGCGCTTGTCTCTTTTCATAAAAGCCACGGAAAGTTGGCTACCCTTACCGGGATCAATCCTGCTTCACGTTTTGGCGAGCTTAAAATAGATGGGAATAGGATTGAAACATTTAGAGAAAAGCCCGAAAGTAATGGCGACTACATTAGCGGAGGTTTTTTTGTGTTAAACAGGGCAGTATTCGACTATCTTTCCGAGAACGATTCCTGCGATTTCGAGGTAGGGGCTTTGGAAAAGATTGCCAACCAGGGTGAACTGATGATGTACAAACACAAGGGTTTTTGGGCATGTATGGATACATTGAGGGATACTGAATACCTAAATAAATTGTGGGCGGAAGACAAAGCAACCTGGAAGGTATGGTAGTGGGTAACTACGAACTATGAGTTAATAAATTATGTTTGATAACGTATATAAAGGCAAAAGAGTCCTCATCACTGGTCACACAGGATTCAAGGGTTCATGGCTTGCTTTCTGGCTAATGAAGCTGGAAGCCAGTGTTCGTGGTTATTCTTTGAATATACCAACGAACCCTAATCATCATAAAATCCTGAATCTGGATTTTGAAACAATCTCTGGCGATATTCGTGATCTGAAAAAACTACAAAGTGCCATCAAATCTTTTCAGCCGGATATAATCTTCCATATGGCGGCCCAATCCCTTGTCCGAAAATCCTACCAAAGTCCGGTAGAGACATTTGAAACCAATATCATTGGAACAGTTAATCTCTTTGAGGCTTGTCGGAAAACAGGTTCCGTCAAAGCTATCATAAATATTACCAGTGACAAGTGCTATGAAAACCAGGAATGGATATGGGGTTACAGGGAAAATGACCGTTTAGGCGGCCATGATCCTTACAGCGCATCAAAAGGATGTGCAGAATTGGTCACCGCCAGTTATCGGAAATCTTTTTTTCCACTCGAAGAGTATCAGAAAAGCCATCAGATTCTCGTGGTAAGCGTCAGAGCTGGAAATGTCATTGGTGGTGGAGACTGGGGAGAAAATCGGCTTGTTCCTGATATTATGCGTGCTGCCAGTCAAAACGAAAAGGTCGTTATTCGTAATCCACAGGCAACACGTCCCTGGCAGCATGTTCTTGAACCTTTATCAGGATATTTGCTTTTAGGACAACAATTGCTTGAAGGCAAAAAGGAATTTTCCGGAGCATGGAATTTTGGTCCAATGGATGAAGGTCATAAAAATGTGATTGCAGTCATAGGGGAATTACAGAAGCACTGGCCAAACATTGATTGTCAGGTCGAAACTGATAAAAAAAATCCACATGAGGCCAATTTGCTAAAACTTGATTGCTCAAAGGCGTATGCAAAGCTGAAATGGAAATCAATATGGAATAGTACGGAAACCTTCGCGAAAACCGCGCAATGGTATAAGATGTATTATGAATCAGGGCATGCCCTTAGCGAGGAGCAACTGACAGAATATATAACTGACGCGAAACGTAAACAGATATCATGGTCCATTCAATGAATATCAAACGAACTCCACTTCAAGATGCCTTTATAATTGAGCCCAAGCCTTTTGTAGATACACGAGGCAAGTTTTCACGCGTCTTTTGTCAAAACGAACTTTGCGATATTCTTGATGGCAAAAATATTGTACAGATCAATCAGTCGCTAACGTGTCACAAAGGTGCTATTCGGGGGATGCATTTTCAGTATCCACCTATGGCTGAAATCAAGATGGTGCGTTGCATTACAGGGGAAGTTTATGATGTTATGGTTGATTTACGTAAAAATTCTCCAACTTTTTTAAAATGGCACGGAGAAATCTTGTCTTCTGAAAACATGAAGATGATGTATGTCCCAAAAGGGTTTGCTCATGGATTTCAGGCACTGGAAGAAAATTCAGAAATAATATATTTTGTTACTGAGTTTTACAGCCCAGAACATGAAGAAGGCGTGCGCTATAGTGATCCCTTGATAAATATTCAATGGCCTCTGAAAATAACAGATATTTCGGAGAAGGATAAGAAGCATTCTTTGTTGCGCCAAGATTTTTCAGGTATTACGGATTTGAAGGTATGAAAGTACTTGTCACAGGAGCAACAGGCTTTGTTGGCAGAAATGTTGTCAATAAGCTATTGCGCTATCAGCATCATGTTGTTGCGACTTCCAGAGATCAGAATAAAGCTCGTTCTTCCGAGTGGTTTTCAGAAGTAGAATATATTCCATGTGATCTGAATGCGACGCAGGAAAACTACTTTCAGTTTTTTCAACAGCCGGATTTACTAATTCACTTGGCCTGGGAAGGGTTGCCAAATTACAAAGATCTGTTTCATCTGGAAAAAAATCTTTTATCAAATTACCGTTTTCTCAAAAACATGGTTGAACACGGGCTAAAATCTTTAGCAGTAGCAGGTACATGTTTTGAATATGGAATGCAAAGCGGGGCTTTAAGTGAAGATATGGAGACAAAACCGGACAATCCTTATGGCCTTGCAAAGGATACTTTGAGAAAGTTTTTGGAACAATTGCAGAAAAAGATTGATTTTAAATTTAAATGGGTGCGCTTGTTTTATATGTATGGAAAAGGGCAAAGTTCAAATTCCATCCTAACTCAACTTGATAAAGCATTGAAGAATGAAGATACCAGTTTCAATATGTCAGAAGGTGAGCAATTGCGTGATTATCTGCCAGTTGAAAAGATTGCGGAATATATAGTTCAAATCGCAATTCAAAATAAAGTGCATGGAATTATTAATTGTTGCAACGGCAAACCCATTTCTATTAGAAAACTGGCAGAAAACTATTTGAAAGAAAAACGAAAAAATATTCACCTGAATTTTGGATATTATTCATATCCTGATTATGAACCCATGGCCTTTTGGGGGGATACATCGAAGTTGCACAGTGTGCTTTCTAATAAGTAGCCTGCTGAAGAATTAATCTTGCATAGGAACGATATCATTATGAAAGCTCAAGTCAAACCACAAAAAAACATTAAAGAACCGATTTGTTTTTATAGGGCCCATAAGAATTATAGCATTTCGGTGCTTCATCTGACAGCTCACTTAGGTGGTGGTATTGGCAAGGCTCTTAGCGGACTTGTGCTGAACACACATCCAGAGGCTGGTATCTCTCATGCAATCGTTTGCCTTGAACTCCCTGAAAAAATGCAATTCATAGAGGAACTGGCCGATTCAGGGTGCCCCGTGACCGTAGCCCCGGATCGAGCAACCCTTTTTGAATTGATTGAGGCATCAGATATTGTCCAACTCGAATGGTGGGGGCATCCTGCAACGGTTTCAGCTTTATGTGATGCACCTCTGCCAGCTATGCGTCTGCTAGTATGGTGCCATATCTCCGGTATCCACACTCCAATTATTCCTTCTGATCTTATAAGAGTTGCAACCCGTTGTCTCTTCACTTCACCCTGTTCATACGAGGCTTTGGAAGTTGAAAATTTGCGTTCATCCCATCAAAATCGAATGGATGTAATCCACAGTGCCGGGGGATTCAGAGGGTTTGAACTTCCTAACCGAAACGACAATTCTCAAATTGTCGCTGGTTACCTGGGGAGCCTAAATTTTGCCAAGCTTAATCCACATTATGTTGAGTTTTTATCTGCAGTCAAAATTCCTAACTTTACAGTAAGAATGATCGGAGACATTGCTAACCGAGATATTCTGGAGAATCAATGCCGTGCGGTCAATCGGTCGGGGATGCTTGAATTCAGGGGTTACAATACTGATGTTGCTTCTGAGTTGGCCGCAATTAATATCTTCCCATATCTCCTTAATCCACTTCATTATGGTACTACAGAAAATGCGTTATTGGAGGCCATGGCAATGGGAGTAGTGCCTATTGTATTGGATAACCCGGCTGAGCGCTATCTGGTTACTGATCGTAAGACAGGCTTAATTATTAGGAATAGGGATGAGTTTGCTGATGCTGTAATGTGGCTGGCTAACAACCCTGAAGAGCGGAAGAAGATTGCGATGCAGGCGGCAGTTTCTATTCGCAAGCGTTTTGCAATTGAAAGGATAACGGAGAGATTTAATTGTCACTATGAATCGGTTAGCGAGGAAGATAAGGTTAATATTTCGTTCAACTCCATATTTGGTGAAACTCCGGCAGAATGGTTTTTGTCTAGTCAGAGGAATCCGGGTGTTTTTTTGGCTGATACTCATTCTGACATGTTAGATGAATTGGCTCTTCCAGGTTTATTGGAGAGATCAAAAGGCTCAGTGTTCCATTACAGAAAGTACTTTCCAGAAGATCCTAATCTGAGTTTATGGTGTAAACGTTTAGAAATGCCAGTTTAACAAATACGCTTTATCTTGATGATGCTTTGACAAGATTAGCACAAATACTTTAATAAGTAGGTGCTCAATATGACTAATATATTGTTGGTAACCCCTCTAAATGTGCCATTTAATGAAACTATGGCCTGGATGAATCAAAATCCGCTCAATTTGGACAAAAACTATATAAAAAGAAAGATCGACCCTAAGTATCCAGTCGGTAATTTGTGTATTGGCGCATATTTAAAAAATAATATTTCTGACGTAAAAATAAAAATACTGGATTATAATACCGTTGCATTACGCTATTTAAGTAATAATAAGGATGAGTTAACGCGGGAGAGTTTTTTTGACTTTGGGTTGGACATCCTAAAAACAAAAAATATGGATTTTGAATATATTCCTGATATCATAGGAATAAGCGCTCTTTTTAGTAGTAACTATTTTGATATGGGTGCGTTAATTGAGTTCTTTTCCAGAAAATTTCCGAAAAGCTTAATTGTTTCGGGTGGGCATCTTTCGTCTGCTTGTTACTCCGATTTCTTGAAAAATTATCCTGATTTAATGGCAGTCGGCTATGGTGAGTGTGAAATTCCATTTACAAAATTGGTTGAAGCTATAAAAAGAGGCGAAGCCGTCAATTATTTAGAAAATGATTCTTCCTGGATCACCAAGAAAAAACTTTTAGACGAAAACTTTAAGCCAACAAATACATTAATCAAAGATCTCGACGAAATTCCGCCATATGAACTAGAGATGCTCCTTCATCCAGACGACTATTTCAATAGTAATGACGATGTTTTTACGCTGGGAACGGATAATAAGTCTGCTGATGAAAAAGATATTGCAATGTTTGCTACTCGGGGATGCCCTTATCATTGTATATTCTGTGCTTCACAGTTTGTTCATGGTCACAAAGTCCGCAAGTATTCTATTGAAAGGCTAAAAAAGGATATACTTCATTACAATTACAAATATGGCATTACAAGTTTTCCTTTTATAGATGATCATTTCCTCGCAAATAAACAAAATGCAATTGAAATTTTGGATTTCATTCACGAAAATGGTTTTTCAAGTCGTATATTCAATCTTGCATATATCCATGTTGACAGAGACATTGTAAAAGCACTCAAAAAAACAGGTTCCGATAGAGCACTAATAACAATAGATGGAATGAACGAAGACTTTTTAAGAAAAACAGTAAGAAAACCTGCAAATTTTGCAAAGGCCAAAGATGTAATCAAAATATTCAGAGAAGAGGGGTTAATAGTAATAAATAATAACATTATCGGTTTTCCTGGAGAAACCCCTGAAGATATTGACCGAGGGGTGAATACAATGCTTGACATGGGTGCAAATTGGTATGCAATTTTAACTGCAATTCCATTACAAGGAAGTGAGCTTTATAGAATATGTGAAGAGAAGGGATATTTACCGAAGAATGAGAGTATATATACAACTGATTTTCATAAATCTGTTATACAAACTTCTGAATTCACTCCAGAATGGATACAAAAAAAAGCTTATGAAATTAACCTGCATTTAAATTTTGTTAATAATTACGACATGCGGCATAACGAATATGAAATCCCATTATCTCTTTATGAACGCCTGCTTGAAAAGGTAATTGATACACATGCATTTGCATATTACTTTGGTGCAATTTGCGCCAAAAAATTAAACTATAGTGATAAGTATGAAAAGTATAAAGAAAAATATTATGAAATGAATGGAAAATATATTTTCTGGAAAGAATGGTCGAATCATTTTAATCTATCAGACTTATAAATTATTACAAGAGAGGTAATACCTCAGGATAAGGTGATCAAATGAATACATCAAAATCAGGTGTAATGGCACCAAGAATTGAAGTGAACAGGATGAAACTAAGCCAGCAAATACCATTAGATACACCTTTTTCGGTTACGATAGTACCTTGCAGTTATTGTAATTTTGCATGTACTTTTTGTCCGTGCAGGACTATTACAGAAAAAGCGAGTATTATGAGTTTGGAAATGTTTAAAACCATAATCGACAATGCTAATTTTCCTCAACAAGTAAAAGTACTACACCTCTATAATGTTGGAGAGCCGCTAATTAATAAGGCGTTTCCGGAAATCGTAAAATATGCCAAAAAGTCTAACTTTGCGAAAAAAATCAGCATGGTCACAAATGCAAGTTTATTAAATGATGAACTAAGCAAAGAAATTATTGCAAGCGGAATTGATAGAATCATTATTTCTTTATATGGATTAAATGATGAAGATTATCTTAAAACTACCAACAGAAAGATCAGTTTCGCATTGATTTATGAAAATATAAAATATCTAAACAGTATAAAAGAAAATTGTGAGATCTTTGTAAAAGTAATTGATCGAGTAACTCCGACACAAGAAAAGCGGCAAGAATTTATCGAAAAATTCAAAGAAAATTCAACCTTCTTCTCTATCGAAACAATTTTACCAATTTGGCCGAACTTTCGACCTGAAGCTAACGATCCTACGCAAAAGGAGGATTTTGACAGAGGGTTATATGAAGGGGTACCGGCTGTTGATAGGCTCGCGTGTCACTATCCCTTTTATTCAATGGTTGTTAATTCAAAAGGTATTGTAAATCCATGCCTGGCAGATTGGAATGAAAGCTTGAATTTGGGGGATACCGCAAATAAATCATTGAATGACATTTGGCATTCAAAAGAATATCAGGACTTCAGGTTAGTACAACTTTCAGGAAAAAGAAAACAACATCATCTTTGTGCAACATGTGGAACGTTAAAAGCCGCCACTGCACCTCAAGATGATATAGACCAAGACAGATTGCTTTTATTAGAAAAGTTATTTGGGGATATCATTTAAAGTTGAAAAAGTTGTTTTTTATAGGAGGAATTTTAGTTTGTTATTAAGTGAGTTTCAAAATTTGGTGTCCGCAAAAAGGAATTGTATTTTAGATTTCTGTAATAAAAATAGTAATAAGTCCCTTGTGCTTATGCCAGCTGGTGTCCAATCTCAAGGATTAATGGAATATTTGGAATATCACGGCATAAATATTGCTTTCTTTGTTGACAATGATTCTGCAAAACAAGGTGTGACTGTCAATGGCAAAGAGGTGTTTTCATTTGAACAATTCATCAGTGAAAAAGAAGATAAGGTCGCTATCATTACATCAAACCCTTATGCTGTTAATGAAATATCCCATCAATGTCATGAAAATAATTTTTATGAATATATGACAAGTACCATTGGTTTCCATTTCTATTTCCCAGATGAAATTGATAATAGTATAGCGTTAATTGAAAAAAACTTTAATAAATATGTTGAGGCATATTCATTGTTCAATGATGATCTATCAAAAAAAACATTCAAAAATAAGCTTAAATATTTTGTTACGCATGACTCTTCTTATTTAACTCAAGTTGTAAGACCAAAGGAATATCAGTATTTCGAGCCTGATATTTATAACGTTACGGAAAACGATTGTTTTATTGATTGCGGAGCTTTCACAGGAGATACGCTGGAAACTTGTCTTGCGCTTACAAATGGTAAAATCGCAGCATATTATGCTTTTGAACCTGATAGCGCAAATTATGCTCAACTGTCATTAAAAGCAGATAAATCTATACAGACCTTTAACGCTGGTGTTTTTTCAAAAAACACCACTCTAAGATTTGCAAACACAAGTAATGCCATATCAAAAGTTAGTGATTCAGGGGCATCTATTATTGAAGTGTTATCTATAGATGCGGTTCTAAAAGGGGAAAAGGCAACCTTCCTAAAGATGGATATTGAAGGGTCTGAAATTGATGCTTTAATTGGGGCAAAAAAAACTATAAAAATGTATAAACCAATACTTGCCATTTCTGTGTATCATAAGTTTGATGATATGTTTGAAATCCCGGAATTAATACAAAATATGAATGTGGATTATAAATACTTTTTGCGGCACTATATGGAGGATTATGCGGATACAATACTCTACGCAGTGGCGAAATAGCTCTCCCTTTGTGTTGAAAACCTTAATCAATGTGAGTTTTTATGATTCAGGCAAAAAGAATTTACTCCTATCAGACAATGTCCAACCTGCAACGCCACTTCTGAAATGGAATTCAAAGGTCTGGTGGTAGAGGTTTGAGTATTAAACACAGTCAAGGAATATTTTATGACGCAATTTGAAGAAGACTTAAAATCAAGAATTGAAAACAAGTATAAAAATGATACTCTTTTACAAGAAGCCTTCGCGAATGCTCTGCATCATGCTTCAAAATCTGAGTATACATATAACTTTTTTTGGTTGGGAAGACCGATTATTCAGCTTCCACAAGATATTCAGGCTTTTCAAGAAATAATATGGAAAGTAAAGCCAGATCTTATAATAGAAACGGGAATAGCTCATGGGGGCTCATTGATTTTTAGTGCTTCAATGCTTGGAATCTTAGAGGATTCAGGGTCTATTGAAAAAGGCGATGTTATCGGAGTTGACATAGATATCAGAGAACACAATAAAACGGCCATTCTAGCGCATCCGATGAGTAAAAGAATTACCATGATTGAGGGTTCAAGTGTTGATGTAGAGATAATTGAAAAAGTTCACGATCTCGCAATAAATAAGCAAAGAATTCTAGTCGTTTTGGATAGTAACCATACTCATGAACATGTTTTATCGGAATTAAGGGCTTATGCACCATTAGTCAGTATAGATAGTTATTGTATAGTTACTGATACATATATTGAAGATGCTGACCAGAGTCTGATAGGTGATCGTCCATGGTGCAAAGGTAATAGCCCCAAAAGTGCACTACTTGAATATTTGAAAGAAAACTCTGATTTTAAGATTGATAAATATTATGATTCCAAGTTAATCATGACTTCATGCCCGGATGGCTTCCTGAAAAGGGTAAAATAGTACCTTTGATGGAAAAGGATGCCTTTCCTTAGCCCTTGCAGAAATTGCCTTGCTGGGAAAATTTATTCAAATCGAGAAACCCTTATTTACCAGAAGGTTGATCCGAGACTATAATTATTATTCCTACGATGAGCGGAATATTCAATTGATGTCTGAAGCAGATCCTAAATTATTCAAAGAAGAGATAAGCTTTCCTCATGGTCATTTAGCCTAACCCCATCTCGAAGTGCTTAATCAATCTGCTCTAATAGATTCCGATAAAGAACAGTTGATGCAGGAAGTAAGAAACTGTTTAAGAACGAGATATGGCGCTAAGATGACCTATGAATCAGAAGGAGATCTGGAACAGGCTGCAAAATATTGCGGCAGAACATTATTGGCTGATTTCTCATATGCCGGTGCGAAAGAGTTGATCGAAGAAATCAATACTGAAGTAGAGCGGATCGTATCTATACAATAAGAATTTATGTATTGATTGGTAAGCTTTATCTATCCTAATCACTAGGAGTGTGATGTATGAAAAAAAGAAAAAAAGAAAATAAATCAACGGTTGCATTTGTAAAGCAATCAGAAAAACCACGGATCTCGGTTTGCTTGATCGCAAAAAATGAAGAAAAATATATAGATCAATGCTTAAGCAGTATCAAAGCGATTGCAGATGAGATCATCCTGGTGGATACGGGCTCGACAGACCGAACAGTTAAAATTGCCGGAAAATATACTGATAAAATATATTTTCATCTATGGAATGACAATTTCAGTGAAGCCCGGAATCATTATCTCAAATATGCAACAGGTGACTGGATATTCCAGATCGATGCCGATGAGAAACTTGTCCAGGAGGACATTCCTATTATTCTCAAGGCAATAAATGATAAAAACATCGATGCAGTCATGATACAGATTATCAGCAAATTACGCGAAGGAAAGAGTGAAGCTGTTCACAGTGTGGAAAGAGTTTTTCGCAATAAAAAACAAATTCATTATGAAGGGCGCGTGCATAACAGGCTGGAAGGTATTACAAACGCAAAAGTGTACCCTATTCGTCTCATGCATTATGGCTATGATTTGGGCCAAACCCTATCAAGAAAAAAATTTGAACGAACGGTATCGCTTCTTAAAATGGATTTGGCAGATAAACCTGATAATCCCCTGACTTATCATTATCTGGGCTGCTCCTATCTGTCCGAAGGAAAATATCAAGAGTCTCTTAATAATAGTCTTGAGGCTATCCGCCTTGCTGAAGTAAAAAAAGATACGAATATGATTTATCTTTGGTCGCATTATAATGCATCCATATCATATTACCGTTTGAAAGAATTAGAAAAGGCAGAAGAAGTCAGTAAATCGGCCATCAAAAAATATTCTGATCATATTGACTCCCATTATATTTTATCACTTGTTTTTTTCGATCTGAAAAAGTGGGCTCAACTTATCGATTATGGAAAAAAATATATACAGTTAGCTAAACTAATGAAAACATCTCCGGAACATTTCGGCAATCTGGTTACCTGTACGGTAAATGAAGAATGGAATATTCAGGTTCTAATTGCTATAGCTTATTTTGAACTTAAATTTTATGAAGAATCTAATGATGCATTCGATAAAGCCGTATCCTGTGCTCCTCAACCTTTTATTGCATTAAGAGCAGCCGGAATATATTTCTATAATCAAAAAAAATATAATAAAGCACTTGAATATCTTAAAAAGGCGAAACTTAACAATCCGGATGATTCAACAATAAAAGATCTTATTGCACAAATTGAAAAAGAAAAGGTAACCGAAATAAAGGAACCGACCATAACATGCTGCATGATTGTAAAAAATGAAGAAGTATTTCTGGATCAATGTTTGAAAAGTATTTGCGATTATGTTGATGAAATAATTATTGTCGATACTGGCTCTACAGATGGTACTGTGGATATAGCAAGGAAGTATACGGAAAAGATCTATTTTCATCCCTGGGAAGGAAGCTTCAGCAAAGCTAGAAACCAGGCAATGGGATATGCCACCTGTGACTGGATACTTACGATAGATGCTGATGAGGAATTCGTAGCAGGTTCTGGCGAGCTTCTTCGCCAAGCTGTCCGGGAATCCGGCTTTGCTGATGCTATACACGCAAACGTTATAAGTACTTACAGTGGCGGCAGAAAGGCTGCCAGACATAATTCTGAAAGAATCCTCCGCAACAATGGAATTATCCATTACGAAGGAATTGTTCACAATCGTGTTGAGGGAGCATTTAAAATAAAAGAATCCAGGATTGAATTAATGCATTACGGGTATGATGTTGATGAGAAAAAGGCACAGGAAAAATTCTTAAGAACTATCCATCTGCTCAAAAAACAAATTGAGGAAAATCCTACTGATCCCATGCCCCATCATTATCTTGGGACATCCTATCTTTCAAGAGGAATGGACGAAGAAGCAGCGAAAGAATCCGTCATAGCTATTGATCTGGCAGAGCGGCAAAACGATGGCAACCCCATGTATCTCTGGTCACGCCATAACGCAGCCATTACCTTCTTCCGTATGGGAAACCTGGATAAAGCCGGAGAATATTCACTGGATGCCATAAGAAAATATCCCGATCACCTTGACTCGCACTTCACTCTTACAATGGTTGCAGGTGAAAGGAGGCAATGGCAAGATGTACTTACACATGGCACAAGGTTTATTGAACTCAGGGATATCTTTGAGAAGAATCCTGAGAGGGCTGGGATAGTTATCAATACTACTATGAACGAAGCTCCAAGCGTTCACTTGCTGATAGGTCATGCCTGGCATGCCCTTAGTGAAATCTCAAAGATGCAGAAACATTACCAAGCGGCGGCAGACCTCGCAGAAGACAAATGGCAGGTATGGTGGAATGCGGGATGCTTTCATATGGACAGATCTTTTGATCTTGTTTATGCTCATACTTATCTTAATATGGCCCTTGAAGAATCCCCGGAGAATCAAGATATCTGGTACATGTTAGCCAAGTTGAATAAGAAGTCCGAATCATTTTCAGATGAAATAAAATGTCTGGCCAAACTTTTTAGTCTTGGAAACCGTGATACTATAGTACTGAACCGTCTTGCCTCTTTATCCCTGGATTCGGATGATCTGTCAATGGCAAGTCAAGTTATTGACGCCATGTTGGAAATTGATAGTCAAAACTATTTAGCATTATGCAATTCCGGCACCCTCTTTAGACGACAAAATTCACTTGACCATGCCATGAAAGCCTTCAGTAAGGCCATAGAAATCAATCCGCAGGAAACTGAACCATGGCTCAATCTTGGAGAAATAGCCATGCAGCTTGGTCAATTTGAGAATGCAAGATTGTTTTTCGGGCATGTTTGCAATCTGGGCAAGGAAACGCTGAAAGCATTTTTATACTTGTGTGAAATAGAACTAAGACAAAATCGAATAGTTGAATTTATACACTGGTGCGATCTTGTTCTTAAAGAGCTGAAGTTGAACAGGAACAGAACCATTAATACTATTGAGGATATATCCTGTATCCTACACGAAATCAAAAAAGCCATAAACCACAACAGCAAATTTTCTATTCAGACATCAAAAATTCTCTCTTTGTTGCCGGCTGTCAGTCAGTAATTCAATCTGTTCTGCCGGGACAGAATTTTTTCTCTAAAGTTTTCTAATCCTCTATCCGATAATAGAGCTAAAGGTTGAAACGATCCAATAAAAAATAAGGAGGCGAAAATAAAAATTTGCTGAAAGGATCGAATCCCTTGGGCAGGGAAGCCCAAAAATTTACAGCCGAATAACCGGCAAAATTCACACAAAATCAGGGAGGATTAAAAAAATGGGTTTAAGAATTCAAAACAACATCTCGGCAATGAACGCTCACAAGAATCTGCAGATCGCAGATAGCGGAATGAGTAAATCTCTTGAAAGACTTTCTTCAGGTTATCGTATCAACTCCGCCAAAGATGATGCAGCGGGGCTTTCAATTTCTCAGGGGTTTCGCGCAGACATAGCAAGCTACAAAGTGGCGAGCAGAAACACAGCGGAAGCCAATTCACTGCTTCAGGTGGCTGAAGGTTCGATTGACCAGATCGGTAACATGCTTACTCGCTTGAAGGAATTGGCAACCCAGGCGGCATCCGCAAATTCCGGGTCAAACCTGGACAAAATAAATGCGGAAGGAAACAAGCTGGTTAATGAAATCGACCGTATTGCCAATTCTACGGAATACGCAGGAACAAAACTGCTGGACGGATCTTTTGGTGTTAGTGTATCTGGAGGAACTTTTAATGCAGCAGCAGGTTTAGGCGGAGCAGAAGGATTGGTGTCAGCTTCAACTTATAACATTGTAGCAGCTTCAACTTCAGCAACAGAAGCCAGTATTACTGTTTCGGCAACTTTTGCGTCAG
This sequence comes from Pseudomonadota bacterium, assembly GCA_043825875.1. Taxonomy (GTDB): domain Bacteria; phylum Desulfobacterota; class Desulfobacteria; order Desulfobacterales; family RPRI01; genus RPRI01. The sequence continues at coordinate 10,873 of JBDRRF010000021.1, read as the reverse complement.
GAGAGCATGTTTCACAGACAGTATTTGGTGTTACAGAAGCAGCTTCAGGCACAACAAAAGATGTGTCATTTGAAGCTCTTGGGTTGAAATTAACATTAAATGATAACTGGACGGACGCTACTGCAACCACTACTCTCACTTCAAGTACCGCAACAGCTTCAAACTTCCAGGTTGGAGCAAAGAATACAGGAAACGACCAGGTCGGAGTCTTGTTGGGCAGTGCTACAAGTACAGCCCTTGGGCTTAGCACAGATCAGCTCTCTACAGCCGCTAATGCCAAGACATTCATGGCGACTTTAGATACTGCTATCGGAACGCTTAGCAGCACGCGAGGTGATATTGGTGCGGCTCAGAACAGGCTCTCTTATGCCGCTGCTAATTTGTCAACCACAATTGAAAACACACAGGCTGCGGAATCTGTAATCCGGGATGTGGATATGGCTGCTGAAATGACGACTTTTACCAAGAACCAGATCTTGCTTCAGGCTGGTACAGCAATGCTTGCTCAGGCGAATATGGCTCCTCAGGGTGTTCTGTCATTGTTTGGTTAATAATGCCTTAATTGGTTATATAAAAAGAGCCATGAAAAATTATACCTTAGTGGCTTGGAGTTTAAAGAAAAATCCCGTTTCCGGAAACCCGGAAACGGGATTTTTTTTGGCAGACATTTTGCTATATATCCGGGAAGCTACAAAACGCTCAAGTTTTGAATAAATTTTTCCGATAAACGAGGTATGGACCGGAATTATTTTCCGGTCTGGTTTGATTGCAGATTAAAGTGGAGGCAAAATGGCTTTAAGTACCAACCTAATATCAGGTCTTTCGAGCGGGTTTGACTGGCGGTCAATGATTGACCAGCTTATGCAAATTGAACACGCCCGTGTTGATCTTGTTACCGATAAAAAAACGGAAACAGAATCGAAACTTACCGAATGGCAGTCTTTAAACAGCAAATTGCTATCCCTGAAGACAGCAGTTGGTACTCTTAAGGATACCGATGATTTTAATATATTCAAAGCGTCTATGACAACGAATAGTTCCACAGTTGAAGCTTCGGATCTCTTAAATGTTAGTACATCCGATACGGCATCCATAGGCTCCTATTCATTAAAAATCAATAATCTGGCTGCTGCCCAAAAACTGTCTTCAGGGTCATTTGCATCAATATCCGATGAATTGGGATCTGATTACTCCGGTGATATCCTGATAAACGGAACTGTTATAAATATTGCAGCGACAGATACATTGGCCGATGTAAGTGATAAAATTAACAATGCAAATTCAGGCTCAAATCCGACCGGAGTTACAGCCAGCATTATAAGCTATGGAACAGCCGACCACCGGATGATACTTACCAGTGATACAACCGGTGCTTCGGGAATCGGACTGCAAAATGCCGGAGCTTCTGATATTCTTTACGGGTTGGGCTTTTTAGATGCCAGTAGAACTGCAAAGAATCATCTTACCGGCGGGGACCAGACGGATGGGTTCAGCAGTACCAGCATCTCCATAAAATCTCTTCTTAACCTGTCAACAACGCAAACCTCAAGTGCCGGGGAAATCATAATTAACGGTATGTCTATTGGCGATATAGATCTAAGCACAGATACCTTAAGCAGTTTGCGAACTAAATTCGCCGCTGCAGGTCTTACCGCTTCGATTACTTCCGAAACGGAAAACGACAACACTTATTACAGACTGATGGTGGAAGGAGCTGCCAATACATATACTGATAAGAATAATATTCTTGAAACGCTGGGCATAATAAAAGGAGGAGTTTCAGATGAGTCGGGCGCCACAGGCGATATCGAAAACACAAGCGGGGGAGCTGTAATTGCCTCAGATACTCTCATAAAGGATATTGACGGCTATACAGGATATCTGAACACAGATTACATACATCTGGAAGGTACGGATACGAATAACAATCCCGTAACGGACGATACTCTCATCATAAACGATACAACCACTATAGAGGAACTTCTTACAAAAATAGAATCGGTTTTTGGGGATGTAACAGCATCTATAAATGGTGACGGCGAATTGATGGTTGTAGATAACACATCAGGAGCCAGCTATCTTGACATAACAATAGGAGTAAAAGATTCAGGCGGTGCCGATGATAATACTCTTAAATTTGATACGGATGGTATTCTTGACACAACTGCCCGTAAACGTGAAATAGTCGCCGGAGCAGACGCTTCTATTACATTAGACGGTGTAACGGTCACACGTTCTGACAATACGATTGACGATATCGTGTCCGGTGTAACTCTCAATTTGCAAAAAGCAGACGCCGAAACTACCGTTTCGCTTAATATAAGCCGTGATACCGATGCCATTATATCAAATATCAGCGGTTTTGTTTCCAGTTACAATAGTATTTCATCATATATTCAATCGCAAATTTCCTATGATGATACAACCCAGGAAACAGGCGGAATTCTTTTTGGAGACGGAACCTTGATATCTGTAAAATCGGATTTGACATCAATTTTAACACAGAGCATCTGGGGGGTTTCATACGATTATTCCACGATGGGTTTAGTTGGCATAAACGTGGACAATGACGGTAAACTTAACATAGACAATGCTAAACTAAGCGGCTATCTCAAAAGCAATTTTAATGATGTGAAGAAGCTTTTTACTGCAAGCAGTGAAGCAAGTGTAGGCACTATAAAATATTTGGAGCATTCTAATGATACCAATTACGGTGACTATGAGGTTAATATTGATACTGCTGCAGCACAAAGTACATCTGATGCATCGGACAACACAAGTTTAAGCGGTGATGAAACTCTTACTATTACAGAGGGAAGTGGTGTTGCTGTCGTAGGTCTAACCAGTTCTATGACCATGCCCCAAATGGTTAATGCTGTAAACAGCGAATTGACGACTGTTTATACTCAGATTCTTTCAGGATCCGAACAACTTTACGCCGACTCAGGTCAGGCAGCTGCAATAAACCCAACTACAAAATGGGATAGTATTTATAATTCAACAGGCGATTATGCAAATCTGGTCAATGGCGATGTAATTTCCTTTTCAGGGATAGCCCGCAATGGAGTTGAAATAAACGGATCTTATACTATTTCTGATATTGCAACCGATTCTGTTCAAGAGCTGCTTTCTTCCATAGAAACAGCTTTTGGAAATAATGTTACTGCTAATATCAGTTCATCAGGGCAGATCCTGATAACAGATAGTGATTCAGGAGCCAGCAACGTTTCTTTGACATTTGATTTTACAAGCGCTCATGATCTTGATTTTGGAACAGCGCTTACTACCAATACCGGGGGACAGGCAGGACGTTATGCTATGGACATCACAGCATCAGTTGATGCCGGAAATCATATGGTCCTTACTCATAATAATTACGGAACGGGAAATGCATTTACAATCAGTCAGGTAAACAACCTGTTGTGGACAGGTGGTGACCAAACTGTTGACAATGGTGTGGATGTTGCCGGAACAATCAATGGTGAAACGGCAACCGGTACAGGACAGATATTAAGAGGTGACAGCGGTGAAGCAAATATTGACGGACTGGCTATTAGATATACCGGAACAACTACCGGCGAAATTGGTAACATAAAACTGACATTAGGAGCTGCAGAGCTATTCGACAGGAAACTTTTTGATATTACCGATAAGTATGAAGGCTATGTTGGATATAAACAAGAATCACTAAAGAACAATATCGAAAGTTATGGAATCCAGATTGATCAGATGGAAGATCGTTTAAACCGGAAGATGGAAATGATGATAAACCGGTTTGTGGCTATGGAAACAGCTCTTGCCAAGATACAGAGCCAAAGCGACTGGTTGGCCGGCCAGATAAGTGCATCTTATAACGGTTGGGTGTAAGGGGCAATCCCAATTAAAAAGAAATAAAGGAGATTTTAAATGAACAGTAACGGTATTCAAGCTTATCGCAAAACAACCGTAATCACAGCAGATCCTGGGAGGTTGATATTGATGTGTTATGAAGGAGCAATAGATCAGCTTAAAATTGCTAAAATTAAGTACCTGGAAAACAATTATGAGGCAAAATGTAAGGCTCTGCAAAAGGCCATGAATATTATTGACGAATTGTTATGCTCGCTTGACTTGGAAAAAGGTGGTTCTATTGCACTAAACCTATCTGATATGTATAAATACATGAACCAAAAAATTCTTTTATCCGATATAAACAAGGATCCTGGTGGAATTGATGAAGTTATAGGAATACTATCAGAACTTTTATCGGCCTGGGAAGTAATTATCAATGGAAGACATAAAAAAACTCAGCATGAACCAGCTCAATTTAATGAAGAAAGTATACAGCAGGTTTCCAATTTCATGAGTATGTGATAAGGAGTAATAAAAATGAAGAATACCGATAAAGAGATCAATGTTAACTTACTCCTTGAAGATAAAATCTCTCTTACTGCCCAATACCTTTCTGCCACAAAGGAAATGGAAGAATCCTTGAAACATAAAGCAGAGAAAAATATTAATATTTTTATAATGAAAAGGCTGGACTGTATAAATAAAATTAAAAAAATAGATATATCCGTTCAAAAGGCCATTCATAAAGGCTCTGATAGATTTAAAGAAATCATCGATAATTATCTCAAGCGCATAAAAATTCTTTTGGAACAAATTGCACCTATTGATGCAAATATAATGCTAATGGTTAAGGCGGAAAGCAGAAGCATTAAAGATGAGCTTCTTAAGATGAATAGTGTCAGGTATGCCAGTAGAGGGTATGGCCACAAAGGAAACCAAATACCAAGATATCTTGATGACAAAAGATAAGCCCTGATGATTTAAATAGTAAAGGAGGTGATACTGATGTTTGTTGAACCTGTTTCTTTATCTGGAAAAAGTTTAGATTCTTTATCACAGCCAAATGTTGCAGTACAGGATCAGACTCCTGTTGAAGAAAACAGTAAATCAGAAGAAGAAAAAAAGCCTGCAAATACATTAAATGCGAGTGATGCATTTGCAAGTTTGCAAAATAAAATGAAAGTCCTTCAAAATATTGATTTATCGTTTTCACTTCATAAAGCTTCGGGCAAAATTATCGTAACTGTTGTTAATGATAATACCGGTGAAGTTATAAGAGAAATTCCATCTTCAGAACTGCTTAGTCTGGCGGCAAAACTTGAAGAAACCATAGGTCTGATGCTTGATAAAAAGGTATGATATAATGGCTATGCCCGATCCGAAATTAATAGATATGTTTAATCCTTTTAAAGTTCTGATCGTCGATGATGATAAAGTAATTGCAGATATATTAAAGGATCTTGCTTTAATGGATGGGCAGGAAAGATCGGTTTCGGTATGTTACGATGGAGCCGAAGCTATGGGTATGATCAATAAAGAACCTTTTGATCTGATTATAACTGATCTTATCATGCCCAATGTGGGCGGGTTGGATGTTTTAAAGCATGCAAAAAAAAGGATTCCGGATATACTTGTGATTATTGTTACTGGCTATGCTTCTTTAGAAACAGCGATAGCTGCTGTAAGAGAAGGAGCCTATGATTATATAATGAAGCCATGTAAAATGGGAGAAATAAAAATAGTTATAAACAGAGCTATAGATAAAATAAAACAAAACAGACAAAATAAAGAGTTGGAAAAAAAATTAAAAGAAGTTTACCAGGAATTAATGGTTCTAAATAACCAAAGTTGTAAATCTGAAAAGATAAAGAGTTTAAATTTTTTCTCATCCGGCATGGCCGGTCTTCATTATATATATAATGATTCCGTGCCTGATAACTATACAGACAAATTGCAAGCACTGTCATCCCTTATGGACAAGGGCTTGCTGACGGAAAGTGAATTCAAAACTTTCAAAAATCATTATTTAAACGTTTTAAGAAATGAATAGTAAAAAGAGCCGTCTATGAAAGATATCCTGAATATAATGATCGTTGATGACGAACAGTCCATACTGCAGATTTTTAAGGAATATCTTGAAGCCACTACCAATTACAAAGTATTTACTGAAACAAACGGACTAATTGCCTTAGAAACCATTAAACAGCAAAAAATCGACTGCTGTTTTTTGGATATTTCCATGCCGGAAATTAATGGTATAGAGCTTGCCAAAAGAATCCATCTCCATGATAATACTATACCGATAGTTGTAATAACCGGCCATCCTACAGCAGATAATGCAATAAATACCTTAAAGAACGGTGTTGTGGATTTCTTAACCAAGCCGTTTGAAATGTCAAAAATTCAGCAAACTATCCAGCGTATAATGCAAGAAAGGGAACTGTTTGTTAACGGAATACTGCTCAATGAGGCGAATGAAAAAAATCAGAAAATCCTAAAAATCAATATGGAATTACAGAAGAAAATTAAGGAAGTTGAAGTAATAAATCTTATTCTTCATAAACTGGAAAACCCTCCGGGCACAAGCGGAGTTTTAAACATTCTTGTGGACCTGGCTGGTGAAATTACTAAATGTGATGAAGCATACTTTTGTATCTTTGATAAATATCATAAAGACCCAACTATTCTTGCGTCTTACCCGCAGCTTGATAACAACTATACTGCTGTCAGCGAAAAGATAGTACAGCATAATATCAAAAAAATAGCAGATGAGGGGATGCCGGTTATTATCAAAAGTAATAACATATACAGCAGCACCATGGCAGCACCTCTCAAAATTAAAACAAATACATTCGGTGTTCTTGTATTGTTTATCAATGATAATGCCCGATACTTTATAAAAAAAGACCTTTATTATATGAATTTTCTTTTGAGTAAAGCATCTTCTCTGGTAGAAAATCAGGTGCTTTACGAAAATATCTTTGAAAATCTTTTTTCAACACTTTATGCGCTAGTAAAAATTATTGAGGCAAAAGACCCTTATACAAAAGAACACTCACACAGGGTGTCTTTATATGCAAAATCCATAGGCAATACAGCAGGATTTTCACAAGATGATATAGATAAACTAAACATATGCGGCCTGTTACACGATATAGGCAAAATAGGAACTGCGGATAGTATTCTTTTAAAACCCGGAAAGTTATCAGATGAAGAATATGATATAATAAAAAAGCACCCTGTTCTTGGCAGCAATATTATAGGACATCTGGGTATGTGGCTTGATGAATGCAAAATAATTCACCACCACCACGAACGGTTTGACGGGAAAGGATATCCTGATGGCTTAAAGGGGGAGGACATTCCGTTTCTTTCGCGCATTCTGTCGGTGGCAGATGTCTATGATGCATTGACATCTGATCGTTCTTACCGGAAAAAAATGGATGATGCTGTTGCATTAAATATTATTATAGAAAATTCGGGCACCCAATTTGACCCAAAAGTAGTTGATGCTTTTATAGAAAGCCACAAGCAAGACGATTTCCAGTCTTTATCAGCTGAAGTAAATGAAAGATTAAAAGATAATGAGTATTACCTGCCAGTTTCCGGGGAATTACATAAATCTATAGGCATTTAGCCAGATAATCAGCTTTGCAACACTCCATTATTTATCAAACAGATTAAGCAAAAATAGTTATTGAGAAAAGGCGGGAAGATTTATTGTTCCTTCCAATATACTTTGTGGAATAAGATTCACAATAACGGGAAACTTTGATGTTGCCAAACCGATTTTATTAAGTCTTGAAGAAATATCACCTTTATCAAGAGTGGCTAATTCCTGTCCTGCCTGGAATTTGCTCATAAGTAGATCAGCCAGATAAACTATGTGTGTCAATTCCGGAGCCTTAGATGCCAGCTCAGGCTGATGATGGTGTCTTATCACGTCTATAAGGGACTCATTTATTGACCAGCGTTCAGCTATGATTGCTCCGGCCTCAGAATGAGTAATACCGGTCAGTTCTTTTTCCACCTTATCAAGTTCAGCCATATCTATCTGGGTACGCCGATAGAAAAGAGGATATGCCGATGAAATATACTGATCTAGAACAACCTTTCCGATATCGTGTAACAGCCCGGCTGTATATGCTATCTCTGGCTTGGCAATCCCAGTATACTTTGCCAGTTCTTCAGAAATAATTGCTGTTCCAAGAGCGTGGTGGAATAGGCCTCCTTTGCAAAGAGAGTAACCTTTTGCTGCGTCTGAAAAGTACAGCTCCAGAGAAGCTGAAACAATCACTTTAAAAAGATTTTTTTCTCCTAAAAGAGCCAATGCACGGCTGATAGATGTAACCTTTTCCTTTAATCCCAGGTAAGATGAAGCACACAATCTTAAAATTGCAGCACTAATAACCTGCTCTTTTTTAATATCTTTAGCAACCTCATTAATATTATAATTGCCGTCGTTTATCATCTGTACTACCTTAAGAATGATTTGAGGAATCGGCCGAACCACATTAATTGACTGGATAATATCAGCCGGTACAGGTTTTTTGAAATCATTATCTTCATGTGATGGCATATCAACTATAAGATTGATGGAGCTTTTAAATGATCTTAAATCAATATTTAAACGATATCCAAAAAATCCACCGGTTTCAGCCTGGCAGACTTCTATAGACTCATCAGTCAGAATTTTCTGGACAATATCAGCAGTTCTGCCGCCGATATTAAGATCCATATCCAATTGAGATATCGGTCCGATCAAAGCACCTCCGGCAACATATGCTTTCATGCGGCTTTTATCGGCTCCCGCCTCGATCAAAGCATTAATAAAAAGAGGCAGCCCTGTTTTTGCATAAAGCGCTGGCTTTAGGATTTCGCCATACCCTGTCCATTCCGGCAATAGCAGGTGAATCAACCCGCCTACTTTTGCTTCTTTATCCCAGATAGTCACTCCCACACATGAGCCCAGGCAGGCTTCCAAAATTATATCTTTTTCTTTGCCGACAAAGTAATTGCCGGAAAAAATAAGTTGCTTTTTCAATTGCTTTTTCCTTTGGTAAGTAATTATTTAACTTTTTATGTGTAAGTTATGCTTAATATCCTTCCCGATAAATTCATGCTTTGCATGATAACAGAGCCGATTCAACAGAGAAAATCCTTCAAGCCTGATAAAAATATAGTACTATTAAAGCTTGGCAGGATATCAGGAAGCTAAAGAATCTCCAAAACAAGGAACGCTTTCATTTAGTGTAATGGATGAATATTCGTGTAAACGCCGCTTTGCATTGTAAAGCTTTGAATCTGCGACTGCGATTAAATCCTGAGCATTATCCATAGGCTCGAGCTCATCGATCGTAGCAATGCCATGACTTACATCTACTAAGATCTTTTCACAATTACACTCAACAAAATCATTTCTAACATGAGTCAGAATTCTTTCTATAAGTATTTCGGCTTCTTCCCTTTTTGTGTCCGGTAGAATTATTGCAAACTCATCTCCACCATATCTAGCTAAAATATCGGTATTTCTTAAAGATATTTTTAAGCGGTTTGCCAGTTCTATCAGAACATCATCTCCGGCCAAATGGCCTAAAGTGTCATTTATAATTTTAAAATTATCTACATCAATCATAATCAAAGAAAGCGGTCTTTTATATCTTTTTGCCTTTTGAAATTCATTTTCAATAAATTCCTTAAAACCCTTCTGGTTATAAACCCCGGTCAGACCATCCCTGACAGTCATTTTTTTAACTCTTTCATATTCTTGTACATTATTTAAGGACATGGCCATGATATTTAAAATGGTCGACAGTATTTCACTGTTTTTATTAATAGATGATTTACTGCTGTTTGGGAGAATAGTTAGTACTCCCAACTGATGTTTTCCAAGTATTAAAGGCAGAACCAATTGATCAGAAGATAATATCGGGATATTGGATGATGTTTTGGACTCTGATGGGTATACAGAAATTGAAACCTCTTTGCTGTCTATTTTTTCTCCGGAAATTGAAACAAATTTATCGCAAATATCATTTTTGATTTTATCTGTAGTACTTTTATCACACCATCCATCAGGCAAATAACAGGAAAAATTCCAATCATTGCCGATCCTATAAAGCACTGATATAAATTTGGCATCAATTATATTTAAGAATCCTGCATTGATCATTTTAGGGAGAATATGTTCCCAATTCAAATCATAGGCGACCTCACAGCTGAAGCGATTAATAAAATTGAGCTCCCTGTTTTTATTTCTTAAGGCAATTTTTTCCTGTTGAAGCCGTTCATTTGCAGTTTTTTGTTCATCAATAATCTCCAATATTTCAGCAAAAGCCCTGCGATTTTCCAGCCCGTCTATAAGTGTGTCATGGATTCGATCTGCAAGCAGCGAATGTGGTATAAATCCATAAGCTCCTTTTCGAAGTATTTCTGCAATATTTTCAGCGCTGCTTTTTTCGCCGTAAAGAATCAGGCATGACGTGGACTTATTTTTCTGGAGCATATCTATCCAGCCTAAAACTCTGTCTCCAACAAAATCATAGTCTGCGAGTATGGCTGCAAAATCTCCGGAGAAAATCAATTCTTCCATATCACAAGAGGGTGTAAATATTACAATATCAGATTCTATAAAATTAATACTTTTGCTAATGAGATTAACATCAGTATCGCTATTGCTGATAATAAATATTTTTTCCGCCATTTCGGTTTCTTTTTAACTCCTTTGACGTTTTATAAAGATTCAAGATTTTCAATTATTGCAGCAACAATTATACCAATTCATAATAATTAAATATTTACTTTTAATTTTATAAAATTTGTTATATAAAACTTTTAGTTAAGGCATCAATTATGCATATAATTTAATCGCTGAAAAATATGCTTTACTATAAGGAGCCACTTTCAAAACGTTTCAGTTTGGTCAAGCTCAAGGCGGGAGAAAATTTCAACCACAGGAATACATTTAGTATTTCGAGGATTGAAATTTGAGCCCAACGCAGAGATCGGCCAAAATGGGGCGTTTTGAAACAGGCTCCTGCTA
>JBDRRF010000020.1:0-3878 GCA_043825875.1 Pseudomonadota bacterium | reverse complement strand
TACCACTTTCAAAACGTTTCAGTTTGGTCAAGCTCAAGGCGGGAGAAAATTTCAACCGCAGGAATACATTGAGTATTTCGAGGATTGAAATTTGAGCCCAACGCAGAGATCGGCCAAAATGGGGCGTTTTGAAACTGGCTCAAGTGTAAATAATTTTTGAGCTGAGAGGTGCTATATGCAAACTATCCGAATAATCTTTTGCATAATTATTGTATTTTTTATTGCAGATACCACATTTACAAAAATCTATTGTTCACAAGGTGATGATGACAATTATTACTCTGAAGACTTAACCGAAGAAGACGACTACGAGGAAATATCGGAAGAAGATGACGTTGATGATATATCCTTTCAGTCTGACTCCTTCTCAGTCAACTCGGGGGCAAAAGATTTAGAGGCAGAACTATTTAACCGCTATAATCCGACCGGAGCTGTAGAAAAGGCATCTATAGCTACCGTTACCGTCAAAACATCTATGGGAACCGGATCGGGTTTTTTTATCACTTCAAACGGCTATATTATAACAAATAAACATGTTCTGCGTGGTGATAAAAACCAACTGGATAAAGCTAAGAAGCAAATTGATAAAATAGATTCAGATACAAAAAAGTATAAAAAGCTTTTTGCCGCCGAGGAAAAATGGCTTGAAAAGCGAGAAAAACAACTAGAAGAATACAAAGAAAAGATTGACAAGCTGACTTATATACCGCTGAAAGAATCCGAAACCGAAAAATATAAAATGGCTTACGATAACTATCTTAGGCGGAAAGAAAATTTCAGTTCTCAAAAACAGGAATTTCTTTCAAATCTCGATTCCTATTCAAGCGCAAAAGATGATTACTCATATAAAGTCGCGGTTGGTGCTCTTTCAAGCAATTTTACTATTATAATCAAGGATGGCCGTGAATTCGATGTTTACTTAGTTGCAGAAAGCAGAGATGCTGATTTGGCACTGCTTAAGATAGATGATATTATAACACCATTTATCAAACCGACCATGTCTCACCAAACAAGTCAAGGACAAGAAGTATATGCGATTGGAAGTCCAATTGGTTTAAGAGATTCTGTAAGCTCAGGCATTATTTCAGGCTATGAAAATGGTTATATTAAAACCAACGCCCAAATTTATCCTGGCAACAGCGGTGGCCCGCTTATCACTAATGATGGAAAAGTAATTGGCATAAATACTTTAAAAATGCTGACCCGCAACTATGAAGGTCTTGGTTTTGCTATACCCATTGAAATAGCTGTTTCAGAATTTGAAAGTTATTTAAACAATCCGTAACAACATTAAGATAAAAATTGATATTATTTTCCAATCCTATTTTTGATGATGTAAAGTTTTATTTGATTAAAAATTTTCCGGAGATCTCCAGAACATGATAGAGCGCTGGTCTAAGCCCAATGGCTATCGAAGTGTTATGGCCATCAGTCTTCCTCTGGTGGCCTCCATGGGTTCTATAACGCTTATGCAGTTTACGGACAGGATATTTCTGTCCAATTATTCAGTTGACAGCATTTCGGCTGCTTTGCCTGCCGGCTTAGCATCTTTTACCTGCTTTTCAATTTTTCTGGGCGCTGTCCATTACACCAACGCCTTCGTGGCTCAGTATACCGGAGCAAACGCCCTTGATCGTGTAGGAGCTTCAGTCTGGCAGGGCATCTATTTTTCCATATTTGCCGCTTTGATAGTGACTTCATTTGTTTTTATATCCGGTTACCTTTTCGACATGATTGGTCATTCTCCGCATGTCCGTGCTCTTGAGATAAAATATTTTAATATTCTTATACTGGGTGCTGTGTTTCCTTTACTGGGCTCTGCCATGGCATGTTTTTATACGGGCAGAGGTCTGACCCGTGTGGTTATGTTTATCCACATGGCAGGTGCAATAGTAAACATTCCTCTGGATTACTGCCTGATAAACGGTATCGGCCCTTTTCCGGAACTGGGCATTGTCGGAGCTGCCATCGCCACAGTTGCGTCTTCAGCCGTTATTGTGCTGATCCTTGGGATTTTTTTCTTCAGCTCATATAATCGGTCTCGATTCGGCACATGGAATAACAGAGGTTTTGATAAAGAGCTTTTTAGCCGCCTTATGCGGTATGGTCTGCCAAGCGGCATACAGTTTTTTCTTGAAATTTTCGGGTTCACCTTCTTCATTCAGATGCTGGGGCGGCTTGGAGATCTGGAGATGGCTGCATCCAACATCGTGCTTTCTTTAGAATCGCTTGCTTTTTTGCCGATGGTAGGGTTTCACATCGGTAATGCAACACTGGTGGGCCAAGCAATCGGACGCGGCTATCCGGAAGATGGAGTATATGCAACCACAAGCGCTTTGCATGTCACTCTTGTTTACATGGCAATCATTGCATTCTTTTTCGTATTTCTGCCTGAGCCCTTGCTCTATCTTTTTAAGGCAAGGAATTACAGCCCTGAACAATTTGCAGCAATAATGGATCTGGGTGTAGTTCTATTACGTTTTGTAGTAGTCTTCTGCTTTTTCGATGCCCTGAACCTTATTTATTCCGGAGCCATAAAGGGGGCAGGCGACACACGATTTATCATGTGGACCATTGCAGCTCTTTCTTTGGGGGGAATGATTATTCCGGTTTACATTGCAATAGAATTTTTAGGTGCGGGGATTTATACTGCATGGACACTTGCTGCATTCTATGCATGCGCCCTTGGGCTTGCTTTTATGCTGCGCTATCGCCACGGCAAGTGGAAAAAAATGCGAATAATCGAGTCCAGCCCTGTTTCGTCATAGGGCTTATTATGCAACACTCTGATCTTTATTATTTGCCGGTTTTAACAGGTGTACCTGTTTCAAAAAATTCGGCGGTTTCGGCCCTTGACTCATTTGTTTTTGCTTTAATTTTCACACCTCTGGTTTTTATGCCGGTATCTTTTGTTTTTACCTGGTAAACACCACCCTGTGCCGCAAGATCAAGTCCACCAAGAGGTGATGTACTTGCATATACTATTATATTTTCCTCGCCAAAAGGAGGGGTTACCTCAAGATCATACTGGTCCTCTCCGGAAGGCAGGGTGTAGACTGCACCACCGTTGAAATAGTGTTCTCTTCTGTAAGGATTCGGTAAAAGCTGGAGCATGGCCCCATTTACGTCCTTGTATAATACAGAAGCATAAAACGGTTTATTTCCCTTGATATAAATTATAATTTTGTCACCTAAGCTGTACTTTTTCTTATTTGTCCAAACAGCAACTTTAAGCGGCATGTCAGGATTCTCAAGGCTATCTTCTTTTTCTGTGGCTTTAAGAATTTTTTCATCAGGAATAACTTCAGCCTTAACACTAACCTTGTAACAATCACCGGCAGAAGCGTCGTTGTACCAGACACCATTTATCTGTTGAATTATTTTTACTTTGGCATTGCTATATGCAGAAATAACGTCATTTTCGAGTTCAAAATTCTTAATACTTGTTTCGCTGCTAATATGCGTCATGACTGTTTCCGCTGCGTTACGCTTGGAATCGGCAACAGCGCTTTGTTCCGTTTCTTTTCTGGACTTGTCATCTCCCATACAGGCATAACCCTCTGCTTCAGTAATAGAGGACTGTGCGGCATAAACTGATTTGCCGGATATAATGCAAGTGCTTATCAACAGAAAAACAATTATTACCAAATTTTTAGCAGCATAATATTTCATATAAACCATCCTATCAATAATAAGTGTAGTTGCTAACTTAGTTCAAATTGGAAACAATATATCGTTAGAGCCACTTTCAAAACGTTTCAGTTTGGTCAAGCTCAAGGCGGGAGAAAATTTCAACCACAGGAATACATTTAGTATTTCGAGGATTGAAATTTGAGCCCAACGCAGAGATCGGCCAAAATGGGGCGTTTTGAAACTGG
>JBDRRF010000019.1:0-2550 GCA_043825875.1 Pseudomonadota bacterium | reverse complement strand
CATTCCAGAGAACCACCGAATTTCCCTCAATAATCACATTCGCCCAGACAAACTTCTTATCTTCTCCAGCAATCGCGAATTCCTTGGGCAGTTTACCATCGTATGTTTTTAAACCAGTTTTGACATTATCAAAATATATTCTCACCCGATTTTGCTCTATTTTCATATCAGTATATGACGGACCCGAGCTGACCGTATCGATTCCATAAACTTTGTCAAAAGCGAGCAATGCTAATCGTCGTCCAACCCGCATTGACTCACTTAAAATCATACTTTAAGAAAGTGCTTGCCTCATAAGAAATGTAACCCAATACTTATTAATATAAGTGGAGGGCGTCGAAATGAGGTTAGCGATGAGTTTCAAATCAAGACGAGAATTGTTGGTGCAATTAATTCCAAGGTACAGAGAAGCCAATCACAAATTGAAAAATTTCCTTCTAAATGAATTTGTCGCCTCAACGGGGTATTCCAGAAAATATGCTATCCGATTACTGTCCTTAAAAGAACTTCCTGCTAGTAAAGATATAAAAAGACCCAGACCCCATTATTATGGTACTGAAGAGCAGGAAATAATAAAATTGGCTTGGTCTGTAACAAACTTTATTGGTTCAAAAAGACTTGCCCCGTTTCTCAAAGAATTGATCCCTTCCTTAGAGTATCATGGCTATCTGGATATCAATGATGAGGTTAGGAGAAAGGTTACATCAATAAGTGCGGCGACCATTGACCGGACTTTGCATCAGTACCGGAAAAATCAAAATGAACGAGGAATCAGTACAACCAAATCCGGAACACTGTTAAAAAAACAAATTTCTGTTAGAACATTTGCTGATTGGGAAGACAATAAACCTGGTTTTTTTGAAGCTGATCTCGTCGCCCACTGCGGATGCTCCATGGAAGGTTCGTTTCTAAATACTTTAGTCCTCACTGATGTTACAACAGAATGGGTTGAATGTTTACCGCTATTATTCCGCAGTCAGGATAGTGTTATTAAAGCTCTTGAACAGGGCCGGCTGTTAATTCCATTTCCTATATTGGGACTGGACACTGATAATGGTAGCGAATTTATTAATCAGCAACTTATTACATATTGTGATCAGAATAAGATTACTTTTACTCGTGGTCGTGCATATAAAAAGAATGATCAGTGTTTTGTTGAACAAAAAAATGGAGTTGTGGTTAGACAACTTGTCGGCTATGATAGATTTGAAGGTTTGCGTGCATACCAACAGTTAAACGAACTTTATCGGGCTGTAAGGTTATACGTCAATTTTTTCCAACCATCGATGAAACTTCAAATTAAACATCGGGAGGGTTGCAAAGTACACCGCATTTACGATACTGCAAAAACGCCATACCATCGTCTATTGGATGAAGATATTTTGACTCAGATAAACAAGCAGCGATTGGAGAAAATATTTATTTCGCTTGATCCAATTAAATTACTTCAGCAAATTAAAAGTATGCAAGATGCTTTATGGCGGTTGGCTGTTACTAAAATAGGAGAAGAGGAAGAATCAAGTGCCGGTCAACATATACCATTTAATCCCAATACCTGTGGACTATCCGAATATGATAACATGCACTCTATCGCAACCGATTTTGTGAATGATTCAATTCAGCAAGAAAAAAGAAAATACAGACGTACAAATAAACCAAGAGTTCCACATTATTGGCGTACCAGGAAAGATCCATTTGTTGAAGTTTGGGCTGAAATCTGCTCCTGGCTCGAAAAACATCCGGAGCGTACATCCAAATCTTTATTTGATGATTTACAACAACGCTATCCAGATCAATTCAAATATGCCCAACTTCGGACGTTGCAAAGACGTGTAAAAGAGTGGCGATCTAAAGCTTTGTTGACTTTTAATTATAATTGGCTAAAGGAAGAATTGTTAGTTGATGATGATTTTATGACTGAACTTCAGGGTAAGATTATTCATGAGGCAGTTTCTTGATTAAAGTATGATTTATTTATGAGGCAATACGAACCTCTTGTTTATTTTTCGGATGAACATCAATCCCCTCCTCGTCACCATTATCTATCGCTACTGCCGTGGCCGTATTTGGTAATATCAAAGCCATAGCCTGGGCTTCTCGTAATTCCGCCAAACGACTTTCACCGGGCTGGTCCAGTCGATCCAAGTGATTAGCAATCTGAACAAATAAAAATGGAAAATCGCCTTGATTCCAGGCTTTGCGCCAATTCTCAATCAGATTTGGAAACAGATAACGATACTGATAAGCCCGGCTGGCATTGCTCTCACCCTGATACCAGATGACGCCCCGGATTGTAAAGGGAATCAGCGGACGGATCATGGCATTGTACAGCACCGTCGGCCTTCGTTTTAATTGTGGATCTTTCGGCGGTTCCGGAAAATCCTTCAAATCCGTAGCTTCGATATGATTTGAAACTATGTCTTTCATCTGTTCAAACCAGTAGATGGATATTTGCGTAAGCACCCTCCCCTTTCCCGGTATTCCAATCGGCAGAACAACATCAAATGCAGATATCCTGTCAGTAGCGATAAGGAGGAGATGATCACCGGT
>JBDRRF010000018.1:0-87760 GCA_043825875.1 Pseudomonadota bacterium | reverse complement strand
AAAAAATTTATTAAAAAATAATATTAAATATACTATCTGTTGTGATGATTTGCTAATGATACGCAATATAAAGTATCTATCCATAACTATATATAAATTATATATAAATTTGCTTGACATATATAAATTAAACTGTAAATTGTAAAATACAGGTGAACAAAAATGTATCAGGATGTACGATCAATGGCAAAGAATTCATTAAAAAAAATCAGGGAATCTCTTATGATGAGTAAAGCGGAACTTGCCAGAAAGGCAAATGTTTCTTCTATTACAATTTCCCGTATTGAAGAAGGTATGCCTTGTCGTATGGAGACAAAGCGTAAAATAATACTGGCAATGGGCTTTAGTCTTTCTGATAAAAACAAAATATTTGGCGATTGAGATGAGAGTGTCTTATGGCATTCGGTAATAAAAATAATCTTGTTGGCTTGGATATTGGATCAAGAATCCTTAAAGCCGCTGAAATTGTTGAGACTAAGAGAGGATATCGCCTCAGAAAGTTTTGTACGATTGATATCCCGCCAGGGCTTATAGAAGACGGAACTATAAATGATAGTGAAAAGATAGCGGAGTATATCCGCAAATTATTTAAAGATAATAAGCTGACTGAAAATAATGTTGCGGTGTCAATAGGCGGATTTGCTGTTATTGTAAAAAAAATATACGTTCAGAAAATGGATGAGGATAAGCTTCAGGAAACTATCCAGTTTGAGGCTGAACAGTATATTCCTTTTGATATTAGTGATGTTAATCTTGATTTCCAAATTATCGGAGAAAATGAAAACAATCCTAACCAGATGAGTGTTTTTCTTGTTGCCGCCAAAAAAGAAATGGTGAATGAATACTTAAATCTCGTCCAGATAGCCGGTCTTAATCCCTGCATAATTGATGTGGAAGCCTTTGCGCTCCAAAATATATTTGAATTTAATTATGATGAATCTAGCGAAAACATCGCATTAATTGATATAGGTGCAAGTAAGACATCATTAAATATTTTAAAAGGTTTTTCATCACTATTTATGAGAGATGTTTCTCTGGGGTGCGGGCAGATAAACCAAAAAATCGTATCTCTTGCAGGCTGTACTTTAGAAGAAGCTGAACAAATAAAATTTGGCAGCCAGAATGATAAAGTTTCTACAGATGATTTAAAAGAAATAGTCTCTTCGGTTGTATCAGACTGGTGTACGGAAATAAAAAGGGCGCTTGACTTTTTTTATTCTACGTATCCGGATGATTCTATAACAAAAATTATATTAAGCGGAGGTGGAGCAAATATAAAAGATTTTCGCCAGCTTTTGTCTATGGAAACCTCAGCTGAAGTAGAGCTTATTGATCCATTTAATAAATTGGAATTGGCTGATAATTTAGATTCAACTTACCTGGAAAAAATTGCTCCTCAAGCTGCTATCAGTATGGGCTTGGCATTAAGAAGGATTGATGATAAATGATCAGGATTAATCTTCTTCCTTTTCGTACAGCTAGAAAAAAAGAGAATATTCGCCGTCAGATATCAATATTATCTTTGGCATTATTGCTGGTATTTATTCTTTTAGCATTTCAAAATTTCAGATTAAGCGATCAAGTTAAAGAGATTAGCGGGAAAGTTGAAAGTAAAAAGATAGAAATCGCAAAATATGCAGTCATTAATAAAGAACTTGCAGAAATAAAAAAGAAACTTGATATTTTAAATAAAAGAATGGGGATTATTAATGGTCTGGAGGCAAACCGTTATGAGCCGGTAAGGCTTCTGGATGCAATGACAAGTTTGATTATTCCTAAAAGAATGTGGTTTGTCACTTTTAAGTCAAATGGAAATAATGTTAATATTTCAGGTATAGCTGTAGATAATCAGACAGTTGCTGATTTCATGACAAGTTTGGAAGGTTCAAAAATATTTAGAACTGTAAATTTGAAAACATTGAAAAAAAGTGGAGCCAAAGGCAAGCAGGCAAGCTTCAAAAATTTTGTAATTTCGTGTGTTAAATATACTCCAGGTGAAAGAGCAAAAATCGGAGCAAAAAAGAAATAATAATGGAAAAGCCTGAACTTTCAAAATCATTAGCACCTATTTTTGAAAAGCTTGAAAAGCTTTCAAAGATACAAAGAATTCTTATTTTTTGCGGTATATTAATTGCTACTGTTGGCATATTTGTATATGCACTATGGCTTCCGAAATTAGATAAAATAAAAAAGCTTGATTCTGAATACAATAAATTAACAAAAAAACTTGATATTGCTGTAAAAACATCAAAAACATTACCTGAATTTAAAGATAAAATGTATAAAGCTGATGTTAAATTAAAAATAGTATTGAAAGCTCTTCCAGAAAAAAAAGAGATCCCAACACTTTTAGAAAGTATTTCATTATGTGGCCAGGATGCCGGGCTTGAATTTATTTTATTTCAGCCACAAGGAGAAAGGCAAAAAAATTTTTATGCAGAAATTCCTGTATCCATTCAAGTTATCGGCAAGTATCATAATGTTGCAACATTTTTTGATAAAGTGGCACGGCTTCCAAGAATAGTTAATATAAATAATATAAACATGAAAGTAGACAAGGGTAACAAACTTTTCACTTCATGTACCGCAGTTACTTATAGATTTTTAAAAGCTGATGCTTCCAAAAGTAAGAAAAAAGGGAAGAAAAAAGGCAGAAGAAGGCGATAATAAAACATCAGATGAGAGATAACTTGGTGAGCATGCGAAAAAATCTAACTATAATTTATATCGCAGTATTTATCTTATGTCTGTTTCATTTCATCACAGGATGTGATGATAAAAATGAACCAAATAAAAAGGCTGTTGCCGTTAGTAAAAAGATAGTATCAAAAAGCAACGGGCCAACTTCTTCTCGGGTGCAGGTTCCAGATGTTGCGGCTAAAACAGAGATTGTTGATGTTAGCAAAATAAAAAATGAGATTTCTGATAAAAATGCCAATATTAAAAAAGAACAAACTGGCACTGATTCTGCTGATGTAGAAAATTCAGCTAAAGGTAATGCAAAAGATTATAAAGCATCAGATATAACACTTAAGGAAATAGCAAAACTTCAGCCTGAAGGAATTATAATATATAATCCGGAAGGTAAAATAGATCCATTTGCATCATTGTTTAAACAAGGTCTCAGTAAAAACAAGGGTAAAAAAATGCGTTCTCTGCGAACGCCTCTGGAAATGGTTGATTTAAGTCAGTTAAAACTTGTAGCAATATTGCGTGCTGAAAGTGGAAATAGGGCTCTTGTTGAAGAATCTTCCGGTAAGGGATATGTTGTAGCAAAGGGAACTTATATTGGCAATAATTATGGAAGAATTGTCAAGATACTCAATGATAGAATAATTGTAGAGGAAGAAATTGAAAATATTATTGGGGAAAAAAAGATCCAAGAAAGAGAACTTAAACTTCAGAAACCTCTTGGAGAAGAATAATATGAATTATTATTTGTTGAAAATAATTAAAGCTTTTTCAGTAGTTATTTTCCTTGCGGTTTTAACTTCTTTTCAAGTTTTATTTCCACTTGAAATTTATGCCCAGGAAGAAGATCAGAATGAAGCAGTTGTTAATGAATTAGTTGCAAATGAAGATAAACAGTCTGAAAGCACTAATTCCACAGGCAGTGAAATAATAGTTTCTGAAGAACTTACCGAAGAACCAGATACATCTATGATATCAGAAACAGAAGATGATGCGAAAGATCAGGCTGAGAATCTTGATACAGCAGAATCTGATGAGTTGTCTTCTGAAGAACTTGCCACAGAACCTGATACATCTTCTATATCTGAAGTAAATGTTGATACGGGAGAACAGCTTGAGAGTGTTGATACCGCAGAATCTGATGAGTTATCGGATTCCAAAGAAATTACTGAATCACCCGATGTTTATGTGCCGGGTGTTATTGATGTAAAAGCAATAACTATAAATGAAAAAACAAATCTTGATGAAACTGATATTAAAGCTGCTACAAAATTTAAATCAGTTTCTGTAGACAAAGGCAGCAGTGGTTTATCTATTATAATTGATTCAGATGGTATGATAAAAGATTATAAATCTTTTACGCTAAAAAAGAATCTCTCCGCTAAACTTCCTGCAAGAATAGTCTTTGATATTTTAAAAATAAAAAGTCCTTTCAGAAAAGAACAAATTGTTTCGGTTAATACTAAATGGGTTAGCAGGATTCGGCATTATGCATCACCTGATAAATTTCGTTTTGTTTTGGAAACAGAAGATGATTTTTTAAATGCTTTTTCGGCTAAGCCTATTTCAAATGGACTTTTGATAAAATTTGGAAATATTGAGCCCGATAAGCTCGATAAGACTGATGAGGACGTTATTTATTCCAAGACTGATAGTAAAGAACAAATTGAAGAAGAAACTATAGACACTGCAATAAGCGAAAAAGCTGAAGAGTTGATAGAGCCTAAGCAGGAAACAGAATTATTGGTTGAGGAAAAACAAGAAATAGATTTGAAACCTGCATGGGTTGATAGAATAGATTTTTTAAGTGAAGATGGTGGGGGATCCACAATAACGATTGGAACTACTAAGCCTGTTGAATACAGTATTAAAAAAGCCAGCGACAGACTGCTCCATCTTCAGTTAAATAATACCAATATAGCAACAAAACAAAAAAGACCTCTTATTACAACGCGTTTTAATAGTGCTGTTGATGGGATATGGCCTATTCAGATGCCTGAAATGGAAAAAACATCTATAATTGCAATTGAATTGAGAGAAGCAGTTACATATGTGATGGAACAAACTGATAATATAATCAATATTCATTTTGAAGCTTCTACCGTTTTACCCAAACCTGAGCAAGATAAGGGTATTCCGGCATGGAAAGAAGTTCTTGAAACAGTACCTAAAGATATCGAAGTAGTTGAAACAGAGGATGAAACGCCGATTGTTAGCAAGGCTGTGAGTGATGAAAAAGAACTTTCCGAACTTGAGCAAAAATATACAGGTGAAAAGATTGCTCTTGATTTCTTTGATACTGATATAAAAAACGTCTTTCGAATTTTGAAGGAAGTAAGTGGAAAAAACTTTGCAATTGATAAAAATGTACGTGGCAAAGTAACCTTGTCATTGGAAAAGCCGGTTCCCTGGGATCAGGCTATGGATCTTATTCTTAAAATGAATCAACTAGGGATGATTTATGAAGGTGATATTGTAAGGATTGCACCTCTTGAAACTATAAAAAAAGAACAGGAATTAAGACGTGCCGGATTAATTGCAGAAAAAAAGGCAATGGCAGAACAGAAAGCATTGGAACCCCTTGTTGTTGAATATATTCCTATAAATTATGCTAGCGCAAATAATGAAATATTGCCTCATTTAAAAAAATTATTAACTAAAGACAGGGGAAATGTCAGTGTAGATAATAGGACAAACCTCATTATTTTGACAGACGTAGCAGAAGTAATAAAAAAGGCAAAAGATATTGTAAGAGTACTTGATAAAGTTACTCCACAAGTTCTTATAGAAGCAAGAATAGTAGAAGCAACCACAAATTTTTCAAGAGATCTTGGTGTTACCTGGGGTTCAGGGATAGGTGTCCAGACATCATCGCAGTTGCCTTCATCTGTTAGTTCAGCTATTACTTCAGCAAATTCTACTGCTGTAAATAATAGAGTAGGTGTTGGGCCTCAAGTAGGGATGAATAGCCTTGGTGGAACATATGGAATTAATACATCTATCAATTTTCCTGCAGCCGCAGCTAACGCAGGTAGTATAGGATTTAATTTTGTAAGAATAGCCGGCACTCCCTTTATGCTTAATGCAAAGCTTCAGGCAATGGAAGCTGATGGAGAAGGTAAAGTTGTTTCTTCCCCAAAGATAGCTACTCTTGATAATAAGGAAGCTACCATAAAACAGGGATTGCGTTATCCATATAACAAGAGTGATGTATCAGGAAATACAACAACAGTGTTTGAAAATGTTGATCTTGAACTTAAAGTAAAGCCCCATGTTACTCCTGATAACAGGATTTCAATGGTAATATCAATTAAGAAAAAGGACATCGGACCGCAAGTAAATGAAAACTACTCTTTTACGACAAAAGAGGCTGAAACTGAGTTGCTTGTTAATGATGGAGATACTGTTGTAATAGGTGGCATCATTAAAACAACAAAGAGTACCGGTGAGTCATCAATTCCCGGTCTTTCAAAAATACCTATTCTTGGGCCTCTACTCTTCAAATCATTTACAAAAACCGATAACAAGGAAGAACTTCTTATATTTATAACTCCAAAGATAGTTACACTCGATCAAAAAGTATAAATAAATATAGTAAAAAAGTGCGGAATTATTATCATGAATAATTCCGCACTTTTTTTATTGCCAGTTTTAATAAAAAATATTAAATTCAAAATTAACCAAACATTCCTTTAGTTAACCTAAAAACCAATCAATTTATCTTACAATTCTGTGTATACTTAATAAGCTTTGGCCTGCTGTTAGAATAAAATAATAATATTCATGTCAGGCTTGACTAAGCACTAATAAAATAAAGAAGAGTAAGCTCTTTATCTCTCTATAAGAGGTATGAGGATTAAAATTAAATAATATCTTTATCTATACTTGAGATTATTTATAATTTTGTGTTTTTAATCTTGCAATTTCTTTTTGTGCTTTAGCGGAAATATCGCTTTCTGGTGATATTTCTATAACTTTATAATAAGATATTATTGCTTTTTCATATTGGTTTAATTTTATATAAGCTTCTGATAAATTCATATAATAATCAGGAATCCAAGGTGAATATTTTATTGCCCTTTCTAAATAAATTACAGCTTCTGTAGGATTATTCAATTTTAAATAAGTAATTCCAAGCCCATGCAATGCAATCGGATAATTTGATTCGATTTCCAATGCTTCCTTGTAGTATTTTTCAGCTAATGTAAAATCTTTTTTATTGTAGTATGCCCAGCCCAGGTTAGTTAGAGAATAATGTGGCGTGGCATAAAGAAGATCATTAGAAACTTTATTAAAGTTATCAATTGCTAAATCCCAATCTTTTAGGGCAAGATATGCGGTTCCAAGATTGTTAATTGCCGGCGCATAATCATGCTTTAACTCAATTGCTTTTTTGAAATGTTCAACAGCTGTTTGAAGACGATCTTTTGCCATATATACAAGACCAAGGTCATTATGAAGAACAGGGTCATTGGGATATATTTTTTCAGCATTAAGCAGCTCTTTTAGTGCCATACTATAATCACTTTGGAACATGTACGCTTCACCTACACCTCTTCTGGCTTCTCCTTGCTTTTTTAATACTTTTTGATCAGCACAAGAAAAATACCCAAAAACAAAAATAATAATTAATGCATAAAAAATGTTTTTCATATTCATTGTATTACCTCTATCTATAAATGTTAACTTGCTAGATATAATAGGTCGATTAGCGGTATTAAATAATATTTATCTTTTTTGCAGATCAAGGGTTTTAGCAATTTCATCTGATATACGGTTAATAAATAATTTTAATTCACTTTCATTTAAGGGTTTATCCGAAGTCGGAACTTTGTCAAGATCTTTTGGATGCATTAAAACAGGAAAGTTTAATAAAGATTTATTTGGTAATACATCATATTCGGGTGGAAATTTATCTTCAAAATACATATCCTGAAACCCTGAAAATTTAAGAGCATGTGCAGTTGAATCTAAAATGGCTGTATCGGTTTTTAACACTAGTCCTTTTTTGATTGCCCTAAAAAGGCCGGCAAGACACTCACCACCATGAGTGCATGCAATATGACCGTTTCGGTTTGCAATAATTTGCCAGTCCATTATGGATTGTTCTGTTACTTCAATAAAAGATGTGCTATCATTGCCTGCAAGTCTATTGTATTCTTCAACAAGATGGATGACTCTTGGCATTGATACAGGGTTTCCAATCATTGCTGCCTGAGCTACACTTGGTTTTACGTTTACAGGAATGAATCTGCGTTTAATGACATCCGGTTCGCTATAATAATTGTACACCGGGTTTGCATGGTTTGATTGAACTCCTATAATTTTGGGCAGTACGTTTATTATACCTGTTTTATAAAATTTTAAAAAACCATTTAATACAGCAGTAATATTTCCGGCATTTCCAATAGGAATAATTATTACTTTATTTCTCATATCATACTCGAAATTTTGCGCAATTTCATATGAATAAGATTCCTGGCCAAGAATGCGCCAGGCATTTTTTGAATTCAGCAAGGCAACATTGTATTTTTCTGATAAACTTTCAACTATCTTCATGCAATCATCAAAAACACCGGGAATTTCAAATACAGACGCACCGCTTCCTAATGGTTGTGAAAGTTGCTGAGGTGTTACTTTTTTGTGAGGGAGAAGAACCGCAGATTTTATATGAGGTTGCAAATAGGATGCATATAAGGCTGCTGAAGCCGAAGTGTCTCCTGTAGAAGCGCAAATTGCAAGAATATCCGAAAAATGGTTTTCCTTAATCAGAAAATTTATATAACTTAATGCGCTTGCCATTCCTCTGTCTTTGAAAGAAGCACTCGGATTCTGGCCATCGTTTTTAAAGAAAAATTTTATACCTACTTTTTCCTGCAACAAAGAATTCGCTTCAATAACCGGTGTATGTCCTTCACCAAGATAAATTATTGAGGAAAGAGGAATTACAGAACCAATAAATTCATGGTAGAGATATATGCCTTTTAAAGCCGGGGTTTTTAACATTTTGCGATAATCAAAAATGCTTTGCCATTTTTCCCCAGGAATTTGTTTCAAAAGATCAAAATTTAAATCATGAAGCAAAAGAACTTTACCGCAATCAGGACATGTATAAAGAAGATTTTCTATCCCGTGTTCTTTGCCGCATTCTAAGCATCTATAAACAAGATTACCTTTGTGCTTAGGTATTATGAAAGGTCGGATCTCATCCGGGAAATTCTCAATTTTCATAATGAAATCCTTTCAATATTACCCATATATGGCCTTAAATTATCCGGTATAATAACTGACCCATCTTTTTGCTGGTAGTTTTCAATAATTGCAGCAACAGTGCGGCCAACAGCAAGGCCTGATCCATTTAAAGTATGTACGTGCTCAGTTTTTTTCCCGCCTTTTCTCTTAAATCTAATATTGCCGCGTCTTGCCTGAAAATTTTCAAAATTACTGCAAGATGATATTTCTCTATATACTCCCTGTGCTGGCATCCATACTTCAATATCATATGTTTTTGCAGAAGAAAATCCAAGATCTCCTGCGCAAAGAGTAACAACCTGATATGGGAGTCCCAGGCGTTTTAGAATAGTTTCTGCATTTTGAGTAAGTTTTTCAAGCTCATCATAGGAATCTTCAGGTTTGCAAAATTTTACTAGCTCTATTTTATTAAATTGATGTTGTCTGATCAAGCCCTTTGTGTCTTTTCCATATGAGCCGGCTTCTGAACGGAAGCAGGGAGTATAAGCAGTGTAGGAAATTGGCAGAGCGCTATCATCCAAAATTTCGTTCTGGTGAATATTTGTTACAGGAACTTCAGCTGTAGGAATCAAGTAATAATCCCAACCCTCTATCTTAAATAGATCATCTTTAAATTTTGGTAATTGACCGGTACTAATCAGGCTCTGTTTGTTTACGATAAACGGAGGCAGAATCTCAGTATAGCCATGTTCAGTCGTATGTATTTCTAACATAAAATTAATAACGGCTCTTTCAAGTTTTGCTCCGGCTCCGAAATAAAGGGGAAAACGAGCCCCGGTTATTTTTGAAGCCCTTTCAAAGTCGAATATTTTAAGCTTTTCCCCAATTTCCCAGTGGTTTTTTGGCTTAAAATCAAAATCAGGTATTTTGCCTATTGTTCTTATTAATAAATTATCTGAGCTGTCTTTACCCTCCGGAACAGAGCTGTCTGGTATGTTTGGAATTTCCATGAGAATATTATTAAGTTTATCTTCATTTTCCAAAAGTTCCGAATTGAGATTTTTTATTTTTTCCGACTCATCCCGCATTTCCAAAACCAGGTCTTTTGAATCTATCCCTTCTTTTTTCATGGATGCGATTTTTTCTGAAAATATATTCCGCCGATGCCTTAATTCTTCAATTTCTAATAGTATAGCTCTGACTTTTGAGTCATAAATTATGAATTCTTCAATATTAGCGCTTTTACCTCTTTTTATTATTGAGTTTTGCACCAGATCCAGATTTTGTCTTACAAATTTGATTTCCAGCATAGATATTCCTATTTTATTTTTAAGAAAATTATTGATAAATAATCGAACCACTTTCAAAACGTTTCAGTATGGTCAAGCTCAAGGCGGGAGGAAATTCCAACCACAGGAATACATAGAGTATTTCGAGGATTGAAATTTGAGCCCAACGCAGAGATCGGCCAAAATGGGGCGTTTTGAAACTGGCTCCTTTGTATAAAGTTAAGCACTCATGCTTTGTGGTTTCATCGGGCATGGGTGTAAATTTTTTGATAGTAAATTACGTTATTCTTTTATTATGATTTTTATATAAAATGGTGTTTTAGAATTTATCTATGAGAATCGATGTAGATGACAATCTTACTAAAATTTCTTTTTCTGATATAAATCTTGCGAAACAACTTTTTGGTGAAAACAATTCAAATCTTCAGAAAGTGGCTGATGCGGTTGCTATAAGAATGCATGCAAGAGGAAGCGCAGTTACAATCGAAGGTGAAAAAATTGCTTCAAATCTTGCTAAGAATTTATTAACGCAACTCTATGGACTGCTTAAGGATAATTATCCGGTTTATCCGAGTGATTTCGATTATGCCATAAGGCTTCTTTCAAAAGATGATACTATAAAATTAAAGGATATTTTTCTCGATACGATATATATTACAGTAAAGAAACAACCTATAACTCCAAAAAGCCTGGCACAAAAAGAATATATAGATGCCATGCGTCATTTTGATATCGTATTCGGTGTGGGACCTGCAGGTACAGGCAAGACTTATCTGGCGATGGCGATGGGAGTTTCCGCTCTTTCAAAAGGTTTGGTGAGCAGAATTATACTTACGCGACCAGCTGTTGAAGCTGGTGAAGCGCTTGGTTTTTTGCCTGGAGATCTTGCTGAAAAAGTTGACCCCTATTTGAGACCGCTTTATGATGCTCTCCATGATATGATGAGATTTGAAAAGGTTGCAAATCTTATGGAAAAGGGTGTAATCGAAGTCGCTCCGCTTGCCTTCATGAGGGGAAGAACATTAAATGACTCATTTATTATTCTTGATGAGGCCCAGAATACTACTTCGGAACAGATGAAGATGTTTCTTACCCGTATAGGATTCAGTTCAAAAGCTGTTATTACGGGTGATATAACCCAGATTGATCTGCCGATGGGTAAAACATCCGGTCTTATCGAATCCAAAGACATTTTGCAGAAAATTAACGGAATTAAATTTGTCTTCTTTTCAAAATCGGATGTTGTAAGGCATAAACTTGTACAAGATATTATTGAAGCATATGAAAATCTTGAAGCAAAGAAACGAAAAGCTGAAAATGGCAAATAAAAAGGGTTATAAAAAAAAAGAGAAAACCTTTTGAAAGACTCATAAATAATCAACAGACTAAAGGCTGATAAAAAATGGCCTCTGGTGAGATATGAAACTAATAAAAATAAAAGAACCTATAATTAATTCATTTAATTCCAGCAAATATATCAAATGGTGGATTCTGGCCAGTATGGTTATCATATTTGTACTTACTCTCTATATAGACTTTATGCCCATCACCAAAACATATGATTTAGGGGATATTGCCGATAGAGACATAAAAGCTCCGGAAGACTTTTTAGCTGTAGACAAAGTCGCAACTGAAAAGAACAGAAAAATGGTGGCAGGTAATGTACCGGTAGTATATGATTTTGATTCAAAGCTTTTAACTAAATTAACCCAGCGGGTTCAGACGGCCTTTACAGATATAAGAAATGATTTGATCGCGGGTAATTTCAATTCTGTAGATGTTGGAACAAATACCCAGCAGCTAACCCCATCCGAAAGATCTTTGAAAATAAAAAAAGAATTTGAAAAGAAAATAGGCTTTTCAGTTCCTAAAAGTGTTTTTGGTATAATTGAAAAGAGTGAATTTTCCGAAGATATCCCAAATGCTATCAATGGTATAATATCTAATTTTTTTGTTACCGCCATAGTTGCCGATAAGGATTCTTTGCTTAAAGTAATTGATAAGGGAATAATATTAAGAAATATTGAAACGAAAGATGAGATTATAACTTATGAATTAAATTCTATATACAGCATTAATGAGGCAAAAAGCAAAGTAAAAGTAGTAGGACAGCCTGTATTAAAAGACTTGCATTCGGGAAAGCGGGAGGCAGTTACATATTGTGTCATGCAGTTGATTCAACCTAACATAACCTTAAACAGAAATGAAACTGAAGAAAGAACAAAAACCGCTGTAGCCGAAATGGGTGCGGTACTATACAAAGTAAAAGCAGGTGAAATGCTTTTACGCGAAGGAGAGAAGGTTTCGGAAGTACAGCTTATAAAGCTGAAAGCTCTCATGGATAAGGTAAGATACAAGCGGATATCGGCAGCTATTACTGGCGCTACCATGATTATGTTAATTCTGCTTGTTACAACATATATGATTAGCTTAAATAACGATAGGGATACGGTAGGCGCCCATAACAAAAAACTCCTTTTTCTTGCCAGCGTGGTGATTATGTGTTTTCTGCTGGCGGAAGTATCATCATTTTTGTCCAGATCCCTTTCCTTAAACGAGCTTTTTTCGATCAGAGCCACATCGATTCAACTTAGTATTCCGGTTACTGCCGGAGCAATGCTCATTTGTCTATTTATGGGCTTAAATACAGCCGTTGCTTTTGCCGTTATTATATCCATTTGTACTGCAATGGTATTTCAAAACCGTTTTGAAATGCTGCTTTACTTTCTGTTGAGCGGAATAATGGCGGCCTATTGGATGCAAGATTGCAGGGAACGCAAGGTTTTTATTAAATCCGGTTTAAAACTTGCTGTTTTTAACATACTGCTCACCACAGTAATAACTATTTATAATCCTGCCGCAGAGGCCGAGTTCTCCTGGATAACATTAATTTGGAATTGGGTTTTTGCTTTTTTAGGAGGTATGATAACAGGTATTGTAACTGCAGGGCTTACTCCTCTGATAGAAGTAACTTTTAACTTTTCTACAGATATAAAGCTGCTGGAACTCGCAAGTCTTGATCAGCCTGTCCTAAGGAGACTTATGATTGAAGCCCCTGGAACATATCATCATTCGGTTATTGTAGGTTCAATGGTAGAAGCTGCTGCATCGGAAATAGGAGCAAATTCTCTGCTTGCCAAGGTTTGCGGTTATTATCATGACATCGGCAAATTAAACAAACCCCAGTATTTTATTGAAAACCAGTCGGACGGCGTAAATAAACATGACAAGCTTTCACCATCAATGTCCAGTCTTATACTAGTTGCCCATGTAAAAGATGGGGTTGAAATGGCAAAAAAATATAATCTTGGGAAACAAATCGCAGACACAATCGGCCAGCATCACGGGACAAGCCTTATCCGGTTTTTTTATGACAAAGCAAAACAGCTAAAAGGAGAAAGCACAGTCAAAATCAGTGATTTCAGATATCCAGGCCCAAAGCCCCAGACAAAAGAAGCGGGTCTTGTCATGCTTGCCGATGTTACGGAATCGGCTTCAAGAACCCTTGAAAATCCTACACCGGCAAGAATTCAGGGGCTAGTCCAGAATTTAATGAATAATGTTTTTACAGACGGGCAGCTTGATAATTGCGAATTAACTTTAAAAGATTTGCATAATATTGCTAAAAGCTTCAATACGATTTTAAACGGAATCCATCATCATCGCATCGAATATTCCGAAACAACCATTTCAGGCAATGGAAAAGGGAAAAATGGGAGTACTGATAAGCAACAACCAAAACAAACACAAGATCAGGAAGATAAAAATGCGGAAGGCAGCTCAAGCCATATTAAACGACTTGGATTGTCCTGAAGGAGAACTGTCTATACTCATTGAAGATGATGATGGGATTGCTAAATTAAACAACCAATATTTGCAAAGAATCGGGCCTACCAATGTAATTTCTTTTCCTATGCGTGACAGTGATTTTTCCGGAAACAACCATGATCTTCTTGGAGATGTCGTTATATCGGCTGAAACAGCAGAAAGGGAAGGAAATGATTCGGGAACCGGATTTGATATACGGTTTGCCGAGCTTTTGATACACGGAATTCTTCACCTTTTTGGATACGACCATGAGAAAAACGGCATAGAAGCCGAAATAATGGAAAGCAAAGCAGCCGAACTTTTAAAACTGATTGAAACCACTTCTTTTACTTCTTCCTGATATCGGCAAAAGGAATAACCTTTGCTCCTTCCAATGTCTTTGTTTTTTCAGAAGCTTCGGCATCATTCTTTTGTGATTGAGAAGCTTTTTGATTATTTTGATCATCGGATTGGCTATCAGGACACACAACATGTTCGATTCTTACCTTCTTTCCGTTCATAGTAAATTCAGCGCCATTTATATAAGAATCTCTTAGTATCCATGTTATGGCATGAACAGGCACTTGCAGCATCAGCAATTTAACGTGATACCATGATGGCTTTGAATTCGGCAGGATTTCTTCAATTCTCGCAAATGTAAGCGGTTTGCCTTCAAAATATATAAGTATTATATCTCCTTCAGAAGTCATTTTCTCTCCGCTGCTGATTTTTATCTGCCAACTTGCAAAGATAGAGCAGGCATACAAATTATGATTATATGTTTTGCAGCCACCTATCATAATTTAATTACTTTATCAATAGAAACTCTTGTTATTTGATTAAAACGGATTATATGCAATAGTTATAAACAATATCCAAATAAGGCTTGCCGCTTACAGAGCGTCATTTTTATTGACATATCCTTTGCTTAGATGTTAGATCAAAACTCCGTAAAGGTCGTTCTGGTTTATCACAGATATTCAAAAAATCTTAGATATAAATTAGTTATAATGAAGGAGATATATTCATGAAACCTTGGCTTGTTGCAATTATTCTAACTATCGCGGTAGCATATTTTGTTCATCGTGTTTTATACCTTATAAAACTTCTTAAGCTCGGAAAACCGGAAAACAGATTTGACAGAATTGGCGAGCGCTTATTGATCACCATCAAGCAGAGTATTTTGCAATTTTCGCAATTCAGAGTATCAAAAGTCGATTATACCTATGCCGGAATCATGCATATATTTATTATCGCAGGTTTTTTGATCCTTTTGCCCGGAGAAATCGAGTTTATTATAAGTGGGTTTGTGCCTGGGTTTGATTTTTCCTTTTTAGGCGCCCCTGCTTTCAATTTCTTTCTGCTATCCCAGGATATTTTTATCTTTTCAGTTTTAGTCGGAATAGTGATGGCTTTATTGAGACGATTTATAATGAAGCCACCACAGATCAATTACCACTTAACAGCATATCTCATTTTGGGTTGTATTAGTATTCTGATGCTAACACTGCTTATAATCAACTCACTGCGTATGGTTGACCCAAATGAAGTAGAATTTGCCGCTATCGCAAGCGCCTGGATGCCTATAACCGATTTTGTTGTTAAAGCAACCGGCGTAAGCACCATGAACCATATGTTGTTTGAGGTCTGCTGGTGGTTGCATCTTCTTGTTCTGATGTTTTTTCTTGATTACATTCCAAACAGCAAACATCTTCATGTATTTTCAGCAATACCGGCCAATTTTTTCAGAAATTTTCCGCCACCTCTTGTTGAACTTCCCAATATTAATTTCGAAGCTGAAGAACTTGGAGCCATGGGAGTTTCTAAGGTTGAGGATTTAACATGGAAACAACTCTTTGACGGTTATACATGTACCGAGTGCGGACGATGCACGGATCAGTGCCCTGCAAACAGCACGGGCAAGGTGCTTTCACCCAGGGAAATTGTCTTGTCTATAAAAGAAAATCTGTTTGCAAATGCAGATAAGCTTCTTTCAACCCCCAAAGAGCAATGGAGAGAAATGGAGCGGGTTGAACTTATAGGTGACAACATAACTCAGGATGAGTTGTGGGAATGCACCACCTGCGGAGCATGTGCAAATGTTTGTCCTGTAGGAAATGAGCATCTTAGAGATATCATAGAAATGAGACGCCATCTGACAATGGAAGAAGCGGCTGCTCCTGATCTGATGGGCAAAGCAATGAAGAACATGGAAACCAGAGGCCACCCGTTTCTTGGTACCGGATTTGGCCCAACAGATTGGCAGGAAGATATGGATGTTCCTGTATTTATTCCGGGTGAAACGGAATACCTGCTTTGGATAGGGTGTTCAGTAGCTTATGAAGAGCGTGCCCAGAAGATTGCAAGATCCATGGTCAATATTCTTACGGCAGCAAATGTAAATTTTGGTGTTCTCGAAGAGTTTCGCTGCACCGGTGATCCGGCAAAGCAAATGGGAGATGAGCTTCTTTTTAATGAAACTGCCCAGATGAATATCATAGAATTTGCAGAAATGGAAATTAACAAGATTATTACATTATGTCCCCACTGTTACAACAGCTTCACCCATCATTACCCTGCGCTGGGCGGCAACTTTGATGTTATTCCCCACGCAAAGTATATTTTGGACCTGATAAGTTCCGGCAAACTAAAACTATCCAAAACATCAGAAACCATTTGCTATCATGACCCATGCTATCTTGGAAGGCATAACGGTATCATAGATGAACCGCGCGAAGTTATATCGAGTATAGGAACGCTTAGTGAAATGCCAAGAAATAAAAAAGCAAGTTTTTGCTGCGGCGGCGGCGGCGGCAATTACTGGGCCGAGGAAACCGGAACCAGAATCAATCAGAATAGAGCCGGTGAAGCTTTTGAGACAAAAGCACAAAAAATTGCTACCGCCTGTCCTTTCTGTCTTATGATGTTAACCGATGGGGTGAAACAATTTACTGATGAGCAGAAAATATTTGACATAGCAGAAATAGTTGAATCACATCTTATAACCTAATAGTATATGGCTGGAGGTAATAATGGATAAAAAGCATAAGATTGTTACCACCCCTGCCTATATGCTTGGACCAGGGATAAAGGATGTAGCAAAAGGCATAGAAAAACTTGTTGAAAAGATAATTGAAATGGCCTGATTTTTTTTAAGCAAATATACTGATATTCCCCATAAGCGCTGGTTTAAATTCATTTATTTTAAGACAATCAGCGCTTATGTTGTTTTATGCTATATAAGGATAAACGTATTTGTATTTACCTGAAACCGCACGGGTAAACCAAAGAGAGTATGTATTTATTGGTTTATCGAAGAAGAGTTCCTCCAGATTCCCCCTTAAAGGGGGGATAAAGGGGGTTCAACAAATCTGTGCTCCTGATCGATTCGTCTTGACCAGCAACCTGTTAACTCGTGCTTTAAAGGCTCCGGTTAGATTGATATTTTATTGAATTATTACTTATATTATAAGTTTATTATACTTTTAATGAAGAATATTAAATGGAAACCTAAAGCGCTTAGGCAACTACGGAAAATTAAAGATCAACAAATGATAGCTTTGATCTACGATACTGTGGGAGATTTGAAAATTTTCCAAATTGCTCAAATGTAAAAAAGTTGAAAAATCGTTACGAATATCGACTTCGAGTTGGCCGCTGGAGAGTTTTTTTTACAGATTCTTTTGAAATTCTTTACATAGAGGAGGTCAAGAAAAGAAATGAAAATACCTACTAATATCCAATATATTGAGCAGAATGGAAAGCCTGTTTTTGCGGTTATTCCCTATGATGATTATATCAAGTTGTTACCATCTGAAGATGTTACTATTCCTCATGAAGTTGTCGGGCTTGTAGTGAAAAAAGGAATGAACCTTGTAAAGGCCTGGCGCACTCATATTGGTATTACACAATCAGAAGTCGCAAAGAAAGCAGGTATTACTCAGGCAGCTTTGTCTCAAATGGAAAATAGTGAAAACACATTAAGAACGGTAACGCTTGAAAAATTAGCAACAGCTATGGGTTTATCTGTTGATCAGCTGAAAGATTAATAATAATTCAGGATAGTATAGAATACATCAGTATACAATTCAATCCGGCAGCATATCGTAAAAATATAGCATAGTATCCGAGCGCGTAATAATGCCTATTATGCGCCCGTTTTCAACTACCGGAAGCCTTCCTATATCATGCTTAGCCATAAGCTTTGCGGCTTGAATCGGGCTTTTCCCAGGTTCTATTGTCATAATATTTGTGCTCATATATGCTTTTACCGGAGATTTCAGCTGAGTCTCTCTTTTTATTTTGGTAAAATCTCTGCGTGAAATTACTCCTACCAGTTTTTCTCCTTCAACTACCGGAAGCCCGGTGCAGCCTTTTTTCTTTAGTATTGCAGCAACCTTTTCCATAGGCGTGACCGAAGCCACGGTAAAAACAGGAAAAGACATTAAATCGCTTATCTGTACGGAAGCCTGCTGATTGCCTTCAATGAGTTCTGTGATCCATTCCTCAACCGCATTGGGATTAACTGATTTCAACATTGCAGAAG
The DNA here is from genome assembly GCA_043825875.1 of Pseudomonadota bacterium. Taxonomy (GTDB): domain Bacteria; phylum Desulfobacterota; class Desulfobacteria; order Desulfobacterales; family RPRI01; genus RPRI01. Next base: position 69,235 of record JBDRRF010000018.1, on the reverse strand, counting down.
CAGCGCCGGGATGCCCGCCGCCTCCCATGCTGCGCATTATTGAGCCTACATCCAGTCCTTCAGCATTACTTCTGGCAATAACCATACACCTGTCTTTTTCTTTATTGCTAAATATTCCAAATGTGGCATCAACATTTAAAATCTCTCTGTACATACCTACAACAACGGCAAGGCTGTTTACATGCCCTTTAATTGAAAGCTTATTTATGCTGATAGAATAGCCGTTTATTTTTGATCTTTTTGCAGTTTGCAACATTTCAAACAGAATGTTTTTTTGTTTTTCTCCGTAGGCCTGGCGCAAAAAAGAACTGACAATATTTAAGTCCGCCTTTTTTTCAAGAAGAAAACCTGCCATATAGGCATCTTCTGCTGTTGAAGATGAAAAGCTAAGATGCCCTGTATCTTCATAAAGGCCGGTTAGAAAAAGTGTTGCCTGCATAGGAGATATTTTCTTTTTTTCTTTTTTCAGCCTGCGTACCATAAGAGTTATGTTTGATCCGACTTCTTTCCGGCACTTCCACGCTGCTTTTATATCGCCGTCACCTCTATGGTGATCCCATAATATGATTTCAAGATCTTTTCTTGTTGAAAGTGAATCTATCCGGTCAAGACGGTTCCAGTTGCTTGTATCAACAACAATTAATTTTTTAACCTTATCAAAATCAATTTCAGCGGGTGAATGCATATCAAATATGTCTTTATGGATAGAAAGAAAGGCTTTGACATTGGGATTAATCATTTTTGGAAGAACACAAACAGCATTGGGATATAAAATTGTTGCAGCAATCATGGATGCAAGCGCATCAAAATCCGTGTTTTTATGTGTTGTAATAATTTCCATCAATAGCAGTCCGCAAATCTTTACCGTTTATCTTAATTCTCAATATTTTTAACACAAAGAATATATTAAGTACAGAAAATTGATAATAACTTGTAATATATAATTATAATCTTAAGTGTTCTTAAATGTAAATGTTACTCAAAACAAGCTTCTCCAATAATATATCGGCAGTTTCTATAAAAACGATAATAAAATAATTCATTTCCTGGGAACCTGTTTCAAAACGTTTCAGTTTGGTCAAGGTCAAGACGGGCGAAAATTTTAACCGCAGGAATACATGAAGTATTTCGAGGATTAAAATTTGAGCCCAACGCAGAGATCGGCCAAAATGGGACGTTTTGAAGTTGGTTCCTGGTTATAGTTTTTCTCAAAATAAAATTCTTATTGATACATACTCCATGACAGGTCATTGAATCCGGCTATCATGCAAAACAAACAGATTTACTAAAATTGATGTAATTATATCTTAAAAAATTATTGACATATTTGACATGACATGATGAATAGAGTTTATCTTAACTCTTCTAAAATATTCAGATTTAGACATTTGCTTTAATAAGCTGTTCAGGTGCCGGGTATGACTACATTTGAAGCTAATCGATCAGTATTTATTATGAACAAAGCCGGGTCTGCTACAATTTTTAGTTTTTTCTTGGTTTTCGAATTATATTCTGCAGGTCTTTGATTGGGGAGTGATATGACGAAATCAAAAGAAGAAAAAAAAGCATTTGTTATTACAAGGGATTCCGATTTTAGTGATGCCCTTGCGCCAGGTCTGGATGAGCTTTCTTACAAAATCATAGTCCACAAAGATGCTTCCAATGCCTTTTCGGAATTGGAGAATGAGTCAACGATGGCCCTGGTTATCATCGACCTCGAATGTTCCAATGATAAGACAGATTCGGAAAAATACAGGATAACTCAAGAATGTTGCACGCGAATGAATCAAATAGTTGTTCAGGTGTATAATCAAGATGATCATAAAATCAACTGTGCATCTACTAGTAAAGCGGATTTTTTTATGTTCAAACCGGTAAATCCCGAATTGCTCCGGTGCCAGCTTTTTGCCGCAGACAAGCATAGATATAATTTATTAGAACTGATGGAAATCAAGGAAAAAGCGGAAATACACAAAAAAGAACTGGAATTGATGGAGCAGCAATATGAAGATGCGTTTTCAAGGGCAAACACCCTTACCGTGGAATCGGAAATCTCCCGACTGGAGTTGGACCAAATTTTCAAGACTGTTGCTGGATGCATAATGCTCATCGATAAGGATTGTAATGTCATTCGCGCAAATGATGCGATTTCAAAGATCACCGGTTTGACAAGAATGGAGCTTCAGGAAAAAAAATGCTTTGAAACCTCTATTTGCGGATGTTGCAATACGCCGGAATGCCCTTTTGCCAGGATACAAGGAGGTGAGGCGCACGTTGAAATTGAAATACAAAAGACACTTTCAGACGGTGAAATCGCACACTATATTATCATCGCAACACCTCTTCGCACCTTCGGTCCTGAGTTCATGGGTGTCGTCGCTTTCCTGACGGATATCACAGAAAGAGTAAAAGCCGAAAGATCCCTTATAGAAACAAAAGAAGCTTTAAGAATAAGTGAAGAGAAATACAAACAGCTAAGTATTGTGGATGACCTGACCGGGCTTTTTAACAAGAGGCATCTTAATATACAACTTGAAGGGGAGATACAAAGAGCACTTAGATATGACCGGCCACTGTCGCTTCTTATGATGGACATTGATAACTTCAAACAAGTTAATGATACCCACGGGCACAGCCAGGGCGATCAGGTTTTGGCAGGATTGGCCCGGATGCTAAAAAGTTGTATCAGAAATTCCGATATAGCCTTCCGGTACGGAGGCGAGGAAATGGTAGTAATCCTGACTGAAACTCCGATTGAAGGTTGTGCCCAAATTGCAGAGAGAGTCAGGCAATCTTGCGCTTCTCTTCCATTTCCTGTAAATTCTTCTAAAGATATCATCGTGACTTTGAGTATTGGGGCTACACAGTATGTATCAGGTGAAACCCAAAATGACTTTGTTTCCAGAGCTGACCAAAATATGTATTGCGCAAAAAAGAAGGGGAAGAACAGAGTGATCTGCGACAATGAAGGATAGCATTCTATATATCATCAATCCTGCCGGTTATGGAGGGATTGGAATAAAGGCATGGAACAAACTAAAAGCATTGTAGCCTGAGCATATCGATCCGGCAAGCGCAATTGTCACAAAACGGGCCGGACAAGCACAAGAGCTTGCTGTGCAAAGTGAAGGCTATGAAACCATTGTTGCTGTGGGGGGGAAGATGGCACGGTGGGAGAGATCCTGTCGGGAATCATGGAAAGAAGTAAACCTCACCCCAAACTGGCAATCATTCCGGGTGGTACAGGCAATGATATTGCCCGTAACGTCGGGATTTGTTCTATCAATGACGGAGTACTAGGCAGTATGTGTCTGTCTCCTGGAGCTCTCACAGATGAAGGGGAGTTAAACATTACAGTAATTCCGTCTCAATCAAAACTGAAGATGGCAACCTGTTTGCTGCTCAAGATATCGACTGGAGCGCACATTCATGAAGCTGGCATATTGTATTTCCAGGAGAAGGAAATCCATATAGACAGTGATCCTCTGGCGTTATTGGATCTGGATGGAGACATATTCGGTGAAACACCGGCTGTATTTACTGTATGCCCACAGGCCGTTCAGATTATGACCCCGAAATAGGCTCTTTATTTGAAATTTAGTATCAGCTGTGATATAAGATAAAGCAGTATAGAGTACCCGGGTGCAAGGCATCGCTGTATGAACTTCTCTTTATGAGCCTGGACGCAGATTTCATACAAGAAGCATTGTCAAAGCAGACAAAAACTTAGGCAACCATGTAATATGAGAAAATTGCTATGAACTTATTAAAAAAACATCCTGCTCTTTTTATGGGAATAGGCATCACTATACTTTTTTTATGTATAAGCTTATTTCGTACCGATTTTCTTGATACTCTTGAATATAAACTCTATGATGCAATGATGGGATTACGTGCAGACCCTGAATCATCAAGCAACATAGTAATAGTTGATATAGATGATGATTCGATTGAAAAAATCGGTCGCTGGCCCTGGTCACGCGATATTATTGCAAAGGGCATCAAAAAGATAAATTTGGGAAATCCCAAAGTAACAGGGCTCAATCTTATACTCAGCGAACCTGAAGAAAGCACCGGATTAAAAACTGTCAAAAATCTGGAAGATAAATTTACAGCCATTTTTTCAAAAGATACCGGAATAACATATAGCGATTACCTTAATGTTTTGCATGAGACCAGAGAAAATCTGGATAATGACAAAAAGCTTGCCCAGGCAATCAGCGAAACCGGCAATACCGTTTTGCCATTTTATTTCAAAGAATCTGCCGAAACTGGCAATGATACAAAAGAAACCGATGATATATTATACGAATATTCAATCCAGAAAATAAAAAGTCCTTCCGGAGCATTATACTACCGCGCTGATGAAATAATACTTCCTCTTCCTTCATTTCTTAAAGCATCGGCAGGCATAGGTCACCTTAACTTCGGCAATGACAGAGATGGTATTGCAAGAAGAGAACGTCTCGTCTATGAATGTCGTGGACTTTATTACCCATCATATACCTTAAAGCTTGCTTGTGCCTATCTTGATATCCCAAGGGAAAAACTTTCAGCAGAATTGGGGTCAAGCGTTACTCTTGGGAATCTTAAAATACCCACTACTTTTGCTTCGGAGCTTCTTATTAATTTTAAAGGCCCCCGCGGCGCATTTAAAAAATATTCATTTTTTGATGTTTTAAACGATAAAATTCAGACGGATGTTTTTAAAAACAAACTTGTGCTTGTAAGTGCGTCAGCAGCCGGAATTATGAACCCTATCAGCACGCCAACCGATCCGGCTTTACCTGTGGGAGAGTTTTCCGCTAATGCCATCTGGACTATACTTAACAACAAGTTTATTCAGCAACCATACTGGTCGCCGCTTGTTGAACTTGCGGCCATAATTATAATAGGCCTTATTATCACCTTTGTTTTTTCAAGGTTGAAAGCAAAAACAGTTGGTGCCGCATTCATTATAATGATCATACTGCTTATAGGCAGCTCGGCATATTTTTTTACTTCCAAAGGATACTGGGTCCGTGTTGCTTATCCTGCCCTCGAGCTTGTCATTGGCTATATTGGAATTATAAGTCTTAGATATTTTGTAACCGAATCCAAAAAAGATAAAATCGAAGTAGAATCTGCTGAAACAAACCGGATGCTTGGGCTTTCTTTTCAGGGCCAGGGCATGCTTGATATGGCCTTTGATAAATTCCGGCGAGTTCCGGTAGATGATCAGATGAAAGATATTTTATACAATCTTGCACTTGATTATGAAAGAAAAAGACAATTCAACAAAGCTGCCGCAGTATATGAATATGTGGAAGAACATGACAAAAAATTTAAAGATGTTACCGAAAGAAAAAAGAAACTAATCAAAGCCAGTAATACGATGGTATTCGGGGACGGTAAGTTCGGTGTATCCCCTTCTTCAGACGGTTTTCTTTCAACAGCCACAGGAACAAAACCCACACTGGGCAGATACGAAATACAAAAACAACTCGGAAAAGGAGCAATGGGCATTGTCTATCTGGGTCTTGACCCCAAGATAAACCGGACAACGGCAATAAAAACTTTCCAGTTCAGTGAAGAAGACCATACGCTTGAAGAAATTCAAACAATGAAAGAAAAGTTTTTCAGGGAAGCCGAAAGCGCCGGAACTCTTTCACATCCGAATATTGTAACTATTTACGATGCCGGAGATGATCAGAACCTCGCATACATAGCTATGGAATATCTTGAAGGTGAAGACCTGGAAAAATATACCGTAAAAGAAAATCTGCTTCCTATCCCCAAGATTATTGATTATGTTGCAACCATTGCTGAAGCACTTGATTATGCCCACCAAAAAGGAATTATTCACCGCGATATAAAGCCGGCAAACATAATGCTTTTAAAAAGCGGGATAGTTAAAATAACTGATTTTGGTATTGCGAGAATAACTGCTACATCACAAACTCAAACCGGTGTTATCAAAGGCACGCCGTATTACATGTCGCCTGAACAGTTTTCAGGAGAAAAGGTTGATGGAAGATCTGATATATTCTCTTTAGGAACAATGCTGTTCCAGCTTTCAACCGGTCAAGTCCCTTTTGCCGGAGAAAGCCCTGCTGCATTGATGAATCAAATAATGAATGTAAGACATCCCGACCCGAAACAGATCAACCCAAAGATAATAAAACCTCTTGTAACAGTCATCGACAAAGCTTTGGAAAAAGAACGGGAAAAACGTTATCAAAGGGTATCTATGATGGCATCAGATCTTAGAGTAATCGGCAAAAGAATTGATGAGGTTATCGCCAGGATGAAACCGAAAAGTAATGTTTGATTGCGTATTCATCTGATATAATATGCATGGCAGGGTGTGAATAACACTTTATAACTTGATAATTAATCTTAAAAGAAATTATATTTTATATATTTATCTTGCTTGACCTCAACAACTTTTTATTATATAAGGAAAAAGTTGGATTATTATTAATTTAAAGATCAATTCCACATTATCTTTTGTATTAGTACATATAGGAACATAGCATACATGGTAGTTGTTGAATCAGCAGGCATTAGTGATGTCGGAAGAAAAAGAAAAAAGAATGAAGATGCCCTATATATCGACAATTCCATGAACCTTTTTGTAGTTGCTGATGGTATGGGCGGACACAATGCCGGAGAAGTAGCCAGCTCTATTGCTGTAGATACTATCCGTGATTATATGAAACGTTTTGAAGATAATACTGTTGGTGTCGAGGAGCTTGAAGATTCGGATATTTCTCTTTCAAAAGAAGCTAACCGGCTTATTTCAAGCATTCATCTTGCCAATAAAGGAGTTTATAGTTTATCTAAAAGCAATGAAGCATATGAAGAAATGGGATCAACTGTTTCAGCTGTTCTTTTTACTGAAAATAATTTGATTGCAACCAATGTGGGCGATAGCCCGATTTATCTTATCCATAATGGCTGTATAGAACTTTTATCCGTACCGCATACTGTTTTAGCTGAACAGATGGCTATTGATCCGCAAAGGGCCAAAATGCTTGAGCACCATTTCAAGCACATGCTAACTCAGGCTGTCGGAATCAAAGAAACGATAGAGCCTGATATATGCGAAACTCCCTACTTCCAGGGAGACGTATTAGTATTAAGTTCAGACGGACTATCAGACAATGTTACGCCTGAAGAGATACTTGAAACAGTAAGACAAGAACAGCCTCAGAAGGCATGCAGTTTGCTCGTTGATCTTGCAAATGAACGCGGAGGCAATGATAACATAACTGTTATTGTCTTAAAGGTTAAGGATAAAAAAAATCGAAACGGCCTGATGAAAGGATTGATATCAAAGCTAAAAAACTTTTTTAAATAGTTTTTTATTTTTACTAACCTTTATAAATGAGGTATTGCAATGCCGACACTAACACTTAAATTCAAAGATAATGTTATTTCCGAATACGTTCTTGAAAAAGAGAAATCGATTAATATCGGAAGGCGGGAAGATAACAATATTGTTATCGACAATCTTGCCGTATCCGGTCACCATGCCAAGATAGATTCGGTTGGTGAAGGTTTTTTGTTAACCGATCTTCAAAGCAAAAACGGCTCCTTTGTTAACGAACAGTATGTAAGTTCACACTGGCTTCAACATGGAGATAGCATTACAATAGGCAAGCATAGTCTTGTTTTTCAATACAAAGATACTGAAACCAAACCCGAAGCCACCGCTCCGGAAGATTTGGATCAGACTATGGTTATGGATACTGATGCATACAAATCTATGCTTGCCAAGAGTACTCCTAATGCCGCTTCACTCCAGGCAGCTAAAACTCAGATAACTGAACCTGCCGGCATGCTATCATTTATATCAGGGGGAACAGGAGAAATAGAGCTATCAAAAAAACTTTTCAAAATTGGTAAAGCATCAACAAATGACATAGTAATAGGCGGATTTATGGTAGGCCAGGTTTCAACCACTATAAGCAAAAGACCAAGCGGCTATTTTTTAAGTCATGAAAGCGGGTCAAAACCAAAAGTCAACGGAACTGCTGTAAGTGAATCTGTTAAACTTAAGGATTTTGATGTTATAGAAATCGGTTCTGCAAAGATGAGATTCTTGTTAAAATAGCTTATATTTTGTGAATATTGTCATTGATTTTATTGTTTCAAATAATTTTAATGCGAGAGTTTATAAACTTCGTATCAATAGTAATATTTTTTTGCAAAATACTATATACTTCTATTTTCTTCCATCCGCTTCTTTTCCCAATACTGCTCAATTTTTATTTTCCATTTAACACAGGAGAACTTTAATGGAATTTTTTCATAATGACTCGTTAAAACCAACTACACCGGAACAAAAGAGCATCTATACAGAAGGTGAAAATCCTGAGAAAGATGCCTGGTATGTCGCTTTTTTTATTGAAAATCACCTTGATTATAACTCGTATCCCGAACAGGTTGCAACTCCCGAGCAGGTGAGGTTTATGGTTTATACTCAAGAAGACGAGCGGTATTATCCATGTTCCGATAAAATGTTTGAAAGCATAATGAATCGTAATGATCAAGATTTTGTGCATGAAAAATATAATGCTGTTCTTGAGCGGATACTTAATGTTGTGGATGATCAGATAGAAGATGATAACGAAAATAATTTTCTCAAATCTTTGATAAAAATTAAGTTCATGCATGAAACAAAAGATACTATTATGCTCCCGTCGCGTCTTGAAAAGCGACTGCTTAGAATATTCATCAATCATTCAAATATACTAGACCCTTATTTATGTGACAAAGCCTTTCGGAATGTTTCTACTAGAAAAGCCTTGAAATCAGAATCCTGCAAAAAAGCCTTAAACATTGTAGACCCATCATATTTTAAAGATATTCCAGGAACAATTTCCGATATCAGAAAACTGGCGGACTACCTTGAACTTAAAAGACTATTTACTCTTTGTGTAGAAAATTCCCTTTGGACATCCGCTAAATCGGCCGGATATACTGAAGAGGATTTTTTGAAAATATTCGAAAGAAAATTTACAGGAAATGGAGCCGAACTGCTTTTTGACCTTCTTTGCAAAAGCGACAGTAATAGCGGGCATGAGTTGCGCAAGAAGATTTTATGGCTTATAGACGAAGCCGGTGAAGCTGTTGTGGATATTACAATAGTCAAATATCTTGCAAAACTTGGCCATAAAATAATTCTGGTGTTTAAGGAAGGCCCTCTTTTTACAAAAGCTACTTTTTATGATGCCATGGGAGATGAAACCATGACTGAAGACCTTAAAGGAACATATTTAATAAAAGACAGCCATCTTGGCAAAAATGAACTGATCAGGATTATAAGAAGTGATAATGATATCATGGCAATATCAGACGGAATTTTTGAAAACATAAATCTTCTTCTTACATCTACAACTTTTGCCCGTTTTTTCAAAGAAGTCGATTTTATTATTTCAAGAGGGTCTGACCAGAAAAGGCGTTTTTTCAACTCCCATTTCCAATTCACACAGGATATTTATAATATTTCATCCGGTGAAAACGATTCGGTAAATATAAGTTACAAACCAAAACATCCTTCTGTGATTAAATTTTCCTATGAGAGTTTAGAAATAAAGGCAAATACAATTATCAACCAGATGTCTGAATCTAAGAAAAAGGGTATGACTGTTATATTTTACAGTGGCATAATAGGTTCTATCCCCGGAAAGATTAAAATGGCCAAAAAAATTATGTCCGTTTTCATCCAGCATCTTAGGGAACGCTTTTCTATGACATTTATAATTAATCCTTCAGAATACTACGAAGAAGGGATGGATGCCGATGATCTGATGTATATGTGGGAAATAGTCCAAAGAAGCGGCTTGATCGACATATGGAGATTTCAGACATATGATGACATAGTTGAAACTTTTCAGATCCTGGGAAGAAAAGTTCCTCCCGAATGGGTAGGTAAAGATGCAACGTTTAGCACCGGTTGTACAAAAGAGATGAAAATCGCAAGCGAAGTCCTCAAAAAACATCCTGAAATGCAAATCAGTGGCCCTTCAGAAGATAAATTTATGAGACGAAATGAATATGGAGTGGGTAAGATGTATGACCAGAGGCTTGGCACTATATGCAATTTCTAATTCTTTTTTAAGACTTAATCGACTTTTAGCGAGTCCATAAAAAATTTCCACTGTTTTGCAGCTTGACATAAATCTAAGTGGTTCCGCCCTTATCCAAGGCCAGGATCTATCAACCCTTAACCGGTTGATGGATTTTTATAAATCCCTCAAAAGTTTAATTCACGCACATAATTAATAAATAATTCAAACCCTTTTCTTAAAACTCCCGCTCAATCATTAATATTAGCTAAAAAGACTTTATAAAGTTTTACTATATTGTGCCGATAAATAAATAGACAGCTGATTAGCACCTCGGAAGTAAAACATTGGACTATTTTTATGGGTATGTATCTGATCCACTTCAAATACTTCCTTATTAAATCGGAAAGGAAAGAAAAGAGATGTTTGTAATTATAGGTATTGTAGTGGTTATTGTAAGTGTTTTCGGTGGTTTTGTGTTGGAAGGAGGCACTTTAGCTGTCATTGTACAGCCGGTTGAATTTTTGATTATAGGTGGTGCAGCACTCGGAGCGCTTTTTATTTCGGCCCCGGCCAGCCTTCTCAAAGATGTAATGGGTAGAATAATGGGTACAATGAAAGGCTCTTCAATAAGCAAGCAAACATACCTTGATCTTTTAAAGCTCCTGTTTGATGTTTTTCAGTTAAGTCGTAAAGACGGACTTATTGCTCTGGAGGCACATATTGAAAATCCTGAAAAAAGCACTATTTTTACTCAATACCCTAAATTTCTAAATAACCACCATCTTCTTCATTTCATATGCGATACATTTCGTCTTGTAGTGCTTGGAGGGGTAGCCGCCCACGATATGGAAGCTCTTATAGACTGTGATATTGAAACTCATCACCACGAAGGATCAAAACCGGGTATGATTCTTCAGAAAATCGGTGATTCAATGCCGGGCCTTGGAATCGTGGCTGCTGTGCTGGGTATTGTTATAACAATGCAGGCCATTGATGGCCCACCCGAAGTGATCGGCCATAAGGTTGCGGTTGCTCTTGTAGGAACCTTTCTTGGTATATATCTTTCGTATGGTTTTATTCAGCCGCTTGCCACAAATATTGATTTGACCAACGATGATGAATCTAAAATCTATGATGCAATTAAGTCGGGAATGATAGCCTTTGCAAAAGGACTAAATCCTATTATAGCAGTAGAATTTGCAAGACGCTCTATTCCAAATGATTACAGGCCTGAATTTCAGGAAATGGAAAAGCATGTAAAGGGTAAATAAAATGGACGATGAAACACTTCCCCCGATTATAATTATTAAGAAAAAAAGTGGTCATGGCGGTCATCACGGAGGAGCATGGAAGGTTGCATATGCAGACTTTGTTACCGCAATGATGGCGCTTTTTATAGTTTTATGGATTGTAGGACAAAGCAAAGAGGTAAAACAATATATCGGCGCATATTTTAATGACCCGGGAGTTTTTTCGGAAGGCAGAGCCGGAGGGATTCTCCCTGATGAGCAAAAACCAATGTCATTGTCGCCTGCGCCTATACCAGTAGACAAACGTGCCTTTGAAATGGAGACACTTATGGCAGAAGCGTCAAAAATCTCAAAAACTATAGATCAGACCCCGGAATTTGAAAGATTTAAGGATAAGATTATGGTGTCTGTGTCAAATGAGGGTATGCGAATTAATCTTGTTGAGGCATCCGAAGGTCTTTTTTTTGATATAGGAAAAGCTCAAATAAAGCCTGAAACGATAAAGTTATTACATGTACTTGCAGCATCACATCTGGGCAAACTAAAAAACGGAATCATAATTGAGGGCTACACAGATGCAAGACCTTATGTATCTTCTTCGGGCTATTCCAACTGGGAACTAAGTACCGAAAGAGCCAACAGTGCAAGAAAGATACTGGAAGAAGGCGGCTTGCGAAAGGATCAGATACTTGAAGTGCGGGGTTTTGCAGACAGAAATCTAAGGCTTCCTGATAAGCCTTTAGACTTTTCAAATAGACGGGTAAGCATTCTTTTACCCCTGTCATTGTCTGATAAAAAAGGATCTGCCCAGAAGGATCAATACTCACCCATTAATATGTCTAAACCTGAGATACAGAAAATTGGCAATCCTTTAAATGGAAATAATAACGAATGAGCCACTTTCAAAACGTTTCAGTTTGGTCAAGCTCAAGGCGGGAGAAAATTTCAACCGCAGGAATACAATTTAGTATTTTGAGGATTGAAATTTGAGCCCAACGCAGAGATCGGCCAAAATGGGGCGTTTTGGAACTGGCTCAAATAATAATTGTTAGGGAATAAGTAATACAGGCAATTCTGAGGTTTCAGCTATCCTGTGAGATACACCGCCTAACCAGTATTGGCTGAGCCAGTCTTTTCCTGTTCTTCCCATAACAATCATGGAGGCATTATGCTTTCGCGAAACATTGATAAGTTCAGGCACAGTCCGTCCGGAAGTCAGGCTGGTTTCCGAATCAATACCCACTTCTTTCAGACGATTTTGGTATTCTTCAAGCCTCTTGCGGCTTTCTTTTTTAATTTCCTTAAACTGGGCAGGGCTCATAGCTTTAGTTATTTTAAAACCGATATTATGAGCTACTATAATTTTAGAAGCTAATCCCTTAAGAGATATCAGAGCTTCAAGTGCGTTTCCCGAAGGGCATGACCAATCCGTAGCTATCATGGGACGGTCAAAAATATGCTCATTAACCTTTGTTATTATTTCACCGTCTTTTTCATATTCAGCCAGGTACTTGTTCATCAATATCGGGATAGGGCTGCGGCGTGCAAGATCCAGCAGGTGTGTTCCCACATAAACTTTTTCCAGTAATGAGCGTTTTTTGCTTCCCGCAACGATTATGTCTACTTTTTCTTTTTCAGCTACGGAAAGGATTACAGCATTCGGCATGCCGACTTCAATACGTATTTTGCTTTTAACCCCTTTTTTCGCAAGAACATCAACCCACTTCTCAAACTTATCTGATACTTTTTTCTTAATTTCCAATTCTTTTTCTTTTTGATAACCTCCATAAGGCACAAAAGCTACACTGTCTCTCGGGATAACATAGACCAGCACGACTTCTTTAAGACCAATTGCTCTAAGATCTGTCATCTCCTCAAGAGCGCTAATTGCATTGTCTTTAAAACGTGTATTAAACAGTATTTTTCCAAATTTCATTTTTCACCTGCCCCAGAAAAAGATAAAAGTTACTAATATATAAACCGGAATAAGTATCAAAAGTGTATATTTGATGATATAGCCGAAAAAGCTGGGCATAGGAGTGCCTGCTTCTTCGGCTATAGATCGTACCATAAAATTGGGGGCATTGCCGATATAGCTGCAAGCTCCAAAAAAAACAGCTCCTGTAGAAATGGCCTCAAGATATATCGGGTGTTTGGCAATAAGATAAGCTATGGCAGCCGATTCCGGCAATGATGGACAATAACTTCCCAAAGCAGTATTGAAAAAAGTCAGATAAGTAGGTGCATTGTCAAGAAAGGCCGAAAATATCCCTGTAATCCAGAAAAAATGAACCGGATCCTGAACTGAATTAATAATAAAAGCAAGGGCTCCTTTGCTGCCTGCTTTTAAAATCAGCAAGCATGGAATCATAGTAATAAAAATACCGATAAAAAGATAAGCAACTTCAATGATCGGCGCCCATGAAAAATTATTTTCTTCATAAATAGTTATTTTTGTGGTTACTATTGATAAAGTTCCTATCATCAGTAAAAGCCCGTTACGAACCAGATCCTGCAAAGAAGTGTGTACCCCGAAAATTGAAACCTCTCCCCAGTCTGCTATGCCGCTCATAAGAACTGCACCAACAATTGCTGCTATTAAAAGGAAATTGTGCTTTCCCTCTATCCCGAAAGGCACTTTTTTATTTAGGTTTATTGGTGATGGTTTCTCGCGGCGGAAGTGATATGAATCCATAAAAAAATAAATTATAAGAAGTAATCCTGCTACAAGAATCATATGAGGAGCAATATTAAGTGTCCAGAAAAAAGGCACGCCATGTAAAAAACCCAAAAAAAGCGGTGGATCGCCCAAAGGCGTCAGGGCACCGCCAACATTGGCGATTAAAAATATAAAAAACACCACCATAAAAGTTCGGTTTTTGCGATGGCTGTTTGCCCTCAAAAAAGGACGTATCATAAGCATTGCTGCTCCGGTAGTACCCATCCAGGAAGCCAGCAAAGTTCCTATTATAAGCATGCAGGTATTTACAATAGGGGTCCCAACCAGAGTACCGCGCAGCAAAATACCACCCGATACGGCATAAAGCGACCAGAGCAGTATAATAAAAGGTATGTAATCAATGATTATAATATGAAGGATTTCATATAAAGCAATTCCGCGAAATATAGCCAACCCTGGAATGGCTAACAGAGCTGCCCAGAAAAATGAAATTTTGCCGAAATGATGATGCCAGAAGTTTGGAGCAAGCAGAGGAAAAAGCGCTATTGAAAGAAGCATAAAACCAAAAGGGATACAACTCCAGAGCGGAAGAATTTCTCCTAAGCTCATATGATTTGTCGGCGATTCGGTGTCGCTGCCAAAAACAATTGCAGGAATCACTAGTGCTATTAGAAACAAACCGAAAATAATCTTTCTGTCAATCTTCATATGGTACATTCCTCTTTTAATGAGGCTGATATATATTAAATTTGATCTAAAATTATAAGTATTTGTTCTTTTGGAAAACCTATTCTAGGCAAATCACGTTGTCAAGCAAATTACAATTCATGTTCTTTTAAGAAAATTTCATCTTTATCTTATCCGGAAAAAGCTCATCGATATTTTCAGAATTGCAAATCCCTCTTTCTGTTATAAAACCGGTAACAAGCCTTGAAGGGGTGACATCAAAAGCAAAATTAGCAGCAGGGCTTTCTTTTGGAGTAATAAGAACGTTTTTTATAATATCTATATCAAGTCCCTGAACATAACGCACTTCATCCGGATCGCGCAATTCAATAGGCATATCCTTTATACTGTCTATATCCCAATCAAAAGTGCTGGATGGAAGGGCTACATAAAAAGGGATATTATTATCTTTTGCCGCCAAAGCTTTCAGATAAGTACCTATCTTGTTTGCGACATCTCCTTTATATGTTGTTCTGTCGGTTCCAACAATTACAAGATCAACCATATCGTTTTGCATAAGGTGCCCGCCTGCATTGTCGGTTATTACCGTATGTTTTACACCGCTTTTTCCCAACTCCCATGCTGTTAATCTGGCTCCCTGATTAAGCGGTCTTGTTTCATCAACCCAGACATGGACATCTATCCCTTTTTCATGAGCAGCATAAATTGGAGCTGTTGCTGTGCCGTATTCTACACAGGCAAGCCAGCCGGCATTACAATGAGTTAAAATATTTACTGTAGCATTGTTTTTGTTTCGGCTTATCTCATCTATTATTTCAAGGCCATGAAGGCCTATATCCTTGCAGTTCTTAACTTCTTCTTCAGCTATTGTTGCTGCCTCATCTCGAGCTGCAATAATTTTATCTTGAATTTTATCAACAGAAAGAACCTTTTTTAATACTCTGTCAACTGCCCATACAAGATTTATAGCCGTAGGCCTTGCAGATTTTATTCTTTTACACTCATTTATAATAAAATCATCTCCGATTTGATTTTTTAAAAGACTTAGTACGGCAAGATAAACACCGTATGCTGCTGTTACTCCTATAAGAGGAGCGCCTCTTACATACATATCTTTAATCGCAGTTATCACATCATCAACGGTTTTAAGATCAACGATGATAAACTTGTGAGGAAGAAGTCTCTGGTCAATAATTTTGACCGCTTCCTGGTTGTCATCAAGCCATATTGGCCGAAGAGGTATTGGGAGGGGCGATTTTGATTCTATCATTTGTTTTTCTTTCTGTTTTTTTGTACAAAATATTAGGGTTCAATGAGTCAAGGGTTCGAGGGTTCAAGAACAACTTGAGTCTTGCAATAAGTATTTAATTCTTCTCCTAAAAAAATATTTGTTCTTACGATTCAAAAAGCGGTACTATACAAAACTTATCAACATCAACAAGCCCTTTATCGGTAATTTTAAGTTCAGGAATTACGGGAAGGGCGAGAAATGAGAGAGCCATAAACGGATCGGCAAGTAATGAGCCGAAAGATTGAGTAATTGAAACAAGATGTTTCATATCTCTGTCAATATCACAAACGGTTTCATTCGACATCAGGCCGGCAATAGGAAGACAAAGCGTTGCGCAAACATTTCCGTCACATGCTGCCGATAGGCCACCGCCCATTTGAATAACCGCTTTCGCTGCGACTTTCATATCTTCATCATTTGTTCCTGCAACAATTATATTGTGGGAATCATGGGCAACGCTTGATGCAATGGCCCCTTTTATAAAGCCCAGGCCTTTAACAAAACCTTTGCCGATATTACTTGTGCCTTTGTGCCTTTCAATAACACAGATTTTTAAAATATCATTTGATATATCGGAAACAGCCATACCGTTTACAATTTTTGCTTTTGAAACAATATGGCGTGTTATAATCTGATCCGGTATAATTTCTATTACTTTTATTTTTTCAGATTTATAAGAAATGGAAAAATCAATATCGCTTATTTCAACATTCATTGCAGAAGGCAGTAAAACCGGTTCAGGCTTTCTAACCTTATTTTCTATTACACCGTTTTGTGCCAAAAGTATTCCTTTTGAATATACCTTTTCTATTACAGGATTATTCAAATCATTAAATACAACAAAATCGGCATGCCTTCCCGGAGCGATAGCGCCTTTTTCATAAAGACCGAAATAGTTCGCAGGGTTTATAGTTGCCATCCGTATTGCAGTAATAGGATCAATTCCGTATCTTACGGCTTCTTGTACCATTGAATCTATATGACCTCTATTGATAATATCGCCGGGGTGGCGGTCATCGGTACACCACATAATCCGATGAAAATTCTTTCCATTTATAAGAGGAAGCAAAACGGTAAGATTTTTAGCAGCAGTACCTTCTCTTACCATTATATGCATTCCGGCCGACAACTTTTCTTTTGCTTCTGCAATTGTTGTGCATTCATGGTCGCTTGAAATACCTGCCGCTAAATACGCATAAAGGTTTTTACCGAATAAACATGGAGCATGCCCATCGATAGGTTTTTTATATTTTTTTGAAAGCTCTATTTTAGCAAGAATATCCTGATCGCCGTAAATAACACCTGGAAAGTTCATCACTTCGGCAAGTGATACAATGCGTTCGTTATTCATATAGGGAAAAAGATCATTAGCAGTAAGTTTTGCGCCTGAAGTTTCCATATCACTTGCCGGAACACAAGAAGGTAAGGAAAAGTATATATCAATCGGCTGATTCCTGCTTGATTCGATCATATAATCAATTCCCGCTTTTCCCAAAACATTTGCAATCTCGTGCGGGTCTGCAATAACACAGGTAGTGCCTCTGGGAAAAACCGCTCTTGCAAATTCCGTTATACAGGCCATGGAACTTTCTATATGAACGTGAGCGTCAATAAAACCAGGTGCAACAAAGCTGTTTTTAAGATCAACAATTTTTTTTGCTTTGTAAGATCCAAAACCTGAAAAAAAGCCCCCGGTAACAGCAAAATTTTCAGGCATGATTTCGCCTGAAAACACATTTATGATGCGGGCATTTGTAAAAAGAATGTCTGCTTCTAAATCTCCAAAGGAAGCTTTTATTTTTAAGCCAAGATTCATATCATTATCGGATCTTTTTTTATCTTGGAGGCAAGAAGATTTATTTTATCCATAATATCTTCTATATCCAGGGTTAAAAGCTTTTTATTCCTTACTACCACTTTCCCGGAAACAAGAACATCTCTGACATCCGAGCCTGTTGCCGAATATACTATGTGAGAAACAGGGTGATACATCGGGATTAAATGCGGAGAATCAGTATCTATTATGATGATATCAGCCTGTTTCCCTTTTTCAATACTTCCGGTTTCATTGCCAATTCCTATAGCTTCTGCGCCTTTAATTGTTGCCATTTTAACTACGGTTTCGGCATCCATAACTGTTGGATCAAGGACATTAACCTTATGCAGCTTTGCTGCAACATCCATCTCTTTAAACATATCCGGGTCATTATTGCTTGCACAACCGTCAGTTCCAAGCCCGACTGTAATTTTTTCATTCAAAATTTTCGGCACAGGTGATATTCCGGATGCAAGTTTCATATTGCTCTGGGGATTATGGGAAATTTTTGAGTTATGCTTTGATATAATCTTTATATCCTTTTCATCAATCCAAACAGCATGAACAAGAAGTGTGTTTTTATCAAGAATCCCTGTTTGTTCAAGATACTTTACAGGTGAAACCGAATGCTTTGCCATGATCGTATCAAATTCATCTTTGGTTTCAGCCACATGAATCTGAAAAAGTAATTTGCGAGATGAAGCAATCTGTTTTGCTTTTTTAAGTGTCTCTTCCGAACATGTGTAAGGTGAATGGCAAAAAATTGAGGGTGTAATCAATGAAGATACGTTTTGCCATTTTTGCACAAAATTCAGAGCTGTTTTTATATTGTTTGCCGGATCCAAAACTCCTGGTGCGGCAAAATCAATCACGCCATGCCCTAAAACAGCGCGCATCCCGGATTCAAGCACGGCTTGTGCAACTTCTTCCTCAAAAAAATATCCGTCACAGCAACTTGTAGTGCCCGAAAGCAGCATTTCGGCACATCCAAGATAAGAAGCAACCCTTACAGTTTCGGGATTCATATACTTTGCTTCTAAAGGGAAAATATAATTATTGAGCCATTCGGAAAGCAAAAGGTCATCGCCTATACCTCTTAAGATAGTCATCGGAAGATGTGTGTGAGTATTTACCAGCCCAGGCATTATTATCCCGCCTGCCGCATCAATTATTTCTTTTGCTTCCAGAAGGGGGTTGTTTAAGGGTTTTGATGATACTTCTACTATCTTGCCGTCATTAATAAAGACAATGCCGTCTTTTATAATATCAAAATCTTCATTAACCGTTACGATTATTCCATTATGAATTATAATATCGTATTTCATGATCAAATCATATCCAGCGCAATGTTTCTGACTTTTTCTGCTGCTTTTTTAATATCTAATGTGAGAAGCTTTCCGTTTTCCATAACTACTTTGCCGTTTATAATAGATGTTTTTACATCACTTGCTCTTACGGCATGTACAAGAACAGATACCGGATTATACATGGGAGTGAGATGAGGCTTTTTTGTATCAATGATTATTACATCGGCCTTTTTACCTACTTCGATGGAACCGGTTATATCAGATATGCCAAGAGCCCTTGCTCCATCTATGGTTGCCATTTCCAAAACCGATTCGGCGTTCATTGCAGTGGGATCGAGAGTGCTGACTTTACCAAGTTTTGCAGCCATACTCATTTCATGGAAAATATCAAGATTGTTATTGCTTGCACAACCGTCTGTTCCGATGCCCACGCATATTACCTGTTCCAATAATTTTGGAACAGGAGCAATACCTGAAGCAAGTTTCATGTTGCTTTCAGGATTATGGGCAATTTTTACATCATATTTTTTTAAAAGCGAAATGTCATTATCGGTCAAATGAACACAGTGGCAGGCAAGAAGGTTTGAAGACAATACTCCGATATCTTCTAAGAATCCTACAGGCGTAAGCCCGTATTTCTCTTTTATTTGCAAGATTTCACTTTCAGTTTCTGCAACATGAATAACCAGTAAAAGATCATTTTTTTTAGCAAGCAAAGCTGCATTTTTAAGAAGTTCAGGTGCGCAAAGATATGTGGAATGAGGCTCAACGGCAATCTTTATCAAAGGATCATTATGATACTTTTCGATAAGCATTTGAGTATATAAAAAGCCTTTTTCTATAGGCCCGTAATTTGGCGAAGGAAAATCATAAAGCACTTCACCAACTACCGCACGTATACCCGCATCAGAAGCAGCTTTTGCAACATGGTCTTCAAAAAGATACATGTCGCAAAAGCATGTTATTCCTGATTGAATCATTTCAGCACAGGCAAGAAGGGCGCCGTCATAAACTCTTTCCGGAGTGAGCTTCGATTCTGCCGGAAAAATATGGTCATTTAGCCAGTCCATAAGAGGCAGATCATCTGCAAGGCCCCTGAATATAGCCATTGACGCATGGGTATGCGCATTTATAAGTCCAGGCATAATTATGCCGCCATTTGCGTCTATTATTTTTGCTGCCTTATATGGAGAGAGCTCCTCGGCTTTGCCTGTTGCTGTTATGATATCTTTTTTCACAGCCACAGCGCCATTTTCTATTACGGTATTATCACGGTCCATTAAAATAAGAGTACCGTTTAATATCAGAATATCCGCAGAAAGCTCATTCATTAATATCTCTTATAACCTTTCTTATTATTACTCCTATTTTGGGAGTTATGTTTCTTGCTGTTTCAATGATTTCATCAATTGAAGAAGGTGAAGGGTTATCAGGGTTATGAACATTGGTTATTGCCGAAAGACCGAGAATCCTCATACCGGCATGAACACCGGCAATTACTTCCTGCACGGTGGAAAAGCCAACTGCATCGGCGCCTATTGTTTTTAAAAACCGGACTTCTGCGGGAGTTTCAAGGGAAGGTCCCAAAAGTCCGGCATAAACTCCTTTCTTCAAAGACAGGTTTTCTTCTTTTGCTGCATTTAAAGCGGATTCAATTAATTTTTTATCATATACTGCACTCATATCAGGAAACCTGACACCCAGGCTATCGTCATTAGAACCAACAAGCGGATTATAGCCGGTCAGGTTTATATGATCTGTTATTAGCATTATATCCCCGGAAGAAAATGATGTATTAAGACCCCCTGCGGCGTTTGTTAAAATCAGAAATTTTATCCCAAGTTCCTGCATAACCCTTATGGGAAAAGTAACCTCAAGAGGCGAGTAACCTTCGTAGAGATGAAAACGCCCCTGCAGGACTATAACTTCATGTTCTTCAAATTTTCCAACAAGAAGCTTGCTTATATGGCTTTCAACCGTAGAAACCGGGAAATTAGGGATATCCTCATACCGGCAGGAATAAGAAATATCCATTGCTTGCATGCTTTCACTTAAACCGGTACCGGAAAGAATAGCTATTTTAGGGATATTTTTGATATATTTTCTTAAAAACGCAGCGGTTTTTTTTGCTATTTTACCTGATGTTATCATATGATTTTACCAATTTGGAAATGATTATAATAAATTTAGAAATATTTAATATACTCTTTATAATTAGTCAACAATACTACTGTCTTTAAAGTGTGCAAGTTTTAGCATATCGCCCGAAACAGTTTTTAAATATCTCGGCAACATAGGTATTTTCCCTCCTCCTCCCGGAAGATCTTTCATATATTGCGGGACACAAAGGCCGGATAATCCATAAAGAGATTGCATTATATTCAGCCCATCTTCAATTGTTGTTTTAAAATGAAGGGTTCCTCTTACCGTATCCAGTTGATGCATATAGTATGGCTTAACCCTTATCATAACGAGCTTTTCCATCAGAGCCTTCATTGTATCCACATCGTTGTTAATACCTCTTAAAAGCACTGTCTGGCAGCCAAGCGGGATTCCGGCATCAGCAAGAGTAGCACATGCAAGAGCGGCTTCTTTTGTTATTTCATCCGGATGATTAAAATGGACATTTATAAAAAGAGGATGATAGCAGCGTAACATATCCGCAAGATCTTTTGTAATCCTTTGAGGAAGCGTGCATGGAATTCTTGTGTGAATCCGCAGTATTTCAATATGGCCGATTGCTCTTAAATCTTTTAAAATATTGCCTAACGTTTTGTCTTCCAAAAGCAAGGGGTCGCCACCTGAAATCACAACTTCCCGTATAGTTTTAGTTTTTTTGATATATTCTATGCCTGCATTTATTGTTTCATCCGTTATTGTTAAAGAGTGTCCGACTTTTCTTTTTCTCATACAAAAACGGCAATACATTGCACATTCGGCAGAAACCATAAAAAGTACTCTGTCGGGATAACGATGAATCAAGTTCGGTACCGGAGACTGGATTTCCTCACAAAGCGGGTCGGGATCAGTAATAGTATTAAAATCTTCGATTTCTTTCAGATCCGGAATAGCCTGTTTGCCTATAGGGCAATTTGCATGTTTGATTAAAGAAAGATAATAAGGATTTATGCGCATTGGGTATGTTTTTATTATTTTTTCTATATTACTTGTTTCAACCGGCAATATTTCTATAAGCTCTTCTGGCTTTGTTATGCTGTTATGCAAAAGATCATGCCAGTCTGAAAAATTTTTATAATTAAGATGTTTCAAATTAAATGATTCCTTAATAATTATATTTTTTTAAATGGTAAGAATAGTATATTGTTAATTGCTATAATCAACTAGTTCTGTCAATTGAAGAATATTTATACATCAACCATGTTGAAAAGCTAAAGAAATGAAAATAAGATGTAAATGGGCAGGCTCTGATCCTGTATATATTGACTATCATGATAACGAGTGGGGCGTTGAAGTTCACGACGACCGCATTCTCTTTGAATTTCTAGTTCTTGAAGGGGCACAGGCCGGTTTGAACTGGATTACAATTTTAAAAAAAAGAGATAATTACAAAAAGGCGTTTTACAATTTTGAACCAGTAATAATTTCTGCCTATGATTCAAATAAGATAGGATCACTTCTTCTAAATAAAGGTATAATAAGGAACAGACTGAAAATAGAATCGGCTGTTAATAATTCAAAAGCATTTTTATCTGTAAAAAAAGAATTCGGCAGTTTTGATGCTTATATTTGGAATTTTGTTGGAGGAAAACAGATAATAAATTCATGGGAAACGCATTCCCAGATTCCGGGCTTTTCAAAAGAATCAATTATATTGAGCCGTGATCTGAAAAAAAGAGGCTTTACTTTTATAGGACCAACAATATGTTACGCGTTTATGCAGGCAACAGGTATGGTTAATGACCATACAACAGACTGTTTTCGCTATGAAGAAATAAAAGCGGCTTCGTAAAAATCTAAAAATAAGCTTTATACGAAGCCGTTATATTATCTATTGTTTCCCCGTTTGGATGCCTTAATAGGATTAACTTTTGTTTTTGCTGCTGCAGCACTTGCAATATGAGTTGCAAAATTACAATTCCCGTTTTTCCACTTTAAGGAAGGTTCCGGATAGGAAGCGCAATACCAACCTGAAGAGGTTTCGATGCTTTTACCACAACCTTTGCATTGTTCAATTATTTCATGGCATGATCCGCCGTTATATGAACAACCTTTAGCTGCCATAAATGGACATTCCCTACCGTTTTTTATTGTTGTACAAACCATTCTTATCACCACCTTTTACGAAATATAAAAGCAAAAAAAAGACCTATTTAAACACTTTAGGCCTTTTATCAAGCTACTAAATTGTATCGAAGGACTCTAAAGCCCCTCAAATTTTGGCTTAATATAATCAATTTTTTTGCTTTGTCAAGAATAATTATCGACAGCAAGGCAAGAAAATTAATAATTATTTTGCCTTAATTCAAATATGATAGGCTCGTAAAAAGTCTGGGGATTCCTGTTTCGTCACGCCGAACCCGATCCGGCATCCAGTAATTTCAATAGGTTCTGGATACCGGTTTTCGCCGGTATGACGACTTGAGGTGTTTTTATGAATTCATCAAATATAGCCTGCTTTTTATTGTTACAAAATCTTGTCTAAATTTATTCATTATGATAGAAGCGTTCAGATTTTTGTAGTTTTTCGCAATTAAAACAAAAGCCGATTTTTGCTGCAAACAAAGTGTTGGTTTAGATTTCAATAACTTTAGATAAATTTTATGCAAAGGTCTCAGGGAGAGATTATGCTAAAACGATTTTTACCAAAAGAAACGGGGTTTTTTGAATTTTTCGAGCGGCAAATAGCTCTTACCATAAAAGGAGTCGAAGAATTTTTAGAGCTTGTAACAAAGGCTGATAATATTGAAGAACGGGTAGAACGGATTAAAGAAATAGAACATCAATCAGATAATGTAACTCACGAATGCTATAGCGCTTTGCGTAAAACATTTATTACACCTTTTGACCGCTCTGAGATAATCGCCATGATCAAAAAGCTTGATGATATAATGGATGCCACAGATTCGGCAGCAGAGCGCATTTTGATATATGAAGTAACTGAATTTCTTCCTGAGATGAAAGAAATAGCACTTTTACTTTTAAAAGCCGCTATGGAACTTCAGCAAGCATTAAAAATGCTGAATAAGCCTAAAAAACGGGAGGCTGTTCTCAATAACTGTTATATTATTCATAAGCTTGAAAACAGTGGTGATGATGTTTTGCGCAAAGGGCTTGCCAGGTTATTCAAAGAAGAAAAAGATCCTATTAAGCTTATAAAGTACAAAGAAATACTACAGGATCTTGAATGTGCTACAGATTATGCTGAAGAAGTGGCTAATTTGATTGAAGGAGTAATACTAGAGGAAGATTAGATATGGCTCCCATATGGTATGTGGTAATATTTACTGTTATTGTTGCGCTTGTTTTTGATGTAATAAATGGTTTTCACGATGCGGCCAATTCTATAGCCACCGTTGTTTCTACCCGAGTTCTTTCTCCACGAATTGCAGTAATTTGGGCGGCCTTTTTCAATTTTATTGCCATGTTTGTTTTTGCACCTAAGGTAGCGGATACCATTTCTAAAATCATTCATATAAATCCTAATGACCCGGCTTATGTATACGTAGTGCTATCAGGTCTTATCGGAGCAATTGTCTGGGATTTACTGACATGGTGGTGGGGGCTTCCGACCAGTTCCTCCCATGCTCTTATAGGCGGTTTTGCTGGTGCTGGAATCACTTATGCCGGCTTTTCTGCGCCGAGATGGGAGAAATTATTTGCTACAATTACTTTTATACCGGTAGCACCTCTTATGGGTTTTGTGCTTGGTTTGCTTTTTATGTTCCTTGTATTATGGATTTTCAGGAGATGGCGCCCAAAACAGGTGGACAATTTATTCAGAAAAGGTCAACTTTTTTCAGCGGCTCTTTATTCACTTGGACATGGTGGTAATGACGCCCAGAAAACCATGGGAATTATTATTGCCCTGCTGGTTGCTTCCGGCGCCATGGATAGCACAGTCACTCTCAGTCTGAGTGATTTTTCCACAGCCTGGATTATACTGTCATGTCACCTTGCAATGGCTATAGGTACTGCATTCGGGGGCTGGCGGATAGTTAAAACAATGGGTATGAAAATTACCAAGTTAAAACCTGTTGGAGGGTTCTGCGCCGAAACAGCCGGAGCTCTTACACTCTTTTTTGCAACCTATGCGGGCATTCCTGTTTCTACCACACACACAATTGCCGGATCAATTGTAGGAGTAGGATCTACCTCCAAACTTTCAAGCGTAAAGTGGGGGGTAGCGGCACGCATAGTCTGGGCTTGGGTTATTACTATTCCTGCTTCAGCCCTTGTTGCTTCATTATTTATGTATGCGATGCAATTTTTGCATCCTCATTTTTGAAGGTCCCGTTCCTTTTTCAAAAGGTCCATAGCTTTATCTCCATCCGCCTGGGACCATCGTTTAAAGGAATCAATCTTTATATCAAAGATATTCAGTGTTCTTGCCACACTTTGATCTACTATATCCTGGATTGTTGCAGGTCTTGTATAAAAGCTTACAGCAGAAAGCGTGATAATAGCACCAATATCAACCGCCTGGGACATCAACCTGAAATGCCCTTTGTGAAAAGGTGATTCCCCAAGCATTAAAACAAGTTTTCTTCTCTCTTTTAAAGTCACATCCGCAGCTCTGATCAATAGATTTAAGCTGAAGGAATTGGCAATCCCGGATAGTGTCTTTATGGAACAAGGGGCAACAATCATACCTATTGTATCAAAAGAACCGCTTGCAATTGAAGCGCCCACATTATCGATATCATGGTTATAGTGTGCCAGCCCCTTTACATGATCTACCGAAAAATCCGTTTCCAATTGAATTATTTTTTCAGCAGCATTAGATAAAACAAGATGCGTTTCAATATCCGAATCCTTTAACACCTCAAGCATCCTGATCCCATAAATAGCTCCGGTAGCCCCCGATATCCCGATTACCAATCGTTTTTTCATATAATACCTTTTTAAAAAAATGTAGAATTTAAAATATCAGGAATAAAGAGTATTTATTATTTTATTGCTTTCTTTAAGTGCGTCTTTGCATGTATCTTTAAAAAATTCTCGGATGGTTTCCATAAACAAAATTGCCCTTTCATCCTGGCCGGATAAAAGGGCATCATTGCTTTCGTCCATTGCAGATATAAAAACTTCCAGGACTTCTTTAAAGTGTTTATTCTTGCTTATAAGATTTTTATAAAGATCAAGATCCTGAGCGAAAAGACGGCCTATCAGATTATAGTTTATCTTAAATACCGGAGTGGAACATGAAAGTACGTTGTCTGAATTCATATCCATCTTTTGTAATGTTCTGGCCATGCAAATGGTAGTAAAATGAGTAAGACCCTGCACAACAGCCATATGCCGGTCATGAGTTAAAGGGCCCATCACGCATAAAATTGCGCCTCTTGAAGCATATTCATTTCCTATCCATTTAAGCCAACGCTCTCCTCTGCCAGGGCATAATATTATATTCTGCCCTTTTATGGAATCCGTAAAAGGCCCGAACAAAGGATGCGTTCCAAGTACATCAGCTTTGGTATTTTCCGTCATGCTCTTTACTATTTCTTCTTTCAAAGAGCACATATCCATAAAAAGCTGATCATCGCTCAAAAGAGGGCCGATATCTTTTGAAATTGAAACAGCAGCATCAAGAGGAACGCTTAAAATAACCACATCGCATTCTTTAGCAACATCAGTATATGTGATATCGGTGGTTCTTCCTGAAATCAATACCCTGTGGCCGGCAGCGGAATAAAATTTTTCAAACCATCTGCCCATGCCGCCTGTTCCGCCTATTATACCGATAGATAGTGTTTTATTCATCGGGTAGCTTTCTGCCGTAATAAATGATCCGCTATAACAATGCTTACCATTGATTCACAAACAACGTTTATTCTTGGTATGGCTGAAATATCATGTCGTCCCGAAATAGATACGGTTCTTTTTTTCTTTTTCAGATCTATAGTATTTTGTTCGATGGAAATAGAAGGAATAGGTTTTACGGCAACCCGCATAATTATATCATCTCCATTGGATATTCCGGCAAGAATACCGCCGGCATTATTTGTCGAAAAGCCTTTTGGTGTTATAGGATCATTATTTTTTGAACCAAGCAATGATGAAGCTTTAAAACCAGCTCCGATTTCAAAGCCTTTAACAGCACCAATGCTCATCAATGCTTTTGCAAGATCGGCATCAAGCTTATCAAATACCGGCTCTCCAAGGCCTGCGGAAACTCCTTTTGCAACAATCTCAACAATGCCGCCAAGAGAGTCTCCACTGCTTTTTACTTTCTTAACTCTTTTTTCCATTTTACCGGCAGCATCATTGTCAGGGCAAAAAAACATGTTTTGGGATATTAAGTCAAGATTGCGCTCTACTGCTTTTATACCGCCAAGCTCAACCGTATAAGCACAGATTTTAATATTTTCTTTGTCAAGTAAAGCTTTGGCAACAGCACCTGCTGCAACCCTTGCAACTGTTTCTCTTGCAGAAGCTCTTCCACCGCCCCTCCAGTCTCTTATTCCGTATTTCGCCTGATAGGAAATGTCGCCATGTCCGGGTCTGAAAATATCCGCAAATTTTTTATAAGCGTCTGAATGCTGATCCTTGTTTTTAACCATAATCATAATAGGAGTTCCGGTTGTAACTCCGTTGAAAACTCCGGACATTATGATTGCTTCATCAGGTTCTTTTCGTGAAGTACTTGCTATAGAGCTGCCCGGCTTTCTTCTGTCCAGCATATCCTGGATAATTTGTTCATTAAGCGGTATTTGGGCAGGACAACCGTCAATAACAACACCAACACCAATACCGTGCGATTCGCCCCAGGTTGTTATTTTAAATAATGTTCCAAATGAGTTTCCGGACATTTTTTTATTTCTTCCTTATGTTTATCTTCCAAGCTTATCAAAAACTTCCCAGAAATTCGGAAAAGACTTTTCAACGCACATTTCGTCTTTTATAAAAATGCCCGGAGTTTTAAGCCCTGCAACTGCAAAACTCATAGCTATTCTGTGGTCATTGTAAGTTTCAATATTAGCTCCTGTAGGAATTCCACCTTTAATCACAAGATCAGATCCTACGGACTTTGCCTCAATTCCTGTTTTTGTAAGTTCGTTGATAACAGCCGCTAACCGATCGCTCTCTTTTGCTTTTAAATGTTCGACATTTTTTATAACCGTAGTACCATCTGCAAAAGCTGCAACTACTGCAAGAGTTGGAACCATATCCGGCATATCTGCCATATCCGTTTCAATCCCGATAAGCGATCCGCCCTTAACTGTAATTCCATCGCTTTCAAAATATACTTTACATCCCATTTGCTCAAGAAGCCCTGTAAGTTTCAGATCTCCCTGACGGGATTCTTTTGTAATGCCTTTAACTTTTATTTCAGAACCTGTAATTGCAGCAGCTGCCCAGAAATATCCTGCCTGCGAACAATCAGGTTCAACGTAAAAAGAACCGGCCCTGTAATTTTGTTGCCCGGCTATGGTAAACTCGTTATAGCCATTTCGTTTAATATTTACTCCCAGTTTTGCCATGATATCAATTGTCATGTCTATATAGGGCTTTGATACAGGCCCTTCTACAACCTTTATTTTTATACCGTCTTGAGTATAAGGAGAAATTAAAAGAACTGACGATAGAAACTGGCTGCTGATATTACATTTAAGCTCAACATATCCGCCTTTTATTTTTCCGCCTTTTATGGCAACAGGCGGGCAGCCGTTATTATCAATCGAACGAGCTTCTACTCCCAGGCTGTTTAAACCATCCAGTAAATCCTGAATCGGGCGCTGTGACATACGCTTGGTTCCCGTAAGCGTGTACAGGCCATCACCCAGAGCAGCGACACCGGTTAAAAGACGCATGGATGTTCCGGAATTGGCAAGATAAATCGGCTTATCGTATGCCTTAAGAATTCCTTTTGAACCGTATACTATTACTTCTTGTTCTGAATTTTCAATCTTTATGCCCATAAGACGCAAGGTTTCAAGAGTTAAAATAGTATCTTCACTTTTAAGGCAGTTTTTTAATGTACAACGACCATCCGATAATGCCGAGGCAATCAATAGTCTGTGCGTATAGCTCTTTGAACCCGGTACATCAATGTCGCATTTATTAACAATTTTAGGATGTATTTCTATCATGATTATTGTCCCATTCGACGAATGGAAGAAAAACCCCCGCCTTCAGGCAAAGATTTTAGTTTAATATTATATTTAGCTAAAAGGGTTCCAGGGGTCAAGGATTCGAGGGGTCAAACCTTAGATGTATATGAGGTTTCACTTGAATCCTCGGCCCCTGGAACCCTTGAATCCTTCATTCAATTATCATTATCACTCAATTCACTATATGGTATTTTTTGCCATAGGATATGACCCAAGGCATTTTAGGTAAAGGCAAATCTTGTTCATTTTCTTAATCGTAGAAGAAACAACAGGATCATTAATATGTCCTTCGATATCAACAAAGAAAAAATAGCTCCAGTTTTCATGCTTTGTCGGCCTTGACTCAAGCTTTACCATATTTATCTCTGATTCTGCTATAGGTTTTAATATTTTGTACAAAGCTCCCGAAACATTAGGTGTCACAAACATAATAGAAGTTTTGTCAACCCCGGTTCTTCTTGTCTCATCTTTTCCTATAACAAGAAATCGTGTAGTATTTCTTGAAACATCTTCAATCTTAGATGCAATTACATGAAGCTTATAGATATGTGCAGCCATACTGCTTGCAATTGCGGCCGATTCAGGATCATCACAAGCTCTGCGGGCGGCATTGGCAGTGCTGTCACATTCTATAAGTTCAGCTTCCGGAAGATTTTTCTGAATCCAGTTCCTGCACTGGGGAAATACCTGGCGATGAGAGTAGACTACTTTGATTTTACTTATGGAATCAACCGTTGACAAAAGATCATGCGATATTGGGTGGTACAATTCTGAACATATTTTCAAATCCGATTCAAAAAAAAGATCGAGGGTATAATTGACCGAACCTTCTATAGAATTTTCAACCGGAACCACTCCGTAAAGACATGACCCTTTTTCTACTTCTCTGAATATATCGCCAATTGTGGTCTGTGGCATATAATTAACAGAGCGCCCAAAATAGCTCATTGTTGCAATATGGGAAAAAGTAGCCTCCGGGCCAAGATAAGCAACAGAATGATGATTTTGGATTGCCCGCGAAGCTGCAATTATTTCAGAAAATATATGATTAAGAGCTTGTTCACCAAGAAGGCCTTTGTTTAGGGTCTTTAGTTTTTCAATAACAGCTTTTTCACGTGCTATATCTAAAACTTTTTTCCCTTTTTTTGCCTTCATCTTGCCTATTTCCTTTGCAAGAAGAAGTCTTTCATTTATCAGGCCTAAAATTTTGCCATCAATTTTATCAATACTGTTTCTTAAGTCATCTATAACATTATTAGGTACATTTTCAGACACAGTATCAGCCGTAGTACTTTTTTTATTTATATTTCCCATAATATTATTTGTTAAACCCGCTTAATAAATTATTATTGTTCTATTATTGATTCATCTATTTTATAACCGAAATGCCTCCCGCTTTCTTCTATCGCCACCAGAACTTTATCTCCTTTTTTAAGACTCACAACAGATATTGGTTTCCCATCAGGACTGGTTAATCTTATAGTTTCAGCATTTTGTAAAATAGTCGTAATTTTTTTGCCAGCTGCCAATGCCTTAATTATCATAAGAGGGCGCTTTTCAATTTTGAGTCTTCCGACTATTGCAGCAGTCAAATTGCCTTTATAATCTGCTATATAAATTTGATCTCCGGAGCTAAGTTCGGACAGATATCTGGTTTTTCCGCCCGGCACTCTCGTATAGGCGTGAACAGCTCCGGCATTAACCCTGAAAGGTCTCGGAGACACATAAGGGTTTTCTACCGTTTCAGCATGAACAAGAAAAAGAGCACTACTGCTGTTTCCAACCAGCATGCCCTGTCCGGGAGTCATCGAAGTACAGGTATCAACACATACTCTGTCCCCCATTCCGGCAGGTATTACTTCAATAATTTCAGCATGCTCAAGAGGTACATTATCCGTTACGGCATTTATCATAGTCAATGTTTTTTTTAATTCTGCCATATCGGAAGAATTGAAAAGTATATGTTTTACACCCTTTTCAAGAATACCGCATACTGTAGAGGCTTCCTGATAGTTTTGAACCTGAGCGATTATATCGGCTCCTTTTGCTATAAGATTTTCAAGAGGAATTACAGTCCAGTCAGTGCATTCAAGGATTACTTTCTTTTTAAGACTCAGTTTGGCTATTTCATCTTCGTCCGCACCGCTTTTTATAGTACAAAAGATAACATCTTTTCCTATCTTTAAATCCCCATCTTCAGAAATTGTCTGAATTTTACCAAGTTCTTTTACTTTTTCCGAATACCCTTTAGGAACCAGAACTCCATCGGCACCGCCCTCAAGTGCGGTTGTAATTAAATCTTTATTCCAAGGATCGACCTTTACCCAAATTTTTTGCATCTTTCAATCCTTTATATAATTATGAAAAATTATTCAACAATTTTAAGCGCATCCTCAACACTTGCATTATTATGCACAATTGATGATATAGCCTGAACCATTTTTGCAGGATTTTTATGCTGAAACACATTTCGCCCGATTGAAGCGCCTGCGCCTCCTGCTTCTATTGAACCCTTTACCATTTCCAGGATTTCCCTGTCCGAATTCATTTTTGCTCCGCCTGCAATCACAACAGGAATCGAACATCCGTCTACAACCTCTTTGAATGACTCAGCCGAACCGGTATAGGATACTTTAACTATATCTGCGCCTATTTCATCACCAACACGGGCGGCATGCTTAATATAATTTACATCATACTCATCTTTAATTTTTTCTCCTCTTGGATAGATCATTGCAAGAAGCGGCATGCCCCAGGTTTTTGCTTCATAGGCAACCATTCCAAAATCTCTTAGCATATCTTTTTCCGAACCATTGCCGATATTAACATGTATTGAAACAGCATCAGCACCAAGTTTGATTGCTTCTTCAACCGAACAAACAAGAGTTTTTGCATTCGGATTTGGAGAAAGGCTTGTTGAGGCGGAAAGATGAATAATGAGCCCTATATCTCTTCCACCCCTTCTGTGTCCTGCTCCCACAAGACCTTTATGTTCTACGATTGCATTTGCCCCGCCGTCTGAAACCATATGCACAGCGCTTTTCATATCCTGAAGACCTTCGATAGGTCCTACGGAAATGCCGTGATCCATCGGAACAATAACGGTTTTACCGGTATTGCGGTTCATAATGCGCTCCATCCTGACTTGCTTTCCTATAATTGTCATTTTAAACTCCTCCCGTAATACCAAGCCGCATTCAAATTATAGCTGCGTTTGCATCAAAGGTTCTGTCCTTAGCGTTACATATACGCCTGCGGGAAAACCTCCTTGCCGCCTTGCTATCTTTTTGAATGAAACTTGGTATAATAATGCAAAAAGGCCGTGAAGATTACCTTCTCCACGGCCTATAAAACTAAAAAAGCCGTGGGTTCCGGGAATCCGCCCATGGCTTTTTGCGTTTAGTATGTAGTTACCTCAACGCAGCGCAGGCAGACCGGTGCTAAAATAATAATAATAGAAACCGTAAAATCTGCCTGTTATTGTATTCATCATATTTCCTTAGTATTTTGTCCTTAATAAATGTTTTTGATAAGTCTTTGTCAAAATTGACTAAAACTTACCTATATTTTTATATTTTCGAATCATGCATGTCAAGCAGTTTTTTAATTACAATAGAAACGGCCATTATGGTTTGCTATTTATTATAATATTGATGTAAATAAACAATGTCTTTATGAACAGTTATAAGAAATTTATGCAATTAGGCTTAGGGATATGACATTATTAGTTAATGAAATTTTTTACAGCATACAGGGTGAATCTTTATACAGCGGGTTACCTTGCACTTTTATAAGGCTTACCGGCTGCAACTTAAGATGCAATTACTGTGACACACAATATGCATATGATGAAGGTACTGAAATAGAAATAGATAACCTTATAACAAAAATTTCAGGTTTTGGCTGCTCTTTGGTTGAAATTACCGGTGGAGAACCTTTATTACAGGAAGAAGCCCCGGTATTAATAGAAAAACTTTTAGATGACAATTATACTGTTTTGCTTGAAACAAACGGAAGTATTGATATAAGCAGTATCGATAAACGATGCATTAAAATTGTTGATATAAAATGCCCGTCAAGCGAAATGTCTTCAAAAAACGATCTTGATAATTTAAATAAGCTTGGCAAAAAAGACCAGGTCAAATTTATAATGGGAAATAGAAATGATTATGATTTTGCAAAAAAAATCGTAAAACAAATACCTGAAATCTTTCCCCGGGGAAATATTCTTTTTTCTCCTATCTATAATACAATAGAATTATCGGATTTGGCGAAATGGATACTAAAAGATAAATTAAGTGTTCGGCTCCAAATTCAATTACATAAAATAATCTGGCCAGATATATTAAGAGGCGTATAAGTAACTTAAGGGAAATAAAATGCGAAAAAAAGCCATAGTACTTTTAAGCGGAGGCCTTGATTCCACAACCGTAATGGCTATTGCAAAACATGAAGGGTTTGATCTTTTTGGCATGAGTTTTTTTTACGGTCAACGCCATTTTCATGAACTCAATGCGGCAAAAAAGATAGCAGAAGTATTTAAAGCAAAGAAGCATATTATAATAAATATTGATCTTGATAAAATCGGTGGATCAGCTTTAACAGCTGATATTAAAGTCCCTAAATCAAGATCGCTTAATTCAATAAGCAAAGGAATACCTGTTACATATGTTCCTGCAAGAAACACCATTTTCCTATCTCATGCACTTGCCTGGGCCGAAGTAATGAAATCTGTTGATATATTTATAGGTGTTAATGCTATTGATTACAGCGGCTATCCCGATTGCAGGCCCGAATTTATCAAAGCATTCGAACGCATGGCAAACCTTGCAACAAAAGCCGGGGTAGAAGGTCAAAATCGCCTCAAAATTAATACTCCCTTAATTAAAATGACAAAAGCCCAGATTATCAAGAAAGGAATAGAACTCGGAGTTGATTATTCACTAACCCATAGCTGCTATGATCCCGGCCCCGACGGCAGCGCATGCGGTCTTTGCGATAGCTGCTTTTTAAGGAAAAAAGGGTTTGAAGAAGCAGGGTTAACAGATCCTGCAATATAAAGCGTTTCCACATAAAATATATTATTGAAATATCTGCCAATAAATTATATATATTTTCATATAATAACAGATCATTGCTGATTGATTATAAGAATGTAAATAGTTTTTGTCTTTCCTGATAATACTATAACTGTGAAGATATACAGAACTATACAATTAACTTGTCTGGTATGTGAGAAAATTGATGTAGGGGGCAATATAAAATGATAATTCACTACTCACGACATGCAAAACGAAGATCAAAACTTTATAATATACCGGAATCAACCATTGAGGAAATATTAATTGGATTGGAATTGCATGATGGTGAACATGAATTAATCAAAGATGTTCCCGGATTTAAATATCCCATAAAGATTGTCGTAATTGTTGAGGGAAACATTATAACCGTGGTTACGAATTATCCTTTGAAGAAAGGAAGGAAATAATGAAAGTACATTATGATGAAGAAGTAGATGCTTTATATCTTAGCCTTGGTGATCAAAAACCAGATGGTGTTATTGAAATCGCAGAGGGTATAAATGTTGATACTACAACTGATGGAAAATTTACAGGTATTGAAATCCTTAAGGCATCCAAGAAAATGAATATCGATACGATCTTATCTTACACCCTTGATTTGGACAAAGATATTCTAAAAAAGAAAATTGCTTAGCCTGTAACTTAAAGCTGACCGGCCTTTAACGCTACCGCGGCGTTTCAGGCCCTCCGGTTAATTGAGTGTTACACCTGCCGGAACAGCTGTTACGATCCAGATCCTGATGGCAGCACATGCGGCCTTTGCGATAGCTGCTGTTTAAGAAAAAAGGATTTAAAGAAGCAGGGCTAACAGATTCTGAAATATAAGACGATCCCACATAAAAATATACTATAGAAATTTTAGCCAATAAATTATATGTAATTTCAAATTAAATTAAACGATTGTCGATTGGTTTAGAAAAATTAAAATAATTTTTATCTTTCCG
This sequence comes from Pseudomonadota bacterium, assembly GCA_043825875.1. Classification (GTDB taxonomy): domain Bacteria; phylum Desulfobacterota; class Desulfobacteria; order Desulfobacterales; family RPRI01; genus RPRI01. Next base: position 33,829 of record JBDRRF010000018.1, on the reverse strand, counting down.
GATATCTCTCTAAATATGAAGATATACAGAAATGCTCAACAACTTGTTCGGCGTGATTTCAATGAATATGAAAACATATGTAGAATTCAAATCTGACTTATTTCCAGCTTACTCTGGTGAAGAAAATGACGTTAATCCACATCGCTGGGGCAAAAGACTTGCTGAATATATTTACAACGGTCTGAAGGGATATGCTGTTCCAGTTGAGGAAATATTTTCTGAAGATTGGGGCTGGGTTATCCCAATAAAGAACGATAGTTTTAAGCTCTGGATTGGATGCGGTAATTACGATGAATATCCAGATGGATTCTTATGTTTTATAGAGCCAAGTAAGCCTTTTATCAGACGGTTTTTCAAGAAAATAAGAACAGTTGAAAAAGTCACAGAGATAGCCAATTATTTGAATAATATTTTGTCAGCAGAATCGAACATCAAGGAAATAATATGGTGGACCGCTGACGAATTTAATAACCCGAAAGCCGAACAAACAAATGCACTGATCCGGGCGGGAGCGTTCAGTGATTGAAGGCTTTCTTTTTTTAAACCGCTTTCGTGATTCGTCGCCCGGCCCGTGATTTGCGGCGTTAAGTGAAGTCATATATGGATAAAGGATTTGAGTTCCATACTACACATAATGGAAGATTAAGAATAAGCACCTTTTCATTTTGGCGTTCATGGAAGGTCAGCCTTTTGCTGATGCTCAGGTATGGTTTCCACAGAAAAGGGACATATATACCACCAGTTACAGATCAAGCGATACATCCAAGTTATTATCGTGGGAAAATGATAATTTTGTCCGGATGGGATAATTGGTTTGGCTACGATTGGTTAGCCGATAATGAAGAAACGGATAGCTTTTTGAAAGTGTTTATTGAAAAGCACTGCCGTAACAAAGATCACACTTAACAAAGCCACTTCAAAAGAGCGGCTATGGCAAGCGGTTTTTGGAAGTAAGTCGCAAATTGACTTATCTTCCTTTTAAGGCGTTTTGCTTTATTTTCCGCCGCTTGGTGACTGGCCCCGTCATACCTTACGATTATGAAAAAAGACAAAATCCCTTTATGGGTCTATCTTGATAAAATTTATAGGACTCAAATATTCATAACATGGAGCGCTCTCTTTATTTTACTTCTTGGCCAGTTTATTTATCTTCAATTGGGGCAGACTATCCAATCTTTAATTTTTGAATATAAACATATTTGATTTTAAAGAAAAATTGCTGTAAAGATATAACTATTCGAAAAACAGATACTTTAGTATCTTATAATTAACCCGATTGCTCCGGCAAGTTACCCTCATAAAGGTTTTGCAGGTAAAGCGTGGTTAAATGTTTCCATTATATCCTGATTATGTTCAACAAAAGTAATAAACTGGAGACTGTAAATGAAAGATACACTGAAACCCGGAATTGAATACGAATTTAAATTCCAAATTTCAAAATCAAAGCTTGTCCCGGCTCTTTATCCCGAATCTGAAGAATTCCAGCAAATGCCGGAAGTATTTGCCACAGGATTTCTGGTTGGATTTTTGGAGTGGGCATGTATTAAGGCCTTAAATCCTTACCTTGACTGGCCGGCTGAACAGACTGTGGGTACGCATTTTGATTTAAAGCATACTGCTGCAACTCCGGCAGGATTTGAGGCAACAGCGAAAGTAAAACTTATCGAGGTTGACAGACGACGCTTGGTTTTTGAAGTAGAGGCGTATGATGATATAGATATGATAGCAAAAGGAAAACATGAGAGATTTATAATCAATAAAGAAAAATTTGATTCCGGGATTAAAGAAAAAATTGAGAAAAAAAGCAAATGATTCATTGAAAACAATAAATTTTTACTGTTACCTTATCATCTAAACATCAAAGCAAATCGGGGTTAAAGGAGAAAAAATATGGATGTCAAAATTTTGAAAAGAAGTTTCTTTCAACGTATGCTGGGCCGTCCTGCCACATCTGAGCCCAAAGACTCAACTTGCTGGAGCTATTCCGGCGGCAAACTTACTCTTGACTTAAATAAAGCTCCTGAGCTTAAACAACCGGGTGGTGCTGTTCGTCTGGAAGGAAAAGACCTTCCGGTACGAATACTTGTATTTCTTGGAGAAGACGGAAAGCATCATGTTTTCAAGAACCGTTGCTCGCATGTAGGACACCGCCGTCTTGATCCTGTTCCCGGGACAAATACTGTTCAATGTTGCAGCGTAAGCAAGTCCACTTATGATTTTAGCGGAAATAAAATTTATGGCCCTGCTCCTCATCCGGTAACACAATATACTGCCAATGTGGACGGAGATAAATTAACGGCAGCAATAAGCTGACAGTTACTTTATCGGAGCCTTAGTAGAGTTTCATGAATTCGGTTACGTATTTGTAAATTTGACCATGAGACTATTGTGCCACAGTCTCATGGTCGATATGGCACCAAAATTATGAAATGGAGTACTTAGTCGCTTGGTACTTGTATAGATACTTCATTTGTTTCGCATCCAGGCAATTCCGAAGACGGTGAAGGCGTTTCCTGTACTGACCTAAGACTGCGTTCAATGGCGCGGGTTCTTGTCTCGGCGTTTTCAATTGTTTTTGAAGCTTCATCAAGCTTCTTTTTGGTTTTTGCCAGAACATCACCGAATTTTCTGAACTCGGATTTAACGGTTCCCAAAAGCTGCCAGATCTCACTTGAACGTTTTTCAATCGCAAGAGTTTTAAATCCCATCTGCAGACTGTTTAATAAAGCAGCAAGGGTCGTGGGCCCTGTAACCACAATTCTATACTCCCGCTGTAAGATATCGCACAGCCCGGGTCGCCGGATTATCTCCGCATACAGGCCTTCTGTAGGAATAAACATAAGGGCGAAATCGGTTGTATCGGGAGGGCATAAATATTTATCTCTTATATCTTTTGCTTCGGCCTTTATTCTTATTTCAAGATTTTTAAGAGATCTTTCGGCAAGATCTTTATCGGCGGCATCTTGCGCATCAAGAAGACGCTGATAATCTTCCTGCGGAAATTTTGCATCTATAGGCATCCAGACAACATGGTGTCCTGTAGGGTCTTGGCCCGGAAGTTTTATGGCAAATTCCACTCTTTCCCGGCTGTCTTTTTTAGTTGCAACATTTGCTTCGTACTGTTCGGGTGAAAGAATTTGCTCGAGAAGTGCACCAAGCTGAATTTCTCCCCAGGTTCCGCGGGTTTTAACATTTGTAAGCACCTTTTTTAAATCACCAACGCCGGTAGCAAGGCTTCTCATTTCTCCAAGGCCTTTGTAAACCTGTTCAAGGCGTTCGCTAACCTGCTTGAAAGATTCTCCAAGACGTGTCTCAAGAGTATTATGAAGTTTTTCGTCAACGGTTGCTCGCATTAGTTCAAGCTTTTTACTGTTTTCTTCCTGCATGGTACTTAAGCGTGATTCCATTGTAAGTCGCATAGACTCAAGCTTTTCTTCGTTTAATCTTGTCATATCAAGGAGTTGTTTTGAAAAGGTATCAAGCTGGTTTTTCTGCATGCCTGCTATTTCGGCTATTCGTTTTGATAGTGAATCGCCAAAGTCCTTCAATGAAGCACCCTGTTCTTCACGGGCAGATTTAGAATTGTCGAAATATTCTTTGCGGTTTTCGAAAAACTCTTTTTTTACGATGCTTTCAATATTTGCCACATGTTTTTCAAGTTCTTCAAAATTATTTTTAAGCTTTATTTGTATATCTTCCGGCTTGCGTTTTAAAATGAGAATAATAAGAATTAAAGATAAGATACCAAGCAGGCAAATCAGAATAAGCAGTATATCAGGCATGTTTTCCCCAAAAATAACTGAACATAGCTCGTCTATATGACAAGAAATTTTTATGTGAGTTGAGCCACTTTCAACACGTTTCAGTTTGGTCAAGCTCAAGGCGGGCGAAAATATCAACCACAGGAATACAGTGAGTATTTCGAGGATTGAAATTTGAGCCCAACGCTGAGATCGGCCAAAATGGGGCGTTTTGAAAGTGGCTCAAGTTGATTAAAAACAATAAGTTGCATCATGCTTGTATGAGAAAATAACACATTTTTAGGAAAAACAAAAACGATGGGAAATTATAAATAACTAACATTTAAGCAAAAAAAGGCACCATTAAGTATTAATAAAAATAAAATATATTAAAACAAACACTTCTCCCTTTACGGATAGATACCCACTTTTTTCTTCAGAAGGCATAAGGGGAGAGATCAAGCATGTATAATAGCAGGCTGATCGAACAAAGAACAAATCAGATTTATACGCTTGAATTATCCGTCTATGAGATTTATTTTTATACCTGCTATAGGCCTAACAGATAATAAATATTTAAGATGCCTTTTTAAGATGACTGAAAATTAGATTTTTTCCACGTTCTTTGCTGCAGGACCTTGTTTGCCCTCTTCTACATCAAAGCTAACCCGGTCACCCTCAGCAAGGGTTCTGAAACCTGACATTGTAATCGCTGAATGATGAACAAAAACATCCCCGCCCTCTTCCTTTTCGATAAAACCAAACCCCTTTTTATCGTTGAACCATTTTACAATACCTGTCGCCAAAATAAATCTCCTTTTAAAAAACGGTTTTTGTTTCATGTCAAAGATCTCAAAACCTTTGCATGGCGCTGAAGTAACAGCAGATAAACAATAGCTACATCTGATTATGTAAAATACATATTATTAAAGGTCAAGCAAAAATATACTTTTTTGTTATTACAAATATTTTTATTCCCATTTGCCGTCACCTTTGTCGTTTAAATCTATATATTCTGAGTTCGTATTATTTTTTACCCTGGTTTCTACCTTGGTTTCTTTATTTATAATTGTTACTTTTTCTTCGGCTAAAAGATTAATAAGCCAACTGACAAAACTTATAAATAATGAACCGATTATTGCGGCAAAAAACCCATTAACATGAAAGCCGGGTATAAGTTTTGATGTTAAAATCAACATAAAAGCATTTATAACAAAAGTGAATAAGCCTAAACTTACAATATTAATCGGAAGAGTTAATACTAAAGCGATAGGTCTTAAAAAAACATTCAAGATTCCCAGAACCGCAGCGGCAAAAAAAGCCGTTAAAATACCATCAACAGCTATACCGCGGGTTAAATAAGAAGTAACTATTATTGCTGCGGTAAGCACTAACCATTTAATTATAATCTGATACATTTTTATTCTAAATTCTCCACATCAGCCATATCCTGTAACCGACCGGTAGCACGCTTATTTTTCTTTAAATTTTCGATATCAATAAAATTAATTTCCACATCTCCAAGTAAAATTTGGACTTTTGCATTGTAGCAATCTTCAAAACTTAAATCCGTTAACGTAGTTAATAAATCAATACGATTCGGAGGATATCCCAATTGTATAATTTGATCTTTTTCAAGAAAATCCTCCGGTTTGAGATTAAGCGAGCCAAAACCAAAATTATCAAGCGCTATTAAAATTCTGGCAGCATTATCAGGAGATAGTTCAATCCAGATATCAATGTCCTTAGTATAACGCGGATGACCGTGAAGAGCAACGGCATATCCACCAACCACCAGATATTTTACTTTATTTGTATTTAATAATTCTATAAACTCTTTGAAATCCTTGCTCAGCATTATATCTCCATAAGTTGTATTCTTTTCTTATTTGTTCTAATGCATACAATCGCTCTTCATATGATTTCGACTGCCAATAGCGAAAATCACTTGGCTGATTCTTTGTACTGTATTTTTTTACAACTTTGGCTATTTCCATATAATCACCTAATAATTAGAGCCAGTTTCAAAACGCCCCATTTTGGCCGATCTTAAGCGTTGGGCTCAAATTTTAATCCTCGAAATACTAAATGTATTCCTGTGGTTAAAATTTTCTCCCGCCTTGAGCTTGACCAAACTGAAACGTTTTGAAAGTGGCTCATTACTTTTGTTTTTGTTCAATTTTAGCCCATGAATCTCTAAGCGTGACCGTTCTGTTAAATACTAGTAAGTCTTTAGATGATTCTTTGCTGTCAACACAGAAATAACCAAGTCTTTCAAACTGGCATATACTTCCTGGCGTTGCCTTTAAAAGACCTGGTTCGACTTTACACGATTTGAGTATTTCAAGAGATCCTGGGTTTATAAAATCTTTAAAATTACTACCGTCTTTTCCATCAGCCGGATTTTCTTTCACAAACAGACGGTCATACAAACGTACTTTGGCTTCCACGCAATGTGCAGCCGAAACCCAGTGCAATGTACCCTTGACTTTTCTACCATCATCCGAATAGCCGCCTTTTGTTTTCGGATCGTAAGTGCAATGAAGCTGTGTTATTTCACCTGTGTTTTCATCTTTGTCAATACTTACACAGGTAATATAATATGCCTGCTTGAGGCGCACCTCACGCCCCAGTGAAAGGCGAAAGAATTTTTTCGGCGGATCTTCCCTAAAATCTTCTTTCTCGATATAAATTTCACGGGAAAATGGAATCTTTCTGGTACCCATTGAAGAATCTTCCGGATTATTAATCGCATCAAATTCTTCAACAAGATCTTCGGGATAGTTATCAATAACAATTTTTAACGGATTTAGTACACCCATAACACGAGGAGCACGTTTGTTCAAATCTTCACGAATGCAAAATTCCAGCAGGGCCATATCGACAATGCTGTTGCTTTTTGCTACTCCTATACGCTCACAAAAATTTCTGATAGCATCAGGCGTATAACCTCTTCTTCTCAAACCAGAGATTGTAGGCATTCTCGGATCATCCCATCCGGAAACAAATTCTCCTTCTACAAGTTCAAGAAGTTTTCTTTTGCTCAATACCGTATAGTTAAGGTTAAGACGGGCAAATTCGATCTGCTGCGGATGAAAGATATCCAGTGCATCAAGAATCCAGTCATAAAGAGGGCGATGATCTTCAAATTCAAGGGTGCATATCGAATGCGTAACGCCTTCAATAGAATCGGAAAGACCATGTGCAAAATCATACATGGGATAAATGCACCATTTTTTGCATGTACGGTGATGATCGGCATGTAAAATGCGGTATAGCACAGGATCACGCATATTCAGATTAGGAGACGACATATCAATCCTGGCGCGAAGAACATGCGATCCGTTTTCAAAATCACCATTTTTCATTTTTTCAAACAAGTCAGTATTTTCTTCAATACTGCGGCTTCTGTAAGGGCTTTCAATGCCAGGCTCTGTGAGTGTGCCACGATATTTTCTTATTTCTTCAGCATTTAAGCTACATACATAGGCTTTGCCTTTTTTGATCAGATTCAGCGCGTATTCGTAAAGTTTTTCAAAATAATCCGATGCATAATAAAGTCGGTTTTCCCAGTCAAAGCCCAGCCATTTTACATCTTCTTTTATCGAATCCACATATTCGACTTCTTCTTTAGCAGGATTTGTATCGTCAAACCTGAGATTGCAAAGCCCTTTATATTCTTCGGCAAGACCAAAATTTAAACAGATTGATTTTGCATGCCCTATATGAAGATAGCCATTTGGTTCAGGTGGAAATCTAGTCATAACCCTGCCGTTGTTCTTATTGGAGCTAAGGTCATTAGAAATAATATTTCGGATAAAATTCGGAGGGGCAACAGGTTCTGCCTCAACTGTACCGGATGCTTTGTTCATATTTTTATTATGGTTATCTTCGTTGCTCATTATTTCCTCAGGTTTGTATTTGTATTATTTCAAAGATAAAACATCTTCGATTATTTTAAAGTACACTAAAAAAGCTTAAAATTCAATGGTGCATACGTTTCTAACAGGTTAACCGCATTGGGGCTTAATATGACCAACCTTATAATATAAAAGGTAAACCCAAGTGAATTATCTCGAAATAAAGGAAGTACCGCTTTAATTCCCCCTTAACAAAGGGGGTTAGGGGGTTGTTCTGTCTTCATATTTCTTTCAACCCATCCTTCGATAGTCGTTAAAACACTTCCTATATCTTTTTTTACATCTTTATCATTAAACCTTAAAACAGTTAAACCCTCAGCCTCCAATGCCTGCTGTCGGTTCTTATCATAAAACAATCTATTATTATGAGTTTCTCCATCAATTTCAATTACCAGTTTTAGTTTGCTGCAATAAAAATCAACGATATAATTCCCGATAGGCTTTTACCTCATAAACTGATAGCCCTTCATTTTTCTATTTTTCAATTGTTCCCAGAGTAAAACCTCTGATAAAATACCTTGCTTTCTGAGTTTTCGTTATAGAGCCTTCAATTTCGGGTTATATAAAATTTTCATCACAACCCCCTTTATCCCCCTTTTCTAATGGGGAAGTAGTGAGCAGTGCGCAACTCATCGGTTACATTTTAGATCGGATACTCCGTTTATACTTTTCTAAGGAGAAATTTGAGAGTAGTTTTTAATTGGTAATTCTGATAGTTATTCTCCTTGGTTCACCTATATATAATATGTAGTTTTAAGTAAAATTATAAATTCGCTTATAAGGCTTTTTTAAGAAAAACCGCCGAGAGCTGCCTGGAGACAGTTCCCGTTTATGCACCATGATTCATCCAGGGCGAAAAACAAAATTGGATGGGCCGCATCCTCCGGCGACATAATTCTGCCGTCGTATCGCTCCATCATATCATTGCGTGTTTTTAACGGCACTCCCAGTTTTTCACCAGCGACTTCTTCTTCCTGCTCTTCCCTTGCTCTGGTGAGCCGGGTGTCCACGGGACCGTAAGCAATACAGTTGCAGGTGATTCCAAATCGTTCCCATTCATGCGCTACCACTTTGGTCAGCGAAATGATTCCACCCTTGGCGGAAGCATAATTTGCCTGGGTAGCCGCACCTTTTACTCCTGATATTGAGGATATATTAATAATACGGCCGTTATGCCCTTTTATTCGCATATATTTAGCGGCTGCTCTTATACAATTGAAAGTTCCTTTAAGATTTACATCTATTGCCATATCCCACTGCAAATCGGTCATTTTATGGATTGGGGCATCACGAGTGATACCTGCACAATTGACAAGAATATTCAGTGCACCAAATTTCTCAATAGCGGTATCCATTAGCCTCTGAGCATCTTCAGGATTTACTATATCAGCAACGCAAGAAATGGCCTTACCACCGGAATCTTCTATATCTTTAGCTGATTTTGCAGCAACAATTTCATCGGTATCATTTATTACAACCGATGCACCTTCTCTGGAAAAAAGTTGTGCCGTAGCTTTTCCTATCCCACGGCCTGCACCGGTAATAACAGCAACTTTTCCATCAAGTTTTCCCATACTTTTCCTCCACTCAAGTCTCACCGTCATGCCGGACTACGATCCGGTATCCAGTTTTACTATAACTTATAAACCTTATGGTAAGAGTTCATAAAAGATGTAATCAATAATATTTTTTAGAAATTTTTAGATTGACCTTTTTTATTTCGCCATTATCATTTTAATAAGAAATAGAAACGCATTTACAGATAATTAACATTTAAGCCGTCTGAAAAACAAACTATTTATATTTTATCGAATAAAAAAGGGGTATATCATGGAACTCAAAGAATATTTTGAAAGTACAAATGGAACCAGTGTGTTTGCAACCGCAGATAAAGATGGAAAGGTGAATACGGCCATATATTCGCGGCCTCATTTTCTTGAAGATGGAACAATAGCTATCATCATGCTTGACAGGCTTACTCACCACAATCTTCAATCCAATCCTTATGCAAGTTATCTTTTTATCGAAGATGATCCGGGATATAAAGGAAAAAGACTTTATTTAAAAAAGATACGTGAAGAACAGGATACCGAATTATTAAAATCATTACTTAGAAAAAGATATCCCAGAGAAGAAAGCAAATATCTGGTGTTTTTCAGCCTGGAAAAAGAATTGCCTCTTATCGGTGATGGTAAATAATTTCTATAAGCTAAAGGGAAATTATACGCAAAGTTAAAAGCATTTTATTATTGCAAATAATTTGGCAGTAAATTATATATCTTCCTAAATTCTTTTGTTAAAGGAGCCCCAGCCTTTGCATAACTAAACAAAAAAACAATAGAATGCTAATGCTTTAATCTTTCCGGATATCATTACATTTATAAAGTTATCCAGAGCTTTATAACTACTTGTGGAATCTGTAGAATATCAACATAATGGCAGTTAACAACCGCCTACACGGATTGGGCTACAGCGGCGCGTAGGCCTCTGGACAAATGATGCTTCCGAAAAAAGCACCTCCAATGCTTGGATTCAGATATATGACATACTGAATTTGGGCCTACAATTAACTGCACCAGATTGCAGCCACGCCTGGTGAGAGCGTTTATAAATTGAGATTATGAGATATTACATCATACGAATCCAAGTTGATTTCAAAACACCGTGTGAAATGCCGCCGCTTGGTAATTCCGACAAGAAGTGGAATTCCATTGGATATTTTCAAAATTTTTTATGCACTGAAAAGACAAAAGAAAAAGCTACGCAAATTGTATATGACTTTTTTACTAAAAACGAAACTGATCCACAAGAATGCTTATATAAAGTTGATCATAGCGTTTGGTTAAGAGGTATCTCAGTGCGAGAGCAATTGGTATCCTCAGGAGTAAATCTAACTGAGGAAATGTTCAGCAAAAGGGATAAAAAAGGCATTTGGTTTATCGGAGAAAAAGAATATTATGTTAGTGAGTATGATGCTGCGGCATCCTTCTATGAGGAAATGAATAGCAACGATTTATAACATCACCATTCACAAAGGATTTGCAGGGGCGGGTCGCCTTAGTTTTGGCCTATTTTTGTATTGAACTCTCATTTGCGAAGTCCGCAAACCCTACTCACCTGTGATGGTGGTTATATGGTAGAAATGATGAAAGAAAAAATTCTTACAGGATATTGTGGCCTCTATTGTGGAGATTGCATTCGCTACAAGTGCAGAGCCTCGGACTTGGCTGACGAATTGCTAAATGAGATCGATAAAAATCACTTTGCAGAATACGCAAATGTTAAAAAAATTCACACAAAAGAATTTGAAAACTTCGAATTATTTTGTGCTACAGTAAAAGCAATTTCTGAAATCAACTGTGAAAATCCCTGTGGATCAGATGGTGATGGATGCGGAGGTACGTGTAAAATAATTGAATGCGTCAAAAACAAATCTCTAGAAGGGTGTTGGGAATGCGAAAATTTTGAAGGGTGTGATAAATTTGATTTTTTAAAATCATTTCATGGTGAAGCTACTTTAAAGAACCTCCGAAAAATAAAAGAGCTGGGCATAAATAATTGGGCCAAAGCCCGTGAAAAATGTTACCCATGGCTTTAATTTGCTCTTTGCAACCATATCACAAGGCCGTTGAAGGCGGAGCGGCTATAAGTTGCGGCTTTTGTCAATTGGAGCTGAAACTATGTATGTAAATTTTTAATAGTCTTAAGCATAAATCCGCCACCCGCTTAACGCCAGCGGTTTCAATTAATATGATATGAGCTAAAAATACACATCGTCTTCCGTATTTAATTTTTGGTCGTAACCTGGGCTTTTATATAAAAGAGGGTCGGATGTTTCAACATACTTTTCGCCGGTGAAGTAATCACCCAGTATTATTTCAGCGCCCGTTTTTTTATATAAATAGATGGCCAGAATATCACTTAAGGTCTTAGTTTTTGCGGCCCTTATAGGATAAAATGTTAAATCGGTGTTGGAAAGGTTGAATAAAATCCAGCTCCCCGAATTTTTAAAAACTGGTTTATCCAATTGCGACAGCCCTGCCGTTTCAAATTCCGGAGGATGGAGGGTTGCCCCTTTTATTAGCAAATCGAGTTTTTTTGTGATGATATTTGCTGTCTTGTTTTTTTGCAGAATAACCGGAAAAATCAGTTTCAAGTAATAGCGTTTAAAGGAGGAATCGCAAATATCTGATGCGATAAATGATGAGCAAATTCCATCAACCATTTGTCCAATGTCTTTCATATCCTTAATTGATTCATTTCGCATGAAAAAAGATTCGGTTATAAAAGCGTTTTTATATGAAATCTCTTTTTTTGAAAGCGGCTTAAATCCTTTTTTAAGCTCTTCTATCGCATCCAAATCTACTTTTGAACGGCGCGCAATCGAATACGCAGTTTGAATATTTCTTTCTGCGATAACTATCCATATCGTTTTGTTAATAAGGTATCTTGCGTAAGGAAGCGCTTTTTTTGCAATTGAATGGATTTTGTTCAATTCGTGGATGCCTTTAATACTTTCCTCTTTTTCGATCATAAATAAAGCATATAATCTGTAAACTCGGGCAATAAATTCGAATTCCATGATGTTGATATCAATGGTCTCATCAGGTTCGGACAAATCAGCTATTTCATTAAATTCATTCAATTGGTCGATAATACTGCGGGCTTCCTTTATAGATTTCCATTTTTCAAGTATCGCATCTTCATATGCCAAAGGGTTTAAAGTGGCTTTTTTTATATCGATTTCCGACAAATCCACGTCGATTTTCTGGTTTTTATGATCGAAGTTGTCGGCAATGATTTGATAACTTTCAACTGAGTCTTTTTCCGGAACTGCAACATCTTCCCAATTGTATTTGCTTTTTATAAGAGGTTCATCACACAAAGTTATAATAAGTAATACTGCAAATCCCACAACCAAAGCGCTTCTGATATATCCTCCGACATCACGATTATTTTTCCGGCAATACCGATTAATAGAAATCACTGAACAAATAAACAACAAAGTAAAAAAGACGGATTCAGCTTGATGTATAATCATCCAATGTTTGTGAAAATCTGTTATGCAGAACCTGAATGTAACATATGATCCTGTTAAAAGTCCGTACAGTATGCAGATGGAAACAATAGCCGACCATTTAAAAAGCTTTATCAATTTGCTCATTTACTTAATATCCATTTGGTAATTGGTATAACATCTTGAATAGTGAATATGTAATATATTTAGGCTGACCTATCATTTAGTTATCATGAATTTGTGTTTTTGAGATTTTGCACAAAGCACGACTGTTCACATTTCAAGATGTAACGATATTTGCCCTTGCAACGAGGGGAAGCTTTGTTTACTCACTTCCCACAACATTTGCTGAGGAAAAGGGCAGTATGACCACGGCAATAATAAGGACTAAAATTGTATTTGTTTTTATAAAATGTTTCTTTCTTATCGAGTGTAATGAGTTTGGTATGGTTTTTTTATTCGTTTAATGCATATTGTAAAATAATTACAAACATCAAAAGTAACCATTATAATAAATGAATAAATCCAGCCGAAATATAAACTCAAAGATAGGGCTATCACTAATTTCCATAGAATAGGATAAACTTTCTCTTTGCCATAAACTTATAAAAATGGGCCAATCCTGGCTTTTGCCTTAACTGATAGTTTGATATCAGTTTTTTCGCTTGATTCTACAATAAAGTCAACAATGACCGGATAGTGATCAGAACCGACATGGGGACCGATCTCTTTTTGTACTATCACAATCTCAGGTGAGTGAAGGCAGTGGTCTATTGGAATTTGCAAGAGACAGTTTTGGGTTGGCCATGTTGGCTGAATACCGCGACCCTGCGAAGCATCGCGCAACCCAGATCGTTTCAGCAATTGTCTAAAATGGTGACTCCAAGGTGTCACATTCAGATCACCAAGGAGTAGTACCGGTGAGGTTACGCTGCCGACAAAATCCGAGATTTTCTCAAGCTGATCGTTTCTCCAGTGTGAATAACGGCTGCCGACCGGCGGCAACGGATGAGTACCGATTACCGTCGCTTTTTCGCCAGCTGCATCGATTTCTGCAACTATAGAAGGCACTCCGGCAGTTCCAATATATACAATGTTTGCCCTTAATAGTGGGAGCTTGCTATAGAAAGCGATCCCGAAATTGTCCCCTCGTGGCAGGATCTTGGAGTGGCCATATCGGTTCGTGACCAGGCGAAGATCATTAATCCATCGGGTGTTGACTTCTTCAAGCACAACAATGTCGGGGTCAAATTTATTTATCACCGCTAAGACACGGTCAGCATTTCCTAATTTGGTGTTCACATTAAGAAGCATTGCGCGAAATGTCGGTTTAGAACCAGAAGCTCGTTCTGCTTGACCTATGTAAAAAGGCAAAATCGTAGACAGATTAACCGCAGCCAACAGGGCGAAGCAGAGGGCTGTTTTACGTTTCCGGGGAATCAAAAGAAGCAAGGCTGCAGCTGTAAGGCCAATGAAATACTGAACCCTGAAATGAGAAAAAAGGTCAGCTATCCAAAATAAATGGCCAAAGAAACTAAGAATGGTCAATGCGCTGGCAATAGCACCAGCTACAGTGATCAGACTCCATAATCTGAAGCTAAACTTCATGCATTTTGTTTTTTGTTGTTTTAATGTCATTATTCTTATGCCAACATTTCGGTTTGCCATTTCATCTGGTGAAATTGAGGCTAAATTTTATGTCATAAATTAATTGGGCGAAATTAATAATTCCATATTTTTCTTCTATCTCTCTGATGAAGGTAAATAATTCTTTTAACAGTACTGCCTTCGCAGGTCTTTTTTTGCAGTTACCAACAAATTTAAAGTCTTCTTTCTTTACTTTATTCCAGTCTATTTTGCCCTGATGATGAGAGACATCAATTCCTCGAATTGGATATTGATCGATTTTCGGATTATTAAATTGCCAGTAGCCGGAAAAGTATAATACAATTACCGTAATAAGAAAAATGAAAATTACAACCGACGATATTTGTGTTTGTTTTTTCATAGTACTGATTCTTTTGTATTCATCAATTCAAGAACTGCTATTTCAGGATAGCAATTAAATCTTACAGGATAGATTGCCCAACCAATTCCTTTACTAATAAAAAGGTTGCCTTTCTTTGTTTTTATCAATCCACTGGAGTACCTTTTATTTTTAACTGGTAGTACTGGTGGTCCGTAAAATGGGATCGATACTTGCCCACCATGAGTATGCCCACTCAATACCAATGATAGCGGAGTATTAAATACAGTGTCTATAGAATCCGGATTATGTGCTAGTAAAATTCTGCAATCGCTTTCATTTGAAGAAGAAAAACATTGGTCAATATTCAAATCATCTTCCCAATAGTCTCCGGCACCACCAAATAATATCCGATCTTTTCCCCTATATACCGGTTTAAATGTGTGCCTAACACTTTGTCCTGATCTTTGAAGCCACTGAAGAGATTTCTCTGTATCCGCCCAGTGATCATGATTCCCTAAAACAGAATATACACCATACTTAGCGTTCAATTTCGATAGAATTGGCCAAACTATGTCGATTTCCTTTATTGAATTCCTTGCATGCACATAGTCACCGGTACAAACGATAACATCCGGTTTTAAACTATTAGCCTTTTTTATCACTCCCTCAATAAATGACTCTGAGACTAAAAATCCCAAATGAAGATCAGTCAAATGGACCACTCGAAAACCGTTAAATGATTTCGGCAAAAAAGGAACTGGGATACGGTATCTGTTTATTTGAACAATATTTCGTTCAACAAATACCGGATAACTTGCGAGTAGCGCCGCAGCTCCTCCATAACATGCTATTTTAAGAAATTTACGTCGGTTCATTTAACAATTACTTTCCAAATATAATGACCAGTAAAGAGAAACAGCATGTTACAAAGCACTGAACCATATGACCGATTGGAGAGAAGAGGAGCTTTAAGAAAATAATCCATAAAAGGCAAAATGGCCATTACAACTATCGTTGCCACCAAAGAAACGCGATAATACGTAGTAACGAATCTTTGAGAATTGGCAATTCTTGCCCTGGAACTAAAAAACCAGACAATTATCGGAGCGAAGGTGGCAACAAAAATTACTATAAGCTTTGCGGTGTGTATCGGGTGGCCAAATACTGATGCCTTGGTTGCTGACATTATTGCCATCGCAAAGAGCACAATTGATATTACGCTTAGTATCGTTATTCGCATAATTCTACAGGAATAATGTTTTTAATAAGTGTCAACGCTTTTCGTCGTCCCAGTGAGCAAAGCGAACTATCTTGATTTAATTATTAGACACTTATTGTACAAGTGATAGAGCCTCTTTAAAAGACAATTTATTAATAATTTTTCCATCAATTAACTTTGGATTTAATTTATAAAATTCTTCGATTTTCGGTTCTTTTATTATTTTCGGTTCAACAACTTCATTGCCAGGTATTAATTCAAGTATATAATTATCTTTAAGCCTCTTTATTTGAGAAAACTCTTTAGTTGGAAATTTTCTTGGTTGGTTTATTTCTGGATCGTCATTTATAGGTTCAAAATCATACAAATATTGCCCATACAAGCATAGGATTTGATTATTACCAATATCTAATAAATGTACAGCACATCCAGTATTTAGATCATCAAAATATAAAGCGGAATCTACATTATAAGTTTCTTTTTTTGCTTTTCCTTTATCTAAAAGCTCTTTCATATATTCTTTATCAGTTTGCCTTTTTAGTTTTCTAATAAATCCTTCATTAAATATAACAACTGAAGAAAACATTAATAAGAACCATACAGTGATACCTAACCAGAATGGGGGTTCTTCTACTACTTGAAAAAGAATCCACATTCCGAAACCCATGTATATAAGTGCTGATAGTAATTTCATTGGTTTTCCTTGCGTCAAACCAGCTCTTCAGTCGTCGCGATAAGCGATCGGCTGAAAGAGCAAAGTTATGTAATAATTGTTATATGTTACATTCAGGGTCAATTTTTGGTTGCTTGATTAACCTCAATAATACTGACAAGACGTTTTTCTGGGTGGTTAAAGAACGCTTTAAATTTTATTAAACCGGTATTTGATGCTCCCTCCCAATTACTTTTGAATTCAGGATCTATAAATGTTCCTCATTCTGTTGCTTTAATGAATGCAAACATGAAGTCTTCTTTCGTTACTTTATTCCAGTCTATTTTGACCTGATGATGAGAGACATCAATTCCCCGAATTGGATATTGATCGATTTTCGGATTATCAAATCGCCAGTAGCCGGAAAAGTGTAATACAATTACCGTAATAAGAAAAATAAAAAATATAACCGACGATATTAGTGTTTGTTTTTTCATAGTACGGATTCTTTTATTCAATGATACTAAATCGTTTTCTTGCCTTATCTTTTTGCATTCCGTTGAAATGCCACCACTCATGGCTCAAAGGTAAAAAGCCCTCGTTGATCATGGTATCAGATAATATCTTTCTATTTTTCTTTTGCTCTTTGCTAATTTTGAATCCCATATTAATTTTTGCAAATTGCCAGTAAAGTTCAAAAGCGCTTTTTCGAAAAGGAGAAAACCCCATATCTATTTCTTCACCATTTTCATCTACAATAGTAATATCGACGGCGATTCCATAGTTATGCATTGATCCCTTTGTGGGGTTCGCAACGTATTTTTCAAACTTAGTTCCTTTCATCTTTTCATACATTAGTTTCGAAACACTTCTGGGACGGGCTGCATCCAAAACAAGCAACGAAAATCCGGGATATTTCGATTTTAGCAGACTTTGAGCGTTTGATAGTCTAACGGCTACGTCATTTCTCAAATAAGCTTTATTCAAACTATCGTAAAAGTTTTCTCGAAAATAGTTCTTTTCCGGATCGGAATTGACCAAATCAACTCGTATAGAACTGTCGATCGTATGGATATCAATAAGACCGGCTTCCCTAAATTTCTTTTCAATAGCGTTTGTCTGTGCAAAAGCATTTGAAAAGGACAAAAGCTCGAAGACAAGCAATAAAATTGATAGTGTTATAATTCGCATTTCATTTTGTAAAAACTTGTTATGTTTAACCCTTCATCAATTCAATACTAAAAATATGGTTGCTCCCAGCAGTTAAACGAACAGTCTCAGAGAATTTGGATTTATTATTAATACGCATGGGAATCCATATGGTTTTCACTGAAGAATCTGATTGCAAAAGATAATATTTATATCCAAAGATACTTTTGTGCGAGACTTTATCTATTGCTTCCCAAGAAATAAATTCAATTTTAAGTGAGTTCGAGAAAGGATTACGGGATGATATACCAAATCTATCGAGAGTAATTATATTGCTATAAGTTCCTGCCAGCATAATTGTTAAGATAAAAGGAATCATCACCGCCTCAAATATTAAAACGGCTTCAATCATTTTATTGCCTATTTCAAAATTTTCTTTATATAGGATTGCTCCAAATAATATTAAACCACCCAAAAAGGAAAATTTAATTGCTGGAAGGATAATTGCCTTCAATTCACAACGGAATATTTTGTTTTCGCTATCACGCATAATTCACAAATATAATATCCAGTTTACCAGCTTATCTGGTGCAACTATTTTGTTGGACCCTTATTCTTATAAAGGCTGATGTTTTAGGTATAAGTCAGGCATCTACTGCTATGAGCCCATTATCTGTGCCTTATAAAACTTGATTTCCAAATGCATTTAAAAAAGTGACTCTGACGCCCGGTTGGGGATAAAAGAGCTTGTTATACATATTTATTTAAAGTGCTTTTGAAAAAACATAAAAATTGGTTCAAAATTATTACCAAAATATTTATGCAAAAAATATAGAATGCTTCCCAAAACAATTAAGAAAAGAATTACCTCAAAAAGAAGATAGCCAATCCTTGATAAAGATGTCCTTTTATCTTTTGTTTTGATCTCAATCTTATTTCTGGTTCTATTAATAAAAGGTATTTTTTAAAATAATTCGTAAAAACCCTCTCCTAATGCCTCAATTAAAAGAAAAACAACAGGCCCGACCAATATAGATAAAACCCAAGCTAAAATAGTTTTTGGCCATACACCAAACATCCACAAAGCAACGAAGGTAAATAGTATCCAGCATAAAATTATGATTATTATATTGTTTAATCGTCCAACCATTTTAGTTCTTCAAATGTATAACGCCGCCAGCTACGGACGGAGTGGGTTGGTGACTTTTTTGCGTTCTTTTGCAAAAAAGGTGACAGCCCACGGAGTTCCGCAGCCTGGCTGCGTTAGAGTTGTACACGTTTGAACCGCCAAAGTATAACAGCCCAAATACACGCTACAATTTCTAGCACAAACGACCAGTGAAGAATAAAGTTTAGCCACCAAGGTTTGTATAGGGCTGGAACAGTAAAAAGAGCAAAAGGCTTATCAATGAAAGGAGCAAACCACCAAATATCACCAACGATGGTATCTATAAACATATGAATAAGCCCGTTGAGTGAAAAAATGAACATAAAAACCGGACGGTTTGACAATCGCATTGTCTTGAGCAGGACAAGGGATATGAGCAATAAGATACCCCACACAATGGGGTAATGGGTCCAGTAAGTGTGATGGTGATGTTGCCTATGGTCAACAAGGTGAAAATAGAGCATATCCAGATCAGGTGCTAAAGCCCCTAAAATGCCAGCCAATATGAATGCATTTATTGAAATGCACCGTGAGCTAAAGCGAGGGAAAATTAACTTTGAAGTAATATACCCTACGGGCAAATGTCCTATAATCATAGCATGATAGCCTTAATTCGGTGCTGATAACCGGCCTGGCAAGCGTTTCAGCCAGGTCCGGTTTATATTTTATTTATCTCAAATAGTTTGTTGAATTAACACTCTTTATCAATCTTTTCTGATATTCCCTTATGGTACGCATATGATAATTAACAATGCTTATTTATAAATATTTTCAACGCTGAAATTGTTATTAAAATGAATGCTATTATCCAAAGCTAAAAACCTATACCATGGCAAGTTATTATTATTGATGGAGGCTCCTTATCGTTCCAAATCCTTCTAAACAATAATGACGTTAAAGCAATTAGCAGGCCGAGTAAGGCAATGGGAAGACATGCCGGACGTTTTTTTCTTATTAATACAAAAGCAGTAAAAAATAACGGATTTGCAAACCAAGAAATACTCCAGTATTCGATATTGTGGAATGGATCTCGAAGGGCAGGAAGCCAACCCAAAAGAAGCGTTCCGATGCCGTACCATGTTGGGCCTGGTTCGATTTGTCCTGCCCATCGATCCATAACCGATTCCGTATAGAATACAGGAAATATCAGAGAAAAACAGTACAGTACGATGCTTAAAATATCTAAAGGGATTTTTCTAACTTGTAGCATTTTCCTTACTTCCATTACTTTTTATAAAAAGTTATTGTGCTGATCTGTATATTTCCAAAGTAAAAAGGCCTTATCAACCTTCAAATTATATTTTAAAGCATTTTCTATCAGTATAGCTCTTAGGATTACATAGTAAAGTGCTAACAGGATAACTTCAAATGCTAACAATATCTGAAAGCATGATCTAATAATTTGGTCTTTTCTACAGGGTAACCGCATTTAGAAATAATGGCTATGTACAAACAACTTAAACCGTCATGCCGGACTTGATCCGGTATCCAGAACCAAGTGAAATTGCTGGATTCCTGCCTTCGCAGGAATGACGAAAGGAGTTGTTACTGCTTTTTATTTTCTCAATAAACATAATATTAACCCAAGCAGAGTGTATAAAAAACCTCAATGCGGTTACCATGGTCTTTACTATCCAGAGGAAAATATACCATTAGCATCTCATAATTACTTTAAAATAATTATGGTTATATTCGGATTACTGCTACAAAAATCAACTCCATATCCAATCAGCCTTTTTGCCTTATACTGTTCCTCATTGGCAACCAGTCCTAAGAAGTGACAGAGTAGATTGTCAGTTTTGATTTATTTCTATAGCATACCAGTCTATTTTTCTTGTTATATACATTACTGTTGTTAGTACGATGAATAATCCAATGCTGCCCATAATTAAGGCATAGTCTTCAAGTTGAAGGATAATGTATAGATACGAGTATAGAATAACTAATATACCAAAGACCGTTAATGTAAAATACTTGTTTTTCATAATACCTTTAGTGTAACCGGTTATTACTATAGTTGTGGCTAATGCGGATAGAATGTATGCAATATCAAAATTTAAGTGTTCAGAGATTGAAAGAAGTAAAACATAAAATAAAATAACGGAAAGTCCAATTAAAATATACTGAACAGGGTGAACTCTTTTCTTGTTAATAATTTCTGAAAAGAAAAAAGCTGCGAATGTAAAAACAATAAACATTATTGCGTATTTCGATATTCTGATAGATTTTTGGTATATGTCAGCAGTAATGAGCAATTGCAGCCCAAAAGAGGAATCATTAACCTTATATTGATTTCCCACCCAGAATTGAGGGAAATTTTTATTGAAATGCAAAATGCTCCATTTAGCAGAAAAGCCTTTATCTGACACTACTCTGGTTGTTGGGAGAAATGAACCATTAAAACTTGGAGAAGGCCAGCTTGATTTAAGTTTAAGGGTAGTTGTTTCGCCTAGCGGGACAAATTGAATTTCTTCACTGCCATTTAGATTGAGTTTCAAGGAAAACGTATTTCTGGTTTTGGTTGGTGACAGGGGAATAAAGCAATGTACACCTGATGATGCGATGTCAGTTGTTTTCAATCCAGGATTTGCTTTATACTTTTTGTCGTTGAATATTATATCAATATTGTCTTGAATCCCTCTCATATCGTTGATGCCAATAGAAAATATTGCTTTTTCCCAAAGCACATTTTCCGGGTTGATATTAGATTGTTTCAGTACAGGAATTGTGAAGTTACCGTTTAAAGTGATTTGGCTGTTATATAAAACAGCCTCGTAAATACTTCTGTATCTGATCTGTGTGTCTATTTGCCCATCAATATTAATTTGTTCTGGCAGAATATGAAGGTAATGAATGTTGAATTTTTGCTTATCATTTTTGTCTTCATAAAAAGATTTATATGGAACTGTAAAAAACGGCCCGGCAATAGTTTGATTGTTTCCCCATTTTTGGTTTATTTCTCGAACCACAGAGTCTCTTCTTGATTCTCTTTCTCTCATCACCGATGATATCATTGATGTTGGGATTAGAAGAATGATAACCAGTAATCCGATGAAGACAATTTTTAGTGTCGTAGCGTTTCGAATAAAATCGCCAGATTTTTTGATGGTTTCTTGTGTATTCATAGATTAATCTCCTTTTATGGGAAGAATCAGTGATGCAACTACTCCTTTTTCAGAACGATTTTTAAGGTACACATCCCCATTATGTAGTATTGCCACTTGTCTGGCAAAATTATATAAAACAAAGACTGCTTATTGTGTTGCACCGGCTTTCAATAGCAGCTCGATGATACGCTTATTCTTCTTTGCATCTTCAGATTTTGGGTTACGGCTGAAGTGTTCCTCTGTTTTTCTTGCAAGCCCAAGAGCAGTCCATCCCTTCTCGTTATATATTAATGGATGAGGTTCAGATCGGAGGTTCGGATCAGCTTTTCGCTCTAAAAGATACTTCACAAGCTCAAAATTATTTCTATTTGTTGCTGACATGAGTGGTGACATTCGCCACCCGCGTACACCATCTACAGATGCACCGTTATCAAGAAGCAGCTTGATCATATCTATGTTATCCTTTAATAGCGCCATGCCAAGTGGCGTAAGTCCAGACTCATCGGCAACATCTACAGGGGTTCCACTTCTGATAAGAGTTATGACTTTTTCCATGTTATTGCTATATGCAGCATTATGTAATGCCTGGGCCCCTTTAGTTTTTTTGAACGTCGATATTTTCAGTTCCGGCCAGGTTTCAACCGGATAATAAATCCCAACTTTATACTGAGGTAATACTTGATACTCGCACCAAGTGGATATTTGATTTTCCCAAACAGAAATAACCTGGGCACTGCATTCAGTTCCCTGCGCAAGAATATAAGGCTTACCTGCATACCGAAACAGTTTTATAGTGTACCAATCATCTCCTTTCATTGCGTTTTTGATTGGCCCATTCCCATTCCCTGCAAATATCTGGTTAAGAGGTGTCTGTGATCCTTCTGGTAATGCGGTGCCCTGATATGGTGTAAACTCTCGTAGCCATTGACGGTAAGATCCGCAGCCAGCGCCTGACGAATAGTCAAACAGAACTATGGTTTCATCCTTTCCGTCAAGATTAATATCTAATGTTGCATTATTGCTTGAGTCCCACCTTGTCGCATTGTTATCAGAGCTTTCTTTTGGTATAATAAGTAATGTGGTCCAGGGAATTTCGTCGAAGTGGTTATTGCTTGAGTCCCACCTTGCCGCATAGTTATCTGATCTTTCTTTTGGTATAGTAAGTGATGTAGTCCAGGGGATTTCGTCGAAGCGGTTATTGCTAACGGCATCACATAATTTAGGATTGTTGTTGGTCATTAAGTTTCTTGTAGGTTTTTTTGCTGGATCTATATCAAAGGCGCACAGAGCGCGTTTAGCACCGTCTGGTGCTAACCAAGATACGAAAGAGGCGTTAGATAAACCCCATTTGAAATTGCCAGTAACAATAATCGGCTCACCTTCAATAAAAAGAAAATGATCACACTCCCCCCAGCCCCCCCAGCGAAATCGTTCCTCTGAATCATAAGGGGGGTAAACAGCGTTTACGGGAGCTTTGATATCTTCTATGTCGCAATTACCGCAAGTACCGCCTCCCTGAATCAGGCCCAACGTGATAGGTTTGCCATGGGCGTTTATCTTCAAGGTTTGATACAAATAAAGCATAGAAGATGGGCTATTATCTTTCCATGCAAGTTTGTCTTCTTGGCTTGCTTGTTCGAATGGTATTATGCGTTTTGCTATAGACCCGTCGTTAACAGCATCAACAACTGCCTTGCAGATTGCTTGTTCTTTTTCATTGGTCATCCAAGCGCTTTTTATGGCCAATTGTTCAATACGCTTTGTATAGGCCAACTTAAGGCAAGATAGATCTGTGCACCGGTTCCGAATATCGCTTAGCCAGCCACGTTGTAGTTCTTTTTGCTGGAACGCATCATTCTTATTTTTTAGAACCTGTTCGTATGCTTCAGACATCTTGCTATCAAGATCCGAAAGCGTCGGATCTTGGCATATTAATTTTTCAATTGTGGTGCTTGCTTTGGCACAATCAAAACTTGCGCCATATAATGCAGTGGGAATGAGAAGTAGGGCGACGAAAAGAACGTATTTCCGCATTTTTGTATCTCCCTATAAGTAATTTTATAGTTTTTTGCAGAACTCATAAGCTAGTAATATAAGCTTTGTTTGGAATAATATTAATCAAAAAGCTTTTGAAAAAGTGTTCAACCGTGAACTCTCAATTCATTCCTTTATGGGCAGAACCAGTGTTGCAACTACTCCTTTTTCAGAACGATTTTTAAGGTACACATCCCCATTATGTAGTATTGCCACTTGTCTGGCAAAATTTAAACCCAGGCCTGTACTTTTCTTTCCAGTATCAGGCCGTTGAAGAGAAAAGAATTTATCAAAGATTTTATCACCGGCATAATCCGGAATTCCGGGGCCGTTGTCTGCCACTTCAAAAATCACATTATTTAATTTGGTTCGGGCAGTTAAATCAATTTGCTCATGGGGCATACTGAAATCAAGGGCATTCTGGATAAGATTGGAGATGGCCTGATGAAGTAAAAAGGAATCACCCTGGATAAATATATCTTCTTTTATTTTAAAATTTATACTAACTTTTTTTATGGAAATGCTTGCTTTTTTGCTTTCAAGTACGGTTTTTACCAGTGAATGAATCGTCAATGTTTCAGATTTTTGTATGCTTTTTAAGTTTTCCAGAACTGATAATTCCAGCATCTGATCAACTATTCCCTGAATTCGATTGGTCTCAAAGCGGATATTTGCTAAAAACTGCTCGCGTTTATCAGGCGGCATATCTTCTTGTAGTAATTCCGCTGCTCCGCGAATGCCTGATAACGGGCCCTTTATTTCATGGGTTAAATTCTGAATATATTGCTCTACATATTTTTTGCCTTCCAAAGCCTCCTGCATTTTTATAAAAGCATTTCCCAGCTCCCCGACTTCGCTTTTATCGAGTTTAGGAAAAGCCGGTCTTTTTCCTGCTCCAACACCATTGGCATAATTGGTTAGCCGTATAATCGGGCGGGTTATCCAGATCGAAATCAGGTATGCCAAAAATATTGCTGCCAAAAGAGAGATGGCTCCGATTCCTATAATCCGGGGCTTGGCTCTTCTCAAAAAATTATTGATATTCGTGGTTGGTTTTGCAACAGTCAGGACACCGGCGATTTTATTGTTAACCATTATAGGTGCTGCCACATGCAGAACAGAAGAGTTTGAGTCATCCTCATTTTCCAAAGTGGACCTTGCACCATATCCACCACCTAAAGTCAAATAGACATCCCGCCAGTTGGAATAATCTTTTCCCAGTTCATTGCTACTATATGAATTGAAAATAACTTTTCCGGAATTATCTGTAATATAAACCCGGATGTCCACTTCCGTTTTTAAAAGGTCGTAGATTCCGGCAGAAAGATTGCGTGCATAGACATTTTTAAATGCTTTATCAAATTTTTCAGGTTTAAAACTTCCTGATTCCATTTCTATACCCACTATTGACGCCAGGATATTAGCCTGATCAACAAGCGGATCTTCGACTCCTTCTAAATAACGGATACGAAGATTATCAAGTATCCAGTTTATGGGAGGATAAAAGCAAACCACAAATATTAAAAGAGAACAGATAAAGATTCTTACTCCTAATTTCATAGACCCTCTTTCAGTGAATATCCCGTTCCACGATGTGTTATAATAGGATCGATTTCACTATTAATACTTTTAAGTTTTGCACGAATGTTTTTAATATGTGCATCAACGGTTCGATCCATGCTGGCTTCGGGTTCATCCCACACAATATCCATGAGCTGATCACGAGTATAGACCTGCCCCGGTCTTTGGATGAATGTTTTCAAGATTTCATACTCATAACGGGATAGTTCCATAGAAGTATCAAAATAGGATATACGGCGCTTTGACTCATCTATTTGAAATGATTTTGGTTGAAACGTCCCGGCCAAAGGTGTTGGGATATTTGCGTTTGATGTGCGCCTCAATACGGCTTTAACCCTTGCTGTAAGTTCCCTTGGGCTGAAAGGTTTAACCACATAGTCGTCTGCACCGATTTCAAGGCCTACCACACGATCTACTTCATCTGCTCTGGCCGTTAAAAAAATAATGGGGATAGTATAAGTCTTTCTGATTTCTTTGCACAGTTCAAGACCATTAATATCCGGCAAACCAATATCAAGTATAATAAGGTCCATCTTCTTTTCAGATAATAGTTGCATGACAGGGTTGCCGGATGAAAGGCAACTAACATCAAACCCGTCAGTTTCAAGAGCATACTGGATGGAATCTATAATTGTAGGTTCATCTTCAACAATAAGGATTTTTGGCTTCATGATATTAGTCCCTGTTTAGAATGTGTCGGAATCTTACGATTGCAGCTTGTCCGAATTATCAGGGTATACAAGTGTATGAATACCGTTTGTTTTATGGCTTGCAATCTTATCTATTAATTTCACATAAAACAACTGAAAACAGAAAAAAGCCAGGCAAATGACCGAACATATAATTATTACCACAGCAGTATATTCTCCAAAAAGATTTATGCTTTTCTTATACCAGCCGTTTATTAATGGAACCCCCAGCATGATGAGCCAGTACCATATAAGGGGAATCAAAATACTTAGATTTCGTTTCCCTTCAAACGGCTGCATAGGTGTTTTGGTTTCTTTGGTTTTCTTTTTCATAAGATTAAGTTGATATTTATTGAGAATTAATCGAATAGTAAAATAGGCGATATAAAGGCAGGATACATAAATGAAAATTCCTGCGGCCAGATGAATCCGTGATGGCGTAAACCATCCCATGCTAAATCCCGATTCATACAAATTAATTGATAAGATAATTCTAACTGTATTTACAACAAGTGTTAGCACAAAAGCTGCTGCAAGACTGAAAAACAGCCACATGAACTTTTCCGTTATATAATTCAAGCGATAAATCCCGTAAAAGGCTAACATGCAAAATGATATAATCATAAAATTTACACCTGCACAAGCCGGAGCTATGATAATGTGATTTTCGCTACAGATAAATCCCTGCCCTTTTTCCAGTTCAAAAGTTACCGGCATAATCATTTCTACCAGGCTTGCTGTAGGGGCCAAAATCCAGACCAGATCATCGCTATCAGCATGACTGTAATGATATTTAAGGCCAAAAGCTATAACCAGTGCAAGTGTATAGAAAACAAGCTTTTGTGGGAGAAGATATCTTTTTAAAAAATTATCTTTCATAATTTTCCTGCAAGGGTTTGAGGATTCAAGGATTCCAGAGTTCAAGGGTTATAAGTAAAAAGTATTCCCCTTATT
This sequence comes from Pseudomonadota bacterium, assembly GCA_043825875.1. Lineage (GTDB taxonomy): Bacteria > Desulfobacterota > Desulfobacteria > Desulfobacterales > RPRI01 > RPRI01. The sequence goes on along the minus strand of JBDRRF010000018.1, from coordinate 6,630 downwards.
TTTATAGATCGTAAATCCTTTTTTAAGCATAAGAACTCCACCCGTAATAAAACCAAAAGCAATAACCAAAAGCAATATATCCGGTTCCGGGACACTTGCCATACTACCACCTACAGCAAGATTTGATACATTTTTTGGTAAAGGCAGAGGTTGGTTTACATCCTTGCTTTGTCCTTCGGGATTGACCACAACTTCACGTACTGCTACAAAAGAAGTATTTGCAGTAAGCAGATTATATGAAATCCCTAAAGAGGTTACTTCTTTTTTGTTTTCTTCACTGTTATAATTGAAGTTAAAATCCGAAAGTTGTGCAATACGGGTTCTTGCCCACAAATATTTAAGCGCATGATTTGTTTCCAAAGGTTTGGCATCAGATACATTGATTGCTTGAACATATTCTCCCGATCCGCTTTGCCCTCTAACTTCGATAACACCCTTGGCATTATTCCGGTATTTCCCGAAAACAACTACCGGCCTTTTTGCGAAAAGATCAGGGATACTTTCAGGTTCAATATCATATGCTTCAAACCCGGATTTGTTTAACGAAATGCCGGTTAACACAGGAGACTGGATATATTGCCTGAATTTTTCTGAGACAGGATAGGCTTCTTCAGGCTTTGTAACAACAAATGGTTCACCCAGCCCTGCTTTGGCAATGCCCTCTATTAAGTATCGATTTACACTGCTTCCAATACCGAACGAAAAAACATTTGTCCGGTTAAGATTATTATGAATCAGGTCAAACACATCTTTTTCAGCAGTGATATAGCCGTCTGTCACAATTACAATACTTCTTGAAAATGATTCATCTTTGTCAATATCCATTGCCTTTTTTAATGCCGCATACAAATTGGTTCCGCCGCCGCCGGACTGCCCATCAATCAATCGTATGGCTTGATTAATATTCTCTGTATTTGCAGGCAAAGAAGTAGAAGACATCAAATTTGATCTGCCTGCAAACAGAATCACATTAAATTTATCGGTTGGCTTAAGTTTTCCGATAAGATTTTTAAGAAGTATTTTGGAAGTATTTAATGGAAAGCCATGCATGGAACCTGATACATCAACAACAAATATATATTCACGCCCCGGAATATCTTTTGGCAAAACGCTTTCCGGAGGTTGTACCATAAGTAGAAAAAAGTTTTCATCTTTACCTTCATAAAGCAAAAGTCCTGACTCTATTTTTTCATCAGCCAGCCGGTATTTTAAAATATAGTCGCGGTTTCCTGCAAAATCTTCGGGATCTTTAAGACTGATATCGGCAAAGGAATCACTTTTATAATTGATATTGGTTTCATGTGATGTGCAAATTACTTCCTGAAGAGCAATCCCTGTTGAAACATGGGCGTTAATATTAAAATGTGTCCGGGGCAAAGATCCTTCTTTAAGATAAGGGTTTTTAACCCACAGATCGGTTTCAGGCGAATTAGCTTCCGACTGACTGGAATAGCGGGGGCCCACAACCGTTGGGTAGACAAATGAATAAATGCCGTCAGTTGGCACCAGAAGCTCCGTGTAACTTAATTCAACAAGTATGGAAGTATTCGGCATGATATTGGCTACATTCATTGAAAATACATTGGGCCGCTGCTGTTTTAAAAGCGATGCGCTTTTACCTTGTTTTTTAGCTGTATCAAAGATTATTTGGGCTGCTTGCCGTTCTTCAATCTTTGCAGTAATTACCTCGTCTCCAATCATCATCTTCATGCCATGCACAGCAGCACGTGTGGAAGCCGGGAAAATATAACGCGCGCTAATGGGTTTTATCCCATTGTTTTTATACTTTTGGGTTACAACCACCTCTGCAATTACACCGGTTATATTAACTTTCACGTCCGTTTCTTCAAGCGGAAAATTATCCACAGACGCATCACCGTTTTCAACATAAAAATACGGTGAAAGTGTTTTGTCTTCTTTGCTTTCCGCAAAACCTGTTTGGCAAACACAAAAAACAATAAATCCTGTAATAAGAAAAACCCAGCATTTTTTAAATTTGATATTCATCATAACCCCCTTTTGTTTGAAAGTTAAAAGCTGCAATCTTGATATTTTTAATTACTGGGGATTATGGATTTAAAATATGAAATGATTATGAAATGATTATGAAATTTTGAAGAAAATAATTAAGATAAAAAAATTTAGGTTTTAATATTAAAACTTACTTATACGGCTGTAATAATTTATCATGTGCAATGTGAGCCAGGCTCTATTCTATTTTTACATTTTTAAACCAGTCCTCTTTTCCATACATTTCTTTCATGCATACCGGGCACATACTATGAGTGAATGAGGCATCTGTGTGAGTTTGAATGTAGACCTCTATCTGGCTCCAATACCCCTTATCGGTACGGATATTTTTGCATTTTGAGCAAATGGGTAATAGCCCTTTCAGTGTTTTGACATTATCAAGGGTTTGCTGAAGTTGCAGGATCAATTCTTCACGTTGTTCTTCCACTTTTTTGCGTTCAGTGATATCTAAAAGACACCCTATCTTTTTGATGGGGACACCACTATCATCCAATATTATTTCCCAATAAGATAAGATAACTCGCTCTTTACCATCAGGCCGGATAATTCTGAATTCTTTCGGACCGATTTTGTTCCCAGCTTCAATCGCTTGGTCTTTTTTTTCAATATCATCTCTGTCATCCGGATGAATCCATTGGGTCAAATGATCTTCGGGTTTAACTTCATCCCTACTAATACCGAAAATCCGGAATATTTCATCGGATCTTGTATAGCGAACATTAATTATATCATATTCAAATGATCCGAGATGAGCAAGCTGCTGGGCTTGGTCTAATAAATTTTTACTCTGCCGAAGTTCTTCCTCTACCTTTTTATGTTCGGTAATATCTAAAACACTTCCTATGCTTCTAATGGGGGTACCCCTATCATCAAGCATTACTTCTTCATCGCTTAAGAGATACCTCTCGTTGCCATCAGGCCGGATAATTCTAAATTCCTTTTTACCTGTGCTACGCCCTGAATTAGTATCTTCATAGCTTTTTTCAATAAAATCTTTGTCATCAGGATGAACCCATTTGAACAAAGTATCATCAGGAGCAACTTTATCTCTGGTAAGACCGAAAATCCGGAATAATTCATCGGAACGATCGTAGCGTTGATTAATTATATCCCATTTATAGGAACCGAGATGAGCAAGCCTCTGCGCTTGCTCCAACAAATATTGTTTCTGCCGGATTTCTTCCTCCGCCTTTTTACTTTCAGTGATATCCAAAATGCATCCAACTATTTTTACCGGGGCACCTTTATTGTCAAAGCTCACATCCGTAATGCCTGAGATAAATCGTTCTTCACCATCAGGTCTGACAATCCTAAATTCAACTTTTTCATAGCTAATCCCTTCATATAGCAGTTGATAATTATTTTCGACAAAACCTCTGTCATCCGGATGAATCCATCGGATCAAATTTTCTTCGGGATTAACTTCATCCCTGCTAATACCGAAAATCCGGAATATTTCATCGGATCTTATGTAGCGATTATTAATTATATCATATTCATATGATCCGAGATGCGCAAGCTGCTGGGCATGGTTTAACATGCTTTCATTCTGCCGGAGTTCATCTTCCACCAGTTTACGTTCAGTGATATCCAAAACATACCCTATCACTTTACTTGGCATGCCGTTATCAGACATAAATGTTTTTGCATTGGCAGAGACAACCCGCTCTTCACCGTCAGGCCGGATTATTCTAAAATCAAACAGATCGCTGCTATTTCCTGCTATGGCCTGTTTAAACTGATTTTCTACATAATCCCTGTCATCCGGATGAAAACATGTGTTTATACGTTCTTCGGGATTAACTTCATTTTGGTTAATACCTAAAATCCGGAATAATTCATCAGACCGTTTGAAGCGGTTTGTTTTTATGTCGTATTCATATGATCCTAAATGTGCAAGCTGCTGGGATTGGCTTAACAAATATTCACTCTGCCTGAGTTCTTCCTCCACCTTTTTACTTTCGGTGATATCCAAGAGATAACCTGTTCTTTTAATGGGTACACCGCTATCATCAAATACTATCTCCGCATTGGCAGAGACAACCCGCTCTTCGCCGTCAGGCCTGATTATTCTGAATTCAAAAGCCCCTATTTTATGCCCTGATTCCAATAGTTGAAAAATCTTATCTAAATGATTCGTATCATCCGGATGAACAGATTTGATTAGACGTTCTTCGGGATTAACTTCATTTTGGTTAATACCTAAAATCCGGAACAATTCATCAGAGCGTTCGAAACGATTTCTGATCATATCAAACTCATATGATCCTATATGCGCAAGTTTCTGGGTTTGGTTTAACCGATTTTCCCTCCGCCGAATTTCTTGCTCAGCTCTTTTATGTTCGGTGATATCCAAAACATATCCTATGAATTTAACCGGGGCACCTTTATCGTCCAATATTATTTCCGAATTGGCCGAGGCAACCCTTTCTTCGCCATCAGGCCGGATTATTCTGAATTCAATTGGTCCCGGGTTATTTCCTGTTAGTGACAGTTTAAACTGCTTTTCTACATAATTCCTGTCATCAGGATGTATGGTTTTGATTATACGCTCATCGGAAACAACTTCATGCCTGTTAACACCGAAAATCCGGAATAATTCATCGGAACGTTCGTAATCGTTAATCTTTATATCCAGTTCGTATGAGCCAAGATGCGCAAGCTTCTGGGCTTGGTTTAACAAATGTTCCCTCCTCCTGAGTTTTTCTTCCGATTTTTTACGTTCGGTAATATCATAAGAGATAACCATTAGAATTGAGAAATTACCATCTTTATCTTTTATGGGTTGAGCATGAGACCAATACCATCTTTTTTTGCCGAAAAATTCAATGGGGATTTCATAATCAGCTGGTTGTCCTGTCTCAATAATATTTAGATTTTTTTTCACCAAGTCTTCAGCCATAGGAGATACAAAGATTTCCGTTAGTTTTTTTCCTATAAGACTTTCGGGCTTACCGCCAATAATCTCAGCTGTTTTCCGGTTCATGAATATGAGCCTTGATTCTCTGTCATAAACATGGATCGGGCTGTTATAAAGATCGATTAGCTGTCGATATAAGTTATCAGTATGCTGTTCAATCCGTTCAACCTCTTTGAATCCTGTAGTATCCGAGCGGATACCATTGCCTGCTATATCTTTTGTCGGATCCGCATACATACGTATTGCTTTTAATTCAATTAATTCTTTTTCTAATTTTTTTACCTTTTGTACCAATTCTTCATAGGTCGGCTTTCTCTCCATTATAAAACCCTCCAATGGGGTGAAAATCTCAATTCAGCCTTTTCTGCGCATATAACAGTTTGAACGATTGACTATATTTACTTTAAGGTATTAAAATTATATGATTATAAAAATAAATAATGAACCCAAGTGTAATGAATAGTTTTAGAGAAATAAATTTCACATTTGAATTCTTGGCTTATCGTCAGTTGTTATTTTTATATAATTAACAATGAATAAAGAACATATTTAGTGGGGAGCAGAAAAGAGAGAATGAATTAAAAATTCTTGGTAATAGATTATACTAAATATCATTGAGATGCAAATGTAATTTTAGCAAAAAAGACAAACCCAAGAGCCAATTTCAAAATGTTTTAGTTTGGTCAAGCTCAAGGCGGGAGAAAATTTCAACCACAAGAATACATCGAGTTTTTCGAGGATAGCGCTAAAGGCTAGCGCTTATGCTTCACTACGTGTCACTTCGTGCGAAATTTGAGCCCAACACAGAGATCGGCAAAATGGGACGTTTTGAAACTGGCTCATCAGTGACATACATTCATGCTGACATATCATAACTCTTTTTCTTCATCGGCGATATCAGGAAGTAGGTTGGGAGTCTGATCATCATCTCCTCTTTCAAGCCGATCTTCCATTTCACCGATATATGCCGCAAGTGTGTTTCCCGACTGTTCTATTGCAGTTATGAGGTCTTGATTAAGCAGATCTATCTTTGCCTGCATGGCTGCATTCGATTCTTTGTTTAAGGCTTCCTGTTTTGCTATTTCTGTTTCCATGAAGGTTCGCAATTCAGTGAAACGCGAAGTCTCGGCCTGGTCTGCAAGTTCACGATTGGCCTGCAGTTCCCGTGCATGGCGACGAGACTCAAATAGTACAGATGTTTGCAGATAGATCATAAACACTAGGAACAAAACAGTTATAAAAGATACTGCTCCAAGCATGACTAATCCAAGAGGTGCCTGAACATCGGTAAAACCCAGAAAAAGAGTTGTCGTTGTTGTGAATGTGGTCCAGTTAAGTGCAGCAAAAGCGGCAATTACTGCCAGGGCGACAAGCAATAACAGCGTATGAATTTTCATATTGACCAATCTCCTTAACAATCATTAATTATATAAGATAATTTTGAAATTATATTAATCTATCAACATATTTTTTGCAATAATATGTTCGGCCTTCTTATAGTTTATCCTTTTAATAAACGTAAAGAAAAAATTATATTATCGAGCCACTTTCAAAACGTTTCAGTTTGGTCAAGCTCAAGGCGGGAGAAAATTTCAACCACAGGAATACATTTAGTATTTCGAGGATTGAAATTTGAGCCCAACGCAGAGATCGGCCAAAATGGGGCGTTTTGAAACTGG
>JBDRRF010000017.1:0-3354 GCA_043825875.1 Pseudomonadota bacterium | reverse complement strand
TGATACAACGGGTGCGTTACACCACATAATTGTGCGAGGAATCGAACGTCGTAAAATCTTTTATGATGATTTTGATCGAGACGCATTTGTAAACCGTCTGGCCAGGATATTAATTGAAACAAATACTGATTGTTTTGCTTGGGCGCTGATACCAAATCATGCTCATCTATTATTGCGAACCGGTTTTACTCCAATTGCAACCGTAATGAGAAGGCTTTTGACGGGATATGCTGTTCAGTTCAATCGACGGCATAAACGTCATGGCCATGTTTTTCAGAATCGATACAAGTCTATTCTTTGTCAGGAAGATCCGTACTTGAAGGAGTTGGCCCGTTATATACATCTAAATCCATTGCGAGCCGGGATCGTGCCCGACTATAACAGCTTGAAGAGCTTTGTCTATAGCGGGCATTGTGCACTATCGGGCAAGTGCCGAAATGATTGGCAAAATACTCAATACATATTATCTTTATTTGGAGAAAAGATATCCGTGGCACGCCGTTTATACATAAAATTTGTAGAAGAAGGCATCAGCGATGGGAAAAGGCCTGAATTGGTCGGCGGTGGTTTAATACGAAGTTTAGGTGGTTGGTCGGCTGTAAAAGCTATGCGTAAAGCGAAAGACAGGATTAAAGGAGACGAACGCATTCTTGGAGACGGGTATTTTGTACAAGAGGTTTTAGAAGGCTGTAGGGAACAATTCGAACGCCGCTATTTATATATGGCCAGGGGATATGATTTTGATTGGCTGGTAGGTAAAGTTGCAGCAGTTTTCGGATTAGAACGAGATATTGTTATACGACCAGGAAGGTATCCTGAGACTGTTGAAGCTCGGAGTGTATTATGCTACTGGGCGGCACGGGAACTTGGTCTAAGCACCGTGGAGTTATCCAAAAAGCTTGGAATATCACAACCCACGGCCAGTCAATCAATAAAACGGGGCGAAAAGATAATAAAAGAGAAAGGGCTCAAAATTATTGAATAGCTAATATCAATATATCAATACCCGTCCCCTATTGTTCTACAGGCCGATCCTATTGGGTTTGGTGGTGGTGATCTAAATCTATATACGTATGTCCTAAATGATCCGGTAAATTTAATTGACCCGTATGGATTAGAATCTAAAGGTCATCACTATCATCCGGTGGCAGTATTTACAGATTATGATTTACCTCCAGAAGTAATGACATATTTTAATAAATCTACAACTGGCCCAATACCTGGTGGGCATGGATGGTCTACAGAACATAACGATTATAATGTTGCAGTGAGAAAATTGTTTGATAATTATTTAAAGAAAAATAATATTTGCTCTAAGAAAATGACTATTCCTCAGGCTGAACAGTTTATAAAACTAATTAAACGTTCAAAAAATCCACACATTAAATCTTTTCTTGATAAAATTCATAATTCAATAAAAAAGAATGGAGGCAAGCCATGGAGTGTTGTTAGAAGGGGTAGTAGATTAAAAGTATTACGTGGAGTTGGTGTTATTGGTTTATTTTCAACAGTCTTAAACGCAAAAAATATTGAAAAGAGAGCTAATGAGAGAGGGATAGATTATTGGCAACAAGCGACAGAGGAGCAATTAGGGGTAGAGTCTCAATTGGATAAAAATAAACCATATGATTCAAAAAACAATCCTATAGGGTATATTTGAGGATAAATATGGAAGATTTTATTTTACAGAAAAAAGGATACTTCATTAAATATTTAAAAACTATTAGTAAACATGTTGATCACGGACATCTCTTTTGTGGGCAACATAATATACAAGGAGCAGTTTGCCCAAATTGTAATAAACAACTAATAAGATTTCTAATGATAGATTTAAGGGATAAACGAATAAATATTAGCATTAAAAATAAAGTTTTGTCTTTATTCTTTTGTTGGAAATGTACATTATCTCAAGAAAAATTTTTTTATAAAATAGTTAGTGATTCGGAGATAAAGATATTAAAGTATAAAATCGGTAATCCTATAGATGATTTCCCATATGAAAATTATCCGACTTTTTTCCCAGAAAGCTATCTAGATTTAAGTGAGTTAACAAATATTGAACAGGAAACTATAAAGAAATTGAATTCTTCCGAGATAGACGAATATATGGATGTTGAAAAAAAGTATCAATATTTATGTTCACCTCAACACCAAATTGGAGGAGAGCCATATTTAATTCAGAAAGAGTTAGAGTTGATTAGATGCTGTTCATGTAATAATACAATGCATTTATTGGCTGCTATTGCTGATGATTGCCAAGATAAAAGGGGTTTCGTGGGAAATAAATTTGTACAGGTAATATTTTATATTTGTAAAAAATGTATGGTAATCGGAGCGATACAAAGATGTGGATAAAGGGATCAGAGGATCAGAGTCAAAGGATCAGGGTCAAACCTTGATTAGTGATTAAGAAATGCAAACGTACAGCGGTCGGAGATTTTTTCTTTAACCGCTTTTTTTTACCATGGCTCTATTCATCTGATACAGTTGTTATGTCCGACTGTTAGTCATTTGCAGGATGCCCTCAATTCCCCCTCTGTAAAGATTTAATAATCTGATTGGAAAAGCTTTTTATAAATCCCTCCCGGCCTCCCTTTTCCAAAGGGAGGAGAGAAACACTTTCCTCTTTATGATGACAACCCAAACCGCCTGGAATCCGTCACAGACCCCGAAGGCAATACCACGGCATTTGATTATGATCTTGCCGGCAGAAAGATAAAAGAAACAAGGCCGATGGGAGAAACGGAAGAATATACCTATTATCCCAACGGACTATTAAAAACCGTAAAAGACGCCAAAGGCCAGATAAGCACTTTCGCCTACGATGCGGCAAACAGGCTTACAGAAATCACTTATGCCGACGGCAAGATCGACAGCTTCACCTATAATGCCGTAGGCAGTATGCTCACGTATTCGAAAGACGGAGTGAGCGGAAGCTATGAATGGGATGAGCTGAACAGAAAGACCTCCGAGACGGTAAACTACGGCCCGTTCAGTAAAACGTACAGTTACACTTACGATAACTTCAGCAACAAAGCTACTTTTACAACACCGGAAGGCAAGGTTTACAACTATGTCTATAACAAGAACAACCAGCCGACATCCATTACCTTTGACGGAAAGACAATATCATTCACCTACCAGTGGAACAGGCGCACAAAGATGGTATTGCCAAACGGCATTACAACGGATTACCAGTTTAACGAAAATTCAGGGACAGTTCGGGGACGCCCTTTACATATGTAGTTTATGGCCTAAATATCACATATTATTAAGAGTAAGAACGCTGCTTCACCATATTCTTTCCTATTTCTACCATATAAAACTATAAATATAAAGGGCGTTATATAGTAA
>JBDRRF010000016.1:0-9103 GCA_043825875.1 Pseudomonadota bacterium | reverse complement strand
CCGCTGGCGTGTAGAGGGCTTCAAGTCCTTCAAGATGCTTTGATAGCCTGGGTTATACGATACAACCATCATGAACTCAGGCGGCGCTGACAACTGTTCACCAAGGCGATCAATGAACATTTCACGCCGATGATCGGTAAGGGCGTGGATGGCAACCGTTGTGTCGGCTCTGGCTTCAACGATCTCATCTAGATAGCAGATTCCCCCCATACGTACGGCACGGGTTAACGTTCCGTCCATCCACTGGGTATCGCCACCCTTTAACAAGTAACGGCCAAGCAGGTCTGCTGCGGTCAGATCTTCATTACAGGATACTGTAATTAAAGGGCGCCCAAGTTCCGCCGCCATTGCTTCGACAAAGCGCGTCTTGCCACAGCCGGTAGGGCCCTTGAGCATTACCGCACGACGGCTTTGCCATGCGGCTCTGAAAACGTCCTTTTCGTTTGCGACTTCTCTGTAATATGGAATATCAGTCATGCGGCAAATTCTCCTGTACCCAATCGCTCCCTGTGGCCAATCAGCGGGCTCTTGAATTCACGCAAATCCGCGCAGTAGTTGGCGAAGTTATTGGTATACACGATTCCCGGACCCCAAACAATATATCGATACTCTGGTTTCATCATTTACTCCTTAACGTCTATCTTCCCTTCATATTTTGGGCCTGCTCTTTTAAGGGCACATGGTATTTCCAGCCCTTTCTTTAACCTAACTTGCCTATCTTTTCCAGTTCAGGCGCAAGATCTTCAATGCCCATATCTTTCAGATGTTCCATGGTAGGATAGCCGGTTTCTCTGTTCCACCCCAACGCCTCATACCAATTTGCGACAGTAATCTTGAACTGCTCCATATCTATTCTCTTATACATGACCTTTTCCATTTCATCCCATTCCATTTTGGCAGTTCTTTCATTATCTCTGCACAATATAGCACGGGTTAATGTATTGATTCTTTCTCCGGCCTTATAGTAGTCGGCTTCGGTAATTGCCACACCTGTTACCGCAGAAAACAGTCTGGCTTCAAGACCTGTTGATTTTGTACCTTCACCAATCTCATCATGATCCCACAACCAGCCCATGTATTTTCTTAACGGAAACTGAAAGCAGACAGGCAGGCAGTCTATAAGGATTCCACGCATTGTTGCATCCTTAGCCCATTTTACAACAAAAGGGCTGCCGTATTTATCAGTCTCTTTCATAATATAATTAATGAAATCGTCGTGAATCCAGTCCGGCCATTTATTGTGATGCGGATCACGAGTATCGATCATCCAGCACAATGCTCCGGGAAGCGCAGCAATCGGACCAAAAGCATGATCTGCCAGAATACCTCTGGAAGCATATCCCCAGCCGCCGATTCCCGCAACAGGATATTTTACAGGTCTGGGGGCATCGCCTTCCCGGGCTGCTTCAAGCCCTTCATATTCAGGATACCAATATTTTTCAGGACCAAGCCTTTCAACGGTTCTTCTCAAACCTTCGGCAAGCGTATCTCCAAAACCCTTTCTATAAGCAATCATATTTAGCAGCTTGATCCACCATTCATTATCCCGCACATCCGTCGGCATACCCATCAAAGACTCGGTGTCAATTCCCAATTCTTTCGTGTAATGCAGCCATGGCACTATACCGTAGTTTATCTCATGATGGCCAAATCCTAATTGTTGAGCAAGAACGTGAACTTCAAAGCCTTTTTCAAAATTATTATCCCCCTCAAGCCTGTCGAAGAACTGCTCATACCGGGTGTGTACACAGCCGGACATTCCTGTTATAAGTCCCATACGTGAAGCTGCCGGTACATTTTTGAATTCAAAGAAACCGCAAGTTCCTAGACAGCCGGTGGCGCAGGATTTGCCTAAAACCGGATACGGCATATTATGAAAGCTGCCCATCCAATCTTTGGCATGATTATCAAACATGTCTTTTCCGCCTGTCCATTCTTCCCACCACGGATTATTAGGTTTATCTCCCAAATCAGCATAAAGTAATGGACGTTTTCTTCTTTTCGGGTAAAATTCCAAAGTTGCTTTAATAGCTGCTTCAGGATCTTTAACTTTTACCTGATGTTTTCCTCCGATAAGGACAATGGCTTTAAGTTTCTTTGAGCCTAATACTGCACCCATTCCGCCCTGCCCTGTTGCATTATGCGCTCCGCAACCTACAATTGCATAGCGGATAAGATTCTCACCAGCAGGCCCGATCCCATAAATGTCACAACGGTTTTTCCCGTAACGGTCTTGCAGTATTTGCTGTGAATCGATCAGTCCTAATCCCCAGAGACCTTTTGCCGGTTCCAGACTTGGCTTGCCGTTTTTAATTACAAGATAACAGGGCTTTTCAGACTTTCCCTCAAGAATGATTCCATCATAGCCGTTCCACTTAAGTCTGGCCGGAAAATGCCCGCCGATTGAAGTATTGGTAAACTGCTCCGGATAGCTGTGGGGCGATATGCCCAGAAAATTAACTCTTCCTGAAGATGGGGACATGGTTCCGGAAGCAACTCCATTCATGATAAAAACTTTATTCTCAGGATCAAAAGCCTTTATTCCGGGTTTCATTTCCTCCCAGCATAACCTGAGCGCTATCCCATAGCCACCTATATATTTTGGAACATATTTCATTGTATCAACTGTAGAGAACTCACCTGTGGTGAGATTAACCCTCAGTATTTGTCCTGCCCATCCATATTGCTCACTCATTTTATCACCTCCGTTATTTATATTTCTTTAAAGTAAGACACATAGTTGGACACATCTGAACACATACCGGGCCATCTGCTCTGTCTTTACACAGATCACACTTTACAGCTTTTTTCTTTACGCTGTTATAGTTGATCCTTGGAGGTTCCACCGGGCAAGCCTTGATACATGCTGCGCAACCATCACACTTTTCTTCATCTATGCACCTGGCACCGGTTTTCTCATCAATATACATTGCATCTTCAGGGCAGGCCGCAACACATGACGGAGCTATACACTGCTTACAGCTATAAGCAAAGTATTCGCCACGGAACGGATCTCTGGATTCCCAGATTCTGTTCAATTCCAGACCGCAAGCTGCCTCGTGTACTGCTGCGCAATACAGCTCACAGCTTCTGCAATCCTGGCAAACCGACTCCTTGGGATCAACCATGGATATATAGCCTATCGCTTTTGGATAGGGCGCAGTTTTATCTGCTGAAACTTCAGTTTTATTGTTTGCCATTTACATCCTCCATATAATTACATTTATATTTATCAAATATTTTAAATTGCATTACAGCCATAAAATCTCTATGAACTTTCAAAGAATCAATGCAAATATTATGTTATATAATGAGCCTGTTTCAAAACGCTCTTTTGCAATCGCAAAAAGTTCCTTTTCATGTTAACTAGTAATACTAGTCCATTGTCTTAACTATCTGTTCGGCGGCCCTTCGGCCACTTTCAGCGGCACCCTCGCCACCGGGAAATCCGGATGGACTATTGCCATCGCCGACACAATAGAGATTCTTAATTGAAGTGCGCTGACTGATCCGATAACCCGGCCAGGAGCGGCCAGCCGGCCAGGCTCCGCTGAAGTTTTTCACCCGCTCAACTTCAGGCTCACAATCATCCCAGTTGGGGAAAAACTCTTTGGCCTCTTTTAGAAAGGCTTCGTACTCCTTTGCAGGATCGTAGGACAGGTTATCGCTTGGAACAAGCCAGCCATGCAGCAAATACTTTCCCTTGGGCGCCCAATGATCCCAGAGACCTCCTAAGATGAACCAGACCGATACCCGCATCCCGGGATCTGCTGTAAACATCATGCCGGCAAAATCGAGCAAAGGTTTGGTGGTTGTCACCTCAAATACAATGCCGCAACAGGGTCTGATTTTCTCCTCAACCTCTTTTAGGTAGCTTAGTTCGAAATTTACCCTGCCGGCCAGTTCAATAGTTTTTACCGGACCAACATTGCTGATCACCACTTTAGCTTCTATCTCCATCCTTTTGCCGTTTTTCTCGGCCACAACTCCAGTTACCACCCCATCCTTTACCCTGATTTCGGTCACATTACATTCAGTGAGCACTTCCCCATTGTGTTGCTTGATCACGGTCTCGAAAGACTTTATCACTTCAATAAGGCCATCCTTGACTACAAGAGGTGGCTTGGCAAGCGCCCCCGATGTCTTCATCTCCCTGACAAACTCACCGGCCTTGATCTCATTAAGATTGGTTCCGCTCGATGACGAGGCTATGCGATTGAACAAGGCGAGGATGCTTTTGTTTTCAGTATACTGCCCCAGCCATTCTTCGGCGGTGATGGCGTCGGACGGTTCGCGCCACATAGCGGCCGACTGCAATGCAAGCATCACCCGCATTTTCTCTTTTTCATCCGAACTGGCAAGATCAAGTAACGGCTTGATGTCATGCATCCTGTCCACCTCGATATCCAACGTTTTCCCACCCAAACAAAATCTGGTCTTGGTAAGGGCTTTCGTCTCGAACTTCGGTGCATCCACCTCCTGCAAAGTTTGCCAGACCGGTCCGCCCTCACCCCAGAGGATGACCGCTGACCCATGGTGGACTACCTGACCTTCGATAATTACCGAACTGTAACGTCCCCCAAGAATGGGCATCTTTTCTAAAACCATTACCCGCTGGCCGGCATGAGCTAACTTGGCCACAGCACACATTCCGCCAATACCGGACCCTATTACTACAACATCATATTGCATTTATCTACTCTCCTAATTTTCCCCAATGGCGTCAATCGGGCAGCAGTTCAAACACAGCAGGCATTCAATGCATCGATCCTGGTCCACTTCAGTAACAAAGAATTTGCTGACTTTAAGAGCGTACTCCGGGCACAGCAAATTGCAAAAACCACAACCAACACAAACTTTCTTGTCAATAACGATCGTCATTTACCCCTCCACGAGTCAGGCCCCCGCAGAGCCGGGGCTTCGCCTTATGCCTCAAAGCCTTAACACGCCGCGGCCGGCAGCGGTATTGCGCACCAACCGTGCTCGACATAAGTACGCATGTCCTTAAGCGAAATCTTGCGGCCATCAGGGAATGAAAACTGTCCCTCGCTATGGGAGTGCAACCCATAGTGAATAGTAGCTCCGGATTCGCTCAGATAGCTGTAGAACGTACGGGACGCTGCATCGATATCCAGGTCAATGACACCGTTAGCCGATTCCATGTTGAAGTGCCACTTGACGGGAACCTGCATCCTGGTCTGGGGATCGATCCACCATTGTTTTGCGTCCATCTTGATATTGCTTTTACCATTTTCGGCAAACTCAAATTCCTTGCCGTCCACGGTCACATGGCTAAAGGTTTTCCCCATTGATGGATAGGAATAAATGAAGATGCGGACAGTTTCGCTTGCCCACCAAACCCAATAGTAGGTTTCCCCTCTGAGAACCTTGGCCAGGTCCCATGCCGGCTGGGTGAATCTTTCCTGGCAGCCAAAGGATTTTTCCTTTCTCAACGTGTAGGTCTTGCCTTGCGCCTTGATGGTACCCTCGGCGCACAGCGGCGCCTCGTAACCCGCGAGGCCATTGGTGGCAAGCTCGGCATATTTACCCTTATGATAGGCGACGTCGCCAAGACCGCTCAAGTACAGGTCAAATTCGATGCCCATGTGCTCCCCCTTGATCTCCCAGAAGGGGGGGTGACAGATGAATTGATAATTGCCAAGCGACCAAATGACTTCTTTTTCCGTCTTGATGACTTTGCCGCCGGTCCATGCATCCGTTGCCCAGGTGCGATTGCCGATAAAGTCATTGTTGTGCATTCCACCAGCATGTTCCTTGGGCTCGATCAGGAAAGTGGTTTGTCCCTTGAACACATCCTCGACCTGCCAGGGGCCGTTCTTACCGCCACCAACGCGGAAAATGCAAGTGACCAGGGAAACCTTATCCCCCTCCTCGGACTCTCCCATGACCAAGAAGCCGTTGTTTTCCATGTAGAAAAGCCCCTTGGGTAGACTTTCCTTGTAACTGAGTTGGTCCGCCAGCGTGACGTTCGTCTTGGCTTCATTTTCTATTGTCATATTCATGCTTCCTTATTCATTATTCCTTGTTCGATATTCGATATTCAAATTACTTTCATATAGTTGATATGGATTAATTACCTTAGCGCTTATGGGAACAATAACTCCCACTACCGGAAGTTTGCGCGCGCTAATGGTCGCGCGCGCGACAACCGGGTTGACGGCTTGAAACAGCCATGGCGCTGGAGATCGCCCGGCTATTTACTTACGAAGAACATGAAGCAGATACCAAATTACCAGTTAGGGCAAATTCGGTTCTCGTCCTTCAATGCAAAATAACGTGTCGCACCTGTCTTCACTGTAGCCAAGAAACTTGCTATTAAATGGGCGATACTTTCGATACTTACCGTCGGTTAACTCCGGATTTTTCTTGCCGTCGTCCCTACGGAGAGCTTTCCCTACAGAAGGTTCAAAAAATCTGGAATTCCAGGTTTCCTCCGGCACGATCTCTCCGGCCGGCCGGGTGGTCACCCATGCCTGCTGTGTCAGCGGCACTCCGGGGCCAGGGCACAGACGATCTGTAGTAGGACCGCATAAGCCGTTTGTGAAGTACGGACGCGACACAATGTCTGACGGCCACTCACCCGGATTTGAACCCATGGTGAGGGCAACCGGGATGTTGTAGCAGAAAAGGAAGATGCACTGGCACGCGCCGATGAGGGCCAGACAGCGCACCACCTGCTTTTTCAGATCGCTGATGACCATCGAGTTGATCCCGCGCTCGACTATCGTCTCCCCCTTGTCGTTCTTAAAGTAGCGCATTGCCAGAACCGGGATGTTCAGACATGCAATCCAGATCATCTCGATTAAAGGGAACTTTTCGTAGGTGTCGGGGAAGAACGAGATTTTCCCTCCGGCCATCGTATATAAGCCCAGAGTTTGGAACGTTCCCTCGATCACGAGGTCATAGAGCATCATGAATGGAAAAATGAATATTATCAGAGCGACCGGCTTCCAATTCCATCGTTTCCGGGCAAAGTTCATGAGCCCGCTGCCGATGAAACAGAAGGTGAAGAGGCCGAGCGGGTACTCGGTAATGTGAAACAGGTACGCATACGGCACTACCGCCCCGGGCCTACCGAACCCCAGCCAGCCGGGGATTTCGTTGTAGAACGACCCCATGTTCAACATGTAGGAGTTGACTGTGTACCAAATACCTAAGTAGTTCGAGCCTGCGTCCTGCAACGAAAAGAACACAAATGCTATGAGCAGCAGGCCATCAAGAGGAACGTTGCGCGTTTTTTTATACGGCCTGTAGATCATGAAGTAACCACCGAGTGCGAGAAGCGGTAGACTAAGGATTTGCCAGGTGTCCATGATGACTTTCGACCAGCCCGCCGGGTCGACCGGTCCGACCGGAACGGAAACGAAGTACGGCCCGGTCACCCAGCGGATCAGCACGTAGGCCCAAAACACCAGCCAGGCACCTCCGATCCATGCCCACCACACGACCGCCGGCCGCGACTTGGGTATGGCCGAAACATCATATTTTACTGCCATAATAATATACTCCTTTCTCGAAGTTAATGTTTAGATAACTACATATGTTAACTTATTTTAAGTATACAATATAAATTTTTTATATCAATTTTTTATCATGCAAATTACCATTCGGGTTTTGAAAATACCTAAAAATAGTTACGACACAAACGGACTTGCTGTTTAATAAATTACCGGCCAGCCGGCTCATAAGGCACGGATGACCGGTATTTGTTACTGTGCAGTTTTATATTCTGGCAGCTGAATCGCTATATCGCTTGCCAGGCGTATAAAAATTAACCACATATTTATTTATAAATGTACTTATCACTAATCCTTCCTATTTAGATAACATCAAGAAATTATTTACTGTAAAATGGTCAGGATTCATCTTGGACTCAGGCATGTACATGCGTGCATCAGGACCATTAAAATTGCCCGGCCATGTTGCATGTTTGTATACTTCATCAATATATAAATTACCATCAGGAAATCCTGTATTATTCTTTCCGCTCGGCGACTCACCATAGTGTGTCAATATGGTAACCCAGGTATGGAATGTGCCGGCCTTGTCATATACCTCCTTATTCCATATATTATAAGTTTCCTGATCTATATAGTTTATATGCAATCCCCAGTTATAATAAGGATCTTTAGGCATCTGTTCTATAACCCATACTTTTCTTGGAACATAGGTAAGCGTGCCCGGAGCCGGAGCCCATGCATCACCCTTCCATCCCGGAACTTTATATCCGAATTTGAAGCCATAGCCGCTGTAAGGAAATATAGGCTTGACACTGCCATCAGGCATATCCTGCATGGGAATCATGTTTGGGCTGGTAAAAGCGACGAGGATAGTCTTTTCTCCTACAAGCTTCCATTTCATGGAACTGTGTTTACCGCTCCACCCGTAATTCATATCAAGCCATGCATCAGAGCCCATATACGGATCGGATCTTGACGTTGATGAAGTTTGCCGTATTCTTCTGATAGCAGGAACATATGCATAATTTGTATTATCCCTTTCGTCAATATAGACGTAGGACATGGAATTTGTTCCTCTCATACCCATCGGCTCATCAATCTTCTGAAATTCATATGTAAGAACTTTTTTAGGATTTCTTATTTCCATGCCCGGAGGCCTTCCCAACATATAAAGGCGTGTATCAGTTCCGATTATATAACGTTCCTCTTCGTTTTGGTTAATCCACGTGGCATAAGTATGCATTGTTGTCGCCGTAAAACGATATCTCTGATAATTGAAATTCCATATAATCTTATCCGCCACCTTGGGATCATTACGGTCAATATTCGGAAAAGGCATCCCGTAAAAATTTGTTTCAACAATTTTTCCCGTGCTCTTTTCGATTAATTCACCAGCAGCGTTTACATCGAATCTTCCTGCATTCTTAGCGCTTGCGGCAAGAAAGCTGTCCAAATGCTTGTATTTGAAGTTTATTGTTCCTGGCGTAACAACCCAGCCTCCCCTTTCAACCGCCCTGTATAAAGGCGGAATGAGTAAGTCTTTGTATTGAGCGCAGTTAGATTTGTCTATCAAATTGGGCAAATCTGCAGCCTGTAAAGTACCGCCGATACCCAAAAGAAGA
>JBDRRF010000015.1:0-55363 GCA_043825875.1 Pseudomonadota bacterium | reverse complement strand
TCTTCTTTTGGGTATCGGCGGTACTTTACAGGCTGCAGATTTGCCCAATTTGATAGACAAATCTAACTGCGCTCAATACAAAGACTTACTCATTCCGCCTTTATACAGGGCGGTTGAAAGGGGAGGCTGGGTTGTTACGCCTGGTACGATAAACTTTAAATACAAGCATTTGGACAGCTATCTTGCAGCAAGCGCTAAGAATGCAGGAAGATTCGATGTAAACGCTGCTGGTGATTTAATCGAAAAAAGCACGGGAAAAATTGCTGAAACAAATTTTTATGGCATGCCTTTTCCGAATATTGACCTTAATGATCCCAAGGTGGCAAATAAGATCATTTGGAATTTCAATTATCAGAGATATCGTTTAATGGGGACAAAAATAGCTTCTTATGTAACGTGGATTAACAAAACCACAGAGGAACGTTATATAACCGGAATTGATACACGCCTTTATATGATGGGAAGGCCTCTGGGCACGGAAATAAGAAATCCTAAAAAAGTTCTTACATATGAATTTCAGAGAGTTACTGAGCCGATGAGTATCAAGGGCACCAATACCATGTCCTACGTCTATATAGACGAAAGGGATAATAGCAACTATGCTTATGTGCCTGCTATCAGAAGAATACGTCAAACAGCATCAACGGCAAGATCCGACCCATATATGGGTTCTGATGCATGGCTTGATATGAATTACATGTGGAGCGGTAAAAACGATTCCATGAAATGGAAGGTTGTAGGAGAAAAGACAATTCTTGTCAGTTTTACCAGCCCAAACATGATTCCAATGCAGGATGTGCCTGATGGCAGTACCATTCCTAAATATCCCTGGAGCGGCAAACGCATGAAATTAGGATTTGAAGTTCCGGGATGGAAGGGTGATGCATGGGCTCCGGCTCCGGGCACACTTACCTATGTCCCAAGAAAAGTATGGGTTGTAGAACAGATGCCTACAGATCCTTATTATAACTGGGGATTGCATGTAAACTATATTGATCAGGAAACTTATACAATATGGTATAAGGAGGTATATGACAAGGCCGGCGAATTTCATACCTGGGTTTGCATGCTGTTGCACTACAGTGAATCGCCAAGCGGCAAGGTCAGCACAGGAGATTATGATAGTCAGCTCTATATTGATGAAATATACAAACACGCAACATGGTCAGGCCGTATGGATCATCCTGAAGCACGCGTGTACTTACCTGCGTCCAAGTTGGATCCTGACTATTTTACAGTAAATAATTTCTTAATGCTGTCTAAATAGGAATGCTTAGTGAAGTTATTTGGGGCGTATTTAAAACACACCCCAAATAACTTCTTGTTTTTTTACAGTTACTGTTTTATTTTCGACTTGTCCTATATTCAAACTAAAGAGCCAGTTTCAAAACGCCCCATTTTGGCCGATCTTAAGCGTTGGGCTCAAATTTCAATCCTCGAAATACTAAATATATTCCTGTGGTTGAAATTTTCTCCCGTCTTGAGCTTGACCAAACTGAAACGTTTTGGAAGTGGCTCTAAATAGAAAGACTTTTAACAATGATTATAATCATTAAATAATTTATAATTAAATAAAACAGGGTATTATGAAAGAAAATATTGAGAATATCGTAATAGGTGCCGGTTTTGCCGGTTTAGTGTGTAGTGGATATCTGGCAAAAGGAGGGCAGAAGACTTTGCTGCTCGAAAAGGGGCCAGTTGTTGGCGGACGGGCGGCGGCGCACAGCTTTAACGGATACAATATAGTCATGCACCTACCTCTTATCATGACAACGCTCAACAATGGCGGAGGTTACGGTTGGGCAAATGCTGCGAAAGACTTTGGCGCAAATATACGCTATCACACCAGCCGGGAACCGCGAATTTATTTCAAAGGTTCCAAAAAGACTTTTATGACGGTTCCAAAATGTCTGACTACAGATGCAGCTGTGGAATGGATGATTGAATTTCTTGATGCTGCACGTCCGGATCTTGTCAAAGACGGCCTGAAGCAGGAATTGTGCCCTCTCGTACACGAGATTCTCACAAAGCCTTTCAACGAAATGTGCCGTGAGTGGGATCAGGTTTCGGTAAAGCAATGGGTTCAGGCAAGATCTTCAAACCCTTCTGTCAAGTACCTGTTTACCAGTCTCTGGGCAGGCTATGTATGGACAGGAGATGCAAATTTTACCTGGGAACGTGGTTCCATGGGCAAGGGCGCTGTCATGTTCAGGTTATGGATTGGAGGCCAGGGATTGATGAGTGTTGCTATACCGGATGTGCAAAAGGGCATCTGTGAACCAATTGCCGATGCAATTACCAAAAACTTCGGATGTGAAATCAGGACCGGCCAGAACGTATCCGAAGTGCTTATTAAAAACGGCAAAACAATTGGTGTAGCGATAAAGCACGAAGGAAAATCAGACGAAATCATAAAAGCCAGGCGGGTCATACTGGCAACAACATGGTCTGATTACTTTAATCTATTCAAGATTATGCCGGCTTCACTTGCAGATACTCTCCGGTTACCTATGAATCAGAAAATGGGCGGAGTTTTTCTTGTAACAGGGCTAAATGATTCGATACCTCTGGATGGAGCTTTCTTTATGGTTTACGATCCTAAAACGGGTTCCACTATACAGGGAGGATGCGCACAGAACATAGAACAGCCCTGGAATGTTCCGGCAGGTAAACAACTAGTCTGGTCGTACTCGATCAGGTCTGAGGAAGAATTTAACAGGCTTGGTTTAGAAGGCATAACTGCTGAGATGAATGAGAATTTTGAAGAAATCTATCCCGGTTTCAAGAAAGCTATCGAGTTTCAGACACCTCCCAAAGGCGCTGTACACCCTTCACATTACGAGTTCAGTTCACTTCCCAAAATCGGACAGAAATCACCGGATGTGGAAGGGCTTTATTTCTGTGGTGAGGCAACCTGGCCTATGTATGGTCAGATCACAGATGGTACCGCCAGCACCGGTGTTTCAGTAGCTAACATGATCTTATGCATGGATAATCACTTTGGTGGAATATAATAATCGGGTACAATATAATTAAAAAGTATTGCTAATTTTTTCCCTTATACGGTGTTTATACGTTTTTATATTCTATAATAATCCGTTTAAGGGGATGCTTCATACTAAATTATTTTTTGTCCAGTTGAAATATCTCATCAAATATATTCAGTAGTTGCAGCGTTTGTTCGCTGATTTTCATACAGGCATTATTGATACCGTAAAACAGTATGCTGAGCCTGGTTTTTGATTCATTACAGCAAATCCTTTCCACTTGTTTGTGGTCAATATCTTCAAGAAATTGTTTAAGCGCTACATAATGAGCAGCAATTTCGCGATACTGAAACGTTTCCCGGTTAAGCAGAATCCGGGAGGTATCGTCAAGCAGTGCCTCAATAAATTTTTGTACCTGCTGGAGTTCTTTTTTCTGTTCAGGTAACAAACCTGAATGCTGGTTTGAAGTATGCACATGACATCTAAGTATCATATCGCGCAGACTCTCGGAAATTTCCTGCAATGCAGAGATAACATAGGAATACTTAGCAGCGTTTTCATTTTTAGTTTCATCTTGTTGCAGCAGTCGTAGCGTCTTAAATATGTTAGCCACTATAATATTGGACCATGCCTGAATTTTGCTGGTTCCTTTACGCAAATTCTTTAATTGTTTGCGATCCTGGGTAAGAATGCCGTCAAAACATAAAGTCAGGTTGTTCCTAACTACTTTCAGAAAATGTCCGCTATGCTCAAAGCAAGTCCGTACAGCATAATCTGCATTACTAACACGTTTCAAATCAAGCAGTTCCAACTCATTGGTTGCTTTTTCCCTATGACCGTAAATTTTGAAATTTCTAAAGATTATAAGCCCTACCACAGTCAGTAACAGAATAATTGCTGCCCATTTGTTAACATAAGAAAGTACAAAGGCAAAAATTAACGATATAGTAAAGGCGCTAAAAGCGGTAAAAAACCATCCGCCGATAACAGTCAGTACGCCTGTAACCCTATAAACGGCGCTTTCAGATCCCCATGCCTGATCTGCAAGGGAAGTGCCCATGGCAACCATGAACGTAACATAGGTAGTGGAAAGAGGAAGCTTCATGCTGGTTGCCCATGAGACAAGGGCACTTGCTACCACAAGGTTAACACTTGCACGAAGCAAATCAAATTCAGGAACGGCTCCATTATAACCCGGGGCGGGTTGAATATCGCTTGCATCAAATCTTTTACTACACCATACGCTAACAGATTCAGGGCAAATTTTGTTTGAAGTATTTATTGTCCAGATAACCGTTCGTACCAGAATGCGTGATAAACGGGATGTGTCAAACCTTTCAAGCCCTTCATCCTGGCGGCTTAAATTAACCATAGTTTGGGTAACTGTACGTGCTTTACGGGATAACCATAATGTTACCACCATAATGCCCCCGGCACCCAGCAGAAACAAAGTATTGGTATGAATTTGCTTCTGCATTGCCACCATAGGAATGGTCAGGGGATTGGCGCTGGCATTAGCCAGTGTAAATGCATGGTATCCGGCTAAAGGAACACCGATAAAATTGACAAGGTCATTTGCGGCAAAGGCCATGGCAAGAGCGAAGGTGCCGGCAAGAACAATGACCCTGAGAATATTAAATTTTGTAAATAAAGCTAAAAACTGGGCCAGTAATGCACAACCTATAAAACCATAACCCAATATATTCCAGGTGTGGGTTTTAATCCACACAACCATATCGGGAGTCATGAAAGATGCTCCTTTTGCGCCCTTGATTAAGATAAAATATATTATCATTGTAAGGGCAAGGCCACACCATAATCCACCATAGCGACGCAACCTTTTTTCATAATCAAAGGTAAAAGCCAGTCGTGTCACAAACTGGGCTAACGCTCCACAAATAAACGCTATAAACACAGAAAGCAGTATGCCCGATATTATGCTCAATGCCTTTGTTGTATTTATATATTCAAAAAGTGCCATCAAGCTCTGGTTATTCTGTGTGATCTTTACAATAGAAACGGCAATGGCCGCACCAAGCAGTTCGAAAACAATGGAAACCGTTGTGGATGTGGGTAAGCCGAACGTGTTGAACAGATCAAGAAGCAGTATATCGGTTATCATAACAGCAAGAAAAATTGTTATTAACTCAGGCATAATAAAGTATTTGGGATGAAATATGCCTTTTCGAACCACCTCCATCATACCGCCCGAGAAAGTAACACCGGCAAGTATGCCAAGACTTGCCACAATCATAATTATATGCCTGGGAGCCACACGGGAGCCAACCGATGAATTAAGAAAATTAACTGCATCATTGCTGACACCAACAATTAGATCCATACTTGCCACGGCAAATAATATGCCTACCGCAAATACATAGATTTCCATATAATTATCCGTATAATATTTATAATATATATTTAATTACAATAGGTTGTATAATGAAAATTCAATTTGATCAGCTAAAGCAAAAAGTAAATGATCTACAAATCACATTTATAATTTTTTGGGTATTGTTAGGGAAATATTAGAATAAAGTAAAGAATAAAATTTATTTATTGGAAAGAAAAAAAACGAGTTCAAAAAAGGTTTTTTAAATATATAAGATAACTTGTAAATATAGAAATCAAATATGACATCATCTAAACTCCAATCTAAGAGATAGCTCTGATATCAATATACTTTGCACATGATTAATTGCCTCCGTATTTGCCTTAAAGTAAATAGTGCTTAATTTATTAAAAAAATCACTTTGAAATTATTATTATCCAAATGCGAGGTGATAAAATGATTATTAATAATGAAGATAAAAAGGCCGACCTGAGATTTGAATTAAACTGGCAGAACAATGATATTGTTCATAACGATATTTTTTATAGTGACTATATCAATTTTTGGCGTGATTGCTTTCCAAAGCCCATGCACGAAGCTCTGATCAATGCAAAACCCGGAGAAAAATTCCAATATAATTTAAAAAGTGGTGAATACATTCCAAAATATTCATCCGGCCATATCCATAAGCTCAGACCGATACAGTTTGATGCTTCTTCAAAAATACTGAAAGATAATCACCCTAAAAATGGCCGGTTTTATCCGAAGGGCCTTTTAAGGAATATGCCTGGTATTTACAAGCAAAACATGACGCCTTTTCGATGTTTAACAGCCGATAAAGATTGTTTAACAGTGGATTTTAACCATCCTCTGTCCGATATCAATATAGATGTTAAAGTAACGCTTTTAAAGGTAAATGGAAAAAGTAATGAACGGGGCGGGTCTTGTATGGACTGGATTGAAACCATTACCGAAGGCCTCGGTATGCAGGCCAGGGCCTACGGGAAACCAACTGATTTTTTTTCGGATCATCCCTTTGCAAGAATAGACAGCAAAGATGATGGCGTTTTTTATGAAAAACCCCGGCTTGTTGGGCATATTGACCGGCAGGCTTCACAAGTAGTTTCCGGAATATACGAAAAAGTTTTAAAGCCTGATATGAAGGTTCTGGATTTAATGAGCAGCTGGCAGTCTCATATGCCCAAGGGCTTAAAGGTACGACAACTTACAGGTCTGGGGATGAATGCTGTAGAGATGGAAAAAAACCCTGCCTTGAATGAATATTTTGTGCATGACCTGAATATAAATCCAAAACTGCCCTTTGAAAACGAGATTTTTGATGCAGTGATTTGCACAGTTTCAGTAGAGTATCTTACAAAGCCTTTTGAGGTCTATCGGGAAATTTTAAGAGTTTTAAAACCCGAAGGTTGCCTGGTGGTAACATTTTCCAATCGCTGGTTTCCACCAAAGGTAATTTCCATCTGGAAGGAGTTGCATGAATTTGAACGTATAGGATTGGTTCTGGAATATTTTCTTCAATCAAAAGGATTTACCGATATCCATACCCAATCAGTAAGGGGTATGCCAAGACCCGAAGATGACGAGTATGCAAGAGAGGTTATTTATTCCGATCCGGTTTATGCAGTGTGGGGAAGTAAAAAAATATAAGTAAAAGATAGCTTAAGCAGGATAGATTATTTCATGAAAAGCCCGGCCCAAAAGAAGTGGTATGCTTTTTGGCCGGGGATGTTTTTGTATGACAAAAGAAATCCTGAATTGAGCATAAAATTGTCATGCATCATGCAAAATTAAGGACCATGCTTTCCTTAGGCACATAAGGTTTATAAGCCATTTCGGCTTCTTTTGCAATATATTCGGGACTTGCAATTCCAGAATCAAACTGGGCGTACCGAACAAAAGTTCTGCCGTCTATCATTACTTTCATGCCAGCTTCGGGCATCTTTATAGGAACCACTATACCAACACGTTGGTATTTATTTTTTAAATCATCATACCCCAGTTTTTCAGCTTGTTTGCCGATATCTACCTCAAGATAATAACCGGAATCCGCAAAAATTTTATCTTTATATTCCTCACCAATAAGAGTCAGGATTTTCTTTAGATTGTTTTCCATATTTTACCTCCTTATCGTCTGTTTCAGATATAACGTTTGTCAAAATAATGTTCCGAATCAAGTTGTAATTTTTTAGATACGTACTCATATCCAAGCAGGACATATTTATGACATTTGATATATGCACCATAAAAGCAGATGCCCGATCCTTTCAGACTTTATTAGAAAATAATCATGATTTTTTTATAAGCCAAAAAACTGGTAATATTTGAAAGAAGATAAATTGAGACCAGTCCCGATTATCTATCGATGCTATTGAGAAGGCCTGCAAATAGCGTTGATTTATTGATATATCAAGAAATAACAAACAAGAAAGCCGCAAGGCATAATATATTTAATCATATTATTTATGTCAGTCTTAAAAATATTGTGACCTTCTTTGCCGTCGAACGTAAACCATTATGAAACGACAATTTATATTATCATTTATTTTTATTCCGGGAGTGAAAATTACGTAAAAAAACAAATCTAATTTTAACAAAAAGGAGGAGAGTCATGTCAATTTGGCGTAAGTCAGCAATTTTAGTATTGGTTGTTCTTTTCTGCAGTGCAAGTATTGTTATTGCCGGGGATCAGGATCGTGATGGTACCAAAGACCAGGATCGTTTAAAGGACGGTTCCTGTCAGACAGATTTAACAGATAATCATATCGGAGAACTCTATGCTGCCGACCAAACCCGTGATCGTGACAAAGACCAGGATCGCTTAAAGGACGGCTCCTGTCAGACAGATTTTACAGATAATCATATCGGAGAACTCTATGCTGCCGACAGAATCAGTGATCGTACCAAAGATCAGGATCGTTTAATGGATGATTCCTGCCAGGATTTCACAGATAGCAATGCCGGTAAATTATTTGCTGCCACGAGAACCCAAAGTCGTACAAGAAGCCAGGATCGTTTAAGAGACCAGGATCGTTTAAAAGACGGGTCAGGCAAGGGATGATTTCATAATACACTAAGAATTCAGGGTGGTTTTTTTTGATTTGAAAAGCGGGTTCGCAATCTTTTTGCGAGCCCGCTTTTTTATTATTAGTACAGCTCGTATTTAACCAGCCTGCCGTCAAGGCCGCCGGCTTTGACCGGTTTTTTCCATGATGCTTCCAGCCCGATGTCTTTGATATACTTTCTATCTCCAAAAAAAATAAAAGCATTCGAGCCTTTGCATTTTTGTTTTAAAAAATCACCAAGATCTTTATAAAATATTTTAAGGTTCTCGTCTTTTCCCATTCGGATGCCGTAAGGTGGATTGGCAACAATGACATGATTCTCAAGGGATGGCAGTTTTCTAAAGTCTGATCTTTCAATGCTTACATTCTTTCCGTAATGAAGCCCCATCAGGTTTGTTTGCGACATGCTGACAGCTTCCGCAGACACATCACTTCCAGTAATCAGTCCTTTCGGCAATTCTATGATGTGACCGTCTGCCTCTTTTTTTACCTGCTTCCAGACAGAGTTGTCAAAATCGGGCAAAAATTCAAAACCGAATCGATTCCTGAAAATACCGGCAGGAATTTTACTATAATGCATGAGCGCTTCACACAAAAGAGTTCCCGAACCGCACATAGGATCATATAAAGGATAAGAACCGTCCCATTTACTAAGCATGATAATTGCGGCAGCCACAGTTTCCTGCATAGGAGCCGAAACGGTTTCTTCTCTGTATCCTCTTCTGTGAAGTGCACTGCCTGAAGTATCGAATCTTATTACTGCTTCATTGTTTCTGATATTAAGGTTAAGCTGTATATCTGGATTACTTACCGACACATCCGGGCGCATGCCGGTTTTTTCTTTGAAATAATCTGCAATTGCATCTTTAAGGCGCAGGGCCGCGTACTTTGAATGCGAAATAGCGCTGTTGGATACATTTGCTGATACGGCAAAGGTATTGCCGGAAGATATAAAATCTTCCCACTCTATCTGTTTGGCTTTCTGATAAAGCGTATCGGTATCATTGCAAGCATATGATATTAAAGGAGCAAGACAGCGTGAAATAATCCTTGTCTGATAATTAATTCGATAAAGGGTTGACTTGTCGGCAGTGAAATAAACTCCGCTGTAATCAGGACTGATATCTTCGGCACCGAGTTCAGATAGTTCCTTTGCGCCGGCTTCTTTTAAGCCATCGGCTATCTGGGCAAGATAACGGCAATCCTTTTGATACTGATATACCGTTGTTGATTGCCGCTTTTTTCTTCTGATGCATTTGATCCGATTGGCTGGTACCATTTTCACCGCTTTCGTATCATACGAATTTGGATGCAGCCTGGTATCAGTCGGGGACGAAAAGAATGTTGGAGATATTTCTTGCTCATTTTAAACCTTTTGCAGTATTAGTTGTTATATATATGGATAAAACATTTCCTTGGCGCATTAAAATACATTGCAAGACTTTAAGTGTAAAATCAACTGAATTATAGACATAAAGAAGCAGGTCTGTAAAATGGATACGGAATATAAAAGCAGAACACAGAAAAAAAATGAAGACAGGGCATTACAGCGCCTTGGCGAACAGTTGGTCGCTCTGCCTTTCAGCCAGATTGAGAGCATGGATCTACCCGAAGAGCTTCTTGCTGCTATTAAATCGGTACGCAAAATAAAAAGCCATGGTGCCCGGCGCAGACAGATTCAGTATATCGGAGTTCTTATGCGACAAATTGATCCTCAGCCCATCGAGAAAGCCTTAGAGCGCATTCGGTCGGGCATACATAAGTAACCTGGTATTGGAAGCACACTTCTTCCTCGATAAGTCATCGGAATAGAGCCACTTTCAAAACGTTTCAGTTTGGTCAAGCTCAAGGCGGGAGAAAATTTCAGCCACAGGAATACATAGAGTATTTCGAGGATAGCGCTAAAGCTTCACTTCGTGCGAAATTTGAGCCCAACACTTAAGATCGGCCAAAATGGGGCGTTTTGAAACTGGCTCAATAGTATTTCTACAACCGCTGTTATTGGATAATTTGCCTGCAAGATGCTCCAACAAAAAGCTAAGCAGTCTGAAAAACCCTGTGAATAACGCTGCTTTATTAATATATTAAAAAATAATAATAATTTAGCTTGCTATTATAAGTAAACATGCTTATTATACAGTATCAATTAAATCCTGTCGCAAATTAGTGGGAGGGTTTCTCTCTGCGGGAATTATCCGTTTATTTAAACGCTATTATCCTTCAGCTTGTAACGTTGAAATTTTTGGAAAGGAGGATAATATTATGACAAACGGAATTGTTAAGTGGTTTAACGACCAAAAAGGTTTTGGATTCATCGAACAGGATAACGGACCGGATGTATTTGTGCATCATAGCGCAATCAATGCCACCGGTTTTAAGTCTCTTAGTGAAGGTTCGCACGTGACTTTTGACATCGAGCAAGGAGCAAAAGGTCCGGCTGCTGCAAATGTAACCATCGCCTAACCTGTATTTAAGACAATTAAAGGCATCTCCTGTGAAATTGGGGGTGCCTTTTTTTTAATGGTTGCTTAACAGCTAGAATTCTTTACACTGTCATCAATAATATTATTGATTTGGCAAGCGACCAGAAAGGAAATGCCATGGCAAGATCTAATTACAAGTTCCAGAAATATCAGAAAGAAATAGATAAGAAAAAAAAGAAAGAGGAAAAAAGGCAGAGCAAGATGGAAAAAAAGATGGTTGAAACCGATCAAGTTGAAACCGATCAAACTGAAGAAGAACTACAAGAATAGGGACTTTTTTTGAATCAGCCACACGGCTTTCTTTAATCTTGTTCCATGTTCATTTTATTTAATTCGATTATAATAGCGTGACGGGCCGTTCCATACATCCCAATTACTTTCCTGGTAAATAGTTCTGCAACTGCTAACGCTTTCTCCCCTGCCCTCTTCCGTCTTCTCCTCAACATCTCTTGGATTAGCGCCGACTTCCGCCCAGAAAAGATTTGCCCCGGCTATTGCTCCCAGTGTGCAAGGCTCATGTGTACAATTTCCCATAACGGATCGCGGCATTCCCAATCTTGTGACAGCAACTATTTGAGCCATACGCATTTCATTTATTACACCGAGTTTTGCCATCCCGGTTCCGGGTATGGGAATTCTTCTGGCTGCACCACTAAATGAAGGATTGAAGGAAGCTGTAAATTCTATCATATCGGCTAACTCCTCGTTTGTGTGTTCCGGCCCCACCGGTTCAACGCATGTGCCCACTCCAAGACCGGCTTCCTCAAAGTTTTTTATACTCTTTTTTCTCTTGTCTACTGAAAGAGTAGTATCCTTTCCCTCGCGCATACGGACAGCATGATACACGCCGGAAAAGCCCGCATCTTTTAACCGTAAAGCATTTTTATAAGACTGGTCGCCAACATTAGCAATCAATGTTGTTTCCGGTTTCAGATTTTTTCTTACTTCCACAGACATTTCAAGGAAGCGTTCAAAAGAGTAATTGGCCGTTGACATCATGTACACAGCGTTTGCGCCATCAATCTCAAACTGACGGGTATATGCCACAGCCTGCTCAGGCGAAAGCTCTGTTGCTTCAGTGAATACACCATTGATCTTTGCAAAAGAGCAGAATAGGCAGTCACAAGCACACGGTGCAAGATTGATTGCAAATTGAGCATGGACTTCGGCTTTGCCTCCCGACAGCTCTTTAGAAACACGATTTGCCTCAGCCATTGCCATATAAGTTTCAGCAGAATCCGGCGATAGACTCAACAGATAAACGAGTTCTTCTCGTGACAGCACTTCGCCTGATTGTGTTTTTTTTATCAGATCGTCGATATGCATTGTTTAATATCTATTTTTTTTATCTTCTATCCCAAAAAAGCCTTGGTTAAAGGAACTTCATTTATGGATTCTTTTCTTTTCTTGATATGTTCCTTAATAACAGAAAGATCGGCTTCTATAGCGTTTTCAGGGCAAAGCCTGACACAGTTAAAGCAACCAAAACAGTCTTTTCCAAATACCGGATACGGAGCCATATCAATTGCATCTGAAGGACATTCTTGTTCGCATATGCCGCATTGAGTGCATTTTTCTTCGTTTACTGTTCTTTTCGGAAGGATTTGCATGAGTGTTTCGGTTGTAGTTTTCTTCAACTCCGCCCCAAGCATTTCGGGCTGGTAGTCGAGTTCCTGTAGCTGTAAATATTGCAAATTACTTTCCGACAAGCCCTTGTGAACTTTTGCAACAAGCTTATTAACAATTTTATCATCATCGATATCAGGATGGCCCTGACATACCGGGTTCTTGGATTGCCATAACATTGAGTGAACTGCTCCCACTTTTAAAGCCGCAGCAAGATTATAGCCTTTTTCAAGCAATTTTTTACCCATTTCCCAGAGGGCAACCCCACTGCAAACTCCTCCCCATGTTACAAAGGGAACTGCAAAACAGTTCTTTGATTCACAAAGTTTTTTGAGAAAAGTAATAGTCGGCAAAACCGCATGCCCGCCATAAACAGGAGTTCCTACATACAGGCATATCTCGTCATTAGTTGCTTTATCCTGGGCTGCTTTAATCTGATCCAGTACAAAAAGCCGGTCATTTTCTTTGCCTACGTCTCTTAAAAAAACATCTACATCAAGCCCTTTCAATGTTTTTTCAATATGTTTTGCAACATGTTCGGTAGTGCCTGATGGTGAGCAATAGATTATAAAATATTTAATATTCATTTTCTCCCCTATGGTTTTCCAAGTCTTTTATTACTTATAACAAACTTGATAAAATCAGGCAGATTTCGCATAAATCTTTGCCAGCTGTCGGGTGAACGCCACAGCATACTTGTATATTCAAGTAAAATTTTGGGCCGCATAAAGTGTTTTCTGTAAAATTCTTTAAAAAGCTCTTCAAGCTTATCTTTTGTCATACCATGTGGTATAAAAAGAAAATTCATGCAGTCCATCAGTTCCCAATCTTCATTGAATTCGCCCAGTTCATGTATGTTTTCGTAAATCGGCGAACCCGGAAACGGAGTAAACTTTGCTATATTCAATTCATCTATCGGGTTTGAAAATACATATTCCATACTTTTATTAACAGCTGCTTCCGTTTCACCGGGAAGTCCTATCATAAAAAGTCCTTTTGTACGAATCCCCGCTTTTTTTATCAGCCTTATCTTTTCCGACAGAAAAGATAAGTTAACATTTTGTCTATGTTGAGATAAAAGTTCTTCATCGCCTGTTTCTATTCCAATGCTTATCATCCAGCATCCTGCCTCTTTTAACATTAATAAAAGATCGTAATCTATATGTTCTGCTCTGACAACGCAATTAAAGGATAATTTAAGCGGCCGGTTAATCATCATTTTCGTAAAATTCACAACCCGTTCCCTTTTAAAAGTGAACTGATCATCGTAGAAAATTATATGCCGGACACCAAATCTTTCATTAAGATAACTCACATGCTCATACATGTATTCAGCAGAGTTAAAACGGAAAGAACGCCCAAAAACCGAACGGTCACAATAGCTGCATGCATAAGGGCAACCACGGCTAGTGATACAACTTGAACTTGGAGCCTTAGGATAATTAAATAAAGGCGCCCTGTAAGCTAAAGGGAAACCATCAAGTTTTTCATATGCGGGAAAAGGTAGTAAATCAAGTTCCAGAGTATTTGTTCTGCGGCCCGTATAGCATATATCGTCTGTTTTTTCACGGTATATAAGGCCCATAACAGAAGAGATACCATCCCTGCCGTTTTCTATAAGTTCTGCAAGCGTTTCCTCTCCTTCGCCAACAACAACATAATCGATAACAGGATAATCTTTAAGTACTCTTTCTTTAAGAGCGGATACATGCGCTCCCCCGAAAACAACCTGTGTTTCCGGAAGTATTTTTTTTGCCATTTTGGCTATCCTTACCCCATCAAGAAAAGTTGAGGTAGTACAGCTTAAGCCAATATAAGCCGGTTTTTCTATACTCACATAATCATGAATCAGACGATCGGAATCGGGTACAGCATAGCAGTCAATAACGGATGTGGAAATATTACGATTTTCAAGATAGGCAGCTATTCCGGCAAGACCTATAGGCGGAATGATATTTGCTATTCTTGATATATCATTACGTGCTGACTCTTTTTTGTAACCTAGAGGATGAACAAGAAGAATTTTTTTTGGATTTAAAAATATCAATATATATGCTCTTATATCATAATATAAAACTCTATCTGAGACGTCTCAGATTTTTTTTCGCATATTTTTTCAGTTTTCTGTTAGGCGCATTTCTTGAAACAGTGTCAAGAGTTGATCTGTATTTCGAATTTCCTGATGCCCCGAGCGCATTGCAAAGCCATGCCATAGAATTAACGAAGTGCCTGTCACTGGATGGGCCATTGTACCCTTTCAACAGTTCATCATTGACTATATCAAGAATCCTCTGATCGTTTCTGTAAAGTTTTGCAACAATTTTTGCTGCTGCTTCTTTATCTTCCAAATTAGAAGACTTAAGCATACTTTCGACATCGCCAGGGCTTTCGCCTTTCTTTGATGAAGATTTTCTTGATGATCGGGAGCTTTGGAAAGCTCTATCCCTGGGCGGCACACTTTGTTCAAGCGGTTGAAGCTTTCCCATTATACTGCAGACAAGCTGCCCATAGGAAATGGAACCGGGAGAATCTTCTTTTACAATTATCCCTTCTGCGATTTTATCCCTTATTGATGTAATTTTTATTTTTCCTGTTTCTATCCGCTGGACATCGATTACCGCACCGGTTTTGGGATGCTTGATTACTTTACCTTCTTTATAAACCGAAAATTCCATATCATCTTTAACACCGGCCATACGCCCTAAGTCAATCGTAACTTTGGAACCGGATTTGTTTACAATATAACCCTCCAATGGAAAGTTTTTTATTATTTTAGCAGACATCAGAACAACCAGATCCTGAAGCTTGACAGCTGCTGAGCTTTTGACATTTTCGGCTGCAATAATAGAAGCAGTTTCCACATCTATTATTCTTGCGTTTATTTCAATTACGTCTTGCAGTTTCATTACAGAACCGCTAATTATAGTTTTAACCCCGAGAAACTTTCCTATCTGTGTAGCAGTTGTGGCATCAACAACGCCTGTCATAGATAGCTTTTGTTCTTCCAATAGTTTTTTTAATAATCCTCTTTCGATAACTTCAAAACGCCCGGCCTTAACAAGAGCTGTAATAAACCATTCCGCAACGATTAAGCCCATATCCTGAGTTTCAAAACCCTCACCCTGAAGCTGAAAGTCAAGAACAGCAATTTTAGTTTTCCTGAAATCGGCAGATTCTGCTAAAATAGGCGATTGAAACAGCAAAAAAACAATCGATATAATCAATAAGTGGGAAATAAATCTTTTCATGAGATTAGTCCATATATCCTGCTTGGTTTTTGAATAATGCAAATAGAATATTGAATTCATATTCGATTTGCTATTGATATAATTGCGCACACAATTTTTGGATTATATAAAATAATACCACTTAAGTGTCAAGGAAGTTAAAAACACCGGGTGTAATTAAAGTTTGGGAAGGGTAGATCATTGGCCCATAAAACATATCATGTTGGAAGCAAAGCAAATAATTGGGTCAAAATACATCATGCTGAAATCATTAAATAAATATAGACTTTTTGATTAAACTATTGCTTGGGTCAGTTTAGGTAAATAAATTAACACTTTACAAAGGAGAAATTGCCGATGACTGACCGTAAAAAAACAGCTTGGAAAAGAAACTTAACAAACACCCCCATATCAAAAATAGAATTAGACAATTATTGGAAATCGTAGAAAACGTTGAACAGTGATTTATCTTTACAAATACTCACTTCTTCCAAAAAACAGGCGTAAAAAGTATCAAAACTGTATATAATTCCAACCTGCCTGCCAGCATAGCAAAACTAAGCACCCATTTCACATAGGCCGGATAAAACGCGTAGTGTTCAGCAGGACCAATATTGCCGAAACCCGGCCCGATATTTCCGACTGTAGCCAGGGCGGTTGAAAAGGAAGTAAGAACATCCTGATTCGATGAAGTTACAACCAATGTGATTATTAGCAGCGTAAATATATAAAGAAAGAAGAATCCGGAAATAGAATACATTATATCCTTTTTAATAGTCTTTCTGCTTATCTTTAAAATAAATATAGCTCTTGGATGAAGAAGATATTTCATTTCATTGTAGGCTTGTTTAAGAAGGGAATATATCCGAATTACCTTAATCCCGCCTCCTGTGGAGCCAGAGCATCCACCAATAAACATTAAAAAGAATAGTATTGCCTGAGCAAGGAATGGCCATTTTTCATAATCAACAGTAGCAAATCCTGTTGTTGTGAGTATTGATGCAGCCTGGAAACCGGCATGGCGTATGGAATTACCCAGGGAATCGTAATTTGTACCGTAGAGGTTCAAAGTTATTATAGCAACAGCTACGATAAAAATAGATATATATACTCTAAATTCCGTATCCCGGAGCATACTCTTATATCTTCCTGTTATCATTCTATAGTGAAGAATAAAATTAGCACCCGCAATAATCATAAATATTGTAATTACTCCGTCGATATAAGCGGAATTGTAATATCCTACACTTGTATTTTTGGGAGAAAAGCCTCCTGTTGCAAGAGTTCCGAATGTATGAGTAAGAGCATCAAAAAAATCCATACCTCCAAGCATTAAAAGAATAGTTTCTATTATCGTAAGGCCCAAATAGATATACCATAATATTTTTGCAGTCTCTTTAATTCTCGGCGAAATCTTATCAACGGAAGGCCCGGGCGCTTCAGCCTTTATCAATTGAAGCCCTCCGATTCCAAGAATAGGCAGTATGGCAACAGTCAAAACTACTATTCCCATACCTCCAAGCCAGTGTGTCAGGGATCTCCAGAAAAGCATTGATTTTGGAAGAGACTCAATACTCGTAAGAATA
Organism: Pseudomonadota bacterium; assembly: GCA_043825875.1. GTDB lineage: Bacteria > Desulfobacterota > Desulfobacteria > Desulfobacterales > RPRI01 > RPRI01. The sequence goes on along the minus strand of JBDRRF010000015.1, from coordinate 38,039 downwards.
GAGGCACCTGTTGTGGTGAATCCGGACATGGTCTCAAAAAATGCATCCGCAAAAACCGGAATGCAATCAGTAAAATAAAACGGCAAGGCTCCAACAAAAGAAGCAAAAATCCAACTTAAAGTTACCAGAAGAAAGCCGTCTCTGGTAGAAAGGCTATCTTTTCTTTCCGGCTTTAAACAATAATATGATATCGATGAAATTAAAAGAAGACTTCCTATTATAACAAGAAATACCTTGAATTCATTAATCTCTTTATAGTAAAGGGCAACAGCCGCAGGGAAAATAAGAAAAAAAGTTATAATCAGTATTAATATTGATATTATCTTTAGTACAAGTTTATAGTTCATATTTTATCTGTTAAATATTTCTTCCAGCTCAGATACAGATTCCTTTGTTGTTATCGTTATGATATCATCGCCTTCCTGAATTAAAAATTTTCCACCCGGTATATAACTTTCAAAACCTCTTGTTACAGCAAGTATTAAAGTATTATCCGGCAGCCTTATATTTTCAATTGTTTTGCCTGTTATTGGGCTATTCTTATTGACCGAAAACTCAATTACTTCAGCCTTTCCGGTCAGGATGCTGTATATGCTTTTAATATTGCCTTTTCTTATAAATTTTAAGACAGTATCTACCGTACTTCTTTTAGGGCTCACAATAGAATCTATGCCAAGATTGGAAGCTATTGAAAGATAATTTCTTCTTGTGACAAGTGCAATTGATCTTTTTATACCAAATGTCTTTGCATAAATTGCAGCAAGAATATTTAATTCCTGTTTGTTTGTTGTTGTCACAATTAAATCGTAGGAATACAACTGCTCTTCTTCAAAAATATCCCTGTCCGAAATATCACTATGTATAACAGTAGCCTTGGGAAATTCTTCTGCCAGAAGTTTACAGTTTTTATAATCCGAATCTATGATTTTAATATTACGGTGTTGCTCCATAAGATATCTTGCAGTGTATCTACCAATTCTTCCACCTCCCACAATCACAATATTTTTGATTACCAAAGATGATCTTCCAAATTCACTAAGAACATCTTCCAGTATATTCCGGGTTGCAACCAAATATATATTGTCGTTTTCTTTAACAATTGTGTTTCCCGATGGAATGATAACCTTGTCCTGCCTTACTATACATGAAATTAAAAAATCTTTTTTTAAGCTTACCTTTATTTCCCTTAAAGATTTATCTTTAAAAAAAGAAGTGCTGGATATAACGATATTTCTCATCTGAATATTAGCATTGCTGAAAAGCATTAAATCGCTGGAAGCTCCATACATAACACTTGCTACTATCTCTCTTGCCGCCTCCAGTTCAGGATTAACAAAAAAGTCTATTCCAAGAAAAACTTTCTCGAAATTTCTGATACTGGAATAGTCTAGATTCCTAACCCTTGCAATCTTATTAGGCACTTTAAACTCGCTTGCAACAAGGGCACATGAAATCATATTTACTTCATCGGAATCAGTTACGCTAAGGAAGAAATCAGCCTTTTCAATACCGGCTTTTCTTAAAATCTTTGGATTATTTCCTTCACCTGTAATAACAATACAATCAAGATGAGTTGAGGCATGTTTGGCAACATCAGGGTTTTTCTCAATTATTACAACATCTTTATTATCTGCTATTAACTGTGCCGCTAATTGAGAACCGACACCGCCGGCACCTACGATTACAATTTTCATGATAATCTTCTTTTTATGAATAAAGTATTTTAATATAAAATAAATATTGTTATATATATCAGAAGTATATTTTGCTTTCAAGCACAAATATAACACTCACCGATAACTCAATATACAGATAGACGAGCTTTTTATTACAGTAAATACTGCTGTTGTGCAAATTTTAATGAATATTTCTAATCGCCCGAACAATAAAATCCATAATTTTTCTTAAATATATCAATACTAATAGCAAAACAAAGACATCGAAAACCGCAACATTATTTTGACAATAGCGACATGCCCTGATAAAAAATTGTTATCACTTAATCTTATTCATGAGATTGCCCGTTAATATAATATGAAAATTCACCATTACAAAAGATCTTTATCCATTGTTATTTTTCTGATCTGCTGCTCTGTAAGTCTTGTCTTATGGAAAGATGAAAATAATGATGAGCACAAAATGATTTTGCGACAAACGCAAGCATCGGCAGAACAGGTTAAAATTCGTATTGAAGGCATGATGAATGCCAGAATGTCTTCACTCGATTTATTGGCCGAGAGGTGGGTGGACAGAACTCCTCCTGATTTCAGCAAACTGCGTTTTATTCAGTTTGCCAAAACCTTTTTCGGCCACTACCCCGGTTTTTTCGGTATTAACTGGATTGATCCTTATGGCACAGTTCAATGGACTTTCCCGAAGGAATACAATACGGATATAGTTAATAAAAATATCCATGATTTGGATACCGAGATACGCGATACCTTCGAAACAGTCCGGCAAACCCTTAAATTCAAAACAACACCGTGTCATGAAATGCGCAAGGGTGAAATAACTTTTGATACATTCTGGCCGCTGATTTACAAAAACAAAATTCATGGGTACTTGAACGGAGCTTTTCATATTAAAGATATTATGGATATATGTATTGCAAAAAATATATCAAATAATTTCAGCATTATGATATATGAAGACGATCGGCTGATTTATATGAATCTTAAGGAACCTAAAACAAAACAGAAACTTTTGTATAAACAGTTTGTTATAATGGAAGACATCCGTTTTCCCGGAAAAATATGGAAGATGCATTTTGAACCACGGGAGTCATTATTTAAATTTGCAACTATTCCCAACCAATTATACCTGCTTTTCGGTCTAATAATTTCTGCTACCCTTTCGGTTGTTTTCTTTCTTCTTCTTCAGCGTATTGAAATGTATCGTAATGCAAGAAACAGCGCTTTTGAAGAAATTGAAAAACGGAAAATATCGGAATCGGCTCTTCGGGATAATGAGATAGAACTTAAAAATACTATGGAAAAACTGGTTGCAAAAAATACCGAGATGGAGTCTTTTCTGTATTCGATATCACATGATCTGAAAACACCAATTGTAACAATTGATGGTTTTATTGGAGCATTGCGTGAAGATTTTGGAAATGATCTTCCGGAAAGCGCCGAAGGTTATTTTCAATATATAAGTGAAGCTACAAAAAAAATGGGGCTTCTTATAAATGATCTTATAGAATTATCCCGAATCGGCCGGGTAAATGAAAAAAAGATGCCGCTGCAGTTTGGAGAAATCGTCGAATCTGCCATGAGTATGCTGAAACCGCAAATTGAAGCCAAAGGAATTTCTATAAATATTGGTCAGAATCTTCCGGCTGTTTACGGTGAAAAGAAACGACTGATCCAGCTTGTTGAAAACCTGCTATCAAATGCAATTAAATATATAGGAAAAGATAATCCATCGCCTGAAATTGAGATCGGACATAAAAAAGATGGAAAACAGGATGTTTTTTATGTTAAAGATAATGGTATAGGTATTCAGCACAGATATCAAAAAATTATTTTTCAGGTATTCCAAAGGCTGCCTGATGCAAAAAAAGCCGGAGAAGGTACCGGCATAGGACTTGCCATAGTTGCAAGGATAATTGAACATCATAATGGAGAAATCCGGGTGTCATCAGAACCAGGACAGGGAAGTACATTTTTCTTTACATTAAATAATAGCGAGGTTTAATAATATGATATTTGAACCATCAAGCATCCTTCTTGTAGAAGATGAAAAAGCTCATGCGGAATTAACCAAGCGCGCAATTCGCAAAGCCGGCAATGTTAACCGCATAATTGTTGCAGTTGATGGTGAAGAAGCTCTCGACTATCTTTATAACCGTGGCAAATACGCTGATAAAGTTAATAATCCCACAGTCGGTCTTATACTGCTTGATATCAAGCTTCCGGGTATAGATGGAATTGAAGTTTTAAAACAAATCAAGGAAGACCCCAAACTGAAAAAAATACCGGTAATCATGCTCACCACCTCCGGCCGGGAAGAAGATATTGGCAATTCATATGATCACTATGCAAACAGCTATCTTACAAAACCTGTGGGATTCAAAGAGTTTGAAGAAAAAATCATGCAACTGAATTCTTACTGGCTGCTTATTAATGAGCCGCCGGTACTTGAGGATTAAGCATAATACACAAGTATCAGGTATAGAAATGGATGCCATATTAAAAATTGCCATTATCGAAGATGAAGATGCACATTACACTCTGATTGAACGTGCTATATCCAAAAAAATCCCTAATGTTTCCATGCACTATTTCAAATCTGCCAGTGAATTTCTGGAAAAATTCTTTGATACCAGGTTTGATATCATTATTACAGATTATCAGCTTCCCGATATGTCCGGAATAGAGCTATTGGAAGTTTTAAATAATGAAAGAAATAAAATCCCCGTTATTATGGTTACCGGTCAGGGAAATGAAATGGTTGCCGTACGAGCTATGAAGCTTGGAGTCTGGGATTATCTGGTAAAGTCTAATGATTTTTTTACACTTCTGCCTCTTGTTATCGAAAAGATTTCCCGTGAACGTAGTCTTGAAATGTCTTTACGAAAAAGTGAAGAAAGATTCAGAATTGTTTTTGAAAATTCGCCTATAGGCATAGGGCTTTACGATTCCGGTGGATACCCGATCGAGACGAACAAAGCTCTGATTAATATATTTGGAATTTATGATTTTGAAAAATTAAAAAAATTTAATTTGTTTGATGATGTTAATATCCCTGATTCAATAAAATCAAAATTACACAATAATGAAACCGTCCAGACCGAACTGTCTTACAATTTAGAATTAATAAAAAGCACAGGATTATACGAAACAAATAAGTCGGGTAATATTGACATTGATATACTTATAAAGAAAATAGGCACCATAGATGACCTTCATTCATCAGGCTATTTGGTTCTTGTTCAAGACAATACCGAGCGTAAAAAAGCTAATGAAAATATTCACAGGCTTTCACAACAATTGCTTGCTGCTCAGGAAATGGAACGCCAAATGATTTCCCGCGATCTGCACGATAAGATCGCTCAGGATCTTTCCATGCTGAAAATCGGTAATGAAACCCTTCTTGATAATAATGGCAGCCCAGCCAAAGATATTAAAAAAAGAATTTTGGAACAAACTAATATTCTTCAGGGCATAATAACTGCGGTAAGGGATATGTCTTATGATTTACGGCCTCCGGGTCTTGATCAGTTTGGGATCGGATCAACAATATATCAATACTGCAAGGATTTTTCCAAAAAAGCACAACTTGCTGTAGATTATAGTGATGCAGGCATAGACAATATAAACCTGGAACCGGATATCGAGATAAATCTTTACCGCTTGGTTCAGGAGGGACTGAATAATATCAGGAAACATGCAAATGCCGGCCAGACAGTTATCAAGCTTGTTGCTTCTTATCCTAACATCATCCTTCGCATAGAAGACAATGGCATGGGATTTGATGTAAAAAAACGTCTGGCAGGATTAACAAAGGAAAAACGAATGGGACTTCGCAGCATGGAAGAAAGGGTCAGTCTGCTTGACGGCAAAATGAATGTAACTTCTCATCCGGGAAAAGGAACTAAGATTCTGATAGAAATTCCTTTAAAGGAAAAAAAATATGGCCTCAAAGAAAACAGTACTGATAGTTGATGATCACCCTCTTTTCCGTCAGGGAATCAAGGCGCTTCTTGATAAACAATCCGAATACGAAGTAGTGGATGAAGCAGGAACAGGCAAGGAAGCAATTCAAAAAGCAAAAAAACTCAAGCCCGAACTTGTAGTTATGGATATATCTCTGCCGGATCAAAACGGTATGGATGTCACCCGCGAAATACTAAGTTTTCTGCCTGAAACACGCGTACTTATTTTAAGCATGCATTCAAAAATCGATTATATCACCGAAGCATTCCAGGCAGGTGCTACAGGATATCTGGTAAAAGAATCGGCTGCAGGCGGACTAATAAAAGGCCTTGATACAATATCAAAAGGTGAATATTTTTTGGACAGTTCTCTATCCCAGGAAGTTGCTAACCGCTTAATGGAAACACCCACAAAAAAGACAAAAGTAAAAGACCTTGCTTATGGAGCTCTGACTCCAAGGGAACAGGAAATATTGCGCTTGTTGGCTGAAGGAATGACTCCAAAAACTATAGCTGAAAAGCTTTTCATAAGTCCAAAAACCGTTGAAAATCACCGGGCCAGCATCATGAGTAAACTTGACCTCCATAGCACCATAGAATTGGTACGCTATGCAGCTAAACTCGGCCTTATTGATGTTGATCTCTGGAAAAGCTGATAAATTCATATCGTCATACCGGAACAAATCGATAACCAGTATTTAAACCTGTCATAGCAATTATTGCAAATCAGTTTTGTATAGCTATTTTTATAAAAAAAAGTATCTGTATGCTATTTGTAGGTTATTTTATAGTAATATTAAAAAAACAAGTTAACTCCTATTGTGTAATTTTATTTATTTATGAACTATTAATATTATAATGTTCATATTCTATAATACTTAATTGCAGCAAACATATAGCTTTGATTTTTTATTTCTGTCCGAAAAATTTTCCGATAGAGCAGAAAACATCTTAAGCAAAATAATATACGCCAAATTCAACCGCAAAGGGGTACAGCATGATAAATATTGATGACGAAAACCCCGTCTATATCAAATCTAAAATGCTTTTGGATAACACTGTTCGCGACAAGGAAACGCTGCTTTTGATTGATGATGAAAAAGCTATACTTGAACTTTGCAAGGAATTTTTGGAACAACAAAAATATACCGTATTAACCGCCGCTGACCCTGATGCTGCTATTCGTATTGCTAAAGGCTATAGAGGACAGATTCATATGCTGATAACAGATATTATGATGCCTTTAATGAATGGCCTGAAACTTGCGAAAACACTAAATAACATAAGGCCTGATATGAAATGCATTTATATATCAGGCTGCCTGCCTGAAACAATCTTTAGTCCGGAAATGTTTAAAGAAAATATTCATTTTATACAAAAACCTTTTAGGTTGAAAGTTTTTGCCGAAAAAATACGCAACGCACTCGATAGTCATATTCCTGATACTTGAATTTATTAACTACTCAAATCGGAATAGCATTATTACAGTATCTGAAGTTAATGATTCCTCTAATATAGAGAAGGTTTTTTATATTCCCGGAATTATCAAAATCTGGGGCCTCCCGCTAAAATCGGGAGTTTTCCTCTAATCAAATAAAGCATAACCTCGAAAAGAGGAGATGACAGAGTCATGTAGCCAAACGGCAGCATTACTTTCAGCTTATTATTAAACCTATTACTTTTCCATGATTTTTGGAACTATTAAATCCTTAAAATGGGGAATTCCCCTAAGCAAAATGAATCCTTCACCCTATTTACAAAGTCAGTATTTTTAGTCAAAGTAAAAATCAAAAGATAATAAAAATACAGGCTATTTGATAGGTTGATCGGTTTACTTCTAAACAATAATTCAAAACGGAAAGGACTATAAAATGCCTAGCAAGTTGAAGATCTCAAACATAAAAAAGCTCGAGTGTGATATCGGCTATGTTAAAAAAAGTCCGTGCAGAGATTGCAGCTCAAACATAAAACTTCCGAATTGTGCAAATAAATGTAAAATCATTAATCAGTTACAAACAACATTGGTCGATGAGGTTTCCTACACCAACAATTATTCGGAACAAGAAACCTTTTTCGTGTCATTTCAACGTTTATAATACAAGCGATATAAGAAATAATAATAACATGGAGTTAACCTTAATACTTTTGATAATATTAAATATTATCCCAATAAGGCATATAGCGTCTGTCATAATTTCTATTCCAACAACGGTAAATAGATTGTTCAGGATACTCCCCTATCCCCCACATACCCTGAACATATTTTTGGCAGACGCTATATAGCCATTAAAACAGGTTAAATAAATGGCACCAAATTTTAAAATTATTACCCGGTTAAAGAAATCTAATCTTCACATTGATCTGATAGGTGAATTTGATGGTTTTTCAGCAATACAGCTGATTGAAGTATTGAAAGATAATTGCAACAAAGTTCAAAATATATTCATAAACACAAGCAACCTTTTTTTAATCCATCCTTTGGCATTAGATGTTTTTCATAAAGAATATTTATTTACCGATTCTTTTCAAGACTTAAGATTTATCGGAAAATATGGAAACCTGATGGAACCTCAAGAAAGCGAGGCCTTCTGGTATTAGTATTTTAAAACCAAACGATAGGCTAACGACCAGCATTGTTAAGGAGAAGATATATGATAGCCATTAACCATACAATAAATTCTCATAAAAGTCATTCCGTATTTTACACAGAGTCAGGATATAAACCGCTTCCCTGTATCAAAGACCAGGATGGAATACTTCCTTATTATGGTTTCCACAAGACAATTCTTCCTATGGAAGAAGAAATCAGGGTAGGATTCGGTTTAGCATTATTAACCAAAAACAACGAATGTTTATATATGTACGATGAAATGACAACTCCCGTTTGTGCCAATTACATGTCTGTAGCCCAGGCAGAAGAACTGGCTGCAAAAGATCCTAAATATGACTGGCGGATACATCTTATTGCCCCATTAAGCGAGCTACATTACCAGCGTCAGGGCAAGCAAAATTGGGTACTGTATGAAAAAGGAGAAGGGTTTGCATAAAAAAGTTCATATACTACCTAAAGACTTTTTGGAAATCTGATACTAAAAAACAACTTCGAAAGGAGAATATATAATGGCAGCGAATTTTAAAATCCAGGTTTTTAGAAACAGTGATAATGTTCATCTGAAATTATTTGGCGATTTCGATGGAAATTCAGCACATGAATTAATAAATTTCATTAATAAGTTATGCTATACTAACAAGCTATTCGTACATACCAGTGCCTTAAAGCAGATCAACAATTTCGGGCTCGAGGTTTTCCGCAAAAGTCTTAATAGCCTGGATGTACGTCCGGCTTCATGTTGGTTTACAGGAGATAAAGCAAACGATTTAATCCCCGAGAAAAATCCTTACTTCTTAATAGCATATCAATAAAAGGGAATTTTACACTATGAATTCGGCTTTACCGGCAAGAAAAAGAGATAAGGAGAACAGTAAGGTGAAACTTGCCTTTCAGTCCGGAGATAAAAATTCTATACCTGTCTTACTTTCCACAAGTACCCCTCAGCGCACGGATATACACGGTTCGGTGTGCATGGTCACTGATCTGACGGAACAAAAGCGCAAGAAGATGGATAAGACACTGCAAAAAGCACATGACGAACTAAAACACCGGAAAGAGACGTGTACATTCGGGCTCAGGACAGCTCTCTCTGAAATTAAAATGACGAAAGACCAACTTGAAACCAAGAATATTTACTTCCGTCAAGAGAACAAAATGAAACATCGATTTGAGCATATTATCGGCCAAAGCTACGGCTTAAGTTATGTCCTCTATCGAGCGGAGCAGGTCGCCCCTGCGAACACAACGGTCCTCATTCTCGGGGAAACAGGTACAGGAAAAGAGTTGATCGCTTCCGCCATCCATGACATGAGTTCCCGTAAGGAAAGGCCCTTGATCACGGTCAACTGTGCCACCCTGCCCGGCAATTTAATTGAGAGCGAATTGTTCGGCCGGGAGAAGGGGGCATTTACCGGAGCCGATAACCGGCAGATAGGCCGGTTCGAGATCGCCAATGGCTCCACCCTTTGTCTCGATGAGATCGGGGAACTACCGTTGGAGATGCAGGCCAAGCTGCTCCGGGCGATACAACATAACGAGTTTGAGCGCCTGGGCTCGTCTCATACTATCAAAGTCGATGTGCGCATCGTGGCAACGACCAATCGAAACCTTGAGGAAGATGTCCGCAAGGGGCAGTTTCGGAAGGACCTTTACTATCGGCTCAATGTCTTCCCTATCACTGTCCCTCCGTTACGGCAGCGAGCAGAAGACATCCCGCTTTTGGCCCATGCCTTCACAAAGCGATACTCAAGGAAACTGGGGAAACAGATCACGTCGATCCGGAAAAAGACGATGAAGGCGCTGCAGGATTACCCATGGCCCGGGAACGTCCGGGAACTGGAAAGTATCATTGAACGGGCCGTGATCCTGTGCCCAGGTCCTACGTTGCAACTGGCGGACAAACTGGAGATTTCATCCCACCCATTGTCATCTACCATGAGAACCCTGGAAGAGACGGTGCGAACCCAAATTCTTAAAATACTTTCCGAAACCAGATGGCGCATCAATGGAAAGGGCGGGGCCGCGATGATTTTGGGCCTCCACCCAAGCACTTTAAGAGCAAAGATGCATAAACTTGGCATACTGCGGCCTGAGATAAACGGACTTCATTAAGAGGCAATAAGAAATGAAAAGGAATTTTTATTATGCATTCAGCTTTACCGGCAAGAAAAGATAACGCATTTTTATTCAGAGATCATACTGACTATATCGAATGTTGTCTGAATCAGGCCAGATACAATCTTTGCCATTTTGGCTCAATAAATGAAATTGAACAAAACGAAATCGATATTAACATGTATGAAAACCTCCATGATCTTGAAGAATTGAAAGATGTCTGCATTCTGGATAAAAAATTTTTGACCGATGCTGACAGGGTTAGAGCGTTTCAATGTATTTTTGAAGGAAAATTATTTTCAGAACACGCTTTTGCCGGAGAAGCGACCAGACTTGGCCTTGGCACTAAATATCTGATCAATATTTCAAGAGATCTGTCTATTGATAAAATCACAGAATTAATTTCCAGGGAAAAAGGCGTAACTATTTCTAAAGAAGAAGTCTTACTTCAGTCAGGCTGCTATCCTGAAGAACTTCTGCCACTTTCCCTCGGGACAAGACATATGCTTCAATTTTCATTCGATATTGTCAAACTTGCAAAAAAGTATAATCATGACCCCAAAAAAGTACTTTCAAACCAAAAAATGCTTATAGTGCTTAACGAACTCAGCAGTAATCAAATCATTAATGAATTTATGGAAAACAGATTTTTTGGTTTTGATAGAGATAATATATTCTTTATGGTTCAGGAAGCATATCACGGCATCAATATTGTTAATGGCCGGTTTATATATGACGAAACTTCACCCAAACGGCTTCATAACCATGGCCAATTGGCCATGCAACAAACTATGGATTATCAGATCTTTATCATTAACAACAAAGGACAAAGGAGCTATCTTACAAGTGATGAATTTGGAGAAACGCTAAAGCCAATGGATGATAAAGTATCTCATAATGTAGAAGATTTAGGATACCTTATTGAATCAGCGGATCATGAAGCTTTGGCTCTGGCACTGAAAAAAGGGAAAGACGGATATAGAATGCTAATGGAAATTGTTAATAACAACTCCCATAATCCTCAAAAAGGAGGCATGGCAGCATTTGATAATAAACTCGGAAGAAATGTTATCATTGAGGGATTCCGTTTAAAAAGCATAAAAAATCATGAAATAAAATTTCTTAACAAGAACTTTAATCATTACCCAAAGCCTTATGAATCGTGGTTACTGCTTAAAGAATATGGCTTGAACATGCCTGTATCAATAAAAAACGGTTATATATATTATCAGCCTGTGCAAGGTGATATTAATTTTCTTGTCAAAACCGAATTTTTCAGAAGAAAAAAAATAAACCCGATTAATGCCTGGAAATCTCTTTCATCAACTCCACTGGCAATAAAATTTATGCGCTTGCAAGACCTGCAAACAGGGTTTAAAGAATATTCCTCTTCACTGATAGGATCGTCAAAAAGATCTATGATTTCCTCATTTAAGTTAAAAGCTCATGCTTAAATGTTCGGCCTGTTACATCTCACCATAGTATAGGATTTATAGCCATAGTTTTATTTGATAGATTTTATTTGCTAAATCCATCAATATTATATTTGCATTAATTTGCTTATCTCTTATAATAAATTTATTAAGTAACGAGCCACTTTCAAAACGTTTCAGTTTGGTCAAGGTCAAGGCGGGGAAATATTTTAACCGCAGGAATACATGGAGTATTTCGAGGATTAAAATTTTCACCCAACGCAAAGATCGGCCAAAATGGGACGTTTTGAAACTGGCTCTAACAATTTGCGTTAATCTTTTAATTATACTTTAGCTAGTTACTTATAATATTGTTAAAAAGGAGGAACATAATGAAGAAAAGGGGTTTCACACTGACTATTACTATTTTTGCCATACTAAGTTTATTTGCATCTTTAAGTATTGCCGCTGAAAAAAAAGGTGCAATTACACTTACACCAAATATAGGCTGGTACTTTTTTGAAGGAAACCAGAGATTAGATGACGGGATTACCTACGGAATAAATCTTGGTTACAGCATTAATGAAAATTGGGATATAGAAGGTTCATTCAACTACATCAATTCTGACCGAAATGATATTGGTGGAGATGTGGATGGCTTACTTTATAAATTGGATGGTCTGTATAATATAACAAGCTTTGGCAAACTCGTTCCTTATCTTGCAGCTGGTGTTGGAGGAATTACATTAAATCCGGACAGAGGAGGTGCCGAAAACGATTTTTTATTTAATTACGGGGCCGGATTAAAATACTTTATTACTGACAATATGGCATTACGCGGAGATGTAAGACACGTTCTTCCTTACGGATCTCTTGGAAAGGATGAGTCCCAAAACAATTTACTCTGCACAGCAGGTTTATCCTTTATATTCGGTGCTGCAAAGGAAACGCCCAAAGCAGATAGTGATGGTGATGGAGTATATGACTATCTTGACAAATGCCCCAATACTCCCAAAGGCGTAAGAGTTGATAAAGATGGCTGCCCACCGGATACTGATGGCGATGGAGTGTATGACTATCTTGATAAATGCCCCAATACGCCTAAAGGTGTTGAAGTTGACGAAATCGGCTGCCCACTTGATACTGACGGTGACGGAGTATATGACTATCTTGATAAATGCCCCGATACCCCCAAAGATGTAAAAGTTGATGAAGATGGCTGCCCATTGGATACTGATGGTGACGGAGTATATGATTATCTTGATAAATGCCCCGATACCCCCAAAGGTGTTGAAGTTGATGAAAACGGCTGCCCACCGGAGGTATGCCCGCAGGATACGGATGGTGATGGCGTATTTGATCCTTCGGATAAATGCCCCAACACACCAAAAGCCGCTAAAGTAGATTCCAGAGGATGCTGGGTACTTGAAGGAGTATATTTTGATACGGCGAAATCGAACATATTGCCCCAATCTTTTCCGATTTTAGATAATGTAGTAGCCATTATTATAAATAATCCAGGTATGAAGTTTGAGATTCAGGGACATACCGACAATCGTGGTTCAATAAAATTTAATCAGAAACTATCGAAAAACAGAGCTAAAGCAGTTTTAGAATATCTTGTAAGAAAAGGTGTAAATCGTTTGAAACTTACAGCCAAAGGATTCGGGCCTTTAGTTCCTGCTTCACCCAATGATACTGTTGAAGGAATGACAAAAAACCGCAGGGTTGAACTTAAACCTATTTTTTAATAAAAAAACAAAACAACCTTATCTATCCACAATAAAATAAGGTCAAATTCAATGAGGCCGGGCAGAAATGTTGTCCGGCCTTATTATTTGACCACCACTATATTTTGAGAAATGATATAAATACCGTTGTGGACAATTTGTCCAAAAACATTTATGATGCCTTGGCCGTGCTGGCATATAAATTCATATTTATTTAAGGAGTTAATTTTAAATGCGTATTGGTATTGGTTATGACATTCATAAGCTGGCTCACCACCGAAAACTTATTCTCGGCGGAATATTAATCCCATTTGAAAAAGGACTGCTTGGTCATTCGGATGCTGATGTTGTTGTACATGCGGTTTGTGATGCTTTGTTAGGAGCTGCCGGTCTCGGTGATATTGGAATGCATTTTCCTGATTCAGATCCTGAGTATAAAGATATATGCAGTTTGAAACTTCTTGCAAAAACTTGTGCTATGTTAAAAAGTAAAGGGTATAATATAATAAATATTGATTTAACGGTTTTTGCCGAAAAGCCTAAACTATCTCCTTATAAAGCCGATATGGAAGCCAGCATAGCACTTACTGCAGGTATTGACAAAGAGCTTGTTAATGTCAAGGCAACAACTACGGAAGGACTCGGAGTCATTGGAAATGGAGAAGGTATTGCGGCTATGTGTACTGCTTTGATTGACTAATAATAATATTTTATCTATATGAAATGTTGATTAATGAAGGTAGAATCGGAATAAGTCGTTTTTAAGTTTTTACAAAGGAGCCAGTTTCAAAACGTCCCATTTTGGCCGATCTCAGCGTTGGGCGAAAATTTTAATCCTCGAAATACTATATGTATTCCTGCGGTTAAAATTTTCGCCCGCCTTGACCTTGACCAAACTGAAACGTTTTGAAAGTGGCTCAAAGTTAGAAATTATTTGATTGATTGGAGAAAAATGTCCCTTCGTATATATAATACAATAGAAAAAAAGAAAGTACCCTTTGTGCCTGTTAAGCCGGGCAAGGTAACCATGTATGTATGCGGCCCTACAGTATATGATTCGTGTCACATAGGTCATGCAAGATCCGTAATAGTATTTGACGTTATTTCAAAATATCTGAAGATAGCCGGGTTTGAGGTAACTTATGTAAGAAACTTTACTGATGTTGATGACAAGATCATAAACCGCGCTGTTCAGCTTGGTATTGATTCTCATGAAGTAGCAGAAAGATATATCAAGGAATTTTATGAAGACATGGATGCCTTAAATATTGAAAGGGCGACAATAGAACCTAAAGCAACTGAGCATATAGACAATATCATTACATTAATTGAAATATTGCTAAAAAAAGAGATAGCATACAGGATAGATGGGGATATATATTATTCAGTTGATAAATTTAAAGATTACGGAAAACTTTCCGGTCGCAAGCTTGAAGATATGGAAGCAGGCGCAAGAGTAGAAATTGATGAAAGAAAGAAAAATCCATTTGATTTTGCTCTGTGGAAATCTCAAAAACCGGGAGAACCTTACTGGGAAAGCCCGTGGGGCAAAGGAAGGCCCGGCTGGCATATTGAATGTTCAGCAATGAGCAGCACCTATCTTGGTGAAACTTTTGATATTCACGGAGGAGGTAAGGATCTTATTTTTCCTCATCATGAAAATGAAATCGCCCAGTCGGAAGGCGCTTATGATAAGCCCTTTGCGAAGTACTGGGTTCACAATGGTTTTGTAAATATAAATCATGAAAAGATGTCAAAATCTCTTGGCAACTTTCTTTTGATTAAAGATATGCTTAAATCATTTCATCCTGATTCCATCCGCCTCTTTCTTCTATCAAATCACTACAGAAGCCCGATAGATTTTAACGACAAAGCTATGGAAGAATCTGAAGCAGCGCTTGATAAAATCTACTCCACGATAAAACGTATTGGAGAACTTAAAGATATAAAAGAAAAAGATGCCGCCCATTATTTGGAAAATTACTGGGTAAAGTTTTGTGATGCAATGGATGACGATTTTAATACTGCAAAGGGCATAGGATACATGTTTGATGCCATTCGACATGTAAACCGCCTGCTCGATGAAAACAGCAAGATAATCCCGGATGAAATAAAGACGATAATTTCTTCAATTTATACTGACACCCGCAAAATGGCTGATGTAATAGGCATACTTTCCGAACCTGCTGAACTTTACTTTAATAAGAAAAAAAGTAAGTTAATAGAAATAAAAGCTGTTGATCCGTCTTTAATCGATGTCCTGGTAAAAGAACGATTTGAAGCAAGAAAAGCAAAAGACTGGCAAAAAGCAGACCAGATAAGGGATAAACTGGCCGGTATGGATATTACAGTTGAAGACAGGCCGGAAGGAAGTATATGGAAGTTTAACACCTAAACTTATGAATAGTTTTAAATTAATATCGGAATACACTCCCAAGGGTGATCAGCCTGAAGCAATAAAATCATTGAGTGCAGGCGTAGAATCAGGGGAAAAGCACCAGGTGCTTCTAGGTGTAACAGGTTCCGGCAAAACATTTACAATGGCAAATGTTATTGCTAACACCGGCAAACCAACTCTTGTGATTGCGCCGAACAAAACTCTTGCAGCCCAGTTATACAGCGAGTTCAAATTACTTTTTCCGGAAAACGCTGTTGAATATTTTGTAAGCTATTACGACTACTACCAGCCTGAGGCATATATTCCTTCCAGTGATACCTTCATCCAGAAAGACTCGTCCATTAATGACATGATAGATAAATTAAGGCATTCCGCAACTCGCTCGGTTCTTTCCAGAAGAGATGTGATAATTGTTGCGAGTGTATCATGCATATTCGGACTCGGTGCTCCTGAAGATTATCTTTCAATGAGAGTTTATATTGAAAAAAATATGGAACTCGACAGGGATAAATTTTTAAAAAATCTTATAGAAATGCACTATGAAAGAAATGATATAGATTTTTTCAGGGGAAGCTTCAGGGTAAGAGGCGACAGGGTGGAAATATTTCCTGCATACGAAGAAGACAAGGCAATCCGTATAAATTTCTTCGGTGATGATATTGAAGATATTTCAGAAATTGATCCACTTAAAGGATCAATTACAAAAAGTTTGAATAGTACTGCCATATTTCCGGCCAGTCATTATGTCACACAGAAAATGACTCTTCAAAGAGCTGTTGATACTATATTGTTTGAACTCAAAGAAAGAATAGAGTTTTTCAGAAATGAAAATAAATATATTGAAACACAAAGAATAGAAGAAAGAACCCATTTTGATATAGAAATGATGCAGGAAATCGGATACTGCAATGGAATAGAAAACTACTCACGGCATCTTACAGGAAGATCAGCCGGAGAAGCCCCCCCTACCCTTCTGGATTATTTCCCCAAAGATTACCTCTTGTTTATTGATGAAAGCCATATAACTGTTCCACAGCTGCATGGAATGTATAAAGGCGACAGATCCAGAAAAGAAACTCTTGTTAACTTCGGATTCAGGCTTCCATCCGCCCTTGATAACCGGCCTCTAAGGTTTGATGAATTTGAATCAAGAATATCTCAGGTAATATATGTTTCGGCAACACCGGCTGATTTTGAGTTTGAAAAGGCAAAAGGATCGGTTGCAGAGCTTATTGTAAGACCCACAGGGCTTTTAGATCCTCCTATACAAATAAAAAGCGCCAAAAACCAGGTGGATGATCTTTTCGAAGAGATCCTTGCAAGAATACAAAAAAATGAACGAGTGCTGATAACTACTTTAACCAAGCGAATGGCCGAAGATTTAACCGAATACTATTCGGATCTGGGTATAAAAGTAAGCTACCTTCATTCGGATATCGGAACGCTTGAAAGAATGGAAATAATTCAGGATCTAAGAAAAGGTATATTCGATGTCCTTATCGGTATAAACCTATTAAGAGAAGGCCTCGATATTCCGGAAGTTTCTCTTGTAGCCATACTGGATGCGGACAAGGAAGGTTTTCTTCGCTCGGCAAGATCACTTATACAAACAAGCGGACGTGCAGCAAGAAATATAAACGGCAGTATAATAATGTATAGCGAAGTCATAACCAATTCAATGAAAAAGGCCATTGACGAGACAAAAAGGCGCATAAAAATCCAGAAAGCATATAACAAAAAACACGGTATAACACCATTAAGCATTGAAAAAGCAATTACACCATTGTTTCAATATTCATCCGATTCCGACAAATATGCTGCAGACAAAGTATCGGAAATAATTTCAAAATATGAATCCACAAATAATATCGACGATATTATTTTCAGCCTTGAAAAAGAAATGAAAAAAGCAGCTCAGGAACTGGATTTTGAAAAGGCTGCCGAACTAAGAGATAATATCATGGCGATAAAGAAAAAGATGGTTTTTGAGTACTGATAAGTCATGCCAAATGTTTTATCGGAAAAATTATCAGAAGTTACAACAAGCCCCGGCGTTTATCTTATGAAAGATGCCGGTGGAGAAATAATTTATGTAGGAAAAGCCCTGAATTTAAAAAAGCGGCTTGCTTCATATTTTGTTTCTTCCGATTCAAGCCGCCATCAGCAAATGGATTTAAAAACCGGCGTTTTAATAAAAAAAATCGCATCTTTTGATACAATAATTACAGGAACCGAAAAAGAAGCACTGATTCTTGAATCAAATCTTATTAAAAAATATAAACCCCGATACAATGTGATTTTAAAGGATGATAAACGCTATCCGTCTCTTCGGCTTGATATAAAAAGTAAATATCCGCATCTTACCGTTATCAGAAAACCCAAAACCGACAATGCTATGTATTTCGGCCCTTTTTCTTCGGCTGGTGCGGTTCGCGGAACATTAAAGCTTATCCACAAGACTTTTAAACTAAGAAAATGCACAACAAGCGCTTTTAAAAAAAGAACCCGCCCATGCTTGAATTTCCAGATAGGAATGTGTTTTGGTCCATGCTGTAATGAAATAGATCAGTCAATGTATCAGGAAGCTGTAAAAGAAGTAATTCTTTTTTTAAAAGGAAGAACGCCTGCTCTTATTAAAGATATAAAAGATAAAATGCAAAAAGCTTCACAGGCACAGGATTATGAACTTGCGGCAGCATACCGGGATAAAATGTTTTCCATTCAAAAAACTCTTGAAAAACAGGTAGCAGTAACAACCGATTTTATGGACAAAGATGTCTTTGCAACGGCAAGAAACAACGATCTTTCTGTAATTACCCTTTTGCCTGTTAGAAGCGGCTATTTACAGGATGCAAGGCACTTTGACTTTAAAGAAACCGTTATTTCCGATTCGGAAATGCTGGGTGGATTTATCAGACAGTATTACGAAAAGGTAAATACTATTCCTGATGAAGTAATAGTATCATCAGAAATAGATGATGCTTCCTTGATTGAAGAATGGTTAAGCGAGCTTAAAGGAGATAGAGTCAGAATCTATGCACCCCAAAGAGGAGAACGTTTTGAAATTGTAAAAATGGCGCTTTACAATGCACAAAATGAGCTTCACAAAATAATATCTTCAATCACATCATCAACCGATCTTCTTGAACGGCTTCAAAAGCGGCTTGGAATTGAAAGAATACCGACAAGAATAGAGTGCTTTGACAACTCAAATATTTCGGGCACTAATCCTGTTTCAGCTATGGTTGTATTTGAAAATGCAAAACCGGCAAAGTCATTGTATCGAAAGTATTCCATAAGAACAGTAAAAGAACACAATGATTATGCCTACATGGCTGAAGCACTTAAAAGACGATTCCGTATAAATAATGAAATAATATATCCCGATCTTCTTATCATAGATGGCGGAAAAGGACATATTGGTATAGTTTCAAAAATATTAAGCGATATGAATTTGACCGGAAAATTTAAACTTATAGGAATTGCAAAAAAAGATGAAAGCAAAGGCGAAGCAGAAGATAAAATATATCTGCCCGGCAGATCCAATCCTGTTAACTTTGGAAGAGAAAGAGAACTTCTTTTTTTTCTTCAAAGAATAAGAGATGAAGCTCACCATTTTGCCATATCGTTTCATAGAAAGCAAATCCGCAAAAAATCAATTCACTCCGCTCTTGATGACATAAACGGAATCGGTAAAAAGAAAAAAGAAATGCTTTTAAAACATTTTGGAAGCATAAAAAAAATCAGGGCAGCAGCAATAGAAGAATTAAGCGCTCTGCCCGGTATAACTCTTGAAATCGCAAAATCTATAAAAGAAGCTCTCAATACCGAAAAATGATATGTCGAAATCTTTTATAGCGCTGGCTTTATATCCCACATACTCCAAATACCATTAGGGCTTTGGCTACCTATCAGCCAATCGTGTGATTACTGTAACGATAACCCTGATATGATAGATACCATTGCTGATTTGCAATTCATTCTTTCCTTTATTTGCAATATTGCAATTTTATCAAAATTTCTATCCCGATCCATATATAATATCTATTTAATTTTACTTCATATTTAAATTATTAATATTTCTTACGCTCCGGCATGGTTTATGCTAACCATTATAAAGAACTATCAGAATGGATTGTACATTATCAAATTATAATTATCGCTGATTTTGTATAGATACTCATAAAAGAGCGGAACAGGAGGAGTAATCGATGGCAGATGATGTCGTAAAGTTAGGCAGGAAAAAAGAATCCATATTTATTGACAAGGTTAAGGAAATTTTACCTGAAGGCGGTAATTTAAACCTTTGCCTAACCTGTGGCGCATGTTCTTCAGGATGTCCGGCCACAAGCTTAGATGGCATGGACCCGCGTAAATTTTTGCGCATGGCCGCATTTGGTATGGATGAGGAAATTGGAAAATCAAATTGGCCATGGATGTGCACCATGTGTCAGCGTTGTGTCTATGTATGCCCCATGAAAATAGATATTCCTCAATTAATATATAATGCAAGAAAACTTCGGCCAAGAGAAGACCGGCCAAAAGGCATTATCGGCTCATGCGATATGGCATTAAGAAATGAAAGCACCAGCGCCATGGGTACATCCCCGGAAGACTTTATATTTGTTGTAGAAGATGTGCTGGAAGAATACCGGGAAGCCCAACCCGAGTTTGCTGATATGCAAGCTCCTATCGATAAAGAAGGAGCGGAGTTTTTTTTGAATCAAAATTCGAGAGAACCGGTCACAGAACCGGATGAAATGGTCCCCTTATGGAAAATACTACATCTGGCAGGTGTAGACTGGACATACGGCAGCCATGGCTGGGCCGGTGAAAACTACTGTATGTTTCTTTCAGATGACGAGGCATGGGAACATATTACACGTACCACTGTCAATCAGGCCAATAAATTGGGGTGTAAAACCTTTCTTAATACAGAGTGAGGCCACGTTACTTTCTCAGTCCGGGCCGGACTGAATAAATTCAATCTCGAACATAATTTTGTTGTCAAAAATATCTATGAATACTATGCAAAATGGATCAGAGAAGGAAAATTGAAGGTTAATTCCGACTGGAACAAAGACTTA
Organism: Pseudomonadota bacterium; assembly: GCA_043825875.1. Lineage (GTDB taxonomy): Bacteria > Desulfobacterota > Desulfobacteria > Desulfobacterales > RPRI01 > RPRI01. The sequence goes on along the minus strand of JBDRRF010000015.1, from coordinate 17,030 downwards.
AAAATAAAATTTACTGTACAAGATCCATGTCAGATTGTAAGAAAGAGCTATGGCGATCCCATTGCTGAGGATCTGAGGTTTGTGGTAAGATCCGTTGTAGGTGAGGAAAATTTTATTGATATGCAGCCTAACAGATCAAACAACTACTGCTGTGGCGGCGGCGGCGGATTCCTGCAATCGGGGTTTAAGGAGCAGCGTCTTCAGTACGGAAAGCTAAAAGATGATCAGATTAAGGCCACAGGAGCGGACTATTGTATAGCGGGATGCCATAACTGCCATGCCCAGATTCATGAACTAAGTGAACATTACGGCGGCAACTATCCTGTTGTGCATTTGTGGACTCTAATTTGTCTTTCATTAGGAATACTTGGGCCGAATGAACGGGAATACCTGGGAGATGATCTGAAAGAAGTTAATGTATTCCATCCGGAAACAGCCATGTAAATAATCGGAAATTTAACACCTGACCAATACTTTACCATGGAAGATAATCTCACAATTAATGAATTGGAAAAACGCTGGGAGAATGTATTAATGGCAACCCAAAAGGCCATTAATAATAATCCCGGCGTTTACCATAAGCTAAAATCCCTTGCGGCAGAAATTGTTGTAAACACCTTAGATATCAAGGATTATTTGCCAACTGCCAAAACGCTTGCCGAGTTACTGAAGACAATGGATCAAAATGGGCAAGAAAGTATTTTTGATCTGTTTAGTGATCGCGTTGTACCATCTAACATCTGGAAGGTCACCTTGCTAAGGGTGGAGTGCCAGGATCTTTTGGATCACCTTAAGGCATTTGATAACTGGCGGATCAAAAATCATCGCTTGCAAATTATTAAATAGCCCAGGTTTTGCTATTATTTTATGTTTTGCTTTCTGAACTTTTTATCAAATCCATTCTGCTTTTACCACAAATCGTAATTCCCAAAATTACAGATCTCAATTCTTCAAGTTTTAGTGATATATACCGATATACACATAATGATAGGTATAATATAATATTTAGTCCCTGCAATATAAAGATTTTCTAATCATAATGTTTTGTTTGAAGCTACTGGAGTTATAGTGTGATTTGTAACACTAACAAAAATAATTATTTTCTTAATAAATATCTCCGACACACTTTTTTAGCAGCCATGTCGGTTGCGGCAATAGTGTTTTGGCTCTTGCTCTATATAATCATAACTCCTGCTTGCTGGGCAAGCGACAGCAAATATACCCAAAAACCAGGATTTGATCTTACTGAATTGACTCTTGAAGAACTCATGAATGTGGAAATCACAGTAACTTCAGTAGCAAAAAAGCCTCAAAAACTATTCGAAGCTCCTTCCGCAGTATTTACCATTACAACAGAAGATATAAGACGCTCCGGGGCTACGAATATCCCTGAAATCCTGCGAATGGTACCGGGAATTCAAGTTGCACGAATCAATACGAATAAATGGGCTATTACAGCCAGAGGCTTTAATGGCCGCTTTGCCACCAAACTTCTTGTTCTTATCGACGGCCGTACAGTATATTCTCCCTTATTTTCCGGAGTCTATTGGGATATACAAGATACCTTAATAGAAGACATTGACCGGATCGAAGTAATACGTGGCCCTGGAGGAAGCCTTTGGGGAGCTAATGCGGTAAACGGTGTTATCAACATCATAACCAAAAAGGCAAAAGATACCCAGGGAAAATTATTAACAGCCGGGATCGGAACAGAGGAGCGTGCATTTACCGGAATTCGATACGGTGGAAACCTTTCCGATAAAAGCTATTACAGGGCCTATGCTAAATACTTTAATAAAGACGATGCCATTGATTCTGCGGGTGATCCTTCCGATGACGGCTGGTATGCCTATCGGGCAGGATTTCGTATAGATTCCAATTTATCGAATGCTAACACGCTGACATTTCTTGGAGATATGTATGACGCAAAAGCGGGAGAGCTTCTCAAAGTACCTCAATTAAATCCTCCTTTCACCCAAACCGTGGAAGATGATTCCAATATGACAGGTGCTAATATTCTTGCGCGCTGGCAACACTCTTTTGCCAATGATTCCGATTTGCAAATGCAGATATATTATGACCGTACAGACCGTAATAATATAAGATTAAAAGAAAAAAGAGATACATTTGATTTCGACTTTCAGAACCGGTTGGTTTTAAATCAAATGCATGAAATCGTTTGGGGATTGGGATATCGGTTAACCTATGATGAACTTAGTGATACCTTCTTTTTTTCATTTGATCCGGAGAAATCGACTAATCAATTATACAGCGGCTTTTTACAAGATTCTATCACACTTTTAAAAGATTGCCTTATCCTTACTTTGGGAACTAAATTTGAGCACAATGACTATACCGGCTTTGAGTTTCAGCCCAGCGCCAAAATAGCATGGACAGCTTATACAAAGCATTCTCTGTGGGCATCGATATCAAGAGCAGTAAGAACTCCTGATCGCATAGAACATGACAGCCGTCACAATCCAGTTGTTATACCCGGCAGTACTCCTATGTTATTAAGCGTCTTCGGTAATGACGATATCAAACATGAAGAAGTAATTGCCTACGAACTTGGATATCGCACTCAACAAAAAAACAACTTAAGTTTTGATATTGCTTTATTTTATAATGATTATGAAAATCTCAGAACTTTTGAAACAGACACGCCCTATTTTGAGAGTTCCCCCGCACCGGCACACCTTGTACTTCCTAATACAATAGATAATTTGATGCATGGCAAAACCTATGGAGTGGAAATTGCCACAGATTACAGAATCCTGGATTGGTGGCGCCTTCAGGGAGCTTATACATATCTAAATATGGATTTAACTCCGGATGTCAAAAGCAATGATACTCGATCTGAAGAAGCAGAGGAGCAAAGTCCCAGACACCAATTTTCCTTAAGATCAACAATGGACATTTCAAACAATGTAGAGCTTGATTTTTGGGCACGTTACGTCGATGATCTTTCAGGCCTGAATGTCGGCAGCTATTTAACTTTAGATCTGCGTATTGGATGGAAGATATTAAATAACTTAGAACTGTCGATTGTTGGCCAGAATCTGTTTGATTATAGCCATAGTGAATGGGGAACCGACCGGGATAATCACTCTCCATCCGAGGTTGAACGCGGAGTTTACACAAAAATAATCTGGCAATTTTAGGAATAATCAGGCGTTACATACCAAGTAATACTATTTGCCCATAGGAATATTTAATTTTCTCTCCATCATTTGAATTAATTGTAATTCTTGCATGTTTTGTTACCAAAAGATAGATAGAGCCGTATACCTTTTTAGCAAAGTAACTAACTTTTATTCCTGGCGTAGCACCCATTTTCGCATGATTTTTATCCTTATATGGCTTTAATTCGCCATTCGGCCATTTGCGGAAACCTTTCTTTTGGTACTCATATATTTCAAATCCTTGTTCATCAAGATCCTTCAGGGCATCAGACAATTTCATACCTTGTGGAAAATACCTCTGCACAACTTCGGTCACATTATCTCTTTCTTTTAAATCTATCCGCTCAGGCATCATAAAAAAAGCATCCATATCTTTGATAAACTGGCTATCATTATCGCATGCCTGAAGTAAGCATATAAGTATTATAAGCCCAATTATTCGGAAAAGTACTTTATTTCTAATTTTATACTTTCGCTGCATATGTTGTTACCCTTTTTATTCATACTTTACTCACAAGTTTTTTAACTATTCACAGTATCAGACAGTAAATTCTACCCAACACTGTGGATAATTACAATATATTTTCAGATATGTTGGTACGGCAAATGAACAAAATTAGCTGATCCCTGCATTTCTATCACATTAGATAAAATCTCGTATACTCTATTTACTATTCTCCCAACACCTATATCATTTTGGAGTTTATCCTTTGATAACTTACATAGATGCTTATAGTATTTGACAAGTTTTCCATAATACTCTATAGCTGCTTGAAATATCTGCAATATCACTTAGGATTTAAATAACCAACTCTATAGGAATTAATTATGAAATTTTGTAAAAATGTAAACTATAGCTTTTGTTTATTACTTATCTTGCTTGCTGTTTTCCTGATTAATGAAAATGTCCAGGCTCGTTCACTTCCAAGCAATGTTACTGCTGCCAACAATGAGTTTTCATCCAGACAAAAAGCCATTATTGAAAGATGGCTATGGGATCTATATAGAAATGGTATCGGAAATTTTAAAGATGATGCAGGAACTAAATCTTTTCGCAGAATAGCTGCCGGTTTATTAGCTCTAAAAGAAAATGATTCAAATCAAATTACATCTCCAGGCGCTGCACCTTTATACAGATACATGCCTCCTGCAAATTTTCCTCAAATCGTGGAAACATGGACAACCACAATTAAAAAAATTGGAATTGCCGGAACTGCAACTCATGGTGATGGTAATTATGATATGAAAATGAAAGAAATGATTACATTATTATACTTATTTAAAAATGATTCTAAATATTTAACGAATCAAGCCTGTTTTAATATTGTTGATAAAGGATTGAGCTATTACATGGGGCAATCTACTGATAAAAAGAAAGTTATACATCATGGGATCACTTACCCGGAAACGGAAAACCATATTTTAATGATTTTTTCTTCACAGTATTTAACTAACCAATGGATATCAGATAATCCCAGAAATGATAATAGATTAAGAACAGGAAAATACGGCAATAGAAATAATTTTATTAACCAGGATAAAGAAGTAGAAGATCTTTTGCTTCAAGCCACGGGAAGAATTGTTCATAATGGATTTTTTGAAACTAATGGCAGACCATACCAGGCACTTTCCATGCATGCTTTATTAAACATATTTTCTTTTGCAAACAATTCTAATCTGAAAAAAGGAGCCAGAAATGCTTTAGACTATTTGTCTACTAAATTTGCTTTTCAATCTTTTCAAGGCAAAAGATTTGGACCTCATCGCAGAAACAGTGATTACGCCAAAAAATTAGGTTTGTATGAAAACGATGGAGTTATTTTTATGATGGGGATTTTGAGTGGTGCCTACAATTGGGAAAATTCATTTTTTAATGACTTTTCCAATTCATCAGGGCACGCTTTATGGGCTTCTTTGTTAGATTATCGCATTCCTGATGTTATTCATGATTTCATGTTGAATAAACACAATGGTTATTGGGCCAGAATGCAGGCCCGTTATTCAACCGACCATTACAAAGCTCATCAAGGCCCAAGATATTTTGATAAAAATTGCTATAATTATATTCGCGGTAAAAATGTAGAATCTGCTCCTGAATTTTATTTTGCTACGAATGACTTTATGAATATTTCCGGCGGAAAATATAATCGTTTTAAAGTTACATATGATATTTTTCAAAGCTCGGATAATTCCAAATACCTAAAGCATTATGATTTTGCTTCCAGACCACATCTGCTGATGACTAAACATAACATCCCTCAATGGGAAAATGATAATGATATGAAAGAACATGTAATGTTTATGAAAGGAAGAAAAAGACATTGGCTAAGTGATAATGCAGGAACTTATAAAAGTTTTTCCTATGGATATTATAAATATTTTGGAGATGCTTTTTCCGGAAGTATAGATAAAGATCGGGACAATACTGATCGGCATTTGGAATATCCAATGCGCTATCCATCTTTCTGGGATAATATTCCTTATAGATTAATTGATGGCAATAAGAAAGAATTCTCTACTTCTGATAAATCAAGAGTGAGATTTTCATTTTTTGACTTAACGTCTTTACAAAATTATGGTTATTATGTTGTTATTGGTAGAGTAAGTAAGAACGAAAACAAGAAGAAATTCAGAACTTATGCCAGAGGTTTTTGGGAAATAGTGCCCAGACATAAATTTGCCAATTTGACTGAATTAAAAAACAGTGTTTTAGAAAACAATCCTGATTCTAATTTTAATAATAAAACCGGAGGAGATTCCAAGTGGTATTTATATAAAATGACCACAGGAGAAACAGTAGAATTAAATATTCTTTTAGGTTATGATGATAATGATTGCCTTAATCCCATTAGAAAAATCTGGCCCAAAGGCTCTAATGCTCGTTCAGGCAGGCAATCATTAATTAGCAACCATGTATACAATCGTTGCAGTAAAAATGACATTAATAACTTTCCTTTAATTGAAGTAAAAGAAGTTAATAGAGATTTCAATTTCACCGGACGAAAATATGCATATTCAAGCGGGAATGGAACACTGTATATAAAGAATCCGTTTTTGAGAAAGAAATTAACTATAAACTCATCTTTTTATAAAAGGCCTACAAGAACTATTCAGACTTTAAGATAACAAATCAAATTTGAACCTGGCTCAATAGGTAAAAATAATATTTGCGGTCATGGGAACCATTTTTTATCAGCTGTGTCTTAGGGCTTCTGCGGGTTTAAGACGTATGGCCCTCCATGCCGGATAAGAACTGCCTATAAAACCTATTACCAGTGTGGCGCAAACAATTTCAAGAATCAGACGCAAATCTATCCCCGGCTGGATAAAACTTTTCATCTGGGGCATGTCAGCCAGCGTAAAAAGACCGTAAGCGCCTATAACACTGCCGGCCATTGCACCGGCTATTGTAAGAACCAGCCCCTCCAGAGCAATCAGACCAAGGATACGTCTTGAACTCCAGCCCAAAGTAACCAGTACGCCTATTTCATGGGTTCTTTCCATTACAGACATAAGCAGGGTATTGACGATCACCACCAGACAAATAAAAATGGCAATCATACTGGTTCCCCAGGCCATTGTTTGAAACATCTGAAGAATTTTATTGTTTTCTGAAAGCGCATCGGATTTCGTAAAGGTATATTCAGGGAAAGCTGCCTGCAAACGTCTTGTGGTTTCTAAAACAGCAATTTCATTATCCGGGTGATCCAATTGGAAGTTAACAGTCGTGATTTCTCCTTTAGTATTGTTGATTTCCTCCAGCCCTTCCAGCGTAAGAATCATGGCATTATTCTTCATGGCGCTGCCGGAATCGGAAATACCTGAAACCTTAAAAATTTTCCCAAGCATTTTAAAAGTTCCGCCAGGCCGGATCTTTAAGGCAGTAGATGCCATGGAACCAAGAACAACCTCATTAGCAGATGATGGGTCCGGCAAATGTCCTTCTTTTAAGTGAATACTTTCCCACAGGTAACTGTCTTTAGGCCATCCTGCAACAATTATCATTGATCCGCTGTCTAAAGAGAGAAGCTCAATCCGCTCACCACTAACCCTGTTGACGCCTTTGATTTTAGACATTTCATCGCAAACTGATTTTTCAATGGTGCCAGATAAAATATCCACTACACCTTTTTGGGATCCAAACAGATGTGTATTCCTTTCTTCCAGGGAGTTCTGCCATGCATTTTCATATCCCCTGGCCAAGCCTACCAGTGCGATAAAAGCTGCGACTGCAGTGGCAATACCAAGAACAGTAAAAAAAGTCCTAAGACTTCTCCGTATCAAATTTTTAAATACAATGGAAATAAAAAACATACCCCGGCTCCATTATTTAGTGATTGGTTTCCTGTATTCTGAAACTAATTTTCCATCTTTCAGGTTAAGGATAAGAGACGCATGCTCTGCAATTTTTTCATCATGGGTAACTACTACTAGTGTTGTTTTATTAATGGTATGAATATCTTTGAAAAGAGATACGATATTTAGCGAAGTCCCTGAATCAAGGTTGCCGGTAGGTTCATCAGCCAGTAGAATTTGGGGTGAATTTGCAAGACTCCTGGCAATGGCCACCCGTTGGCATTCTCCGCCTGATAATTGAGAGGGCTTATGGCTGGCCCGGTTGAGCAGATCAACTCTTTTAAGCAGAGCCGTTGCCCTTGCGCGCCGGTTTTTTCGCCCTCTTATTACACCGAACATCGGCATTTCAATATTTTCCAACGCAGTCAGGGTCGGAAACAGATTGAAATTTTGAAAGACAAAACCAATGGTTTTCTGCCGGACCCTGTTCCAGCCGGAAACCGCCATTTTTTCTTCCATGATAAAAAGTTGGCCGGTATCAGGAGATTCAATACCACCCATCATATTCAGAAGGGTGGATTTTCCACTGCCGCTGGGTCCCAAAATAGCTGCAAAACCATTTTTTTGTATCTGCAAAGAGATATTATCCACAGCCGGGAGGTTATTGCTGCGGTATTGTTTGCTAAGGTTTTTTAAAACAAAGGCATATTCAGACATTACATCTTCCTGCTTTATAACAAGTAAAACCGGAAATATCGAAATAGCTATACATCATAGGAATAATTGAGCAATGCGGCAATCAGCATTCTAAGCATTATTTTGGAATCACAATGCAGGGCATATGCATTAAAATTTTGCCACTCACAGTCTATCATTTTCTCAGCCTTTGACCTGCATATTGAAAGAGCTCCGGATTTGTTTATCATGTCAATAGCCTCTTTAAGTCCGGTTTTTTCTTTTCTGAGTTTACTATCACAAAAGATATCTAAAAATCGGTTTCTTTCCTTATCAGGCAACATTTTTAAAGCTGTCACGATCACATAGGTAGGTTTACCCGCACTGATATCTTCACCGCATGTTTTTGTCCATCCGGGCGAATCATTAAAATTATTTACATCATCAATAATTTGGAAAGCAACTCCAAATACTCTGCCCAGCGCGGCAAATATCTCCCGTTTTTTTCCACTGTCATGTGAAAGTATACAGGCCAGTTCGGCGACAGCCTCAACGCTTGCACCTGTTTTATATGCATACATCTGCAAAAGTTTTTCATCTAAGTCATCATTTAACCATTTTTCAAGATTCTCCCGGCTCAAATGTTTTGACCAATAGATATCCAGCCCCTGGCCTATATGCGCCCTTGTCCATACCTGAATGATAAGATGATATATTTCAAGCCGCTGCTGATCAGTCAGGTCCGGGTAGTCTTTTAAAACAATATAAGGAAGAAAATAAAGGAAAGTTCCAAGATTGATGGCTACATCAATACCAAATTCCCGATGAAGACATTCTTTTCCCCTGCGGATCAGAGAATCATCTTCAATATCATCAATGATCAAAGAACCTGTATGATTAAATTCAGTAAACAGAGATATCAACCTGGCATAAGGTTTGGATAGTATGCCTGTAGATTCAACAAATAATATGGAACACAAAGGGCGCCAGTGTTTGCCACTGCGAGATAAAAAATCCCAGGCCGGTTTGGATATGACTTCTGTAATTCCTTCCGGCTCATGGCGATAATTTTCTTTCCCTATGTTCTTTTCGATCCATTGCGTATCAATTTTACGGGGCAAAAAATCTTCCAGATGGGTATCAATGGTTTTCACAAAAGTGTTGATATATTCTCTTGAATCAAAGATATAACCAAATCCGTTTAACTCAAGTCGTCCTTTTCCTGTTTGGGAAATACCGTTTATGGTACCGGAAACCATTGCAGCACCTTGCCATATTGCCCGCTGTACCCCAAAAAATGGAATTTCCTGATCATCCGCCATGGGCAGTATATCAAGGTTAAGATCAATTTCCGGCACTTCAAGCCTTAATGCGATTGGATAATGAATGTGGGTGACAGAGCTTTCCCACTCTTTTATAATATGAAGTTTGGCAGTATACAGTTTTTGTTTTTGTCCTGAAGCATGCCGGACATAAACCCATTGATGCAAGGTTTGCCGGTTTTTTGCATCAATGTGTCGCATAAAAATAATATCTGTGCCGCTGTCTAAATTGATTCCTGCCCATATCCAGGACAAAGGGGATTTCCCATCATCATTAAACATCCAGGAAAAATCACCAAATTGGTGGTCAAACCAGGCATTGCCCTCTACTTTTCGATTGTTTACTATTCCGGATAATGCCATATCGGGATAAGTAAAATAAGCCATATTGCCAAACCTGGAAAGATCTCCTGAAGAAAGATTCAAACGGTCATACCTAGGGCTAAAACTGAATTGGCAATTTTTGTCTCCGGGAAAATCACAGTAAAGATTAAACTTGTCTCCGGTTTGAAAAAACCTGTATGAATCCCATTTTATATCCAGGATATCTTCTGATAGTACCGGAACAGATGACTTTAGCTTTATGGGTGCAGGCGGGCCATATTTTTTAATTTCATCCAGACAGGCATTTTTAAAATGCTTGCTAAGGGTAGACTCTTCAATAGTATCTACATTTTTCAAAAAAATAGTCTGGGCGCCTTGGTCAATCCATGAGGAAAAACGGTGGCACGTTTCATCTGATGATAGAGAAGCTGTCAACAGAGAGTATCCCGTAATCTCTGACTCTAAAGATTTTGAAAATGTCCTGAAAAAACTGGTCATAAAAAAGGTAGGAGGCTCCGAACCAACTTGATAATTCCCGCGACAGAACCACCATTCCAGTTCCGTATTCTTTTGGGGAGCTTCCGAAACAAACGTCATATATTCCTCCATAGCTGCATCTAATTTTCTTGCATAAACCACCAGCTCTGCTGGTGCGAGCCTCAGAGGTTCGACCGGCCCTGGGTGTTAATAGTTAAATCTATTCTTCAGGAAGTTCTATCTGTTTCAGCTTTTCTTCAAACACAGCGCTCTTTTCTTCAAATTCATCGGTTAGCGCTGCAAGTTCATTAAAAAGCCTGTCTATGGATGTCTGGCAAGTATGAATAGATTTTGACAGTTCGACAATTTTTTTGCCTGTTTTGTCTTCCGAAGCTTTTTGCATAGCTTCCATCAAGCTGCTTAACTTTTTTTCGAGAACTTCGATTTCATTTTCAGTTTTTGAAATCTTTCGTTCTATGGGATTTAATGTTTTTGATTTTTCAGTGACTATCTCGGAGCGAAGACGGCGGAGTTCTTTCTTGTTTATCTTAATGCCTTGATTTGATAAGGGTTCAACGATATCGGAAGATATAAAAGTACTTTGACCTGATATTTTTTCTTCTTTCCATCCTTCTGTTTCTAAAAACCGCTGGTAACTTCCCTCAAAAACATGCACGTTTTCATCCTGGAATACAATAAGGCGCTCTGCAAGGGCATGAAGAAACATTTCATTATGCGTTACCATAATTATTGCACCTTCAAAAGAATCGATAGCAGCAAGTAATGCATCGCAGGATTCCATGTCAAAATGATTTGTCGGCTCATCTAAAAGAAGAAGATTAACCGGAGTTGCAAGCAGCTTTCCTACAAGCACTCTGCTCTTTTCTCCGCCTGATAAAACACCTATTTTCTTTAAAGCGGAATCTCCCTGAAACATCATTACTCCGCAAATATTTCTTGCAACCTGCCTATCTATATCAGCATGAGAATAAAGGATTTCTTCTTCTACTGTACGGCTGTCTATAAGATGGCTCACATTTGTCTGTTCAAAAAATCCTTTTATGGCCGCCGGATTGTAATCTACCAGCCCTTTTTGAGGAACAAGCACACCGGCAAGAATTTTAAGAAGTGTTGTTTTGCCCTTGCCGTTTTTTCCTATAATACATACCCTGTCTCGTGCTCCCATGGTGATCGAAAAATCCCTGATAAGCTGGGTTTGCGGATCATGCGAAAAGCATATATCACTTGCTTCAAGAATGCGCTTTCCCCGATATGGGGCGCTTCTAAAGGAAAAGTCGAGGGTTTTTATGTTTGCAAGCTTATCCTTTTTTTCCATCTTATTAAGGGTTTTAACTCTTGATTGCACCATATTGGCAAGCCTTGCCTTTGCCCTGAAGCGGCTTATAAACAGCTCAATTTCTTTTTTGCGCTTATCATCATTGACGCGCGTTTTTTCGTATATCTCCTCGTCCTGAGCTATTTGAGTATAATATTTTTCCGTGTTGCCTGGTATTTTCCTTATCTTGTTCCTGTGTATTCCTACGACATGGGTTACAACTTTATCCATAAACCCTCTGTCATGGGTTATAAGCATTAGTTCGCGGGGCCAGTTAACAAGAAAGCGCTCAACCCAACGTATGGAAGTAATATCAAGATAGTTTGTGGGCTCGTCCAAAAGGAGAAGATCCGGTTCGGATACTATTAACTTGGCAAGATTAAGTCGAACCTGGAATCCACCTGAAAGCTCAAGAGGATTGATTTCTAAATCATCTGAAGAAAAGCCAAGTCCGGCCAAAATTTTTTCAACCTTCCAGAAGTGATCTTTTTCATCTTCCAAAAGACCTTTCATGCCCTCTTTGAGCACTGTATCTTCCGTAAATTCGATTTGCTGTTCAACACATCCTATACGATAAGACTTTGGTATAATAATATTTCCGGAATCAGGTTGTTCTTCTTTTTTTATCAGTCTGAATAATGTAGTTTTTCCATGGCCGTTTCTACCTACCAGCCCGACTCTTTCTTTTGGGTTTATCTTGAACCCGGCCCCATCGAAAAGAATATAACCGCCATAACTTTTTGAAATATTTTCTACGCTTATCATACAAACACCTCTAAAAATAATGGCAGTTTAAAGCTTCTTTATACATAAAAAGCAACAAAAAAGATGGCTTTTTTATAAATGCAGATGTGTTTCAACAGCCTTTATGGCATCAGCGGCAGAACTTGTTATACCACCTGTATAGCCTGAACCTTCACCGATAGGGTACAAATTTTTTATATTTACCGATTCAAATTTATCATTGCGTTTAATTCGAACAGGAGATGAAGTTCTTGTTTCCGCACCTAACAATATCGCATGTTCCGACACAAACAACGGATAATCTTCTTTCCATTTATTAAATGCGGCCAAAAGTTCCTTGGTCACAAATTCTGGAAAAATCTCTTTCATATCAACAGAAACAACCCCCATCTTGTACGAGTTTTTATTTAAGCAGGAAGAGTGTTGATCACCCAAAAAATCCATCAGGTTTTGCGCTGGTACTTCCCACTTTTGTCCTCCTGCGTTAAAGGCCTTTTGCTCTATATCTTTTTGAAACTTGATACCGGCCAATGGATTCGCTGATTTATAATCATCTATATGACAGGTCACAACAAGAGCTGCATTTGAAAATACCGATGACCTGACTGAGTAACTCATTCCGTTTACAACCAGCATACCTTGATTGGATGAAGCATTAATTACTTCACCTCCCGGGCACATGCAGAAAGTATAAACTCCCCTTTTAATTTTTCGATTGGTATAATTCAAAGAATAGGTAGCAGCTCCTAAGGCAGGATAATTCTTATATTTATCACCATAGCGCATAAGATTAATAGTTTCAACAGGATGCTCTATTCTCACTCCAACCAAAATCGGCTTTTGCTCAAGAGCAACACCTTTATTATACATCATCTCAAATGTATCGCGCGCGGAATGCCCCAAAGCAATATAGATACTTGAAGAAAGATATTCCTTCTCACCATTAATTATAATGCCCGATGCCATACCCTCTGATATCAGGATGTCCGTCATTTTAGAGCTGTATAATATCTCACCGCCTCTTTCAAGGATATATAGCCTTATATTAGTAACTATATTGCATAATACGTCAGTACCCAAATGAGGCTTGCTGATATAGCCTATTTCTTCAGGTGCGCCAAATTTAATAAAAGTCTTTAACACCCGATTTACATAGCTAGTATTATTATTTCTTCTGGAAAAAAGTTTTCCGTCCGAATACGACCCGGCGCCTCCTTCACCAAACTGGATATTTGATTCAGGATTTATCTCTCTATTTTTTATAAATCTTTGAATATCAATTGAGCGTTCTTTAATCTTTTTACCTCTTTCAAATATTAAAGGTTTAATCCCATGATCTATAAGTTCAAGAGCAGCAAACATGCCGGCAGGCCCAAAACCTACGATTATAGGCCTGTCTTTAATATTATTTATTTTACTTTTTGCTTTTATTTCTTCTGTATATACAGATATATTTTGATCGTTTTTAAAGCTGATATCAGTACTTACAACAAGTGATATTTTATAATAGAATTGTTCTTTGCTTCTTATATCAAGTGATTTACTAAGAATTTTTACGATGGATATATTGTTTTTGTCTGTTTCAAGCTTTTTGGAAACAGCATTTAAATATTCATCAATCCCGTCTTTTTCAATGGGAATTTGCAAATCATTGATTATCAGTTCCAAAACAACACTCCTGTCTTTTTATTAGCTTGCAATTTGAAATTGGCTCAATAGAATAGATTATTAATACTATGTTTCAAGGCAGGTCTTATATTTGTGAGAACTACTATGGTTGCTTATAAAGATATAATAATGCAGCGATAAATATTAATTTAAAACCCAGGCTTAAAAACTGATTAAATCATTTAATAATTTAGAAAGATTCAAATAAAGCTTATTCGGGGAAGTCTTCAATATTTTCTTTTTTACTTTCCTCGGCTTCGGCAACTTTATTAAAATTGCTTGCTTGAATCAAACTTGCGATAAAATCAACATCCTTTTGATCAGGATCAACAAATTCAAAGCCTCCCGTTGAACCTGATTCATAATTATTTACCCATATGACAATTCCTTTTACAGTAATCTTACGAGAATTGATAATAAATCCCAGCTTAACAGCCTCACCTTTTTCAAGGGAATTAGGTACTGAAAAACGGATGCCGCTTTGGCTCAGATTTTCTATATTACCATCGTAAACACCGTTTAATGTGGCTATCTTTATAGGAAGAAAAGATATATTTTCGAGCAGTAAGCCCTTCAATACATTAGAATCAATCCTGCCATGGCGACGATTATCTCTGTTTTTTTCTTCTTTAGAAGAATCTTCCATCTCCAATTCTAAAGAAGGAATATCATCCCAACTGTTTACTGGCTTGTTCATATCACACCTCCTGTTAAACTTAACCGGATGGTTATTGAATATGATCAGATATAAGATGTAGTAATATTAACAATTAAGATGAATAGTATTATCCGGTTCTAAATACATTTGTTATTCCATTGAAATATTCTATACAGCAATATTTATTTAAAATCAAGTAATTTATATTAAAGAAGCAAAGGATGTCATTGATATCAATTGGCCAATACTATCAGGTTTATTGGATCATCTACGCCTTCCACCCTGCGTTGCTTAAGCCGTTTATCCTCATCTATAAATCGAAAACCCTGTTTAAACGCAAGTGTGTAAGTATTTTCAGTAGTCAAAGCCCGAACTCCTTCGGTCTTGTTGTGTTTCTCAAGTTTGGCGCATAGATTAACTGCATCCCCAATAACAGTATATTCCAATCGATCCGCATCACCTACGGCCCCGAAAATAATCTGCCCGGTAGATACAGCCGCGCCTATCCGAATTTGCGGGCGATTATGAGCAGTTAAAGTCTCATTCCACAAGTCAACAGCGGATAGAACTTCATCCGTAGCACGCAAAGCATCTGCGGCATAAGTTTCGCTGGGTAAAGCTGCTCCAAAGGTGGCCATAATGCCATCGCCCATAAATTTATCAATAGCTCCTCCGTGCTGGTGGATAATGGGTATGATCAGTGCTTGATATTCAGCCAGTAAACTCATAAGAACATCCGGTTCAATATTGCCGGCCATTCTAGTAAAACCCCTTATGTCACAGTTAAAAATAGCGGCGTGCCGAATCTGGCCCTGCCCTGCCCTAATCTGTTTTTCACTGGCCACAATCTTGCGGGCAATTTCCGGTGAAAAAAATCGAGCCAGGTCACGAGCTGCGGCCCCTTCCACCACAGCTTGCACCATCAAACGGCGGGCTCTGGTAATAGCCACTGCCAGGATTGCGGTGACTGTCAGAATTGTTATAGTCTTATCCAGTTCAGCACCCACCAGAATGCTGTTTGAAGTCATATAATGTACATAATCACGAGTTACCATCTTAATACCACCTGAAACATAACCTGCATAAAAGCTTAATCCGATCCAGCCCAAAGCGGCGATAATGCCAGCCGTCACGACATATCGCGCTTCAAAGCGCAAAGTCCGCAAGGCAATAAAAATAAAGACATACAGCAAGGTTGGTGATTTCAAATAAAATGTGGGAGGCTGATTATACTGCAAATGAAATGCCCAAATCATGGACAGAAGTAAACCAATATCCGCAAGTACAGACAAATAGAGCAGTGGCGTTGAAAGTCTTCCTCTTTGCGCCAGCAGAATCCTTGCACAGGTAAGAATAAAATATATAGCCAGAAACCATGGAACAAGTGTAAATGTATTCTGAGAAGAAAAAGTCTTGGGGCTAACAGTATAGAGTATGCCGAATAAACTAACAATAGATAGCTGAAACCAACCTACAAGTATTTCACTTTTGTTCTGTTGATTAAAAATGGCCTCCTGAACACGTTCAGGCAATTGTCCGGATATGATAGGATCAATTTTCATTTTTCAACCTTTTTACATATGGTTTATTCAATTTAAGAATTAGAGTTTTACAGTAATAAATTGATAATATTATAAAATAAATATTTGATATAGTCAAATTACCACCAACAGAAAAACATTATATTCTTGACATATAAATTAAATTTATTTATTAATGCAAAAATTTTGTCTTAAATTATTTCAGTTTTATTCTTTTCGTCCAAGCAAGTCTTTTTAGTAACACCGGATTTAGATTTTTTGGTATTAAAGTAAAGCAGTATACTTTTTAACTATAAATATGAATTTGCGTTTTCTTTTTTTTTAAGGTTCAGTGATCAGATTTCGGGGGAAGGCGGATCATGAATATGGACATCAAACATTCCTGTCTTATTGGTTATCATGATTTCCTCTTAATTTATTTTATGTTTTCCACACAATTCACGGTTCAAGATGTAACACTATTACGCCATTAAAAGAGAAATAGCAGATCGGGGTTAAATTGGTAGTGTTTTTTATACAGGATTAACAGGATGGACAGGATTCTGCCTGACGGCGAAGAGCGATAATTTATTGCCTTACCCTCCGAGAAGCTGATGCATGCTTCAGTCCGCTCTTCCGGAGCGAACTGATAATAATCATGTTAATCCTGTAAATCCTGTCTGATATTTTTTTGTTATTTCACTGGAATTGAGATTGGCCTACTTTGGACTTCAACAATAATTTTTAGACAGGATCAACTCTGATAAGAAGAAGATTAGGGATAGTATATCGCTTGAACCCTTGAAGCCTCGAATCCTTGAACCCTTT
>JBDRRF010000014.1:0-34053 GCA_043825875.1 Pseudomonadota bacterium | reverse complement strand
AGGCTCCCCTGAAGGTCAAATGAACTTTTTCGACTCTAAAGGGACCCATATCTATATCGGGATCAATATCAACATCAAACTTTAATGTATTTCTCTGCTGTACTGCTTCTGTTTGGTCAAAAAAACCATACTGCGCACCATCTACATCCCGCAAAACAATATTAGACTCCAGGTAACCATGGAAACTGGTAGTCATTTGTGCTGCAGCAATTGGAGAGAAAATTCCCAACATCACCAGCACCAAAAACACACACAAGCCTGCTTCACCCCATCTTCTCTTTCTCATATCTTTCCTCCTCAATTAAGTTATTTCTAAAAAGATATAAATTCCCACCCCTTTCTTTGTTTCCACCTCCTTTTTTTGTTATATTAAACTATACCTCTCTATTTTTTTATCATTTCAGCTCAGAGAACTTAGCTTAAAGCATGCCAAAATATTTATATAAATAAATATAGACAGTTAAACAAATATTGAAATAAAAATGTTGTATGCAATGTATATTTATGTTGCATTACACACTTATTATAATAAAACGTGGTATAAGATATATTTTATTCATTCAACATAGGAAATACTTCATGCCAACAGATGAAAATTCTTTTTTCAGGGAGTCCACATTTCGAATCTGCGGCAGTCTTGAGATCGAAAAAGCGCTATGGGATTGCTTTATGTACATCCGTGACTATATCCCGGCAGATATCATGCTTATAGATGTTTATGATACAGAGGCAGGAATCGGGGAAACTATTGCAAAAGCTGATTTAAGCGGGGGGAAACTTACATCCGTCAAAACCGTAGCCCCGGCAGATACGAAACAGCTTATTGAGGAAATGAGAAAAAATCCTCAGACGATGACAAGTGTATCGGTGGCCGACCGAATTGGCGATCATCCCATTATGGGGCCTATGTCTGAACTTATCGGCCCTCCGGATGCCTCCTGTATGGGATTTGTCTCAAATCCGGAATGGTATTTTATCGCCGGCATTTTTGTCAGTAACAATAGAGGGAAAAAATATTCAGCAAAACATATGCGACTGTTTACGCTTTTAAATAAGCCTTTTACCATCGCTCTCTCCAATTATTTACGTTACAGAGAGGTTTTGCGGCTCAAGGAGAGCCTGGCAGATGACAACCGGTATTTGCAGGAAGAGTTACGTCAGCAGTCTGGTGAAGAGATCATAGGCACCCATTTCGGGCTGAAGCATGTCATGGAAATGGTCGGGCAAGTGGCTCCCCTGGCCAGCCCTGTCCTATTGTTGGGGGAAACGGGAACCGGAAAAGAGGTAATTGCAACTGCTATTCATAATCTATCACTACGCAGAAACGGTCCTTTTATTAAGGTAAATTGTGGTGCTGTCCCGGAAACCCTTATGGACAGCGAACTTTTCGGCCATGAGAAGGGTGCGTTCACCGGAGCCATTTTCCAGAAACGAGGCCGATTCGAGCGCGCCCAGGGCGGCACAATCTTTCTCGATGAGATCGGTGAGTTAACACCGGGAGCCCAAATCAGGCTCTTACGAGTGATCCAGGAAAAGGAGATCGAACGGGTTGGTGGGACAGAGACCATCAAGGTTGATATTCGTGTCATAGCCGCCACACACCGCAATCTGGAGGCCATGCTGGCAGAAGGCAAGTTCCGCGAGGACCTCTATTTCCGCTTGCGGGTTTTTCCTATTGTGATTCCACCTCTTCGTGATCGACGCAATGATATTCCTGCATTGGTGCAATATTTCATGATGAAAAAGTCACAGGAAATGGGATTTATGAATGTCCCAACTCTTGCTCAGGGAGCAATCGAGAAGCTCATTAATTACAATTGGCCTGGCAATGTCCGGGAACTGCAAAATGCAGTAGAACGTGCCCTTATCCTCAGCAGGGAAAAACCGCTGGCCTTTGACAATCTGGGTAATATTATGACTCGCACAAATGTTATGATATCCGAGAGTAACGGGGAAAATCCTCTCAGCTTTGAAGAAACAATGTCACAAGCGATTATAAATGCCCTGAACATAACCGGTGGCCGTGTAGACGGGAAAAAAGGTGCGGCAAAGCTTTTGAAATTAAATCCTTCAACTCTTCGAACAAAAATGCGCAAATTAGGCATCCCATTTGGCCGGAAAGTAAACGTTTAGTAAAAATGGCTATATCTGGTCATAACAAAGCTTCTTTTTGGTTTATTATCATTTTTCACAGAAGACATTTTGGCAAAAAGGAGCACTTCAAATGCCCGGAACAAATAATCCTGAGTTCCGGCCTTACTAGCCCGACTCTTGCCTTACGAGTTCATTCAAGATAAACGTCAAAGGCCTGTTCTCTTCACAGTTTTCGCTAAATCTTATAGGCCCCGGCTTACGGTAATCATCTTCACCATGGTAAGACCAAGCCATTTTTCCCGAAGTTCTTTTACTATATTAAAAGCTGGCGAATTTACATCTACAATAGTTTTTTCCAAAACCAGTTCCAGCTTTCCTTTTCTTTCTTCAATCCGCATATAAGGAAATTGGAGAAATTGGGGTCACCCATACTTACTTTTAGGCTTCGGTTTTTTCCATAGAAGAAGAGAGAGACATTTCAGCAAAAGTGATGGTGGAATCTATCTTTTTAAAGTCCATTATATTCTATATGATAACTTGTTATTATTGATTATATTTGATTTTTATTTATTTTTCTTTTGACTATGCCTTTTTACAAGAGAATGAATATATTGTTCGATTCTTTGCATATTGGGCCTGTTACCGATAACAGTGGTGTTTGATACAAAAGAGTTGGATGCATTCCCCTTCGGCACATTTCCCTCTACACTGACCGGTAAAATGACTCTATTATTGGTTAAGGTATCAACCACATGCACTCTTGCATCCAGGCTATATGCATTTAGATCCCCTGCATAATATCCTCCGCCTCGAACAGTTGCTTTGCCTGCCGTCCACTTTTCATAATTGACTACAAAGATAGTACGATAATCAATTTTTGGCATATCTCGGTAGGTTAATTTCCCAATAATAATTGACCGAATGATGTCCTTGTCCAACTTTTTTACGAAAGATTCTCCGTTCATAGAATCAATAACTCGTATAGATGTTGCAAACTCTCCACTCATAGGCTTAACATAATATAGTACATCATGAAAAATAATATATGGTGGTTCGAATTTACTTGGCGCTAATCGATTTTCAGGTTTAGATAAAAGAGCGCGTTCTCCTATCTCTGTGAGATATCTGTCATGCGCGGCAGCAACGTCGGCAAGTTTCCGATTGTATATCTTATCTAAAATGATAGGTAAAAAAGCGGTCAAAACAGATACATAAACCAAAAATAGCAAGTTTATAGCTAACTTGATGTTCTCTTTAAAATAGTTTTTTATATAAAAGTAACCGAACCCAACAAAAAAAACAGGAAAAACAAATAAAGTAAGCAACACATAAACTCCGGAACCGAGGAACGGCGGGAATTTACAATACGATTGTGAAAGGCACATGTAATAGTCGATTCGAAAAAACCAAATGATAACCAGCGGCAATCCTAATGATATCAATAAAATTAGCCATGCAAGCATAGTAGGCTGTCCAGCTCTGTTAACCATAGACAATTCTCCAATATTATGCGGCAGGTATCTTCAGCGCTGAAGGCACCAGTCTTGATAATCATATAAAGGCTTAAGTTCATACGTAAAGCTTAAAAATTAAGACACCTCCTTTATTAATGGAATTACTTGTCGTCAATCAATAAGCTGTTTGTAAATTTCTGCGTATGTTCCGGCTGTAATTAGCGTTGAAACAGATAATGCAAAAGCCCCAGCTAAAAACAATATAAAATTTGGAAAGAAAAATATAAAATACCCGGGAATCAAATAATTAATAAAATCGGGGAAGTGATCTAAAAAATGATACATATTGATGTTTTCAAAAATATATCCAAATATTTTTGCTGTAACCATGATTGGTATTGCAATAAGGACTGAAGCTATGCTTGTGAAAATAAATGTTAGAAATATTTTACCTGCGTTACCTTTTCCAAGAGCCAAAGCCTCTTTTAAGGTTAGTTTATGAGCAAGTGCAGCAGCAGGGATTATCAGTACGAATCTGAAAAGATAATTGAATGCAAAGACTATATAAACAATACCCGTGATAAGCAAAGTCCACGTGGCAATATCGTTTGCTCCCTTCATCATTTCAAAAATTATAAATAGAGGAATAGCCATTACCAAACTGACAACGACCACAAGAAGCACTTTTAGTAAGTATCCTATTTCATCACGGCCATATTTAAAATGAAACCCCATGTTGTTTTTTGGGTCATATACTCTTTTCATCCATGGAACCACAAACATAGGGAGGGCTAATGCATATAAAATAGCGAAAATAAATCTGACTGTATGGTTTGGGGGAAGAGCCGTATATTCTTTATTAATACAAACAGGAAACATTTTAAATGAGGTTAGTGAAAACAAAATGATAGCAGCTATGACCCAATGTTTCTTGATGTCTGAGACGACCTTTAGGGCAGTTCTGAATGCTTTAATTTTAAACGTTGGTAGTTGTGCTACTATTGCTTCGACACCATCGACATCGTTCATAGAAAAATCTCCTGTGTGCATTCGCCCGAATGCACAAGCCTGAAGAGTCATTCAACAATCAAAGAAAGAAAACGCCCTTTACTTTTCCTCTTTCGCAGATAACTTGAGGTGTTGTCGATCAAATCATCTATAAGAAAAGCGTTAAAGTCAGAATATCTATGTATTCAGATTTATTAACTCTGCTCCTTCCTTACAAGTTCATTCAAGATAAACGTCAATGGCCTGTTTTCTTCACAGTTTTCGCTAAATCTTATAGGCCCGGGCTTACGGTAATCATCTTCACCAGCATAAGCACCAAGCCATTTTTCCCGAAGTTCTTTTACTATATTAAAAGCAGGCGAATTCACATCTACAATAGTTTTTTCCAAAACCAGTTCCATCTTTCCTTTTCTTTCTTCTATTCGCATAAGAGGCGCTATGGGAATACCTATCGGTTCCCATTCTCCAAATCCTTTTTCAAGGTTTTTTATAGCAGCCATTTGGCCGGTTGCCCCGTTTGCTATAAGACTAAAAGCTGTAAGGCCTAAATTATATCCATAAACACAGTCAAAACCGCTTGGGTCATTTCCTCTTCCATCATAGCCATAAAAGTGAAGCTGTGTCTTAAAGCTGGGTATGGATTTTTTATAGATTTTTTCAACCGCCCCCGGAATATTCCCGCCTTCTTCCAACAGGCCTTCTTTAACAAGCTCCTGAGTTAAGGTTTTAAGCGATGTAATGGAATTTTTGACTATCAGAAACTCTTCTTTGTAATTATTAAAAAGCACAGGGCCGTAAAGATCAGGGTTAAGATTACCCTTTTGTAGAGTTTTATTAAAATAGCTCTTTTTTATTCCAATCTTGTACTGACCTTTTTCTTTTAATATTTTAAGATAATCTTTTACAAGACCCATAAGCACTTTATCCGTCTCAACCTGGGAAAACTGGAAATTACCATGGCTGTCTCTTTCAGTAAGAAGACCTTCCTGGAAAAAAGCCGGAATGTCATTAAAAAGATCATCATCTCTTGTGTTCCAGACAGTAAAGCCTCCATCTTCCCTTGAAACTTTTGCTAATCTGCGCAGGTATTCTAGTTTATCTTCAAGAACCGGAAAATCACTGTGAAAGTCGTTATCATGGGTTGAATTATATTTGGCTATAATTGTATTAAGCTTGATAATAAATACCTGGATCTCATTTACAAATTCAAGAACCCCCTCGGGAATAACTATCACTCCGTAACTTTTACCGACAGCGGCTCTGCGTACAATCCCGTCACACATCATACGGGACAGATGACGCAAGGTCATCCCAAAAGCAGTATAATCAACAGTTCCTTCTTTTTTTGCTTTTTCCAGCCGTCTTACATCCACATAATCGGCCAGATCCTCACCTATAAGAGTTATATTGGCATGAGTCTGGAGTGCAACTTCTAAAGCAAGATGGCTTGCAACCCTTCCCATTACTTTACATATATGCCAGTACTTTACATCCGAACTGCTGTCTGTGCATAGATTGCTTACGGAATTTGCAAAAGCAAGAGCTGCCGTATGAAAGCCGAAAGAAATTGCACAAAGAATCGTTCCGTTTGCATCCCTTACCTGGATATCACCATCAATTGTTTTTGGAACACCAATGATTTGCACACCATCATCAAACATGTCTTGTGCAAGAAAGGCGGCATTTGTATTCGAATCATCTCCTCCCACAATTACAAGTGCATCCAGTTTCAATTTGCTGCATGTCTCCTTTGAGAGAGACGTTTTTCCCTTGGAATCTATTTTTGTACGGCCAGTTTTTATCATACCGAATCCGCCAAGGTTTCTGTAGGCATCAACGATGTCGTCATTCAGTTCTACACATTCATTTTCAATAATCCCGTCAGGGCCAAGCAAAAAACCGTATATAGTACTTTCCGGATTGGCTTTCTTTGCGGCATCATACATACCTGCAATAACATTGTGCCCCCCTGGCGCCGGTCCTCCTGAAAATACGATTCCTATATTTCTTTTTTTGCAATATTTCTTTTTGAATGAGTCATCAGCAGAATTTAAGCCTTTCAAAATCTGCACCTTGTTTCCTATTATATCAGGCAATCGTTTTTTTGATTCAACATGAATCTCAAACTTATAATCATCTGTTTCATCTGTTCTTATAAAGTCATTCATAAATACATTGCATACGGCCGGTTTGTGATATCTTCTTGCGGTTAGCTCAGGGCTTACACGGCTTACAACTTGCTGAATCGAAGAATTGTTTTTTATAATGTGGGTTAAATCGGTGTTTTCTTTGCTTGGCATTGGTCTCTCCGCAAAAAATTATTAATGAAAATTCTTTTTAGCAATAATAAACTATTTATCTACTTATCGAATTATGGCTATAAACGAATATATAGGTATAATTGTTTTTAATAACTTCCGACAAACGAATATGTCAAGAATATTTATTAATGGTATCCCTGCTACATACACCATACTAAACACTAATTTAAAAGATTCCCCCAGTTCGTTCTTTTTCGCATTTCTTCTTTGGTTTCTTCCGGCACAAAATCCTTTCCTTCCCGTATCTCCCAGCCTCCTCCAAGCGATTTGTAAATGGCAATCAGATTAAGCGCAACAGACCCTTTTGTTTCGGCAAGAATATCTTCCTGTGCTGCCTGAGCCCTTTGAGTATCGATAACCCTCTGATAATCTATCAAACCTTCCCTGTACTGTAATACTGATATTTGAACCGAACGTTTGGCTGCTTTTTCCGCTTCCGATAAAAACAATTCTTCTTCCTGTGCTTTAAGAAAACCGGCCAAAGCATTTTCAACCTCCTGTGCAGCCCGTAAAACCGTATTCTGGTAGTTAACTATCGTTTGCTGGAGCCTGGCATCCTGAACGCGAACCCTGTTTTTTATACGGCCGTAGTTAAACAAATCCCAGCCAAAAGAAGGCCCGCCGAAAAATTCCAGGCTGTCCGTCTCAAAAACATCTTTTAATCTACTGCCGTTCAAGCCTCCGTCTCTGGTATATTCGCCATTGCTTGAACGAAGACCTATTGAACCAAACAGCTTAAAATGAGGGAATAAATCCGCTTTGGCAACACCTACCAAAGGACTCTGGGCCGCTACATAAGATTCCGCCAGCCGTATATCCGGGCGTCTGCGCAAAAGATCGGCAGGTATGCCCACCGCAACTTCTGCAAAAGCTTTAGGGATAACGGATTCTCCGGTAATTATATCATCAAGATCATCCGGCGTTTTGCCCAAAAGAATACAGAGTGCATTCCTGGTTTGACGCAAGGCAGCTTCCAGCCTTGGAATCAATGCCTGAGTATTTTTAAGAAGGGTTGTGGCCTGTGCAACATCAAGTTCAGTCACTTCCCCGGCTTTAAAGCGTACATTGGCGATTCTAAGAGAACGTTGTTGGATATTCACATTTTCCCGCGCAATTGCCAGCCTTTTTTCAAATGTTCGAATACTGACATAGGTTCGGGCAACTTCGGCTGTAAGTGTAACAAGAATATCATCATAGCTTGCGACAGAGACATCCAGATTAGCAGAGCCGGATTCCACCAAACGCCGGAACTTGCCCCAGAAATCCAGCTCCCAGGCGGCATCGAATCCTACAGCCACATCGGCGTAAGACAAGTCTCCGGAAATTGTGTTGGCCGAGTTTTCACTTGCACTGTTATAAGAATACCCGCCACGTAATTGTTGTGACTGCGGGAATAGATTTCCGAAAGCAATTCCCAGTTGCGCTCTGGCCTCCAGGATTCGAATTCCTGCAATACGCAATGAAAGATTCTGCCTATACGCGGATTCAATCAAAACATCCATCACGGGATCATTGAAAGCCCGCCACCAATGGCTGTAGCTTACGGTTTCTGTTTTTACCCTGTCATCTTCGTGCTCAAGCCATTTTTCCTGTTCCGGCGCCGAAGGTTTGATATAGTCAGGACCTACGGCACAGCCGCAAAACATTAATACACAACTTACAAGAACAATCAAAAACCGCTTCATATATAAAAGCTTTCCTTTCTTGGCATCTGATAAATTAAAATATTGCAATAGCAATAGCATTTAAACTCCCTTGCTCAGGATCGGAATTATGGATTTTTTACCCTGAAAAATATTGCATACAATACCGGAATCACAATCAGCGTCAGCAAAGTAGCAAAGCCAAGTCCGAACATAATGGTCACAGCCATTGAAATAAAAAAAGCATCCTGGAGCAGCGGCGCCATACCTAGCATAGTCGTCAGAGCCGCCATTGAAACCGGTATAAGACGACTAACTCCAGAATCCACAATTGCCTCAAAGGAAGTCTTTCCGCTTGTCATCTCCAGATTAATCTGATCGATTAAAACAATTGCATTTTTGATCATCATCCCGGAAAGGCTCATCAATCCCAAAAGGGCCATAAATCCGAATGGCTGATTAAACAAAAGCAAACCGGCCGTAACACCAATAATTGCAAGCGGCACTGTCAGCCATATGATCAGGGTCTTTTTTATGGAATTAAAGAGAATAATTACCAAAAGAATCATAAGTCCGAAAAATATGGGTATGTTAGAGCTAAGTCTGGACTGCGCCCTACTCGAGTCTTCAGCTTCACCACCCCATGATATATAATAACCCGGCATGTCTTTAAGGGGTACCAAATCCTGATCCTTAACCGGAATAGTTGAAGCATCCCATTCATCCGGTTTAACAGGTTTTCCAAGCTTTTGTTCAACATCCACACCCAGCGCCTTTTCAATCCTGGGCTTTATCCGCGCCAGAAGCTCACTGGCAAGGCCTGACCTTGGATCAGTATGAATTCTTAACATCTTTTTCCGGTCACGCCTCCAGATATTGGCATCCTCAAAATCGGTCTTAAAACCGGTTATCAACTGGCCAAGGGGAATCATTTTGCCGGCCACCGGACTCCAGACATTAATTGTGCTCAGGTTGTCCATATCCACACGTTCCGATTCCGGTGACCTGGCAATAATCGGAATCAGCTCATCTCTTTTTCTGTAAACTCCTGCCCGGATTCCTTCTACCGAAGCCGCAATGGCCCTTGCTATATCCGGTCTTCCAAGACCTGCGCGCCTGGCCTGTGTCTCAGCCATTTGCGGCCTTAACACCTTTACCTTATTGCCCCATTCATTTCGCAGACCTTTTGCAGCAGGATCGGATAAAATAATTTCCTCGGCTTTTTTGCCCAGTTTTCTCAATTCTTCAGGATCAGACCCGCTGATCTTAAGCTGAATTTTTCCACCGGTTGACGGCCCAAGTACAAAAGCCTTCGTATTGACAACAGCCTGGGGAAACAGATTTTCAA
The DNA here is from genome assembly GCA_043825875.1 of Pseudomonadota bacterium. GTDB lineage: Bacteria > Desulfobacterota > Desulfobacteria > Desulfobacterales > RPRI01 > RPRI01. Next base: position 24,185 of record JBDRRF010000014.1, on the reverse strand, counting down.
GATCCGCTTGCGTCTTTTTTATCATTGCAGGAATCTTTTTATAGTCATCCACTTTTACAAGAATCTGCGCGTAGCAGTTATAGCGCGACTCAGGAGCATAGGTCAGTAAAAACCGGATCTGCCCCCCGCCGATAAAAGTAATCACATGATCAACCCCTTCGCATTCCATGAGATAATTTTCGGCCCGCTTAATTTCTTTTGCCGTTTCATTGATATGGGTTCCTTCGGGAAACCAGAAATCGATATAATATTGCTGGCTGGTCGAATCAGGGAAAAAACTGTTTTTGACATATTTAAACCCAAAAAGGGAAAGAAAGAATAAACCGATTACAATACAAACCGTAATCCACCTGAAACGTATACTGACTGACAAAAATTTTCTATAAAACTGATAGAATTTACCCGCATAAGGATCGCCGGATTCACCGTTGTTATTTTTTCCGTTTTTTGTTTTTAAGAAGTTTAGACAAAATAGCGGCGTGCTGGTTACGGCAGTCAGCCAGCTTATCGACAGTGATATCAAAATAACGTAAAACAATGTCCGGCAGTATTCTCCGGTACTGTCCTGTGACATCCCTATAGCAGCAAATGCGGCAATTGCAATCAGTGTTGCGTAAAATAGCGGCACAGCCATCTGCCCTGCCACTTCTTTGGCAGACGTGCGCGCATCCTCACCCCTGGCCAATCTTACCCGCATACCGTCTGTCACTACTATTGCATTATCAACCAGCATTCCCAGGGCAATCACAAGTGCGCCGAGTGAAACCCTTTGAAGTGTGATTTCAAATACATCCATGAACAAAAACGTACTCATAATTGTGACAAGCAGGATAGCCCCGATGATAAGGCCACTGCGCAGTCCCATAAATATCAACAGAACAATTATCACAACACCCACTGCTTCTAAAAGATTTATCAGAAAACCGTTGATGGCCGTGCTTACGGCATCGGTCTGGAGATAAATTGGATAAGCTTTCATTCCCAAAGGCGCCAGAGCCTCGAGTTCGAAAAAACGTTTTTTTAACGCCTCGCCCATTGTGATTACATTACCACCGGATACGGTCGAAATGGCCATCCCGATAGCCGGTTTGCTGTCATACCGTAAAATGGGGTCCGATGGTTCCTTGTATCCGCGTTTGATAACAGCAACATCACGCAAATAAACCATGCTCCGGGCATTAGGGCCTATTCCTCTAATAAGAAGATCACCAAAATCCTTTTCCGACTTAAACATTCCCGTTGGATTCACCGGAATATATTCTTTGCCCAGTGTTAAATAACCCGATTCCACAGGCAGGTTCTTGGAAGCCAGGGCACCATAAATTTGTTCCTGGGAAATGCCCAGCTCGGCCATTTGTTCACGCCTCATTTCCACGTAGATCACTTCCGGCTGCACCCCGTAAAGTACGATCTTTTTAACATCCTGGGCCTGGAGCAGTTCGCGCTGAAGTAATTTCGCGTACTTATAAATCTCGTTATAAGTATAGCCTTCGCCGGTAATAGCTACGTAAACGCCGAATACATCTCCAAAATCATCGTTTACAATAGATGGTCCGGCACTCGGAGGAAGCCTGGGCTGGTAATCATTAACCTTTCGGCGAACTTCGTCCCAGATCTGTGGTAACTCGTCCTCGCTATATTTCTCCTGGATGCTGACCTTTATCTGTGAATAGCCCCTGGAAGACCGTGACTCAATCCAGTTTACCTGCCCCAGTTCCTGGATGGCCTTTTCAAGAACGTTTGTGACTTCTTCTTCCACTTCCGCAGCAGACGCTCCAGGATATAATGTAACAATAACTGCTTCTTTAATTGTAAACTCAGGATCTTCAAGGCGTGATAAATTGTTGTAGGCGAACCCTCCGAGGACAAAAACAAGTATGGTTATCACCCATGTAACCACGTTTTTTCTTATACTGAGTTCGGCAATATTCATTATTTATAGGCCTCCATTTCATCGAGGTCCCGAACCTTCATTCCTTCTCTTAACATGCTAACACCTGAGGTAGCGATCTTTTCGCCGTATGAAAGACCTTTAAGAATCTGGATACTGTCTTCTCCCGTGAGATTACCCGTAGCAACTTTGCGCTTGTGAACAGTCATTTTACCGGGATCAACCACCCATACATTTGAATTCCCGGCTTCATCGGCAAAAACACAAATAGCCGGAATCACATATGTCTGGCTGTCACATTCTCCCAATTCAGCCTTGGCAAGAACATTTGCCGTCATACCGGGGAAAATATTGATACCTTTCGGGGATTTCATCGTCAGAACGACCTGGTAGGTCAAGGTCATGGGATCAGCTTCCGTGCCGATTTCCTTATAGTCCAGTTTATAAAATTTTCCTGGATCGGCCGTAAATTCCGCAAAGGTACTATAGTTTTTCTCTTTAATATTTGCTACCACATTTTCGGGCACATCTATAAGTATTTCAACATAGGATATGTCCTGAAGACTTACAATGGGCTGCTTGGCCTGAACTTCACCAAAATTGTTTACATAGCGCTTGGCAATAACACCGGCAAAAGGGGCACTCATATAGGTATAACTCAATTTGTCCTTTGCTCCTTCAAACGCAGCCTTAAGAGATGTAATTTCAGCCTTTGCTATGTCTAATGCCGCACGCCTCTGGTCAACCATTGCCTGACTTGTCGCACCGGAATCTTCTTTTTTGATTCTTAATATTCTTTCGTAATCGCTTTGTGCGCGTTCGACAGATGCTCTGGCCATCGCCAATTGCCCTTGTGCCTGCTTGAGATTTATCTGAAAGTCTTTTGGATTTATCTGTGCCAAAAGTTCACCTTTTCCTACATATTGCCCTTCATTTACGGAAAGTTTAATTAGCAGGCCCGGTACCTGGAAGGCCAGATCCACTCGCTGTGAAGCCCGCACCTTGCCGGGAAACTTACGTGTGGAGATTTCGCAAATTTCTGTCAAAGTCAATATTTTAACAGGCTTTACAACCGGTTTTTTATCAATTGCCGCTTTTTCTTTTGAACAAGAACTTATAAAAACTACTAAAAAAATAATCAGAATGCTCAATATCAAACGTGTGACATCAAATAAGTTGAAGTTTTTATCCCTGATTTCTATACATGGTTTCATTAACTTTCCTCTAATAGAATGTTAAAATAATCATATGATATAATAAATAGTTTGAAAAGCAATTCTGATTATACTATATTATATTTTGGTAAATAAATGAATTTACTAAAATATAAGTTACACTCTAAACAATATTACATTCATGCTTTCAATGCAAAAAAAATTAGTCTTTTAAACAAAAACATTATCGTATAAAAAGAAATATAGAGTTTTTTGTATATACTGTTTATGCTTGCAGCTTAAATGGCAATTAATAAACCTTTTTTGCGCCGCACAACAGGAGGTTTAATTGAAATTAAAACAGATTGCAGTAAACATTGAAAATTCACATGGCCGATTGTTTGAAGTAATTCAAATACTGGGAAAGGCCGGAATAAACTTAAGGGCCCTTAACCTTGTTGATACCGGAGAATGTGGAATTCTACGGCTTATCGTTTCCGATCTTGCTAAAGCAAGACGCATACTTATGGAAAAACAACTGCCTGCAATAGTCGAAAATGTGGTTGCCGCAGAAATTGAAGACAAGACGGGTCAGCTTACAGCATTACTTAAGCCTTTGCAAAATGCAAAAGTACGAGTAGTTTATATGTATACATATATTGGCTTTTGTTCAGGAAAAACCATCATGATTTTTCGTTTCAGTGATAATGATAAAGCAATTGAAGTTTTACAGGAAAACGGAATAAAGTTAATTGATGCAAAAGCTCTTGGAATTGATACGGCATGAAGTTTTTTTAGGAAAGTCTGTTTTTATAATCTTCATATCCGAATTTTTTTATTAACTTAATATCTCCTGTTTTTTTCCTTATAGCAATAGATGGCAGGCGAATGCCATTAAATGTGTTGTTTTTAACCATTGTATAATGAGCCATATCTTCAAATACCACTCGTGAACCTACTTCAAGCGGTTTGGGAAAAGAATAATCTCCTATAATATCTCCAGCAAGGCAGGTTGAGCCACCAAGTCTGTACGAATACTTATATTCTCCGGAAAGGCCCGCTCCTCTTATATTCGGTCTGTATGGCATTTCCAGAACATCAGGCATATGCGTCGCAGCCGAAGTATCGAGTATTGCAATTTCCATTTCATTATGAATAATATCAATAACCGATGCTTCAAGTACACCTGCATTAAGCGCAATCGCTTCTCCGGGCTCAAGATAGACTTCTAACGGATAACGTTTCTTAAAATCATTTATCAGGTTGCATAACAAATTTATATCATAATCTTTTCTTGTTATATGATGCCCGCCCCCAAAGTTTATCCATTTTAACCTGTTGAAAAATACCCCGAACTTTTCTTCTACCACTTTCAATGTTCTTAAAAGAGAATCCGAATTCAGCTCACACAAATTGTGAAAATGAAGGCCTGTAATGCCGTCCAGCTCATTTTCATCAAAATTATTTCTTGTAGTACCCAACCTTGAAAATTGTCCGCAGGGATCGTAAATAGATACTTTGACCTCGGAATGTTCCGGGTTAATTCTTATGCCACACATAATCTTTTTTTTGCTTGTGGCAACAGCTTTTTTAAAGCGTTTCCACTGTGAAAATGAGTTGAAAACAATATAGTCGGCGTAGTTTAATATTTCATTAAATTCATCATCACTATATGCAGGAGAACAAACATGAACTTCTTTGCCGAATTCTTCATATCCCAATCTTGCTTCATCTACAGAGCTTGCAGATACTCCATAAAGATATTTTCTTATCAGCGGAAAAACGGCAAACATGGCAAATCCTTTAAGTGCCATTATAATCCTTGAACCTGTTTGTTTTTGAACGGAATCAAGAATTTCCAGATTTCGCAAAAGGGCTTCTTCTTCCAGGATATAACAAGGTGTTGATATATGTTTAGTTTTACTTTGATTCATCTATAAATCTTTCAATCCATGGCAGGCCATATACTCCAAGTTTTTCCATAAAAGGAGAAGGATCAAATTCCTCCACATTAAATACTCCTTTTCCTTTCCATTTGCCGGTTAACATCATCATTGCCCCTATCATGGTTGGAACACCGGTTGTATAAGATATTGCCTGTGCTTTTATTTCTTTGTAGCATTTTGCATGATCACAAATATTATAAATATAATACTTTCTTTTTTTGCCGTCTTTTATTCCTTCAATCATGCAACCTATGCAGGTTTTACCTTTATAGTTTTCGGCAAGAGATGTGGGCTCGGGAAGAAGAGCTTTTAAAAATTTTAATGGTACAATCTGACGCCCCTCAAATTCTACCGGATCTATTCTTGTCATTCCTACGTTTTCAAGTACTCTGAGATGTGTTAGATATTCCTGCGAAAAAGTCATCCAGAATCTGATACGTTTTATGGCAGGTATGTTTTTGATAAGAGACTCAAGTTCTTCATGGTACATAAGATACATCTCTTTAGAACCAATTTCGGGAAAATCAAATGATTTGTGCAGAGAAAGAGGATCTGTTTCAACCCACTTACCGTTTTCATAGTATTTGCCTCTTGCCGATACTTCTCTTATGTTTATTTCAGGATTAAAATTGGTGGCGAATGGATGCCCGTGATCCCCGGCATTACAGTCCATTATGTCGATATAATGGATTTCATCAAAATGATTTTTTGCTGCATGAGCGCAAAATATATTTGTTACTCCCGGATCAAATCCGCAACCAAGCAGAGCCATTATTCCTTTTTCCTTAAATCTTTCATGGTAATCCCACTGCCATTTATAGCAAAATTTCGCTTCATCAGGCGGTTCATAATTTGCAGTATCAAGGTAATCAACACCTGTTTCAAGACATGCATCCATTATAGTCAAATCCTGATAAGGAAGAGCCGTATTAATAACAAGGTCGGGAGATACTTTTTTGATGAGTTCAATCAACTCCGGCGTATTGTCAGCATCAACCTTTGCTGTTTCCACAGGCACTGAAATCTGGTTTTTAATTTTTTCACATTTTTCAATTGTCCTGCTTGCAAGAACTATTTTTGAAAAAACATCCGGAACCTGGGCGCATTTATGGGTTACAACACCTCCCACTCCACCTGCACCAATTATAAGGACTTTGCTCATCTATATTTTCCTCCAATCTCATATGATAAATGTTATAGATTCTCTGGTACCATAATGCCGATTAAAAATCAAAACCCATTCGTAAAGATAATTAAATTGGATTGTTCTTGCATGTCAGCATTATACGGATTATTATATCAGCAATAATTACACGTTTGCAGGAAGTTCGATAAAAGGCTTATGATAATTTAGCACCGTATTAGGGTTAGGTTGAATTTGCCTGATCTTCTATTATTTAAAATAATATGGCATATCAACTACCTCCCTGTTTTATGTCAAATTAATGACATATATTTTCAATAATTTATAATCAAAACAGTGATTGCGAATATTGAAATTAATAAATACTATTAAATTAAGCAAATTAGTCGCTATTCTAATTTGGCCCGCTTTTTGCTGCTTTATTTGTTATATACAACCTTCGATAAAAACCAGACCTTTTTGTGAAGGCATCAAGATTGATTGTTGTTAACAAGATTGCTTTAAAAAAAATGAGGAAAACCATGAAAAAAAGTACGCTGTTTCATAAATGGGGCACCTTTAATAAAGGAACGGATTGGAAAAGCATACAGATATCTTTTGCGAACCATCTTGAATATTCCCTTTCTAAAGATCAATATACTGCAACCGATCGTGATCTGTATCTTTCTCTCGCACTTTCTGCCAGAGACCGTCTTATTGAGCGCTGGATACGTACTCAGCAGCTTTATTATAATCATGATGTTAAAAGAGTATATTATCTTTCTGCCGAATACCTCATGGGTCGCCTGCTTATTAATAACCTGATTAATCTGGAAATTTATAACGAATCAAAAAAAGCCATGGATGAACTCAATATTGAGATGGAAGAGCTTGTAGAAAATGAGCCGGATATGGGACTGGGAAACGGTGGTCTTGGGAGGCTTGCTTCCTGTTTTCTTGATTCAATGGCAACCCTTGAAATTCCTGCATATGGCTACGGCATAAGATATGAGTTCGGCATTTTCGATCAGGCTATAAGAAATCTCGGCCAGGTCGAGCTTCCTGAAAATTGGCTCAAATATACAAACCCATGGGAAATCGCCAGACCCGAATACAGTTTTACGGTCAAATTCTACGGCAAAATAAAACAAATTATCCTGCCTGACGGGAAACTTAAAACCGAATGGATTGATACTAATGATTTAGTTGGCATTGCCTATGACACTCCAATATCCGGCTATGCAAATAACACAGTAAATACTTTACGGCTCTGGTCGGCAAGAGCCTCAAAAGAATTTGATCTTCAATATTTCCAGCATGGCAATTATCTAAAAGCGGTTGAAGAAAAAAATATCTCCGAAAATATCTCAAAAGTACTTTATCCAAACGATGAGTTGTTTGTCGGAAGAGAGTTGAGACTTAAACAGGAATACTTTTTCGTTTCCTGCTCAATTCAGGATATAATCAGGAGGTATCTGGTAAATCATGATTCTTTTGATGAATTTCCCGAAAAAGTAGCTATACAGATGAACGACACCCACCCTGCCCTTGCAATCCCCGAACTTATGCGCCTTTTTCTCGATCAACACGGCCTTGACTGGGAAACCGCATGGGATATTACCGAAAAGTCATGCGCCTATACTAACCATACACTTCTTTCGGAAGCTCTTGAGAAATGGCCGGTAACCATGTTTGAATCACTTCTGCCCCGGCACCTGCAAATAATATATGAAATAAACCGTCGGTTTTTAAGAGACGTTTCGGTTCGTTATCTGGGTGATGAAAACAAATTGCAAAGAATGTCCATTGTTGGAGAAGATTCTGAAAAGAGAATTCGTATGGCTCATCTTGCAATCGTAGGCTCGCACTCTGTAAACGGAGTAGCTGCGCTTCACAGCAAACTGCTGAAGGAAAGTAAATTAAAAGATTTTGATATAATGTATCCGGGTAAGTTCAATAACAAAACAAATGGAATTACTCCCCGAAGATGGCTGCTTGCCTCTAACCCTAAATTATCCGAACTTATTACTTTAAGAATAGGAAACGAATGGGCGAAAGATCTTGAGCAGCTTAGAAAAATTGAGCCCTTTGCAGAAGATCCCGATTTTATAAAAGAATTAAAAGCTGTAAAGCTTTACAATAAAAAACGGCTTGCAAAAATCATAAAAAACCAAACCGGTATCATAGCTAGTCCTAATTCTATTTTTGATATCCAGGTGAAAAGAATTCATGAATACAAAAGACAGCTCTTAAATGTTATTCATATAATCTACTGCTGGTTAAAACTCAAAGAGGATACGAATTTTTCGATGCACCCCCGAACGTTTATCTTTGGCGGCAAAGCTGCTCCCGGATATATAACGGCAAAAACCATTATCCGGCTTATTTGCCATGTTGCCGAAATGGTAAATCGTGACACATCAACAAATAATATTATAAAAGTAGTATTTATTCCAAACTATCGGGTCTCACTGGCCGAAAAGATCTTTCCTGCCGCTGATGTCTCCCAGCAGATTTCAACTGCCGGCCTGGAAGCTTCGGGCACTTCCAATATGAAATTTGCTCTAAATGGGGCACTCACTGTAGGTACGCTTGACGGAGCAAACATAGAAATCATGGAAGAAGTCGGCAGGGAAAATATATTTATATTCGGCTTAACTGCGGATGAAGTAGCCGACAATCGTCAAAGCTATAATCCTCGCGAATACTATGAGAAAGATCCTCTTCTTGTTAAAACGATAGAACTTATCCGTAATGGTTTCTTCAGCCCTGAAGAGCCTGATATATTCCATGATCTTGTCAATTTGCTGCTTAATGATGACAGATATTTCATTCTTGCCGATTTCGAGGCGTATTTTAATTGCCAGAGGGAAGTTGATTCCCTGTACAGAGATCAGGACGCATGGAGCAAAAAAGCAATATTAAATATTGCAAGAATGGGCAAGTTTTCATCCGACAGAACTATTATGGAATATAATCGTGATATATGGCATACTGAGCCATGGCCTGTGCTTAAAGAATAAACATAACTACTCATCCAGGGTTCACAGTTCCAGTTTAGAAAGCGATGAGAATCGCACGTTTTGAAGACATTGAGGCTTGGCAACCGGCTTGTGAATTGACTCAAAAAGTTTACCCACCTGACAGTCTTTGGATATGAAGGGCTCAAGGCAATCAACTGTGAACCGTGAACTTTGAACCTAACAACCAGAGTAGATACGAATATATCTTAATGCTTCCTTCGATAGGCAAGCAACCCTAACAAAGCAAGCATAGCAAAAACCGCTCCTGTCAAAAAGGCAGCCGGAGCACCGAAAGCATTCCAAATTGAGCCGGCAATTACACTTGCAAGCAGGAGCGAGCTTCCACCGACAAGGTTAAAAACCCCAAAGGCTGTGCCACGAAGCTCTGAAGGAGCAGTATCAGCCACAAGTTTAGTGAATAATCCTTGCGTAAGTCCCATATGCAGTCCCCAAAGCGCTGCTCCTACAAATGCTGTTAACGGCGATTTTGCTGCGGCCAATACCAAATCAGCTGCAACCAGCATAGCAAGCCCAATGATAAGTATTTTCTTTTGACTGAGCCGATCGGCGGCAACTCCGGCAGGATAGGCAGTTGCCGTATAAACGATATTCATTACGATCATAATAAGCGGCACGTAGCCTATGCTCAGCCCTACATCCTGAGCACGAAGTATAAGAAATGCTTCGCTGAAGCGAGCCAGAGCAAATACAGCACCGAGTAGCACGACGAGCCAATAACGAAGCGGTAAACGCTTTGCATCGGTTAAGATCAAAGTATTTCGTACACCCGATTTTTTCTTTGTGCTCTCCGGATCATGAACGCCAAAGATAAGCAACGCTACAGCGATAAACGCAGGGACAACTGCAATCCACAGCACCATTCTGATATCGTTTGCAAGCCATGCCATAAACGCAAGTGCTATCAGCGGGCCTATGAATGCACCAACGGAATCCAGCGACTGGCGGAGACCATATGCCGCACCACGTAGCTCGATAGGTGCTATATCCGCTACCAGAGCGTCTCTTGGGGCACCACGAATGCCCTTGCCGATCCGGTCGATGAAACGTGCTGCGAATACCCAATTAATACTGATTGCCAGCGGAAAGACCGGCTTAGTAACAGCCGCCAATCCGTATCCAATAACAGCGAGCAACTTGCGTTTTCCAAGATAGTCGCTGATTGCTCCGGAAAATACTTTTGTTATAGAGGCGGCGGCCTCGCCTATTCCTTCGATGATACCAATGGTTATCATGGAAGCTCCAAGGACAGTGGACATAAATACCGGCAGCAGACTGTGAATAAGTTCGGAAGATATGTCCATGAACATTGAGACAAAACCCAACGCCCAGATGCCAGCAGGTAAAGCTTTGAACGCTCCCAAGCCGGTTGTAGAAGATCGGCTGCTATTTGAATTTAAAGTCTTCATGTATCATTGGGTTATGTATATAGTAATATTCTGCAATATATTGAATATATCAGGATTATAACTCCATCAAAGTGCTGTCTTCCGCTTTATTTTGCCAGTATAGCACATACGGTATTTCATGCAAAAGAACTGTTAACCTCTTTAATTATTTTGCCTGAGCCTATAAATATAGAAAATAAGAACTTTAAATTTTCAAAAATTCAGGTTATTCTGGTTTTAAAAGATAATCTTTGCAACCTCAACAAAAACACATGAGAAAGGAACATGTTATGTCTAAAGAACATTTGGCAGCAAACTGCGGGCTTTACTGCGGCGCCTGTTCACTTTACCGGGCCAGACGTGACAACAACCCACAGTTTATTGATGAGATGATGCAAGTCATTAGAAATGATTTGCCGGTGCCAGACGAGAAAATCAATATGGATGAAATAGACTGCGATGGCTGTCGTGCTGGAGGCCTGCTAACATCCTATTGTATGGGTTGCAAGATCCGCCTGTGTGTGGAAAAAAAATCAGACTTTGGCCATTGCACAGAATGCAAAGATTTCCCATGTTCTTTAATCGCTGACTTTAATAATGATGGTATGCCTCATCATGCTGAAGCGGTTAAAAATATGATTGATATGCGCCTGATTGGTATCAAAAACTGGATTCATGAACAGGAAAAACGCTGGCAATGTCATGCGTGTAGCACCGCAATTCACTGGTATTCCGGAACATGCCCAAAATGTGAAACATTGCAACCTAACCGTCTGCTCAAGCTGTCAAAGGATAGTCGCTAAAGCAATCTAAAAACTTAATGGATAAAATTGCCGCCGAGACTATCACAATCTCATGCCAAAACCTGTGAAACAGGATAACGATAATGATATCCTTTGATATATTTTGTAGTTGTTATTGGCACTTGAAAAACAAGTGTTAGTGTGTTAAGAAAATTTAAGATTTAAAACACAATATTTGGGCTTCCTGTTCTGTGAAAAACCAGTCATTTATATTAACATAATAACTTACATCCTGGGGGGATTTTATTATGGATAATTTAAGACCAAGCACGCATAAACGCTCTGAAGTTGACCGAAGAAGAACTCTTGAACGCAGGCAGTCTTATGATGTTTTAGTTGTGGATATATTGGGCCAGGAACGTCGGAGACCAACCTTTGAAAGAAGAAAAAACGGAGAATTACGAAAAGATTGGACAAGAATTAATAAGTGGATCAGTGTCCCTGTATCGGTTTTTTCCACTTGACCTGTTTTTTAAATATATAGTTTTCATGGATTAGCAAAGGAAATATTATTTCTATTAGTATATCCTTTGCTAATTTATAAAAAGGGATGCCTGTTTATTTTTTCTGGACATTCTGTAACCTTTTAATAATAGTATCCCGGTCGGGACCTTCAACAGCAGCAAAAAAAGACAGAAGCCTTTTACTATCTGGTTTTAACTTTTCTGAATTTTTAATAAAATGTTTTACACCATTAAAAGACCAGCCTATGGTAAAGTCTGCCGGTTGTTGTTTAATAACGGAAACGAGTTCATCTATATTATCGGAAACTGCATCGTTTTTTTTGAGCGCCACAAGATTTGCAATTTCGATGATGCAAAGAGGTATATAAAAAGGATCGTTACTGTTCCATTTGGGAAGTACTTCTTCCAGAATCTCTTCTGCTTTTTCAAAACGAGCTGTAGTAAAATGTGTTTCAATGAATTGGCTTAGTGATGAGGTATTGACGTTTTCTAATTTTACGATCCAGTAAAAGCTTAATCCGTATGCCTTATCAAATTGAAAAAGTCGCTCATGATATAAGTAGCTGGCCCTTTCATAAGCTGTATAATCCTTTCGATAAACTTTAAGTACCTTACTATAGCATGTAGCTGCATTGGCCCAGTCTTCCATTAAATAGTATGTTTCTGCCATATTTTTATAGGTTTTAGCCCACTGCAAGGGAAGGTATTTATAAGTCCTTACTTCTAAAGCATTCTTAAATGCTTTTACTGCTTTTTGAAACAAATCTTTTTTCTGACCATCTTCCACCCTTAAAGCTTGTTCTTTTAAAGCGGTTCCCAGATTGTTCTGAGTATCAGCCCAGTACTGAGGCAGACTCTCGCGTGTTCTTACCGTTAAAGCTGTATTATAAGTATTAATAGCTTTTTCCAGCAATCTTAGCCCTTCATCAGCTTCAGTTCTGGTTCCTTGATTTTGCAGGGTAATCGCCAGATTATTTTGCGTCATAGCCCAGTCCTGAGGCAGGTTCTCACGGGTATAAACCGTTAGAGCTGCATTAAATGCTTCAACTGCCTTGCTTAACAATATGGTTCCTTCTTCACCTCCTGTTAGTATCCCTTTACTTCGTAATGCAAGCCCCATATTATTCTGGGTCATAGCCCAATCCTGAGACGAACTTTCACGGGTATAGACTGTCGAAGCCGCTTTGTATGATTTAATTGCCCCATCCAGCAATCTTGCCCCCTCTTTGCCTCTTGTTCGGGTTCCTTGTTCCGAAAGTGCAATACCCATATTGTTCTGGGTCATGGCCCAGTCCTGGGGCAAATTCTCATGTGTTCTGATAGTCAATGCTGCCCTGTATGCTTCTACCGCTTCACGCAGTAATCTTAATCCTTCGTTACCTCCCACACGGTTTCCTTGCTCCTTTAGTACAATGCCCATATTATTCTGGGTCATAGCCCAGTCATGAGGCGAACTCTCACGTGTCCTGACAGTCAATGCTGCCTTGTATGCTTTAACTGCCCTGCTAAACAGCCTCACACTTTCTTTTCCTCCCGTACGATCCCCTTGTTGTGAAAGTGCATTCCCCATATTGTTCTGGGTCATAGCCCATTGTTGTGGCAAAATTTCGCGGGTGCAAACCATTAAAGCTGCCTCAAACGCTTTAACCGCATCGCATAGCAATCTTGTACCCTCTTCGCCTTCAGTTCGAATTCCTTGCTCTTGCAACACAAGCCCCATATTATTCTGAGCCCCGGCCCAATACAGAGGCAAACTTTCGCGGGTATAGACTTTTGATATCTCACGGTAACCATTTGCTGCATTTTTAAGATACAGACGGGATGCACTTCCATCGGCTCTGACGCCAAAATTCCAGTATGTTGTGCTTATGTCATTCATTAAGGACGCCCATTTTTTAGGACTATTGGCTTTATTAACTAAAACCATTGCCTTCTGATAAGCAACAAGAGCATCTTCAAACCGGTAGTCATTATAATGGGCATCACCGGCAAGACGATAATCACGAATGATCTTTTCTTTTAGCTTATGCTTTTTTTCATTGATTCTCTTTTCATGCTCAGGCAACCCGGCCAATTGTTTTTCATATTGCATAGCCGATTGGTAGGCCATTTGTGCAGCGTCTTTAAATTTCTGCTTGTAAAATGCGGCCAGGGCAAGCTCATGAAAATTCTCCCGCCTTGCTTCTATATCGGCTGCCCATTTATCCAGTCCTGCTTGTACATCCTCAATCCCTAAACCTAGTTTTACAGCCCATTCCTTTATATCGCTGCTCAAATCTACTGCTTTGCGTTTATCATCGGCCTTAATTTGCTGCTTGGACTTATTGGCAGTATTTTCAATTAATTTCGCAAATGCAGCATCATTCATAAAGCGATGCGAACCTTCTTTATCCAAAATGATTTCAACCAGATCCTTCAATAGGTTTGCCGGTATCCTAACTTCGCCTGCAAATGGATGAAGTATCCTATACTTTGGTTTTTCCACTTCAAGAGTCACGGTTTCTCCAGGCCTAAATATATCCGGCAAATAAATTCTGAACATGCCTGTGCTTGATGTTATATTTGAATCATCAGTACTCTTAATACGAACGGTTGTATTTGTTACGGGAATTCTAATATCATTTTCACCAAGCATATAAATCTTACCGCGCAACTCTTGTTTAGCTTTTGCCGATAAAGCCGGGCATATGAGAAAATAAATAGCAAAGCAAAGGATAATCTTAAGACAAATATGTGTAGAGGCTGGCTTTGTCATGGTTTTTTATCCATCTTAAAACTCAAATTAGTATTTCCCAGCGTAACATCCTGCCGATGTGTTTTAAAACCTTGTTTTTGAGCCATAAGGCGTACCGAAGAATTTTTCTCTGCTTTAATCTCAAAAGAGAATTTACCATTTCCATCGGTAGCGTCATTAACACTATGCTCTAATACGGTCACACTAACGCCGGGTAATGGTTCGCCTTCCTGATCCAAAATAAAACCCATAAGGGGCTGCTTAATAATTTCAGGTGGCAAAGGTTTATCTGAAACCAATTTTGGAGGGTTCATAAAATAAATCAGTACAAAAAAAGCAATTGCTCCTCCTGCTGTTATAAGTCCTTTTTTCCCCACAGGCAGATCTATTTTTAAAAAACCGGGGATTGTCGCACCAAAAGCAGCAGCAGCCAACGCAATAACGATGCGAAAGATAAATATCTGAAAATCTGTGGGATGAGCAATAAAAACTGCGATTATAAGCAGAATAACCAAAAATGCTAAGCCGCTTACTACAGATACGATGGTTGCCCATCCGGGAATTTTTATTGCTGTGTGGAGCTCTTTATTTTCTATTTTGCTTTTATCATTCATGTATTGTCCTCTGAGAGTTACATGGATTACATATTAGCAAATTTGCCACAGTTAAATTTCCTTACTTATTTTTTTTTTGCCAGTATAACATACCTGGAAATTTTTTCCAAAAGTACGGATCTTCATTTTTTCCAGGCTTATTTTCCAATTGACATAAAAAGTTGCTTATCATATATTTCAGAATTCGAAAATAGCATTTTATCGAATCAAATCAAAAATATGATAATTCTATAGGATGATTTTTTTATGATAAAAACCCGCTTAAAAAGGATCAGGAGCAACCTCTCACAGGAGAAAACATGCAAAAGATTCTAATTATCGACGATTCACCCGTAGCCCGGAAAATTCTCAAGAGTTGTATCCCGAAGGATGAACCTATGGAGCTTTTTGAAGAAGGGGACGGCATAAGTGGGCTGCAACGGTTTGAAACAATTTATCCCGATATTACCATAACTGATTTAACCATGCCCGAAATGAACGGCATGGAAGTACTGGAAAAGATCAAAAAAAGCTACCCGGATGCGATTGTCATCGTATCGAGTGCGGATGTTCAGCCAATTACAAAAGAAAGGGTAATGTCACTGGGTGCTTTTGCATTTCTGAAAAAACCACCATCAAAGGAGGCGGTAGCAAAGCTCTTTGCCGATTTGGCTCAATACCGGAAGCAGAAATAACCTATGAATAATAATGAGCAGGAAGTACTAACAGAAGAAGAAAGAGATACCCTCCAGGAAATAATGAATATAGGCTTTGGGTCTGCCGCAGCCGATATTTCCGAGGTCATCGACCTGTATGTTGTTTTAAGCGTGCCCACAATTTCAGTTTTAAAAACATCTGATCTTCTCGAACATATCAAATCCGAAATAAAGGATCATAACAATATTACTATAGTCGAGCAGAATTTCTTCTCAAAATTTAAGGGACTCGCGCTGCTTATTTTTACACTTGGAGCAGGCAAAGGATTATTATCCGTTCTTGGTAAGGAATTGGATGAAGAAATTCTTGAATCGGACCCTATGGGAATGCTTGAAGAAGACTTGTTGCTTGAAGTAGGTAATATACTGATCGGGGCTTGCGTCGGAAAAATTGCCGAACTTCTTGGAGATGTTGTAAACTATTCCCCTCCGCGGATCATCACCGGGAATCTGGCAGACAGGGCATTATCAGATGACATGTCAGATCCCAGAAATATCGTTATTATACTTCGTACAATCTTTCACTTCAGCAGCAACAGCGCTACCGGATGTCTATTTCTTGTCACAAGCCATGAATCCGTTAGCTGGCTCAAACAGGCACTCCAGACTTTTTTGAGTCAATACGAATGAATTTTGATAATATTTTAAACACATTGAATATCGGAGTAATTATACTGGATAAGAATATGCATATCCGGTATTGGAATAATTGGATGAGTGTTCATAGCGGTATCAAACAAGATTCGATTATCGGATCAGATATTCTCAATTTATTTCCGAATTTAAATACTCCTGCCTTTTTGCGTAATTTTAAGTCCTCTTTAAAATTCGGCAATATCAATTACATTTCCCGGAAAATGCATCCATATCTTTTCCCGATAAAAACCTATAGCTCCTTTCAGTCGCAGTTTGAATTCATGCAGCAAAGCTGTTCCATCTGTCCGGTTCGCGGTGAAAATGAATCTATAACGCACATCTGTATCACGGTCCAGGATGTTACCCAACTTGCAATCTACGAAAAAAAACTTATTGAGATGAATCTCAGAGACAGTCTGACCGGAGCCTATAACAGGCGATTTCTTTCCACCAAACTTGAAGATGAATTGGAAAAACACAACCGTTGCTGTAGATCTATGAGCCTTATGATGATTGATATTGATCATTTTAAAAACGTAAATGATATGTATGGTCATCAAACAGGAGATTTGGTTTTAAAATCGATTGCCGATGAAATATCATCTATGGTAAGAAATAATGATTTTCTGGTAAGGTTTGGCGGAGAGGAATTCTGCTGCATTCTGCCTGAAACCAATCTTGATTCAGCAACTTTACTGGCAGAACGCATCAGGAAAATAATAGAAAAAAAAGAGCACAGCTTTAATGTCACCGATCCTATCAGAATTACCGTCAGCATTGGTGTATACGAGTGCAAAGACAATAAAGATTCGGCCGATTCAATGCTAAAAAAGGCGGATGAAGCACTTTATCTTGCTAAAGAAACAGGACGGAATCGGGTCATTGCATTAAGGTAAATATCCTTAATGCGAATAGATAAGGAGATTAATTAATGCCGGTCGAACCAAAGAGCAGCAGTACTTCTCTAAGTATTAAAGGCCTTATTGGAGAAGAACTTGTCAGCTCCAAACTCATAACAAAAGAACAACTTAAAAAAGCCCTTGCCAGACGGTCTCAGGTTGACATGCCCATAGGCTCGCTTCTTATAAAGATGGGTTTTGTGTCAACCGATAATATGCTGAAATTTCTGTCGAAAAAATTTGGCGTGCCCCATATTAACTTGTTTGGTATCAACATTCCTCATGAAATAATTAAATTAATTCCACTAAACCAGATCAAACAATATAAAATTCTTCCCATATCCAAAGAAAGCAATATCCTTACTCTTGGCATGGTCAGCCCCCATGATTTTGGGGTAGTCAGCGATCTGGAATTTACAATGGGAATCAAAATCAAACCCGTGGTGGTACCGTTTTTTATGATGGAGGCAGCACTTAACTTTTTATCTTCAAATTATGGTAATGATGTCATTGGTAAGACAATCAAGGCTATAGCACTGCAAGATAAAAGTGAAGCCCATTCTTCTCCCAAAATCGAATCGCTTCTGGCCTATCTTGTCAAAACAGGGGCTACCGACATGCTGCTGACGGCAGGAGTCCCACCGTCCATTAAAGTAAGCAATCAGGTCAAACGACTGTCGAGTGCTTCCTTAACCCCTGCTGATTGTGAATTATATGCCAAAGAGCTTTTAAGTAACAATGCTTCCGGCTGGGTAAAATTCCAGCAGACCAATGATTTGGACATAGCAGTAACATATCCGAATACAGGCCGTTTCAGAATTAATTTTTATAAACAAAGAAAATCCGTATCCATTAATATTCGTCGTCTGTACGACAACCTTCCCACAATGGGAGAACTCAACCTTCCTGAATGGATAAAAAATTATGCATTAAAACCTCATGGCCTGATAATCATATCCGGCCCGGCCGGCCATGGAAAATCAACGACCCTTTGCTCCATGATAGATATCATCAATACAAACCGGCAATGCAATATTATCACTTTGGAAGATCCGGTAGAATATCTGCACAAACACAAAAAAAGTAATGTCAACCAGCGGGAAATCGGCAGAGATACCCAAAGTTTTGCCATAGGTTTGCGCTCTGTTTTCCGGCAATCCCCTGATGTGGTAGTCATTGGTGAATTGCGTGATACTGAATCTTTTGAAATTGCTTTAAGAGCCGCCGGAACCGGCAGCCTTGTTCTAAGCACTATGAATGCCGCTAATTCCACAGCAGTAATTCGCATAATAGTAAACATGTTCCCGGAAAATCAGCAAAACCTGATCAGCATGTTATTGGCGGACACTCTGCTGCTTTCTTTAGCACAACGTCTGGTACTCAATAAAGACAAAAGCAAACAGCTTCTGGTGTTGGAACGCTTCTCAAATTCGAATCGGGTAGGAAACCTGATACGGGAAGGCAAACTGCATCAGATCCGCTCCCAGATGGAAACCGGATGTGAAGAATTTATGTCTATCGATGTGTCCCTTGCAAAATTATATAAAGAAGGGCAAATCGATTTTGAGGAAGGACTCATTTTTTCGTATAACAAACAACTCTATCAAGACTTAAGCGACGTAAAAATCAAATAAAGATGAGCATAATAAAACCATTCATTCTAAATACCTCTTAACCTTTCTTGAAAACATGCCGATATACCAAGAAATATTAATTTTGACGCTTGAAAAGCAAATTGTAATCTGTTAAGATAATTTCTATTCGGTAAAAAACTGTTACATTTATATTACCATGAGGAAATCTTATTATGGATAATTTAAGACCAGACAGACGGGAACGCGCTGATATTGACCGAAGAAACAGCCTTGACCGCAGGCAGGCTTACGATGTTATAGCCACAGATATATTAGGTCAGGAACGTCGAAGACCGGCCTTTGATAGAAGAAAAAATGGAGAACAGCGAAAAGGTTGGATGAGAACAAATAAGTGGAGCAGTATTTTTGTTTCATCTTATTTCGTCTGACTTCGTTTTTTAAATATATTGAGCTGATACCTATTGATTACTTTTAATTTAATCTGAACCTAATAAATGTTTCCAATCCGATTTACATCTCATTAAAACTGCCGTTTAATACAAATCATGTTGGAGTCGTATATGAAACAGTTCAAATCAACTATGGTTTATAAAACATGGGCAGATCAGATTGCAGATTTTCTGAAATTTCTTAACGAAGCCCGCTCATACCTAAAACAAAACAAGGTTTCAAAACACCATCCGGACGTTTTGCTTATCCGCAGTGAGGTGGAAAAAAACTATCATGACGATAACGGTAAACCGGCAACGTATCAAAAATATGAAAGCACCTTCTGCGAAGACGCTTGTGCTATAGTGACCTTGTTTGAATTCTTTCAAAAATATGAATATGACCAGTTGCATCACTACCATAAATTGACCATGATGGAATTGGCCGGGCTTAAGGGCGATTACCATCCCTTGGCAATCCTGGGCAGATCAGCCCTGGGTAAGTCTGCACTATTATTGAGCAGCATAACGATTTGGTGGGGGCTAATCAAACTGGTTTCTGAAGACGATCATGGAAAATTGTTTTCAGAACTCTTGCACAGTCTTTTGAGTCCGGCAATGATCAATAGGATTGTGGGTATGATTTGGCTGGTGGGAATGTTCGTAGTAGTATGGTATGTCTTGCGTATGGTTCGTAATCGAAAACAAGTGGCATTTCTATCATCCCTCTCCCGTGCGCTCGAACTTTATTTGGACAACTATCCTGAAACATAGGAATTCTTTGAACAAGCGCGAGTAGTGTCGTGTCATGCATCATTTGTCATCTCGACTGAAAGGAGAGATCTTGCTTTTAAGAGATTTATAAAGATTTCTCCCGTTGGTCGAAATGACAGGTTGGTACATTTCATAGTTGACGTGACAGTAGTCTTTTGAGAGAAACTGGAGAATTATACTTTTCTACTTCGTAACCTGATTAATCCGGATGCTAATTTGCCGGAAAAGCCTAAAAGGAACGGTCATGGAAAATTTGACATGCATAGTTAGAACCGGCAGCGATGTGGCAGAGATTAAACAATCTATTCTCGACAATCTTATTTGCGTTCAGGGCCGCTTTGCACCCGTTGCATCTAAAAATGACTACTATCTTGCTGTCGCCTATGCTATTCGCGACCGGATATTGGCGCAATGGGCGAAAACAGCACGTACCTACTATCAGAAAGCAAGCAGAACCGTTTGCTATCTCTCGGCAGAATTTCTTCTCGGACCATTACTGGAAAATAATATGATCAACCTAGGCATCTATGAAGAGGTAAAACAGGCCGTTTCTGAACTTGGGCTGGATTTACAGGAACTCATAGATCAGGAAGAAGAACCGGGCTTAGGAAACGGAGGACTTGGGCGGCTTGCCGCCTGCTATCTGGACTCACTTGCAACACTCAATATCCCGTCTATAGGCTATGGCATCCGTTATGAATTCGGCATCTTCACGCAGGAAATCCGGGACGGCTGGCAGGTGGAGGTTGCCGACCAGTGGCTGCGCAAGGGAAATCCGTGGGAAGTGGCGCGTCCGGAAATTATCTACGATATTCCCTTCGGCGGTTATACGGAAAGTAAATATGAAGATTCCGGAGAATACCGTGTCAACTGGATACCCGATCATAGTGTGCGCGGCGTTGCCTATGATACAATGATTACCGGTTATCGCTCGCATTCTGTCATAATGTTGCGCCTGTTTAAGGCGGAAGCAACCATGTCTTTTGATTTTAAATCTTTCAATATCGGCGATTACTATGGTGCAGTTCATGACAAGATCGGATCGGAAAACCTTACCAAGGTACTCTACCCCAATGACGAGCCACTTGCAGGCAGGCAGCTGCGGCTGATGCAACAGTTCTTTTTCGTTTCCTGCGCCCTGCAGGACATGATCCGCATATACTTCCAACGGGAAAAAACGATAGATAAATTTCATGAAAAATACACTATCCAACTTAATGATACACACCCGGCAATCGGTGTTGCTGAATTAATGCGCCTTTTAGTCGATGTTTATAACATGGAATGGGACAATGCATGGGATATTACAAGAAGAACCTTCTGCTACACCAATCATACGCTGTTGTCAGAGGCACTGGAAAAATGGTCCGTACCACTCTTTAAGATTATTCTACCGCGTCACATGGAAATCATCTATGAAATTAACCGGCGTTTCTTAGATGATATTCGCATAAACTACCCGGACGATGAAAACTTGATCCAGCGGCTTTCCATAATTGATGAAGGTGGAGAGCATTATGTGCGAATGGCAAATCTGGCCTGTATCGGCAGCCATAAAATAAACGGCGTTGCACAAATGCATACCGAACTTTTACGCAAACTGGTTTTAAACGACTTTAATCATATCACTCCGGAAAAATTTACGAACGTAACAAACGGCGTTACACCGCGCCGCTTTGTCCTTGCTTCCAACCCCAAACTTGCTTTGCTAATATCAGAGTGCATAGGTGACGGATGGATCAAGGATCTATCCCAACTCAAGAAATTAGAAGCATGCACTAAAGACTCATCTTTTCTTGATCAATGGCGCGCAATCAAACGCCAAAACAAGGCGCTCCTTGCTGAAATCATCATAAATCGCACAGGTATTGTAACAAACCCGGATTCGCTCTTTGACATCCAGGCCAAAAGAATTCACGAATACAAGAGACAGCATCTTAATGTACTGCATGTTATCACCCTTTATAACCGTATCATGAAAGGGCAGACGCAGGACATGCCACCTCGCACGGTCATCTTCAGCGGTAAAGCCGCGCCCGGATATTTTATGGCAAAGCTGATTATTAAACTTATTCACTCCATTGCCGATGTGATCAACAACGAAACTAAAGCAGCCGATCTGCTAAAGGTAGCCTTTCTTCCAAATTTCAACGTGAAAAATGCGTATCGAGTCTTTCCCGCAGCCGATCTGTCCGAACAGATTTCAACTGCAGGAAAGGAAGCTTCCGGCACAGGGAATATGAAATTCTCCTTAAATGGAGCGCTAACGATAGGTACACTGGACGGCGCCAATGTAGAAATCCGCGAAGAAGTTGGCGCCAAAAATTTCTTTCTTTTCGGCCTTACTGCAAATGAAGTGGTTCAGAAAAGACATGAAGGCTATCGCCCGCAGGATGTAATCCTGGCAAACAACGAGCTGCGTGAGGCAATCGAACTGATTGAAAGCGGCCTTTTCTCACACGGCGACCGTGACATGTTCATACCGCTTACAAAAACGCTCCGCGAGCATGATGAGTATATGCTGTGTGCAGACTATCCGCTGTATATCGCCTGCCAGGAGCAGGTCGCTCAAACCTATTTAAAGCAAGAGGAGTGGCTTCGTATGAGCATGCTGAACGTAGCAAGGATGGGGAAATTTTCTTCAGACCGCGCAATCAGTGAATACTGCGATCATATCTGGCGAATAAAACCGGTGGTTATCGATTAACTGTTTGAGATAAAAATTATAAATTTTGCAACCGATTATATTTATCTAAACATGCCATTATTGCCCGAAGAATAACTCTTGACCGCAGATAGGCTTACGATGTGATGGTTAGTATTATAAACAGGCGGCGGGGTTAATTAAGACAGGGAAGAAAAGAATAAGAAAGGGGAAAGCTGAAGCTGAAGCTAAATAAGAATTAACAATTGAATTGAATAACCGCTTTATAACTATAAATGTAACTTCTTCCTTGTAATGTAGCATCCGGCAATTTTGACGGAAATACGTCATTTCATTGCGCAATCATTTATATTATTTTCGATTGCAGATAATATTGCAGATAATTCTGAAAAGCCGTATATTTCAACTTGACAGAAAACTATTCTTAATAACACACCAACAGGAGGGACTATGAAGGGTGTTGTGTTTACAGAATTTTTCGAGTTCGTAGAGGGCCGGTTCTCGTCTGATATTGCCGAACAGCTTATAGAAAGCTCCGACCTACCCTCAAAGGGCATTTATACGTCGGTCGGAACATATGACCATTGTGAAATAGTGACGCTCGTCTCCAACCTGGCTACGATCGTAGAAATTGGAGTTCCGGATCTGCTCAAAGAATTCGGAAGACATTTATTACGGCAGTTCTTCGCCAAGTTTCCGGCCTTCTTTGACGGGACCAGTTCAACTTTTGAGTTTCTGCCGAAGGTTGACGGCTTTGTACATGTCGAGGTGAAAAAGCTTTACCCGGATGCGGAACTTCCGACATTTTCGTGTATTTTCCCAACTCCCGATCATTTGGAAATGACCTATGAGTCCGATCGCAACCTGCCGGACCTTGCGGAAGGATTAATTCTCGGTTGTCTTGAACACTTCGGAGAGCAGATGAAAGTGATCAGAAACAATGTTCTAGGGAATTCCAGGGCAACTCTCTTTACGATCACCCGAGTTAAAGGGAGCTGCATGAGTGAAGAGATAGCTTTATCGCGCCGCCGTTTGGACCGGGAAAAACTTGCCCGCAAGCAGGCAGAACTTATCCTAGAAGAGAAAAGCCGTGAGCTTTTTTTAAAGGGTGAGGGTTTAGAAAGTGCACTGAAAAAAGAAAGAAACGCCCTTAAAGAACTGGAAGTGACCAAAATATCCGAAGATGCCGCCCGGGAATTCGCAGAGAGCCTCATCAACACTGTGCGCGAACCATTGATAGCTCTGGATCAAGACCTACGGGTGGTCATGGTCAGCCGTTCTTTCTATGAATTCTTCAAAGTAAAGCCTGAAGAGACCGTGGGGCAGCTTATCTAT
>JBDRRF010000013.1:0-2013 GCA_043825875.1 Pseudomonadota bacterium | reverse complement strand
TACGGGTGTAGATGCTCCGGAATTAAGGAATGTTGTATTGATGCGTCCTGTGAACTCGATGATTGAGTTTAAACAGATTATTGGTCGTGGAACCCGTTTGTATGATGGAAAAGATTATTTTACCATATATGATTTTGTAGGGGCGCATAAACATTTTCTTGATCCTGAATGGGATGGAGAGTCTTTACCATGTGATATATGCGGTAAAGTTGTATGTGAATGTGAACCGACACCAAAGCCATATCCTAAACCTTGCGAGATTTGCGATCAAATACCCTGTGTCTATGAACCTGAACCGTGCCCTGAATGCGGATATGCGCCCTGCAGGTGTAAACCAAGACCGAAGATGATTAAGGTTAAGTTGTCGGATAATAAAATTCGGGAACTTGATTCAATGGTGCAGACTTCTTTTTGGAGTCCTGACGGAAAGCCTATATCCGCAGAAGAATTTTTACAATCCATGTTTGGTTCACTACCGGACTTCTTTAATAATGAAGACGAGTTAAGAGCCATCTGGAGCAAACCGGATACTCGTAAAAAACTCTTGCAAGAATTGAATGAAAAGGGATTTACCCAAAGCCAGTTAAATGATTTGCAACACATGATCCATGCGGAAGACAGTGATCTATACGATGTGCTGGCTTATGTAGCATTTAGTACAGACCCCATAAAACGAAGCCAAAGAGCGGAATATGCAAAGTCGCATTTTGGGATATTTGAATCTAAGCAAAGGGTATTTTTAGATTTTGTCTTAAAACAGTATGTGGATTCAGGTGTGGAAGAATTAGACGACGCTAAACTACCTGAACTACTGACCTTGAAATACAAGGCAATATCAGATGCAAAACGACAATTAGGTGATATCCAAACTATCCGAAATACATTTATTGGATTTCAAATATATTTATATGAAGTTGCATAAAAGATTAATCTTGCACAGCTTCCATCATCCATGGTTACTGTTGGCCAAGGCAGGTAATTTTTTAAAAGAAGCATATGAATTTAAATTTTAATTCTTGGTGGTCGTTCCCAAGCTCATCCTACAACATGGTGTGTAAGCAATGCTATAGCACTGCCCATACACTGGCCCGTTAGCCAAAATAAATCACAAGGATTGACATTATGAAAAAAACACATATCGTAATTATTATCGTAGCACTGATAGGCACAGGAATAGGAGGGTTTTTTATGTTACCGCAACTATTTGGTGATGAATGTGACAGCATGGGATCGATCAATGAAAGCATAAAACTACCTGGGCCGAAATATGGCAGCAGTGTTTCGATCGAGCAGGCTTTGCTCAAAAGAAGATCGGTCAGAGCGTATCAAGATGAACCGTTGACGCTTGCCGAAGTCGCCCAACTGCTCTGGTCGGCGCAGGGAATTACTGACTCGAAGAGAGCTTATAGAACAGCGCCATCCGCAGGCGCGCTTTTCCCGCGGTTGATAAGCGGCGCGATTGACCCCATTAGATATGACAAATTATCTAACGGGGTTGAGGTGTAACACTATGAAAAAACTACCGGATAATCAAATCACTTTTTATCAATCATCGGACGGTTCGGTGAATATTGAGGTATTGTATGCTGAAGAAAATATCTGGCTTACCCAAAAGAAAATGGCAGAACTTTTTGATTGCTCATCCGACAATGTTTCACTTCATCTAATAAATATCTATAACGAAAAAGAATTGGATAAAAGTTCAACTACCGAGGAATTCTCGGTAGTTCAAAATGAAGGTGGACGGGAAATTAAAAGAAAGACATATTTCTATTCTCTTGAAGCAATAATTGCCGTTGGTTATCGGGTAAATTCCGAACGGGGCACCCAATTCAGGAAATGGGCGACAGAAATTCTCAAAAGCTACATTCATAAAGGTTATGTGTTAGATAGCAACAGGTTCAAATACGGTTCCCGTTTCAGCGCCAGATATTTTGATGAACTCTACGAAGAAATCAAAGACATCCGCTCCAGCGAACGGATGCTTTACCAGAAAATTACCGATATTTATGC
>JBDRRF010000012.1:0-32649 GCA_043825875.1 Pseudomonadota bacterium | reverse complement strand
CAGGCCGACCAACAGGAACAAATAAAGAAGAATTCTTTTCATTGCAGTGCTCCTTTAGCTTTATATCTGGTATCAATAGCCGGGGAGCAGAAGCAACAAACAAGAAATAAAGAACACAATCAGCACTCAGCAGCCGGCAACAATAAATCACCAAAGCAGTATTTTACAAATCAACTAAATAGTAATTATAAATAAGTTTTTGGTGTTTATCAGAAGATTTTATGAAAAGCAAATGTTTTTTTGCTAAATTATTTGGATAGTATGGCAAGTACTACAGCGGCTTCTGCTTGATTTAATAGTGATAACGGCAGGCAAGTATTCTGATTTTTTCGTTGATTACCTGATAAACAAGTCTGTGCTCAAGGTCAATACGTCTTGACCAGCAACCTGTCAGCTCGTGTTTTAAGGGTTCCGGCTTGCCGGTTCCATGGAACGGATCACGCTGGATTTCTTTGATAAGCTTAACAATTTTGAGGGCTTTTTTCCGGTCTTTTTCAATCCACCACGACAGGTCTTCAAAACCGGCAAGATCAAACTCCAAGCTTTTTACAGGCTTCGTCAAAAGGTATTCCTTTCTTGCGATTTTTTGCTTCCAGCAGTCGTTTTTTCATTGTCTCGCTTTTTAGAAGATAAGCGGTCTCTTTCTCCGACTGTAGTTCCTGCCAAAGATCAATAGGCACAATAACGCCGGTTATATTATTATTCTCATCAGAAATATATTGTATTTGCTCCATGATATTCTCCTGTGCAAACTATTGCACTGCATAGGTCTTTCTTGCTTTGGCATCTCTTAGCAAACTGTCTATAACATGAACAATAGTTTTCTTTTCTTAAATTTAATATTTTATCTCCGATAGCCATAATATTACCTGAAAATGTTAAAGATAGTGACAATTATTTAGCATTAAAAGGTAAGAGTCAAGCCTAAAATCAGCATTTTTTAACTTCATCACGCGAAAGAGATATATCCGGCATAACATCTATAGATTTTATTCCGAACAATTCTTTTATTGTTTGAATGTTTTTATTTTTTATACCTCTTGCTATTGAAATGCTTTTCGGATGAACTTTGATTATTATGTTTTCGGACTTCATATCTTTGGATTCTAACATCATGATGATATTATCTAAAAAGATTTCCGAATATACCAGATGAGCGAAAGCCGGATGGTATGGCCCGGCAATAACAGAAGAACCTTCTTTAAGATCATCTGTAGCCTGCAAACCCATTCGGATAACCTTGATATTATTTTCTTTGAATACAAGATATACTTTTTTTGCAATCAATACTCCCTGCTCAAGAGAAAGCGGCTCATACTTTCCTTTATTATATAATACTGCAAGAGTACTTCCTGATAATACCAGGGTAGGATATATCCTTACAAAATCAGGGCGAAGTACTGATATTTGATTTGCTGTAGCAATTGATTTGCTTTCATCATCACCGGGCAAACCGATCATCATCTGCATGCCTGTTTCAAAATTTCTTTTTTTAAGCAAAGAAACCGCATTTATTGTATCCGAATATGTATGTCCGCGCTTAGCCGCCAACAGCACGGAATCATCCATAGATTGCACTCCAAGTTCAATTGTTTTAACAGGAAAGTTTTCTACAATATCAAGTTTGTAATCATCAATGGTATCGGGGCGGGTTGAAAAACGTATGCTGTCAATAATGCCTTTAGTCACATACTTTGTTGCGACTACAAGAAGTTGTTTTATTATGTCAGTATCTATGCCTAAAAAATTACCGCCGTAAAATGCAATTTGTACTCTGTTTCTTTTACTTCCCTTATATTTAAGAAAAGTTGCAATTATATTATCAAGATCATCAGGTGAAGGTATACTTGGTTTTATTCCGGTTACTGTGTTTTGGTTGCAGAAAATACATTGATGAGGGCATCCTGCGTGGGGAACAAATACAGGAATTATAAAATCTCTATTGTTCATCACCCTTTGGGCTACTTTCGTTTGTGAGAATATCTATCGCTTTGCGGGCGGCCTCCTGCTCGGCTAGTTTTTTGCTTTTGCCGCATCCTGCTGTCTGAATATCATTAACCGTTAGCGCAACTTTAAATATTTTATCATGATCAGGGCCGCTTTCTTCAATAACATTATAAACCGGTTTTACTTCCTGACCGGTTTGAACCAGTTCCTGGATTTTGCTTTTGTAATCACAGGCCGCAGCAGATTTGCCGTTTGATTGTATTATGGGCAGATAAATGCTTTCTATTATTTTAAAAGCACTATCATATCCTCCGTCAAGATATACTGCTGCTACTACTGCTTCAAATGTGTCGGCCAGTATTGAATTTTTATCGCTGCCATTGGATAAGAATTCTCCTTTGCCCAGCTGAATATAAGAGCCAAGATCCAAAGAACGTGCAACTGCCGCAACCTGCAATTCATTGACAAGATTTGAACGAACTCTGGAAAGATCCCCCTCGTCTAATTCCGGAAAACGATTTATAATAATGTGGCCAATAACAAGACTAAGAACTGCATCTCCTAAAAATTCCAGACGTTCGTTATCCCGTAATTTTGCGTTTGACTGTTCATTTACAAATGAACTGTGGCGAAGAGCCTCTTCAGGCAGGTTTATATTATTAAATTTATATGAGAGTTTTTCCTCTAATTCAAAAAGCTCTGCCCTCTGCATCCGAATTTCCCTATTGTTTTTTACTGCTTTTAATGGGTTGCAAAAAATAGACAACCTATACTGATTTTATCAGATTTTCATATAGTAAATAAGGCACATGAAAATCTCCTCTTCCTGATCCCATGCTGATATCAGGTTTCAAAGACCCATGAAAATCCGTGCCTCCTGTTAACAATAAACCGTGTTTTTTTGCTATTTCTACATAATAAGATATCTTATCTTTTGAATGCTCGGGATAATATGCTTCTATACCCTTTAAGCCCATATCTTTTAAAACGGCTATAAGGTCCTCAAAATTTTTCCCTTCGCCAATGGTAAAAAGCGAGGGATGGGCAATAACGGGAACACCTCCTGCGCCGGTAATCATTTCAAGCGCTTTACTGCATTCAAGCCGGTATTTGTCAACGTATGCCGGTTTTCCTCTTCCAAGATATTTGTCGAAAGCTTTACTTATCGATTCAACAAAGCCTTTTTTCATCATAAGCGTCGCAATGTGAGGTCTGCCAATCTGCCCTTCGCCAGCAAGAGCTATTACTTCTTCGATTGTAATATCAAACCCAAGATTGTTTAACAGCTCAATTATTTTTGGATTACGGTTTTTCCTGGCTGCCTTAAGGGTATGAAGTGTATTATTAAGGGTATGATCGTCAGTGCGAAATGAATAGCCCAGTATATGAAAACTGCCAGAGAATTGAAAAGACAAAGGAGGTTCGGCGCTTAATTCCACACCGGTTAAAAAATTTAATTCGGAAGGAATACCCGATACGATTGCTTCTTTCGAGCCATCAATTGTATCATGATCTGTGATTGCAATTGCAGAAAGGCGCAAGCGTTGCGCTAGCGCAATAATTTCCTGCGGAGAAAATGTTCCATCCGATGCATTAGAATGAATATGGAGATCTATGCTCCTGTTATCACTATAATCCAAGAGCTTTTTCCAACACCTCCTCTTTTGATTTGCAATCTATGCATTGAGAAGTTACCGGTCTTGCCTTAAGGCGTTTAACGGAAATATCACCTCCGCAAGATTCACATATTCCAAATGTGCCGTTTTCTATACGCTCAAGAGCAGCTTTGATCTTATAAATAAGTTTACTCTCCCTGTTTCTTATTCTAAGTAAGAAATTGCGTTCCGCCTCAAGAGATGCCCTGTCTGTAGGATCAGGAAAATTTTCTTTTGGATCAGTCATCCCGGAAACAGTACTATCGGCCTGATTTAAAAGTTCTTCCAAGCGTTCTGTCAAAAACTTCCTGAAATATTCAACATCTTTTTTATTCATAGCAAGTCCTTTTTCCGAATAAATTATCTATAGAGCATTGTTGCAATTACCATAAAGGAAATTGCAAGTAAAGATAATTTTCTTTAAAAAACTATTTTAAATTATTATAATACATTTTAATTATTGAATCTATTTGTATTTTGTAATATGGTGTTTCCCCAAATATTTTGTTATTATAAATATAATATCAGATATTATTTTTTCCAGTTATTTTTCTTAAAAATTTTAATTTAAAACCCTTATTTTAATTTATTTTTTCCGGGCTTTGTTGATGAACTTATGCAAGTCTATCACAAATAAGGGCTCAAACAAAAGAAAGAGGTGAAAAATTGGACAAAAAAACACCGGGCACTAATTACAAAGCAAAATACAGAGAAGTTACAATCAAGACTTCGGATGGATCAATCTTTCAAGGAAAGATAAATCTTTCTTTAAATCAGAGGGTTTCCGATATTTTTACAAAATCCGATGCCCCGTTTGTAGTCATGGTTGATGCCTTTTCCAAAGAATGCGGAGGGAAAATCCTGTTTATCAACAAAAAGCATATAATTTGGGCTGAACCCACAGAAAATACGGATAATCAATGCTGATGGGCTTGTAAAAAGTCTTAAAATCCCTGTTTCGTCATGCCGGCTTTCGGGACTGTGCCATAATTCATTTTTGTGTCATTTCGAAGCGAAGCGAGAAATCTTGGTTTCAATAAATTCAGAATGTTCAGATTCCTCACATGCGTTCGGAATGACATTTTTTCTAATTGCGACACAGTCTCTTTCGCCAATATGACGGTTTGGGGACTTTTTGCGAATTCATCAATTATGGAGCCAGTTTCAAAACGCCCCATTTTGGCCGATCTCTGCGTTGGGCTCAAATTTCGATCCTCGAAATACTCAATGTATTCCTGTGGTTGAAATTTTCTCCCGCCTTGAGCTTGACCAAACTGAAACGTTTTGAAAGTGGCTCTATGGCTCATTTGACTTCATTTATAAAATTTTCATAATTTTTTAACGAGTTGATACTATATGCTTTAAAAGGATAATCCTTTGGCAAGATTTTTTTCACAAGCCCGGTCAGCACTGTGCCTGGCCCGATTTCAACAAATATTTCAACCTGCTCATTGATCAATCTGTTGACTGAATCAAACCATTTTACCGGGCTGCACAACTGTTTTCCAACAAGGTCTTTTATTTCTGAAGGTTCCGATGAGATATCAGCACTTACATTGTGGATAACAGGTGTTACGGTTTTTTTAAAAGAAACCGTGTCAAGATATTCTATAAACTCTTCTTCCGCCCCTCTGATTAATTCGGAATGCCATGCCCCGCTAACTTTTAACGGTATTGCCTTTGCGCCTTTTTCACATGCAATATCAGAAGCTTTTTGTACTGCTTCCGGTTCGCCGGTTATAACGATCTGAGTCTTTGTGTTATGATTTGCAACTGATACAATACCCTTATTTTGTATTTCCGATACTATCTGATCAACATCTTCTATAGACAGACCGATTATCGCATGCATGGCTCCTTTATGCTTAAGCGATTCGCGGTGCATGAGCTGCCCGCGTTTAAAAACAAGTTTAATTGTATCCTCGTTTGAAACTGCTTTAGCTGCACAAAGAGCGCTGTATTCTCCCAGGCTGTGCCCGGCAGAAAAAGCCGGTACAATGCCTTCTTTTTCAATGGCTGACAGGCATGAAAGATTTACTGCTGTTACACAAGGCTGAAGATTGATTGTTTGTGTCAGATCTTCCATAGGGCCTTTAAAGCACAGCTTTGAAAAGTCCATTTTACATATTTCCGAAGCCATTTCAAAAATCTCTTTAACAAAAACAAATTCCTGATAAAAATCAAGCCCCATGCCAACGCTTTGTGATCCCTGTCCGGGAAACAGAAATGCAATTTTTTTCAAATCAGCCTCCAGTTTTAATGGTTTAATCATCAAGTTTAAATAATTTGCGAACAACATCAATATATATTGAATTGCTTGAGTGACAGCCGTCTTTTTTTAATAAATGAATAGGATTATGCATAATTTTGTTTATCAGGGCATTTTTCATCCTGCCCAAAGCCTGCCTGTCGCTTTCCGAAAGCCTGTCAGAAAGATTGATGGATTGCATGGTTTTATCAATTTCTTCTGATACGATTAAATCAATTTTATTTCTTAACTCTACAATGGTAGGAACAGCGCCAAGATTGTCATACCATTTTTTAAAGCTGATAACCGCTTCATCAATAATTCTTTCACCCTTGATGGCCTCTTTGTTTCTATCTTCGATATTCTCATCAATAACACCATTTAAATCATCTATATCATACACATAAGTATTATTAATCTTATTTATTGAAGGATCAATATCTCTTGGAACTGCGATATCAATAAAGAAAAGAGGACGGTTTTTTCTGTCAGGCATTATATGCTTTACCTGATCTTTTGTAATTATTATATCGGGTGAGCCTGTTGAGCTTATAATAATATCCACCTGTTTAATAAATTCGGGGATCTCTTCAAAAGAAATAATACTACCACCGAATCTTCTTGCAAGCTCAAGCCCATTTTTTAATGTTCTGTTGGCTATAAAAATTTCTTTTACTTTGTTTCTGATAAGATGCTCAACAGCAATTTCAGCCATTTCTCCTGCGCCTATCAAAAGTACTTTCTTTTCTTCGAGCAATCCAAAAATTTTACGGGCAAGCTCAATTGCCGCATAGCTTATAGAAACGGCATGGCCACCAATTCCGGTTTCGGTTCTTACTCTTTTTGCCACAAAAAAAGTTCTATGTAGAAGCCTGTTTAATATCACTCCGGAAGTTTTTCTTATTGTTGCAATATGGTAAGCTTCTTTTATCTGCCCTAAAATCTGAGGCTCGCCTATCATCATAGAATCAAGGCTAGATGCAACCCTGAATATGTGACGAACGGCTTCTTCGCCTTCGTAAACATAAATTGCTTGTTCGAATTTGGAAAGAGGTACGTTTTTAAATGCCGAAAGTTGTTTTTTTGCTGTATCAACCGCTATTGCTTTATCATTAACCGCCATTAATATTTCAACACGATTGCATGTTGAAAAAAGCACGACTTCATTTATTGAATCCGCTTCTTTAATGGCGTCAAGCATAGCCGCTGTTTCGTCTTTTGAAACAGCAAGACACTCTCTTATTTCCACCGGAGCGGTTTTATGATTTAATCCAAGCAATACAATTTCAAGCATATATATTTTAAGCACCCGGTGTTATCGTGTAAATACTACGTGATGCCCTTTCAGAAGAAAATTAACTCCAAAAAAAGTAAAAAGTACAACCACAAATCCAATGATAGCCATTATCGCAGCTTTTCTTCCTCTCCAGCCAATAGTCAATCGACCATGAAGAAGTGCCGCATATAACAACCATGTTATGCCGGCCCAAACCTCTTTAGGATCCCAGCTCCAGAATTTTCCCCAGACTACCTTGGCATAAACAAAGCCGGTTATAAGTCCTGCGGTAAGTAAAGTAAAACCGGCTATTATGCAGGCGTAACCGATACTGTCAAGCAAATTAAGCGAAGGAAGCCGCTTGTAAAAAAAGCCGTGCTTTTTTTTCTTGATGGCATTTTCCTGGGCAATGTACAAAAGACCCAGCCCGCAGGCCAGCGCAAAAGCGGCATGGCCGATAAATATTGAAACAACATGCATTATCAGCCAGATACTATTGAAAATCGGTTGCGATTCAACATATTTTCCGGAAGCAAGCATTGCAGCAACAAGAGATAAAGCAGCGAGAAACGCGGCATATCCGCCAAGAATTTTAATTTTAAATTTGTAATGAAAAGCAAAATAAACCCCGGCAATCGCCCAACCTGTAATAAGCAGTGTTTCATGTAAATTTCTCACAGGCAATTGGCCTGTTTTTGCGTACTGATAACCTATCAGTATTGAATTGCAAAAAAAGCCTAATGCAAGAAATATGTGGCCAAGCCTGTGAAAATACTGCTTCTGTAGAAATAAAAATAAAATATATCCCGCAGCGCTTAATATATACAGCAAACTGGTTATAATTATCAGATCATTCATTTGTTATACCGTGGTCTTTTTGCTTTGTAAGGTCATAAAATTCATATCCTTTTCCAAGAACTTCAAAAAGAACGGAATTAATCTTATCAGTGTCAGAATCTTTTATCATCTGAACAAGATTTTTATCTATCAGTTCTTCAAAAAGATGCTTATGAGCTTCAGGTTCGTGTTTTGTACTTAAAAGTTTTTTCCTGACAGCTCCCATAAGTTTTAAAAACCGGGCATATTCATCGCCATATTGTTTCTCAAGATCTTTTCTTATTTTTTTTGCAAATGCAGGGCTTTTCCCCGAAGTTGAAACAGCTATTATAAGATCGCCTCTTTTTACAAGCGCCGGAAGAATGAAGTTACAGGCTTCGGGCCTGTCGGCAACATTACATAACATATTTAACTTTTTTGCATCCATACTTACCTGCCTGTTAAGTGTCTCATTATCAGTTGCGCATATAACAAGAAACATTTCATTAAGGTCGGACTCAACATAGGCACGTTTTTTTAATGCAACCACCCCGGTTTCTGCAAGATTTAACAGTTTATTGCTTACGGCAAGGCTTACGACAGTCACTAAAGCGCCACATTCCAAAAGAGTCATGACTTTACGTGTGCCAACATCTCCGCCTCCCACCACAAGACATGGTCGGTTTTTAATATCAAGATTTACCGGATAATATCTCACCCGATTTTTTTCTCCTCATTCATTGTTTATGCTTATGTGAATTACCCCGGCAGATATACCTTCATCAGATCTTCGGCTATTATAAGATCGCCGGGATAGGTTTTTTTGCATTGAGCCCTGATATCAACCTTGTCACATTCCGGGTACAAATGAGTTAAAATAAGCTTTTTAACCTTTGCTTTGGCAGCTATCTCACCGGCAACAGAAGGCGTTAAATGCCCATTAACTTTTAATTCATCCGGAAGAGCAGATTCGCAGATCAATAAATCCGCATTATAAGAAATTTCAATCAGGTTATCACAATAATCAGTATCACCCGAATAAACAATACTACAACCATTGCTTCCGGTAACCTTATAAGCAAGGCTTTCTTCGTTGTGTTCTACCGGCGTATATTCTAAAACAGCATCATCTAATCGCATATCTTTTTTATAAGTATCAAGTTCAATTATATTTAAAACACAAGGCATAAGATCTATCCAGTTACCAAATACTGCTTTAAGTCCGGCATAAAAATTTAATACCCCTTGCCCACCGATTATAGACAAAGGCATTTTGCGTCTGCTGCCGTCAGGATATTTATTGGCAAAAAGAAAAGATATTAATTCTCCTGTATGGTCGGGATGAAAATGACTTATTAAAATATGTGATATGTCATATATTTGGGTGCCGTTTTCAAGAAGCCTTCTTATAGTGCCTGCACCGCAGTCAATGAGAATTTTTATTTTTCCTGTTTCAATCAAAACGGAACAGGAACTTCTTTTAAGTGACGGGACACAAGTTCCGGAACCAAGTATTGTAACGGACATCTTTTTATTATAAGAGCCCGTTACTTTTTGCGGGGCTTTTTTTCTATCCTGGTGATTATCCACTTTAAAACCATTTCATCGTTTGCAAGGTCAAGATTATCCTTTAAAGCTGAAACGGGAAATTCGGCCCTTGCCATGCTTTTATGCCCTCCCGCAGAACCTAAATTTCCGAAAGCATCTTTTGCAACATTGCCTGCATTTTTTCGTAAACCATCGTTTCTTAAAATAACCACAAGAACATCATTATATATGCCGGAAACGATACTCCATTTTATATAACTGACTTTCATAAAGAAATCTGCCAGAAGTACACAGATATCCGGATTAACAACTTGTCCTGCATGAACAAATATTTTCCCTTTACGCTTTTTCATGGTTTCAAGAGCGTATTTGAAGTATTTCAAAAAGCCTAAGCTCAGTTCCGCCTGCTCTATTTTTCTGGCAATATTAATATTTGCATGTCTGAAAAGAAACTGAAAAGCTTTGATATCTTCAACCACAGCTTTTCTTTCAAAATCGCTGGTATCAATCTTAATGGCATAATACAAAGCAGTTGCAAGCTTATATGCAGGTTTTATCTTTGCAGCTCTTAAATATTCGGTAAGTATACTTGCGGTTGCGCCATATTGAGGCCTTATATCTTTAAATTCAGCTTCATAATTTGTTTCAGGGTGATGGTCGATAATGATATTATATTTAAATTTTGAGAAAGCCTCATTATGATTTGGCTGTGAATCAACCATTACAAAACGGGTATATTTTTTCCCGTCTATCTGATTTATATGTACAAGATTTACGCCAAGCAATCTTATCATTGCCAGGTTATCAGGGCGTTTTATTATATTTATATTTGAAATTGTAACACTGTTTACCTTTCCCCATAAAAGTCTTTTAACCGCCATTGCGCAGGCAATAGCATCGGGATCGGCATTTATTAAAACCAGCACATTATCTTTGCCTGTAAAATGGCTGTAGAATTTATTCAGTTTTTCAGATGCTGAAGTCAACATAATTTAGTATAGATGCGAGCCAGTTTCAAAACGCCCCATTTTGGCCGATCTCTGCGTTGGGCTCAAATTTCAATCCTCAAAATACTAAATGTATTCCTGTGGTTGAAATTTTCTCCCGCCTTGAGCTTGACCAAACTGAAACGTTTTGAAAGTGGCTCATGTATTTAAGTTTTTTTAGCTTTCCTTACACTTTAAAGCTTGTATTTTGGGAAAATTTCTCTAAAACTATCACATGTTACCTAAGCTTGTAAATATCTTAATGAAATATGATGGATTCCAATATTATGCAATATTTATCAGATTCTGCCTTACTATTGGCAAACATTGTGATCTTGCTTTTGCTGTTTGTAAAGTTTGCCGCAAAACCGCTCATTGATTTTTTGAAAGGCCATAAGAAAAAGCTCTCGGAAGAATTGGAGAATCTTAAGATACAAAAAGAAACTCTTATTAGTGAGATAAAAGAGATAAACAAAAACATTAATGAAAACCAATCCGGTTTAAAAGCTTCCAGAGAAAATCTCTTACAAGAAGCGGAACAAAAACTTTTTGAAACCATAAAAGAAGCAAAGCATGAAAGCGATTTGATTCTTGACAAGGCAAAACAAGAAACCGAAAACCGGATTTTGCATGAAACACAAAAGCTTTATTCCGAAATCCGGTCGGAAATACTGCCTAAAACAGAGAACGAAAAGAAAACCCCCGACGAATAAATTTTCGCCGGGGGTTTGAAAATTTTGCGTTATTAATGATGGTTCTGCCAATTAATTGGAAAAAAGGGTTCAAGGAGTCCAGGATTCAAGTGTTTGTTTTCCAGGGATTTGATCATCGCTTTTAGCTTTCTCTCGACACCCCCTATCTCCTCTCTTATTTCCTGAAACCTCTCTTATCCCACATAACCCAAGTCACCAGATATCATCATTTGGGTTTCCAATTCACAAACCTGAGCCATATGCAAACAAAGCTTTTACGGTTTTTGCCAAACACTTACCGCTTTATAATTTTTAATCATTTCACTCGAATCCTTGGCCCCTGGACCCCTTGAACCCTTCATTTGGATCAATTCTTTTGGATATGATCCTTAATGATTAAAAACTATAGTATTATCACCCCAAACTTCCGCTTTGACCATGCTTCCCTCTTTGATTTCCCCTTTAAGTATTTCTATCGAAAGAGGGTTTTCCAGATATTTCTGGATAGCTCGTTTTAACGGACGCGCTCCATATACCGGGTCATAGCCTTTATCTACAATAAGCTTTATGGCATCCTCTGATAAAACAAGGTTGATATTTTTTTCAGCAAGCCTTGCCTCAAGTTTTTTAATCTGAATTTTTACTATTTCTCCGATTTGTTCCGGCGAAAGGTTGTGAAAAATTATTGTTTCATCTATCCTGTTTAAGAATTCAGGCTTAAAACTTGCCTTTAATACTTCCGTAACCTTTTTTTCCATCTCATCACGTCTTGATATTCCCAGTTCCTGTATCCACTGGCTTCCGACATTAGAAGTCATTATAATAATGGTGTTTTTAAAATCTACGGTTCTTCCGTGGCCATCCGTCATTCTGCCGTCATCCAAAATCTGCAAAAGAACATTAAAAACATCCTGGTGGGCTTTTTCTATTTCATCAAAAAGTACTACCGAGTAAGGTTTTCTTCTGACCGCTTCTGTGAGATATCCTCCTTCATCGTAACCAACATAGCCGGGAGGCGCTCCGATAAGCCTTGATACAGAATGTTTTTCCATATATTCCGACATATCAATTCTTACCATTGCCTGCTCACTGTCAAAAATAAACTCTGCAAGCGCTTTGGCAAGCTCGGTTTTTCCAACCCCTGTGGGGCCCATGAATATAAATGAACCTATCGGTCTGTTTGGGTCCTGCATCCCTGACCTTGCTCTTCTGACGGCATTTGAAACCGCCTCAAGTGCTTCATCCTGGCCTATAACTCTTAATGCCAGACGATCTTCCATTCTTACAAGTTTTTCCCTTTCACTCTCAAGCATTTTTCTGACCGGAATTCCCGTCCATTTGGATATGACTTCTGCGATATCTTCGTCATCCACTTCTTCCTTGAGCATCTTTCTTTCGTTTTGCAACAACTCAAGATTTTTATTCGCATCATCAAGACGTTTTCTAAGATCAGCGGCTTTTCCGTATCTTAACTCGGCAACTTTGGCAAGATTGCCTTCTCTTTCTGCCTGCTGTTCTGCTGTTCCCAGATGTTCGATTTCTTCTTTTATTTTTCTTATAACCTGTATAAGCTCTTTTTCCTTATTCCAGTGCGCTTTCATTACATTAATTTCTTCATTAAGATCGGAAAGCTCTGCTTCGATTTTTGTAAGCCGGTCTTTGGATGACTGGTCCGATTCCTTCTTTAAGGCTACCCGCTCAATTTCATATTGAGTGATTCTGCGCTGAATTTCATCAATTTCAGAAGGCATACTGTCAATTTCTATCCTTAATTTGGATGCGCATTCATCGATCAAATCTATCGCCTTATCAGGCAAGAACCTGTCTGAAATATAGCGGTGGGAAAGAGTGGCTGCTGCAATAATGGCCGAATCCATAATCCTTACACCATGATGTACTTCGTATTTTTCCTTAAGTCCGCGCAGAATTGAAATAGTGTCTTCAACGCTTGGTTCATTTACCATTACCGGCTGAAATCTTCTTTCAAGAGCGGCATCTTTTTCTATGTATTTTCTGTATTCATTTAAGGTTGTTGCTCCCACACAGCGAAGAGTACCTCTTGCAAGTGCCGGTTTTAACATATTGGATGCATCCATTGATCCTTCTGCAGCTCCTGCTCCCACAAGAGTGTGCAACTCGTCTATAAACAGAATTATATCACCCTCGGCTTTTTCTACTTCCTTTAAAACTGCTTTTAAGCGGTCTTCAAATTCCCCCCTGTATTTTGCGCCTGCTATCAATGCGCCCATATCAAGAGAAACAAGCCGCCTGTTTTTTAAAGTTTCGGGAACATCTCCTTCCACAATTCTTCTGGCCAGTCCTTCTACAATTGCGGTTTTTCCAACTCCCGGCTCTCCTATAAGAACGGGGTTGTTTTTTGTTCTTCTGGAAAGAACCTGCACAATACGTCTTATTTCGTCATCCCTTCCTATTACCGGATCAAGCTTTCCAAGCCTTGCAAGGTCTGTAAGATCCCTGCTGTATTTATCTAATGCCTGGTACTTTTCTTCAGGATTTGGGTCTGTTATTCTCTGGTTTCCGCGAACATCCACTAGAACCTTTAATATCGAATCGCGTGTAATATTATAGCGTTTCAATATCTTGGATGCTTCACCATCACGTTCATCAGATATGGCAAGAAGAACATGTTCGGTACTCACATATTCATCTTTCATTTTATCGGCTTCTGCAAAAGCCGAATCAAGCACATTTTTTAAACGCTGTGAAATACTTACTTCTCCGGCCCCCCTGACTTTAGGAAATCTTTCAATCGAAGATTCAACTTCTTTTGCAACAGAATCAGGCGAAGCACCAAGCTTGTTTAACACTGCTCTTGCGATACCTTCCTGCTCGCTTAACATTGCAGAAAGCATATGTTCGGGTTCTATCTGCTGGTTATTATTTTTTGAGGCCAATGATTGCGCATTGCCTATGGCCTCTTGTGATTTTATCGTAAATTTATCAAAACGCATAAATGCCTCCTGATTTTATATTATATTTAAACTGCTTTTGTTAATCTCTTTTTGTTTATTACCGGATAGTTATTTGCCTTTATTAAAATAAACACAGAAAACGCTATGTCAATTGGAGAACAAAAGTATTAGAAATCTGAAGGAAGCAAAATGCACATTACTAAAAGTACAGCACTATATTAGTACCTTCAATTTGGCGAAGAATGCAATGAACTTAATTATAGCGCATTTAAATTTTATTGTAGCTAAGATAACTACTATCTATTACAGTGTTGAATTGCAAGAGCTGCTGCGCCTAGTACTCCGCCACGATTGCCAAGAGAAGACTTGACGACGGCCACAGACTTGGCATTAGTGGAAAAAGTGCGTTTCATCATGATTTTTATGGCTTGTTTCAAAAAAAGATCTTCAGCCTGGGCCAATGATCCGGAAACAATAATTTTTTCAGGATTGAAAAGATTGACTATATTAGCGAACCCAATGCCGATAATCCGGGCGGCATGATTGAATATTTCAATGGCCTGTAAATTTCCGGTTTGAGCCATTTTTGCTACATCATAGGCAGTGATATTCTTTTTTGAAAAAACGGTTTCTGCCATGCGAGCAATTGCTGTGCCTGACACCAAAGCCTCAAAGCAACCACGATTACCACAACCGCAGACTGGGGCATCAAGACTAAAATCAAGGATCATATGCCCCAACTCTCCTGCCCCACAAGTAGACCCCCGGTATAATTTACCGTTGATAAAAATTCCGGCACCAATTCCGGTTCCTAAGGTAACACAAACAAAGTTACCGTTTTCCGCCGCCTGGCCAAAGTACTTCTCACCAATTGCGGCTGCATTAGCATCATTTTCGATAAATACAGGTATATTATATGCCTTCTGTAAAATAGCTTTAAGATTAAGATTTTCTATTGGAAGATTGGGGCAGTAAATAACCGTCCCTTTCTCAAAATCAACATGCCCGGCAATTCCTATGCCGATACCGGTTAGATGATTTGAAGAACATGTTTTCTCGGTTGACAAACGATCTATTACTGACCTGACGCAGTCAATCACCGCTGTTTCATCTCTGTTATCGGTACCCATGGTGACTTCGGAGATTGTATCATGTTTGGAATCAACCAGAATACCAGCTATTTTAGTACCCCCAAGATCAATCCCTATGTATGTATTCATCTCAGGCCTCCTGACGTCTAAAGTCAAAACTAATTAAGAAGAAGAATTTTTAAACTAGTGGCAACTAAGATCATTAAGTGCTTTAATTATCTTGCCGGGAAGTTGTAATGCCACATCTTTCTTGTAAGGAATATATACTATCCCCCCCAGATCTGACAACACGTTTGTGTTTTCATCTTTTACGATGATAACCCTTTTTTGCATCCCGTGAGCCAGGCCAAGCTCATACATGACATTGCCATTTAATCCACTTATAAATGCGACAACAAATTCAGATTCTGCAATTTGTGTAGTGATGATCTCTTTAAGGTATGTATCTTGAAAGGAGCCATCCGCCCGAACGAAGCCATAATTAACCTGGTTTTCTAAATTTTTCAGTTCTGCGCAAATCTGATCGTGATGTTCATCATAAGGACAGGCTAAAAACACTTGTCCTCTGATAGTACATACTCTAGGTGGCAGTGAAGATGACTGCAATAGTATCTTATCTATGGTTTTTTCAAGCAATTCGAGATGCCGATCCCAATCTTTAATAATATAATCAGAGACACCTAAGCGGAGTGCGTGTCTTATAGCATCTATATCTTGCTCAGTCCTTTGAGCGCCTACTACGGTCCAAACTATGACTTTGGTCCTTTCGAACAAGGGGTCCTTGCGTTTTATGTCCAGAATTACCATGAAACCTTCATATTCGTCAGAAGGCATTCTTAAGTCCGTAATAACAATATCGTATTGTTTATTTTGCAGCTTGCGAATCGCTTCTTCCGGATTGGTAGCTGTGTCAATTATATGTCTTGCAGTCGACCTTTCCAATCGCGTAACACAAGCTCGCAATTGATCAGAGTCATCTTCGACAACCAATATACGCGGCATAGTCATTCTCCTCATAAAACCGGGAATAAAATATTAAACCTGCTACCCTTGTCAACTTGTCCATCTTCATAGCATATTCCTTTATGGTCTTCAACCATCTGTGCCACCTGAAATAAGCCGATGCCGTTTCCTCCTGTTACCTTAGAAAATCCCAATTCCCAAATACGCTGTTTATGGTGGATAGATATGCCTGGCCCATCATCTTCAATCAGGATTTTTATACCTCCATTTTTGAAGCGGGTTTTAACCTGAGAAGGCGTGTTAACAGGTAATTGCGATATTATATCATTTGTAACAGAGGTCACCTTTATTGTTATATTTACGCAATTTCTTTTTCGATTCAACGCCGCCGCAATGCTATTATTTATGATCTCATTCAATGCCTCCCTGAGTGATTCTTTATCAAGATCAATAAGCGGCAATGTATCCGATATGTGAGGGCCATCAATATTAATGTCGGATCTTCGAAAAGCAACAACGTCACTGATCAACGTAGAAAAATTTATTGTTTCTCTCTTTGCTCTCTTCGGCGTTGAGATATCGATAAGGCGCTTACAGATTTTATCTATTGCCTTGGCAGCATTTCTAAGGTCATTGATTATAGCTGAGGCATTTTTTCCACCGGACTTGTTAAGACAATCTTCCAAGTTGTCTATTTGTCCTCTAATCGCACTTGTCTTTCCTTTAAAGGAATGAAACGTTTTGGCGGCATCAATTCGGCTCTTTTGCAGAAGATTATAATTTTCAATGACGATGGCCGCCTGGTTGGCTATAGCTTGAAGCATTTCCAGCTCCTGGTCGTCAATGTGGGCTTTATGAAAAATATTATGTGCGGCTTCTAAGGTGCCAATAGATTTTCCTGTTTCGGGTTCGTAAGCGATAATCGGGACAAATGCCCTCACAAGATCTTTATGACCATATTTTTCATAAATTGATCTGTCAAAATGGATGTCAAAATCTTTTACAACAATGGCTTTTTTTGCTTCCATCAAAACATATGCATGGATGTCTCTAGTTTCTCCTTCCGGAGGATTTAATGGATGAGATATTTTGAGCCATGGAGTTGGGTCCATTGCACCTTGTACGTTTGGATTGACCCTGGCCCTTGCCGTATAGATAGTGTTTTTTTCAACATCAACGAGTTGAATGGTTGCAAACTCATATCCCAAACCTTCCGTTACGGCTTTTAAAATTTCTTCAAGAATTTCGCCTGTATCAAAAAAATATTTTATTTTTGAGTTGATATCGCTTAGAATTTTGAGACTCTCGCGGGTCTTGCTCATTGCTCTTTCAATTTCAAGGGCCGTCGTTAATCTACCGGTAATGGACTCAAGCAGTTCAATATCATGATCGGAAAACCTCACTGATTCGGATGTACGTGCAATTCTTATTACACCCAACAGATCCTCTGCCCCTGTTTTTAACTTTATTGGTAGTGCAAAAAAGGAGTTTGAGTCACCTTTTTCCCCTGTCTCACAAAGTGATCCTTTATGCGA
Organism: Pseudomonadota bacterium; assembly: GCA_043825875.1. GTDB lineage: Bacteria > Desulfobacterota > Desulfobacteria > Desulfobacterales > RPRI01 > RPRI01. Next base: position 14,959 of record JBDRRF010000012.1, on the reverse strand, counting down.
TGGAAGTCCTCCCTCTCTATACGAGAGTTCGTCATCGCAAAAATGAAAGAACTTTTCGATTTCTTGTTCAGAAAAAGGCTTATCATCCGACTCATTTCTCATCATTCTTACAATTCCCACGTGATCATCACTTTCATCACTGATGTATCTGGGTATGCATATTTCAGGTGAGATTAGTTTATACTTCTCGAAGTCCTCTTTCATTCTTTCTGATATTAGTTTTCCTTTGCCATAGTAGTTGACTACCAACGTTCTCCCTATCTCAGCAGCTAATCCGGTTTTTCCTTCCCCATATTTATACGTCATGCTCATTAACTTTTTATCTGTCCCTATTAATGACTTACTACTACTGTATGCCAAATTGAGGAGATTCGACCTTGGGTCATTTAAAAATATTGAACACCCTCTTCCCCAAATCAGGTGAGGAACCCTATCTGCTACGTATTTAAATAGTTTATCACGATCATATATTGTACCTATTTCAATCAGAGTATTATAAAGGCTTTCACGCCGCTCATTGAAAAATATAACGGATATATTATCTGCAATATTCTGCAATAACATCATATCCTGCTTGTGCAAAAATACTTCCTTTTCTTTCGGTGATGAAGCCCTTAATACACCTATTACCTCACCCATCTCTGATTTAACCGGTACACCAATAAAGCGCGGGTATGGGGTAGCTCTGCTCTTATATTGTCCATCAATATCACCCCATTTAATTTTTCTTTCTGTCTCATCATTTATGTCCGTACCATTTGAAACATTTTCCAAATCCTGGTCCGATAGTGTTTGTAATCGGGTATAATCTTCAACATTATGAATATACAATGGTTTCCCTGTTTTGAATATCCATCCGGTTAAACCGACGCCTCGTTGATAAGCTTTTGTATTTTGTGATTCAAGTAATTGCTTCAGATATCCTTCCGTTGCAGCCTTAAGAACTATCTGTTCTCCATATCTGTCGAGGAGGTAAAGTTCACAATTTTCGGCACCAATCAACAGTGCGGCTTCTTTAACGATAGCATCATATATGGTTTGTTTGACCCTTAATGATCCAATCATAATGAGACTGTCAATAGATGACTTGAGATGCTGCAAAGAGCTGATTCTTTCAATCACATTTGCTAATATTGCCGCAAAAGATTCTAATCCGGACAGAGCCATGGGAAAAAAGGAATCACCAACAAGAGGTTCACCAAGCCGTATTACTCCAAGAATTTTCTGTCCTATTTTAAGGGGTACGCCTATATAAGGTTTCTTCCTTTTCCCCCTGAAACGCTCTTCACTACCTCTGTAGGCATCTTTCCAATGTAATTCGGGATCAATATTATTCAGCTCATTATGATCTCCCATGTCATTTATGTTTAGTGATTTTCCGGTTTTGAATATGTATCCGGTCAGTCCGAAGCCTTCACTATAATAGGCTTTACCTACATACGGCTTAAAATTATCTCGCGTTGTCTTAGCCAAAACCACATAGTTTGTTTTTAGAGAAGAAGCCAGGACAGATGTCCCGTCTTGCTTATTCAACATATCTGAACTTTGTTTTTCTTTTAACAGGGTTGGAATAAGAAAGATTGAGCAATCTTTGGCGTTCATCAGTGCAGGCGTTTCCTTGCAAATAGTATCTAAGAGTGTGTCCAAATCAGAGATTGAAAGAAATCTGTTAATGTAATCGAAATACTTTACTTGCTGATTATTGGAATAATTCATAATGTTCTCCAAAGAATAATAACCAAACCTACATTGAAACCTAAGACTCTTAACTCTCAACTTTTATTTAAAATAATTCTAAATTATATAAATCTATTGGCAGTTTTTTGCAATAATTTTTAAATTTTAAAAATGGCTTCCCTAATAATATTTGATAAATTGCTAAGATCCATAATTTGACAAACACCAATGTGACTGTTAATTTATGAAAAATAAAATCGGAAACAGACTGGCTAAAGAATATGTTAGAGGGAGCGTATATTTGCTTTTTATTCATATTGGAGATTTATCATGAAAACAAGAAAAGCTGTTTTTGCCGGAAGCTGGTATCCGTCAGGCGCTAAAGAATGTGAAAGGCAAATTAAATCATTTATTAGTGAAGCAAAAATTCAGGATTTGTCCGGAATAAAAAAAACAGGAGGTATTGTTCCTCACGCAGGCTGGTATTTTTCCGGAAGCATTGCATGCAATGTTATTAAAATACTTTCTGAAGAACAACAGCCTGATGTTATTTTTATATTTGGAATGCACCTTCACAAAGGCTCTCCGAATTACCTTATGAAAGAGGGGGCCTGGGAAACACCTTTTGGTGATATAAAAATCCAGGAGGAAATAGCTGAAGAACTTTCAAAAATATATTCTTTCCAAATTGAAACCGCTCAAAGATTTACCCAGGATAACACAATAGAGCTTCAGCTTCCGTTTATAAAATACTTTTTTAAAGATGTTAAAATTGTTCCCATGGGGGTTCCGCCGGTTAAAGCATCTTTTGAAATAGGAAAGGATGCCGTCAAAATTGCAACTGCCCTTGGCCTTAAAGTTGCGGTATTGGGATCAACTGATCTTACTCATTATGGTGTTAATTATGGTTTTGTCTCCAAGGGAAACGGACAAAAAGCCCTTAATTGGGTGAAAAACGAAAATGATAAAAAAGCAATAGATGCAATGCTTGAAATGAATCCTGAGAAAGTAATTGAAGAAGCATTGCTAAATGAAAACGCCTGCTGTTCCGGAGCTGCGGCAACTGCTATAAGTACTGCCAAAGAGCTTGGTGCAACAAAGGCAAAACTAATTACTTACCAAACAAGCTATGATAAAAGCCCTTCAGACAGTTTTGTGGGTTATGCAGGTATAGTATTTTAAAAAACTCATAAGGTGTTAAGTTTATATATTCGCAAGGATATAGTAATTTAGTTGGTTTTTTAGAGAAAATAAGCTGGAGATTGATGGTAATGACGGAATTGGATTTAAATTATAAAATTACAAAATTTAACGAAAATTTATTTTTAATAACACTTCCTCCTGTTGCGGCAGGTTTTGAAAATTTTATTGGGACATGGCTTTATAAAGGAGATATAACTTTTATAGTTGATGTCGGGTCATCTTCAACAGCACAGGCTTTGCTTGATGCCCTTAAAGAAGCCGGGGTAACACATCTTGATTATATATTCTTAACACATATTCATGTAGATCATGCAGGTGCAGCAGCAGAAATAGCCAGTCGTTTTGCCGGTACTCCTATTATTTGCCATAAGGATGGAATACCGCATCTTGCTGATCCTGAAAGATTATGGAAAGGCACGATAAAGACTCTTGGTGACATTGCCAAAGCATACGGTCCGATTAGCCCGGTTCCTATTGACCGCCTTGTTGGTGCGCAAGAATTTAAACATGATTCAATTACTCCGGTTATAACTCCGGGACATGCCATCCACCATGTAAGTTATATATACAAAGATTATCTCTTTGCCGGAGAAGCCGGAGGAGTATATTATTCCCTGCCTTCAGGCGGCTTTTGTATGCGTCCTGCGACACCACCCAAATTTTTTTATGAACTTGCTTATAAGAGTATTGACGATCTTATATCAAAGAACCCATCTAAGATTTGTTATGGACATCTTAGTTTAGAAGAAAATGCTATAACTATGCTGAAACAGCATCAGGATCAGCTTGGTTTATGGAAAAAAGTTATAACTGGCGAAGTTGAAAAATCAGTTGATGGTGATTTGATTTCCCGGTGTGCTGAGGCACTTTTAAGAAAAGATCCTTTTCTTTCAGGTTATTTTGATATGGACTCTGCCGTTAAAGAAAGGGAGATGATATTTCTTACAAACAGCATTAAAGGTTTTATAGGATATATAAAAGATAAAAAGCTTTGAGTCGTAACTCTATATTGTAATAAGCAAATCAACTTCCATCAGCTAAAGTTAATGGCCAGGGGATTCCAGGATTCAAGCGATCAAGTAAAAGCCTTTTCTTCAGATCCTCATACTTATTATCCTTAACCCTTCCAGCGTAAGGCCGGGTTCAACGACTTCTATAGTTGTTGCTACATTAAACATTAGACGTGCAAGACCTCCTGTAGCAATTACCTTTGGATTTGTTCCCATTTCGGCTTTCATTCTGGTAACCACACCATCAATAAGTCCTGCATAGCCGAAAATAATTCCTGATTTCATACAGCTGGCAGTATCTGTGCCTATAACTTTATCCGGAGGAACAAATATTTCAACCCGCGGCAGTTTGGAGGCTTTTTGGAAAAGCGCTTCCGCTGCTATCATTATTCCAGGACTTATTGAACCTCCAAGGTATTCCCCCTTTTCAGATATTGCATCAAAGGTTGTGGCTGTTCCAAAATCAATAATAATCAGGCTTGTTTTATATCTTTCATATGCACCTACGGCATTTACTATCCTGTCGGCTCCGACTTCGGAAGGGTTGCCACTCATAATCGGCATATCAGGGTAGGATTTGGCATCCACCCAGTAAGGCGCATGGCCAAGATATTTACGGCAGAAAGAATCCAGAATTATTACAAGAGGCGGAACAACAGATGATATTATTGTTTTTTCGATATCTGCCGGATTTATACCGCCTGTTGTAAAAAGGCCATTTGCAAGCACATTAAACTCATCTTCGGTTGTATTATGTTCTGTGCGGATACGCCAGTCCCTCAGAAGTTTATCGCCGTCATAAATTCCCATGACAATGTTTGTATTCCCGACATCGATTACAAGTAACATAAGAGTTAGTCCTTTTTTATTGCGTCAATAATCCTTACAGTTGAAACAGTACTTGCAACATCATGCACTCTTACTATATGCGCTCCGGCCAAAACAGCTGCAGCAATAGCTGCCTGTGTGCCGGTCTCAACAGCAGGATCTTGAGGCTTTAATTCGTTCTTTGTCTTGTTTTTAAGAATATTTCTTATAAAAGCTTTTCGGGAAACTCCTATAAGAATCGGAAAATTAAGTTCTGTTAATTCGCTCAGATTTTTTATAAGCAGAAGATTATGTTCAATTGTTTTGCCAAAACCGATTCCCGGATCAATAATAATCTTTGATTTATCTACTCCGTAATTTACTGCTTTTTCTGCCGCATCTTTAAGATAATTTTTAATTTCTCCAAAAAGGTTATCATAACAAGGAGAAAGCTGCATGTTTTCAGGCGTTCCTTTCATATGCATCAGAATGAGAGGAACCCCGTGTTTTGCTGCAACTTCGGCGAGTTTTTCATCGGAATGCAATGCGCTTATGTCATTTATAATACTTGCGCCTGCATCAATAGCATGCTTGGCAACAATAGCTTTGGTAGTATCAATGGAAATAGGAATCAAAATGCGTTTTGCAAGCTTTTCTATAACCGGAATAACCCGTCTGATTTCTTCTTTTTCCAAAACAGGTTCTGAGAAAGGACGCGAGGATTCACCGCCTATATCAAGAATATCGGCACCTTGTTGGGCAAGCTTTTCTCCATGAGCAATCGCTGAATCAGGGTTGAAAAATAATCCGCCGTCCGAAAAAGAATCCGGAGTAATATTTACTATACCCATTATGCGGGTGGTATTTCCCAGAGTAAGTCTGTGTGAGCCCCAGGCTATATTATAAGATGCCATTGTAAATATTTATGCATCAGGCGGTTTGTTACTATCTTCCTCTGAATCGTAGGAAGACAGAATAACACCCGGTTTCATGGAAATAATAAGCTCATCCAGTTCCTTTCCCATAACCGTTTCTTTTTCAATCAGTATTTCAGCAAGCTTGTGCAGAATATCCATATGATCATTAAGGATTTGTTTCGCTGTCGAATATGATTTTTTTATAAGTTTGCTTATTTCGGCATCAATTCTTCTTGCCGTTTCCTCTGAATAATCTCTGTGCTGGGAAATTTCACGTCCGAGAAATATTTGCTCTTCATTTTTTGCATAAGAGAGTGGGCCTATTTCATCGCTCATTCCCCATGCACGGACCATCAGTTGTGCGATTTCGGTTGCCTGCTTTATATCATTGGATGCACCTGTGCTTAATCGGCCGAAAACAATCTCTTCTGCGGCGCGCCCTCCGAAAGCGATGGCAAGCTGGCTTTCAAGCTGGTCTTTGTATTTAAAATCTCTTTCTTCGGGAAGAAACCAGGTTGCGCCTGCAGCACGTCCTCTGGGTATTATTGTTATCTTGTTTATCTGATCAGTGTCTGGCAGGAGTCGGGCCACAATTGCATGGCCACCTTCGTGATATGCCGTAGTTTTCTTGTCTTCATCTTTTATGACCTTTGACTTTCTCTCAAGCCCCATATAAACCTTGTCTTTGGCATCTTCAAAGTCAATCATTTCGACCTTATCTTTGTTTCTTTTTGCAGCATACAAAGCCGCTTCATTAACAAGGTTTTCAAGATCTGCCCCGGAAAATCCCGGAGTTCCCTTTGCAAGAATAATCGGAGTTACATCGGGTGCAATAGGAGATTTTTTCATATGTACCTGAAGTATTTTTTCACGACCCTTTATATCAGGTAAAGATACTACAACCTGACGGTCGAAACGGCCTGGCCTTAAAAGCGCCGGGTCAAGAACATCAGGACGGTTTGTAGCAGAAATAAGGATAACACCTTCATTGGATTCAAAACCATCCATCTCAACAAGAAGCTGGTTTAAGGTTTGTTCTCTTTCATCATGACCTCCTCCAAGACCTGCTCCGCGGTGTCTGCCCACAGCATCTATTTCATCTATAAATATTATGCACGGTGCATTCTTTTTCCCCTGGATAAAAAGATCTCTTACCCGGGAGGCCCCGACACCCACAAACATTTCCACAAAATCAGAACCGCTTATGCTGAAAAATGGAACTCCGGCTTCTCCGGCAATAGCACGCGCAAGAAGTGTTTTGCCTGTACCCGGAGGGCCCATAAGAAGCACGCCTTTTGGTATACGACCACCAAGGCGGGTATATTTTTTTGGTTCCTTTAAAAATTCCACTATTTCGCTAAGCTCTTCTTTTGCTTCTTCTATCCCGGCAACATCCTCGAAGGTAACTTTTTCTGATGTATCAGACATAAGTCGCGCTCGGCTTTTGCCGAAAGACATGGCTTTTCCACCACCGGACTGCATTTGACGCATAAAGAATATCCATACTCCGATAAGAATTATCATCGGGAGCCAGGAAACTAGAAGAGACATATACCAGGGATTATCGGCGGGGGGTTTGGCTGTTATTGATACGCCTTTTTCCCTTAAAATTTTAATGAGGTCACTATCTAGTGGAGCATAAACCTTATATTTATTATTATTTGTATCAATAACATAAAGATCCTGGCCCTGTATAGTAACTTCCCTGATTTGTTCATTTTCAGCCATAGCAATAAATTTGGAATAAATTAAGCTGTTTTCCCCAAGTTGGCGTTGATTGAAAAGGCTGATCAACATAACAACCATCAGAGAAATGACTATCCATAAAGCCAGGTTCTTATAAAATGGATTCAATATATTTAACCTCCGTACAATATTATTTTTACATCAATAATAATCATAATTGGATATTAGGCAAGCAAAAGTTCCGCTTTAAGTATTTTTCCGGTATTTGGAGTTACTTTAACTAAATCATCAATAATATGCCCCGCCAACCAGATTATTTTATTATTACTTAGTATCACAGGAACTTTTATGCGACTTTCCGCTGCTATTTTTTTATTTATCAAATACCTTGCCACCTTTTGTGAGCCGGACATTCCAAGGGGAGTAAAACGATCTCCGGGCAGATAATTTCTTAATACTAAAGGAAAGCATATTTTGTCCATATCAAAAAAAGCTAGGCCCGGCTCTGAGTTGAAAATATTTTCAAGATTTTTATCTTTTATCTCGGAAAATTGTATTTTAAAGCCCTCTTTTTTGGCAATTATACATTCGGGCTTATTGATTACATAATTATAAACTGTCTGTTCTTTATCGGCATGCTTGAGAGAAATATTGCGCAACGGTCTTTTCTCTTTTGTGATAACAAGCCTTTCCCCGATTCTTGAAACCCTTATGCGATCTGGAAGGTCAAGGCTCCATTTATCCGAATCGCTATCAAGCTGGGCTGACAAAAGCTCTAAATGTGCAAGAGTAATGCGTCTCAAATTGCCTTTTATTTTTGAAATTGCCATTCTGATTATTCTTTTTTTCGCAGCCTGATGAAGATTTTTTATGCCTGAAACGGAAAATACGATACTGTTTGTTTCTTCCTTTAGGTTTAATGTGTTAAAATCAGCAGCAAGATTACTTTCTATCCATTCGTTTTCAGAACGTACTATTGAAGCAAGTCTGTTTAAAGTTTCTACTATTTTGGGATTATAATCATCCCTTAAAAGCGGAATAAGATTATGACGGATTTTGTTTCGTAAATATTTTTCATCCATGTTGGATTGATCAACAACATGTGAAAGGTATTTGGCCGAAAGATACTCTTCAATTTCCGATCTAAGTGTTTTTATAAGAGGCCGAATAACCAATAAATTATTTTTCAGACCACCCCTCACAGGAGGTATGCCCGAAATACCCAAAGGACCGCTTCCGCGTAGCATGTACATTAATACAAGTTCTGCATTATCATTTGCTGTATGCCCCAGGGCAATTTTGTTAAAACCCTCTCTTTTTGCAATATCTTCAAAAAAGGCATACCGCATTAGCCTTCCGGCTTCTTCAACCGAAAGCCCGTTTTCTGTCTTGTATTTAAATACATCTTTTTTTTCAATGAAACAGGGCAGATGTAGCTTTTCTGATAAAGAAATGACAAAGCTGGCATCATCATCAGATTCATTTCCCCTAAGAGAATGATTTAGGTGGGCTATGCCAAGCGTTATTGAAAATAGTGAAGTAATTTCATTTAAAATATGAACCAGAGCTACAGAATCAGCACCACCGGAAACCCCGACAAGCACACAATCCTTTTTTTGAATCATATTGTATTCGGAAACAGTCTTTTTTACTTTCCGTATTAAACAGTTGCCTGAATCATTTATAAAACTGCGCATAATTTATAATTTTATCTGTACCCATATCTATCAAACTATATGAACTTTTTATAAGTTCATCATAATTGATCGATTTTAGCAATAATTCTTTTTATTGATAAACTTTTGCTTGAAAAAAACCATATAAAGAGTATATGCTGAAAAAAATGCATTGCTGCAAATAGCAGTTATTTAATTTGAGAAGCTTGTTAGTTGCCGGACACTGCGCAACAAACGGTTACGAACCTCGTCAGGTCTGGAAGGAAGCAGCGATAAGTAATGCGGTTTGTGTCGCAGTTGATCCCGGCAACTAACAAGCTTCTTAAATTAATAGCAGAGAGCATTCGGCCAACCTATGCTTTAAATATTCAACATTTTCCTGCTGTTGAAATTATCCCCTTCCTTGGATTTAAGCAAAATTAGAAAGTTCTTCAAATTTGTCCCAACATAAAACTTACCCTCTTTTGTCGTATAAAATGCAATAATTAGTCCTTGACATTGCTTTAAATAGTCTTATTTTTCATTTGATGATTAACTTTTCAACATATTTTGATATGGACAACAAATAAAAGGAATATATTGATTAACATGCCCGGAGCGAGAAGGTTTAGAAATGACTAACAAAAAGAAAATCAATATTTCTATTGACGGCGATAGTTCAGACGAAGAGATGCCTGATAATAATGAAACGGAAAATGTTACAGAAAATGATATAAAAACAACAGTTTCTGATCCGCTGGAGGAAAAGCTTAAGACTGCCGAGCTTGAAGCAAAACAATCATATGAACGTTTTTTAAGGGTTTCCGCCGATTTTGAAAACTATAAGAAACGGAGTTCGCGTGAAATGAGCGAATTTAGAAAATATGCTAATGAAAGCATTTTAAGTGAATTACTATGTGTGGTAGATAATCTGGAACGGGCGATAAGTTCAACACCAACAGATGAGAAAGTAAACAGTTGCATTGTGGATGGAATTAACATGACACTAAATGAGTTTAAAAAGGTTTTTGAAAATTATGGAGTAAAACCCATAGAATCTTTGTGCAAACCTTTTGATCCGAATTTCCATCAGGCTATGATGCAGGAAGAAAGTCAGGAACATCCCGACAATACTGTAATATCTGAATTTCAGAAAGGATATATGATTCATGACAGGCTGCTCAGGCCTTCCATGGTTATAGTATCCAAAGGAAAAACCGATAATAATAACTAAAAACAACAATAATGTTTAAATATATAATGATTAAACGTCCAAGGAGGATATAATATGGGCAAGATAATTGGTATTGATTTAGGCACCACAAATTCATGTGTAGCAATTATGGAGGGTGGAGAAGCTAAAGTAATAACAAATGCCGAAGGAGGTAGAACTACACCATCTATTGTTGCTATATCCAGCAGTGGTGAAAGGCTTGTCGGCCAGATAGCAAAAAGGCAGGCAATAACAAATCCGGAGAATACGGTCTATGCGGTAAAACGGCTGATTGGCCGCAAATTTAGCTCTGCTGAGGTTCAAAGAGACGCTAAGATACTACCGTATAAAATCAAGCAGGCTAGTAACGGAGATGTGAGCATAGATCTTCAGGGTAAACCTTTAAGCCCTGCTGAAATATCTTCATACATACTCGCGAATATTAAAAAAACCGCTGAAGATTATCTTGGAGAAAAAGTAACTGATGCTATTGTTACTGTTCCTGCTTATTTTAACGACAGCCAGAGGCAGGCAACCAAAGATGCAGGAAAGATAGCAGGCCTGAATGTTTTAAGAATTATAAACGAACCTACTGCCGCATCTCTTGCTTACGGTCTTGACAAGAAAAAAGAGGAGAAAATAGCCGTATTTGATCTTGGCGGCGGCACTTTTGACGTATCTGTCCTTGAAATCGGGGATGGCGTTTTTGAAGTGAAAGCCACAAACGGTGACACTCATCTTGGTGGTGAAGATTTTGATTTAAGGCTAATAGATTATTTTGCCGCTGAATTCAGAAAAGAATCCGGCATTGATATTAGAAGTGACAAGATGGCGTTGCAACGACTTAAAGAAGCTGCTGAAAAAGCAAAGATGGAGCTTTCAACATCTATGGAAACCGATGTTAATCTTCCGTTTATTACAGCTGATGCCAGCGGGCCCAAACATCTTAACCTGAAAATGACAAGGGCTAAAATGGAAAGTCTTGTTGCAGATCTTCTTGATAAACTGGAAGAACCCTGCAAGGTTGCCATGAAGGATGCTGGCCTTTCAGCCAATCAGATTGATGAGGTTATTCTGGTTGGTGGCATGACTCGTATGCCGTCTGTTCAGGAGCGTGTAAAGAAATTATTCGGGAGAGAGCCTCACAGAGGCGTTAATCCCGATGAGGTTGTTGCCATAGGAGCTGCCATACAGGGTGGTGTCCTTAAGGGGGATGTGAAAGACGTACTTCTTCTGGATGTAACACCTTTATCTCTGGGTATTGAGACCTTGGGCGGTGTTATGACCAGGCTTATTGAAAAAAACACAACGATCCCCACGAAAAAAAGCCAGACATTTTCAACAGCCGCCGATAGTCAGCCAGCAGTGTCTATCCATGTTCTGCAGGGAGAAAGAGAAATGGCCGCCGGCAACAAAACTCTGGGGCGTTTTGAGCTTGTTGGAATACCACCGGCTCCCAGAGGTGTGCCGCAGATTGAAGTTACATTCGATATAGACGCAAACGGAATAGTAAATGTTTCGGCAAAGGACATGGCTACAAGCAAAGAACAGTCTATTCAGATTACAGCTTCAAGCGGATTATCAAAGGAAGAGATAGACAAACTTATCAAAGATGCAGAGCTTCATGCCGAAGATGACAAGAAGAAAAAAGAGCTTGTTGAAGCCAGAAACAATGCCGATGCACTGATTTATTCAACCGAAAAATCCATAAAGGATCTGGGAGATAAAGTAGATGCGTCAACAAAAACCAGTGTTGACGATGCCATTGGCCGACTCAGAAAAGCTATAGAGGGTGAAGACATTTCCGAAATCAATAAAATGACTGAAGAATTGACCCAGGCATCACACACACTTGCGGAAGCTATGTATAAGGAGGCTTCTCAACAGCAAGGTCAGGCCGGCGAAGAGCAGGCAGCCGGAGACAGCGGCCCTTCACATGAGGGACAGGCAAAAGGTGAAGAAGATGTTGTGGATGCGGATTTTGAAGAAGTAAAAGACGACAAAAAATAAACCCTATTAAATATACTAATTGAAATTCCGCTGTATGCTTATTTTTAGCTTGCAGCGGAATTTTTGTTTTAAAACCTTGTTTTAAAATCTATAGATTCGAGTTGGAATTGTTTGGATTCCGGAGTAATAGGAATTAATTCAGAAATTGACGTCTGATGATGGTATCTTTCTGCCATCTCGAATCATCACGATCCGGATATTCCAGGGTATAGTGAAGACCCCGGCTTTCTTTTCTGTGCATGGCGCACTTTATTATAAGCTCGGCTACAGTCGCAATATTTCTAAGTTCTACAAGATCTGCACTGATTTTAAAATTCCAGTAGTATTCACTGATTTCATTTTGAATAATTTCTATGCGTCTCTTTGCTCTGGCAAGACGTTTATCTGAACGCACTATTCCTACATAATTCCACATGCATCTTCTGATTTCATCCCAGTTTTGTGTAACCATGATAAGTTCATCACTATCTGTTGTACCAACTTCATCCCATTCAGGGCTGTCAGGAAAAGTTTTAAATTCGGGCGAATTGATTACTTTTAAAGACTCTCCTGCGGCTGCTTGTGCATATACAAGTGCTTCAAGCAAAGAATTGCTAGCAAGCCTGTTTGCGCCATGAAGCCCGGTGCAAGCCGTTTCGCCAATCGCATACAGGTTGTGAATATCGGTTCTTCCGAACATATCAGTTACAACACCTCCGCACATGTAATGGGCTGCCGGAACAACAGGAATAGGTTCAGCGGTCATATCAATTCCGAACATCAGACATTTTTCATAAAGATTAGGAAAGCGATCTTTTACAAACCCTGAACTTTTATGGGATATATCAAGAAATACCGAGTCTTCTCCGCTTTTTTTCAGTTCCGTGTCTATTGCGCGCGCTACCACATCTCTGCAGGCAAGATCTTTTAATGGACTGTATTTTTGCATAAAAGGCATACCCGAAGAATTTAGCAAAATTCCTCCCTCGCCTCTTACGGCTTCTGAAATAAGAAAATTCTTGGCATCAGGATGATAAAGACAAGTAGGATGAAATTGAACGAATTCAAGATTAGCAAGAGTTGCACCTGCCCTGTATGCCATAGCAATTCCATCACCGGTTGCGACATCAGGATTACTGGTATAAAGGTAAACCTTTCCTGTCCCGCCGGTAGCAAGAACAGTCTTCTTTGAGGAAAATGTTTTAACTTTATTCTTTTTCGTGTCAAGAACATAGGCTCCGCAACAATAATCTTCGTGGGTTGTTGTAACAAGACCTCTTTTCATACGTGTTGAACATGTGACAAGATCAATTGCAATGTGATCTTCAAACAGAATAATATTCTTATGGTTTTTAACATGTTCAACCAGAACTCTTTCTATCTCTATGCCCGTCATATCTTTTGCATGCACAATACGTTTTTGTGAATGCCCGCCTTCGCGGCCAAGATCAAGTTCAGTCGCTATGTTTTCGGAAGCCCCTTTATTGTTGAGATTAAACTGAACCCCAAGGTCAATTAACTCGCATATCCGTTCAGGCCCGTTTTTAATGACCATTTCAACAACCTCTCTGTTGCAAAGGCCATCTCCTGAATCAAGGGTATCCTGAATGTGAAGGTCGAAAGAATCTAGCGTACCGAATACCGACGCTATTCCTCCCTGTGCAAGCGCTGAGTTGCTGTCCATAATTTCTTTTTTTGTTACAATGGCAACCTTTTTATAGTCAGCTACTTTTAACGCAAAAGTAAGCCCGGCAACACCACTTCCGATTATTAAATAATCTGTTTTTATATCCAAAAGTTAACTTTCTATATATATATGTTTTTATATATTGTGATTAAAGGCTAAAGTCCAAAAAAACCTTTATAATAATGATTTTCTTTTTTCACGCCTGGCGCTATATCCTATTAAAAAACCTAATAAAAAAACACCAACTCCGCTAAAAAACCACATGATATTATTTTGGCGCAAAAGATTAGCCACCTCATCTTCAAGCACACCAACTTTTTTATTTTGTTTGGTTAGAATTTCAGCAGTTTCATTGTATTTTGCTTCAAGTTCGGTATATTCGGCGGAAGTATCTTTAAATTGTTTCAAAGTCCTTTTTGAAAGAGCATGAAGATATTTACTGTCAGCCAACTCACGTTTTAGAGTTGTAAGTTCGGCTTTCAATTCGGCATTATCAGCACGTAAAATATCTGTTTGAGATTTATTATCGGAAAACAGCGTTTCGGCCTGAACAAATACAGGGGAAAAAACAAGTAAGCTTCCTAATATTATGCAATATTTCAATATAGAATTCATGGGAAGGTAATCTCCAGCAATAAATAATTAAAAATGTAATATCTTTAAGCCAGCCTTTACAAATTTCTTATCAGGTAAAATAAACCTAAAGTCAAGGCATGTTTCCAGCAAATCCATGGCCATTGCATATCATTTATGAAACGGAATCTGCCATGATGGCTTCTTTTTTATACTCTTAAGCCATATAATGATTTGTTATTACGATATATATTACTTAAATGAAATAACTTATTGAAACCAGCTCATCACCTGTGCCAGACATACCAAAAGTTATACAACGTGAATGGGAACACTCACATCTTTACAATGGCAGAACCGTAAAAGGGCCGGTAAAGAAAATCGTACAACCATCTGAAGAATTAACCCAAGTTCGACAAAAACAGGCAAAAATCTATTATATTTGGCGGTCATAACTATCTAACTATTTGATATTATAGTATGCGGTTTGTCGAAAAGCCAATGTAGTGACTGAAAATAGAAAATAATGCTTGACATGGTTG
>JBDRRF010000011.1:0-9835 GCA_043825875.1 Pseudomonadota bacterium | reverse complement strand
CCTATATCTCATGACCGCGGCAGAGTTCACGCAGCATTTCTATTCTCTGGTTGCCGGTGCCGTGGGCGGGCGCAGCATTCCTGTCCATTGGCACGACGATAAAAAATATAAAGCATACACCGACAATAGCTGCATTTATGTGCCTGCCTTTGAATTTTCGCGAATGCATGCATTTGATGTTATTGCGCAAGCCCTGTTGATTCGCGTAGGCGCACTGAAAAGGGAACATGTACGAAAATTGCTGGGCAAACGGAATATACACAATCGTTATCTCTATGCCGAAATCGTTCGGGCAACTCGCCTGCACGCAAATATTTTGCCAAGAGCCTTTTGTGAAAATGCCGCCATAAAGCACTTTCCTTTCACTACTGACTCGTCCGATCAATCCTACAGTTTGGCCGTCAGCAAAGAGAACTTTCCTGCATTCCCGGAATTTTTAGGTACGCTGCGTTGCCTTCTGGTACTAAATAACTCGCTTCCGGAAGAAGCTCCTGCTCCCGAGCTGAAACTGCAAAAGAAGGTTACGGCCGTTCTCATCGAGGAGGAAGAAGGAGAATCCCAAGAATCCATAATTCTAAAACTGCTTTCAAAAAAGCAGATATTTGCCGCCAAAGGACGGTTGGCAGATTTCATCGCAAAGCTTCTTGGTATCACTGGCGGGGGGAAACCCCAAAAGAAACCAGGTTCAGGAGGTGGCGTTGAACTGCCGATGGGAAATGTTTCCATGGGCAAGAGGAAGGCAAAGTTTGTCGGCCAGTTATCAGACTTGAATGTTGAAGTAGTAGTAACAAAAGACAGCAATGAAGCCGGTAGCCATATTTACCCGGAATGGGACTATGCCAAACGAAAATACCGAACGGATTGGGTAGTAGTGGATGAGGTTGATCCCTTAAGAGAAATACCGGAGTCGGGGGCGATCATGAGCGAGATATTGCAGCCACCTTCTATGGAATTAAAAAGGAAGCTTGCAGGTGTGGGCTTAAGCTTTGAAACGCACCGCAATCAGGCTGAAGGAGAAGACTATATCTTAGATCGCGTGGTCAACTATTTTGTTGATTGCAGAAGTGGCACAACTCCCAACGAGGGGGTTTATGCGCACAACATGAAAACACGCAGGGATTTGGCGGTGATGCTGCTACTGGACATATCGGGCTCTACCGCCGAGATGGATGAACCCGGCGGCTTGTCGATTCACCACAAGCAGATGCAGTTGGCGTATCACCTGATGACAGCACTTCACGGGTTTGGCGATCAGGTCTCTTTGTATGCATTCCATTCCTGGGGCAGAACCATGGTGCGTTTAGTACGGATGAAGGCGTTCAAGGAGCGATGTATCGATAGTCGCATTCGCAATCGGTTTGCCATGCTTGAACCAGTCGGTTTTACACGCACTGGAGGCGCTATGCGCCATGCAGCGCGGAAGCTACAGGAAGAAGAAACAGGGGTGCCGTATCAGCTCCTGATAACAATCACCGATGGTTTTTCCTACGATCATGGCTATGAAGGCGAGTATGG
The DNA here is from genome assembly GCA_043825875.1 of Pseudomonadota bacterium. Taxonomy (GTDB): domain Bacteria; phylum Desulfobacterota; class Desulfobacteria; order Desulfobacterales; family RPRI01; genus RPRI01. The sequence continues at coordinate 8,320 of JBDRRF010000011.1, read as the reverse complement.
CGAAGAGGACACAAAGAAGGCTATCGAGGAAATCCGCTATCAGGGGATTGGCTGTCTGTGTATCACCATAGGTAGCAACCAGCAGGAAGAAAAGTTAAGAAATATATTTGGCAAAGCTTCGACGCTGGCAGCACGTGACTACGATGACTTCATTCACAATATTCGACCAGCGCTGCTGCGGGCTGTTGCGCAGACAAGGACTAGCTAAGCATGCCATTTTGCCAAAGCCACCAGTTGCCTTGCCAGCCGAACAGGAGATAAAATACAAGATAAGAAAAACTGGCAGGAAATTAATTTAATAAACTGAGGAGGACAGTTGTATGAAGGGCAAAACAATCTTCATCACCGGCGGCAATGACGGTATCGGATTGGCCACAGCGCTGCTGTTTTCACAGCATGGAGCTAATGTGGCCATCATGGGACGGCGGGCTGAGAAAAACAATGCGGCGAAAGCCTTGATTGAATCGAAGGGTGGCAAGTGTTTTTCATTCACCGGAGACGTCTCTATGGAAGATGATATCAAAAACGCTCTCTCCCAGACATTCAAGGCCTTCGGCAGCCTCCACTATGCTTTCAACAATGCCGGTGTGGAGCAGCTTCCCAAACCCCTTACGGATCAGACGGAGGCGGAATACTACGCTGTATTTGATGCCAATGTTAAAGGTGTATGGCTTTGCATGAAACATGAGGTTCCTTACATGCTCAAGTCAGGGGGTGGATGCATCGTGAACAATTCTTCCGCTTCGGGGGTTACTGGCATGAGGATGATTCCTCTTTACAGTGCCACCAAGCATGCCGTTATTGGGTTAACCAAATCTATTGCACTCGAATATGCCAAGCAGAACATCCGGGTAAATGCGGTCTGCCCCGGAGCCGTAGCAACTCCTGCTTATGAGCAGTTCATGGGACGCGATCCGGCCATGAAAGAGGCCGTTGAAAGCTGCTTTCCCATGGGCAGGGTGGGGCTTTGCGAGGAAGTGGCCACAGCGGTATTGTATCTTTGCCGGGACGCCACCTTTACTACGGGGGCTTCGCTGCTGATAGACGGCGGCCGCACTGCTCAGTAAGATCGGATAGAAGGCATTGAAGGAAGGTGCCGGAAATGGTCCGTCTCGAGGATGGGGAATTCCATATACCCCTGAATAGAGTAAGCCAACAATATGAGAAAACTCAGACTTCAGAGGAGGCCGAAATGAATCAATATATCGGAAAGATGCTCAGAGTTGACCTCTCAACGGGTAAGATAACCAAAGAAGCCTTAGACGACGAACTGGTACGAAATTATATCGGTGGTAGAGGGTTCAATTCCGGACTTGCCTATAATGAAATCAAACCAGGCATCGATCCGCTCTCCCCGGAGAATGTGCTTCTGATGGCGGCTGGGCCTCTGGGGGGAACCATTGCTCCCGCCTCCAACAGGCTAAGCATCACTGCCCTTTCGCCCCAGACCGGCATTCTGGGGTACGCCAATGTGGGAGATTCCTTTGCTCCATCGTTGAGGTGGGCCGGCTATGAGCAGATGGTTTTTACCGGCAAATCCCCGGAACCGGTGTATCTGTGGATCGATGATGACAAAGTCGAACTCAGGCCGGCCAAACATCTCTGGGGTAAGGGCGTTCACGATACGGTGCATCAGATAAGGAAAGAACTGGAGAGTCCTGAAGCAACTCTTCTCTCCATTGGTCCGGCAGGGGAGAACCTGGTGCGCTTTGCCTGCGTGGTGGGCAATTTCCACCGGGCTGCAGGCCGGTGCGGGATGGGCGCCGTGATGGGTTCAAAGAACTTAAAGTCCATCGCTGTGCGGGGTACAGGCACTATTAAAGTAGCCAGGCCCCAGGAATTTATGAAGCTGGCCAAAGCTGCACATCATAAGGTCAAAAACAGCGTGCTATACCCGGAATTCTCCATCAAGGGAACTTCAGGGTTGTTCGTCGGTCATGCCAGGATGGGCATCGCCTCTGTATGGAATCACCAGAGGGTGGCTACGGTCGAAGAAATCTCCAAGGTAGGGTACGAAGGGCAGAGCAAGTATATTACCCGATCCCTGGCCTGCTATTCATGCCCTATGCACTGTTCCCATAGATGGGCGATCAGCGACGTTCCCTATGCCGGAGAGAAAGGCAGCGGAATGGAATACGGCGTTTCGGTCTTTTTGACCTCGATACTTGGCAACTTCTACGTCCCCTCCGCCTTCAAAGGCCTGAATCTGGTAAACGATTATGGCATGGATACCACCGAGTTTGGAAGCGCTCTGGCCGCCGCCTTCGAGTGGTACCAGAAAGGCATTATCACCAAGGAGCATACAGGCGGTATGGCGCTGGAATGGGGCAATTACGAGACCATCCTCGATCTCATAGGCAAGATCGCGCGGAGGGAGGGTTTCGGCGATCTGCTTGCCGAAGGGGCCATACGAGCCGCCAAGGTGATCGGTAAGGGAGCGGACAAATTCGTCACCGATTGCAAGGGCCTGAGCACTCACGGAGCGGATATGCGCAGCGTCAAGGGTACTATTCTGTCTTTGGGTATCTGCAACAAGGGCGCGGATGTCATGGATGCCGCCCCGGCGGCTGAGTTTCTCTCCCCCGAGGAGCGCAAACACATGTTCGGTTCGGCTGACTATGGAGACCCCAGCAAGTACACGGGAAAGGCCCGGCTCGTCTTTGATAAGGGGATAGACGGGATGATCGGCGACCTCTTCCAGATATGTAAGTTCAATACATCATGGGCTTGGCCGGGAATGCTGGATGCCAATGAACTCGTGGATATGTATAATGCTGCGATTGGCACGAACATGACCAAAGAGGACGTGATGATCATTGCCGAGCGGATTCATACGCTGGAAAGGGCCTTCCAGGCCAGATCGGGCATTACCAAGAAGGATGATTTCATCAAGGGTCCCATGACCGAAGAGCCGGTGGCTGACGGTCCCCTGAAAGGGGAGTACGTTGATCCGGAGAAGTACCGGGCAGCCCTTGAGGAATACTATGAAGTGGCTGGCTGGGACAAGGAGACCGGGGTGCCCACGCGGGCAAAGCTGGAGAAGCTTGGCCTTGGGTTTGTTGCCGATGATCTGGAACGGGAGGGGAAACTTTTAGTATTAAGGTAGACGGTTGTCTGGTAAACACACTGGTATTGCTATTAGGAGGTTTACATGAGTAAAAGGATCAAGATCGATGGGAGCCTTTGTGTGGGATGTGGGCTTTGCGAGCTGGCGTGTTCGTTTAACAAGGTGGGGGAATTTGGCCGATCCAGGTCTGCCATAAGAGTCTACGACAATGAAGAGAATGATATCTTCCCGGTGATCATTGGGCAATTCACGGATGTGGAATGCACCTCAAAGGTGGATGTGGTTATCGGGAAACAAGAGCTGGATTGGTGTATCATGTGCCGTAAGTCGTGTCCCGCCAAAGCTGCCTTCAAGGAGCTCAAAAATACGGCTGGGATTTACTGCAATATGTGCGGAAATCCGCCGGACCCGCAGTGTGTTCAGTGGTGTCCGACCGGCGCTCTGACGCTTGTAGAGCCATGATTTGGAAAACTAACCCCTGGGTTCAAGTTCTTTATCAGACTTGGTGTTATAAAACTCAGGATAGCTAATAAAATCGAGGAGGTTAAAATGAAACCAGAGTATAGATGTATTGTTTGGGGTCCGGGAACCGTAGGGAGCGCATCACTTCGTGAGATTATCAAGAAACCGGAATTGAAGTTGGTCGGTGTGCTGGCCTACAATCCGGAAAAGAACGGTAAAGACGTTGGAGAATATCTGGGTATGGCACCTGTGGGAGTGAAGATCACCAACGATCAGGAGAAGATCATCAAAACCGATGCCGATGTGGTCATTTTCACGCCCAATATGAGCACCAAGGTTGACCTCGATTCCGAAGCCACTAACATTGTCTGCCGGATTCTGGAGTCCGGCAAGAACGTGGTTACCTCCATTGGTTGGTGGTATCCGCCATTCACCTCGCAGGCTCTGGCCGATAAGCTTGAAAATGCCTGCAAAAAGGGCGGCACCTGCCTGCACGCCACGGGGGTAAATCCGGGCTGGTTATATGAGCGTATCATTGCTACCCTTACCGGAGCTTCTACCAGCATTTCTTACATCAAGGTTCAGGAGTTGTCTGATACCAGCCAGACACAGAGCGCCGATATGTGTTGGGGGCTGGGCTATGGGCAGGATCTCTCGGAGACGCCCTGGATTGAAAATGTGGGTGATCGGGGATACAGTGAAACACTGGCGCTGACCTGCCACATCATGGGAGAGAAGCTGGACCGGATCGAATCTGAGAAGAAATATTTTGTGGCTCGCGATGATATCCAGATGAAGCCTATTACTATACGCAAGGGCACCCGGTCAGGCGTCAATCTGGTCTATCACGCTATTGTAAACGGCAGACGGTTTATCACCCTGGAAGAGATTTGGTATAACGACCCGCGGGACCTGCCGAAAGGACTACTGCCTGGAGACTCCTACAATATTACTATCGAGGGCGAGCCGGTCTCAGTCAAGGGCAGATTCGAACTTCTGGCATCCGCTGAAAAGAACCTCCATTTACGTGAGGGTGATACTACATCCTCTGCTTACTACGCTACCGCCGTGCCCATGCTCCAGGCCATTCCCATTGTCTGCGGGGCCAAACCTGGCATCATCTATGCCAACAACTTTGCCAATTACTGCCCGGACTTGCGGGATTTCAAGAGCCCGCTGATCACCGGTGAGCGCCAATACGGTGAGTGACAGGGAGGCCCAGCCTCTATAAGCGCTATATTAATTAATCCATAACAACTTTTTGAAAGTAATTTGAATATCGAATATCGAACAAGGAAACAACCCCCTTAATCCCCCTTTTTTAAGGGGGAATGAATGTAGAAGGATGCTAAAAGATATGATATCGAGGATCGTTTGATAGATTTTGCTGTGAGAATTATCCAATCGGATCATTAGCAAAAACAAAAATTGGAAGTCACATATCAAAACAAATTATTCGTAAAGGCACTGGATATATAATCAAAAGTTGAACCTTTATTTGATTAAAATGATCAACTAATATTAATATTTATTAAAAGCATTACAACTGCAAATAGCAAGAATAAAATAATTTCGTAATTCGGAATTCCTTGTTCGTAATTCGATATTCTTCATTCTTTCAAACGGGTTGCATACCCCGCCAAGGCACGTCAAGCTTTCCGCATAGCATCAGCCCATGGTGGCAACTGAATTATTAATTGTGTGATGTGAATAGTAAATCATTAAGATCCGATCCCAATGCTTTTTACTGAAAGGGGTCAAATCCGACTCCTCTCAGGGAACATTGTTTATGTAATTCTAACCGCAGACATAGTATCGCGTAAAATCATAGGAGGCATCGTTTTATCCCCAATACCAAGCAGAAACTATATAGAATGTCCCAAATACTTCCTTTTCTTCTTGCTCATCCAACTATCCGTTGGTGAAAGTCTAACCCAATTCATGCTAAGTCTGAAGAGGTAAGCCTACTCACGGATTAAGGTCTTCCATCGATTATTGACAAAACAAAACATGGCGGTTATATAATCTATAGGAGATGCATATGCTGGCTAACATATCAACTGAGGCTCTCGATGAATTGGATTTGATGCTGATCAAAGAGATGGAACTTGATGGCAGAATGACCTATCTCGAACTGGCCCAAAAAATAGGTACGAGCGATACAACTGTGCGCAGAAGGATAACCAGCCTTCTGAATAGTGGTACAATTCATTTGTCCGTCATGGCCAATTCGGCTTACTCAGGGTATAAGATACCCATCTACATCGCTGTCAAAGCCCGCCCCGGAGCAGTTGATGCCACGGTTAAGCATCTAAGTTCGTTTCAGAATGTTCAGCACATCATATCAACCAGTGGCCGCTATGATGTGATAATAGCGGCAAATTTTAAAGATATAGAGGAATTGCATCAATTCATCACCAACGAGATTGGCATAAAGTTGAAAGTGACCAGTGTAGAATCAATGCTGCCACTTAGCTTGGTTAAAAGAGCCCTTCCTCGTTTAGGGGGCGATCCGTCACACGAAACCGCTATCTTTCCTAATAAAAGCTCTGACTATATATTCGATGAGTTTGACCTGAAGCTAATCAGAGAATTGGAAATCTCTCCCAGAGAATCGAGCACTAAGCTTGCTAAAACACTTGGTGCCAGTAGATTTGGTGTCAGCCGCAGATTGCAGAAACTCAAAGATATGGGTCTTCTTAGAGTGTTTTGCCACACCGATCCCGGCAAGTTAGGGTACACGTTTCAAGTAGTAATCATGATACGGGTCGATCCTTCTCAAACTCCCTCCGTTGCAACTGCACTTGCGGGGTATGACCAAATGCGGTACGTGTCTATAATCACAGGGCGCTTTGATATCATTGTCTGGGCTTGGTTTGAAAGCTCACAGGATATGACTGATTTTATGCAGCATCAGTTGTCGTCTATTCCAGGCGTTCTTAGCTATGAACCCTTGATTGGTGTCGGAATTCTCAAGTTTTTTGGTAGTGATAATGTTACAGGATTCGATCGATTCGGGTCCTTTGAGCAAAAACGGACTTGATGAGTATTCGGCGCTTGCTCCCGTTTTAAGATTTGTCCATCATCTCTTTGCAGCCGGTATCATAATTACAATTAGCTTTCTTCTTATCGTGACATTTTAAGCAAAGCAATCCCCTCAATAGGTCAGATCACCTTTCTATCAATCAAGGCATAGACTCAGCGTAGTACCACATATATTTTTCTTGCAAATAATCTTTAGCCACTCCTTATTTGCCTTATCAATAATTCTTTAAGTAGGACAAGTCAGTGCCGACAATCTGATATTTTAGGCTTAATTTATACGATATATGTTGTATTAGTGCAAATATTAAATCATTATGTTGCATTTCCTGCTATTTTTTGTTAATAAATGACAAATAATAGCTTGACAAACAAGACCGGTTTCCATATTTTAAGTCACGCAAAAGCAAGTTCTTATCAATCAATTACAATGGTGTTACGTATATCGGCTGCTGTTCAAATGTTATACTTGATTGTCTGAGAGACACTATATTTGCAGATCAATAAAATGGACTGGAAACCGGTGAATAAGGAATTTATAAAAGTCCATGAGATCCGCAACAGAAAATCAAATAGACCGATTTGTCTCACAGCCAAAAAAGAACCTTTCCAGTCTTTGAGGGAGGAAAAGGAGAGCGGTTAAATTTTAGCCCGCATTGACCTTGACCAAACTGAAACGTTTTGAAAGTTGCTCTGTTGTTTATAATATAATCAAGCAATTCAATTCTAAAGGAGGCTTCTATCATGGATCATAGTGCAGGAACGATGAAAGTAAAGACAGGCAAGGGGGAAAACAACTACGTGCCGAGTCTGCCCAAGCCTAAGCCGGCGGTCGTGTGGTGGGCATGGATCGGGGGGGCCTGGCTGGTGTTCTGGGCCTACGTGCTGACCCGCTGGGTGACCGGGCCATACTTCACACCCGTGCCGACCGGAGAGGTTCCCCCGCCGACCTGGATGCACAATCTGTTCATCGGAATGCAGTGTTTTGGGCCAGTGTTCATCATCTTTATGTCGTACTTCTTTGTCATCAAGCCGTGGCGCCGCGATCGCAACATCCCGTTAGACGGTCTGCTGTTCATCGGGTTCTGCTTCTTTTCGCTGCAGGATGCAGGCTCGAACTACTTAGGTGTTTGGTACACGTTCAATTCGCACATGTTCAACATGGGGTCATACTACAACGAAATCCCAGGCTGGCTGGGCTTCGGTCGGCCCGGGGCGGTAGTGCCGTATGCGCTATTACATCACCCGACGCAGTACGCGACCGGTATGTTCGGCTTCTGTGCCATCGGTGCCTGGGTCATGAACTGGGGCCGGAAACTATTTAACTGGGGGCCGGTAAAGCTGTGCCTGTTAATGTTCCCGTTCATGATGCTGTTTGACCTCATTATCGAGGGAGCGTTCCAAACCCTTGGCTTATATACGATGGCCGGAGGGAAATACTCGTTCTTCCCCGATACCTACGAAAAATTCCCATTAATCGAGATGCCCTTAGTAGCAATGCTGTGCAGCCCGGTTGTGGCACTGCGCTACTTCAAGAACGACAAGGGGGAAACGCTCGTTGAGCGCGGGATCAACTCGATGGTCATGAGCGACTGGAAAAAGCAGGGTATGCGGTTGCTGGCCATAATCGGCGTCCTCCAGTGCATCTACCTCTTCTGCTACAACATCCCGACTGCCATGATCATGGGTTCAAATCCGGGGGCGTGGCCGACCGACGTTACGTCGCGTCCATACTGGAACGACGGTATG
>JBDRRF010000010.1:0-35266 GCA_043825875.1 Pseudomonadota bacterium | reverse complement strand
TTAACCCAAGTTCGACAAAAACAGGCAAAAATCTATTATATTTGGCGGTCATAACTATCTAACTATTTGATATTATAGTATGCGGTTTGTCGAAAAGCCAATGTAGTGACTGAAAATAGAAAATAATGCTTGACATGGTTGGAAAAGGATAGTATGCATGCGTCATGTTTATCCGGGAAACTGTTAAATCTATAAAAGGCAAAAAATATATTCAGCATCAGTTGGTGGAATCGGTCCGCACTCCTAATGGTCCAAGGCAAACTCTTATATTGAATATGGGTTTTCTGGACTTGCCTAAAGATAAATGGAAAGAGCTGGCTAATTCTATTGAAAGCGAGCTTCATAAACAAGAAAAACTATTTCCGACAGATCCTGAGATTGCAACACTTGCCAAACACTATTCCAAAGTAATCATCAAAGAACAGCTTCGTTGTGCCGGAAACATTGAAACAGTTTATAATCCGGCTCCTCTGTATGAAAGAGTTGACATTCACTCAGTTTCAACAACCGATGTTAAAACCGTGGGCGCTGAACATGTTGCAGTAAATAGTTTACAGGAATACGGGTTTGATAAAATATTAAAGGATCTCAAGTTCAGTGATAAAGAAATTGATTATGCGAAGATGTTGATTGTAGCAAGACTTGTTCATCCCGCAAGTGAAAGAGAAACAGCAATATGGATCAATGAAAACAGTGCGGTATGTGAATTGATAAGTACGAATGCGGTTGTTTACGATAATGCATTGCACCGGGTTGCCTGTTTATTGCTCAAGCATCATGAAACGATTGAGCAAAGGTTGTCTCAAACAGCAAGAGGGATTTTTGATTTAAAAGAAACGGTTATTTTATATGATCTGACCAACACCTATTTTGAGGGCAGCAAGCGTACCAGCAGGTTATCCAAACCAGGCAAATCCAAAGAGCGCCGGAATGACCGGCCTTTGGTAACACTGGCTTTAACTGTTGATGAAGATGGCTTTCCCAAACAAAGCAAAATACTGGAGGGCAATATATCCGAACCGCAGACATTGGAAAGCATGCTAAACGAGATAGACAAAGCAGATGGATCACAAAAAACGGTTGTCATCGATGCGGGCATTGCATCCGAGAAGAACATTGAAATCATAAAACAAAAAGAATTTAAATATGTTGCCGTGTCCAGGAAGAAAACTTACAGTAATGATTTTTGGGATGGCAGTGTTGAAAAGGATTTGAAACTTTCGGATGGAGAAAGCAAACTGAAAGTAAAATTGGTTGAAAAAGACAAAGAAGCCTTTCTTTGCTGTCATAGTATTGATAAGCAATTGAAGGAAAAAGCTATTCTCGGCAAGAAAACCGATAGATTTGAACAGGAATTAAAAAGGTTGAAAGAGGGTTTATCGAAGAAGGGGGCGCAAAAAAAATACGAGAGCATTATAGAAAGAGTCGGCAGACTCAAGGAACGATATGGCGTGGGCAGTCTTTACGATATAACCATTGAAAGCGCCGATGGGAAAGTAAAGCAAATTGATTACATCAAAAATTTAAACGGTAAAGCGAAAGAAACAAAAGTCGGGCAATACATCCTTCGCACGAATCGTTTAGATCTTTCGGAAGAAGAGATTTCTAAAATTCATCGGTCTCTGACAACTATAGAAGACAGTTTCAGGAGCATGAAATCTCATTTAGGCTTACGGCCCATTCATCATAAAAGAGATGACACAACCACAGCACATATCTTCATAACGGTTCTTGCATATCAAATGCTTGCAGGAATTTTAAGAAAATTGAGACAAAACAAAATCCATTATAATTGGCAGACAATCCGAAACACATTAAGTACCCATGTAAGGGTGACAACAAGTTTTAAAACAGAAGATGAATCAATAATAAATATCAGAAACAGTAGTATCCCGACAATCAACCAGCAAGATATATATAAATCTTTAAACTTAAAACAGCAGCCTTTGAGCAGGATAAAAATTAAAACATCCTTGAACAAAACCGGCTATCAAGCAATAATGTAGTGAGGAAAATTTTAGCTGATTTATCATATAATGTTGCTTTTATTCGTTATTCATAAAATTATTGTCGAACTTGGGTTAACACAATTACCGCTATTTCATGAATAAGTTTAGCTTTAAATTTATTGCTTGAATTCAGATCAAGTCCTGCCGTGTGTGCCGGTGTTGCTATATCTTATCGCAAAACAAGCTTGTAAGATTTGACTATCATGGTGGGGTGGTATGATTTTTTTACTTTTGCAAGGCCGGGAATGTTCATATCACTTTCTTTGTTAATAAACTTATAACCGTCAAAAAGAGTTTTTGCGCACAGGTTATCAAAATACTGATAAAGCCCTTTTATGTTTGTGAAAGCCTTTTCAAAGTGAAGCACGCCCATATCATTTGTAAGATATGTAGCAATCCCAAAAGCGTTTATTTCCCCGTCAACTTTAAGATATATGCCTTTTAGATCAAGAATATCAATGTGATTAAGAGTATTTATTATAGCATTCTTTTCACAGGCCAGATCTTCATTGGGATCAGCATCGCAGTCTCTTTCTATGCACCATTTTTCCAGAAACTCAATGCATTCGGCAGATACCTCTGATGTTATTTCTCCTGTTTCAATGCGATTGCTTGCAACATATTCTCTTTCAAACTGATGGATGAGGTTTCTTTTCTGAGAATAACGATTGCCTTTAAGCTCCGAAAGATCGGATTTAAGATATACGTAATCAGAATATTCTTTTTGCAAATTTATTTTAAAATAAGATTCAACTTCTTTTTTGCCATATGTATCAATGTAGTTTCCAGGCACAAACCAGTAATTATCAAAACCGCTTTCATTGGCTACCCTGTAGAGTTCTTTTGGAGAATATTCCTTTGAAGGTGATATGGGAAGTATCAGGTGACGGTGTTCTTTCTCTTCCGTAAATTCAGCTCCTATTATCAAAGCGTCATTTTCGATAATTCCGCACGGCCTGTAATATTCATTACTCCATGCTATAAGCGAAGGAAGAGTATAAACGCAAAGCATGTACCTTTGATTGATAAAATATTTTTTTAATGACGCATAGTCCGAATATGTAATTTCTTTCATATTCATGTCAATATCTTCAACATAGGTTGTGAATCAGGCATTTTATTAAATCCAAAGTTAGTATAAAAATTGTGTGAATTTCTTTCAGCAATAAGGGCTATCCATTTAATACCGTCATCTTTTAAACGGCCAACCAATTTTTTTAAAATCTCAGTGCCCACACCCTTCTTCCTGTAAGAATCTACAACAGTAAGATCCTGTATATATGCATCGCTTGCCTTGTCGCTTAAAGCTCTTCCCATACCAATGATTTCATCTTCTTTGCTTGCAATAACAAAGCAATGACTGCCTGCTATAATCTGTCGTACATGCAACGGATTATCCGGGATATCTTCATCCCACCAACCTGTCAGGCGGTATATGACTGTTATTTGTCGTATCTGATCTGAAGACGGATCAACCAGGAAAGTGTATTTATACATTTTTTTTATTTTAATCTTATGATATGTAAAACATATATCTTTACAGATATATTACTACTTATATCTGTTCAGGCAAGCTAAAATACAAAATTTGCAGACAATAAGCTTTTTCCAAGCCCACCATGTCATACAACAATGGGGTTTTTCAACAGCTTTTTGGTTTATGCTTGTTATATCGATTTTTGGATAAAGACAAAGGATTGTCAATGATTGAATTAAAACCATCTTTTCTTGTAGGAAAAGGTCTGCATAGAGAATGCTATGTTCATCCCCACCAAAATGATCTTTGTGTTAAAATCCTTTTTACCAATGACGGACTTAAAGAGGTTGCCCGTGAACAGGCATATTACAAACTTCTTCAAAAACGCAATATTTCTTGGGATATATTGCCCAAATTTTACGGTAATATAGAAACAAATCTTGGGTCTGGTGCGGTTTTTGATTTGATTAAAGATTCTGATGGAAAAGCTTCAAAATCTCTTGAATATTACTTAACTTCTATTGAAGAGACTAAACTGAACTACTCCGGTTTGTCAAAAGCATTTCTTAATCTTAAAAACAGTTTGTTCCATAACAAAATTATTACAATGACGATAAAGGCAAAAAATATTGTTTACAAACGAATTAACAGCACTGACGGTGCTCTGATAATCATTGACAATATAGGAAACTCAGATTTTGTTCCAATCTCAAATTACATTAATTTTCTTGCAGAAAAAAAGATTTTAAGAAAATGGAACCATTTCGAATCATCGTTGCTGGCACACTATCCTGATAACGATTTGCTAAAAAAGATTATAAGCAGTCAAAATAGCTAAACAGATTTATTCATCCGATTTTTTTGTGCCGTTTAAGAATTTTTGAAATATGCGGGTTAACCTTTTTTTGAACCAGCTCTTTGTTTAAAACCCTTGCATTACAGTATACCATCAAAAAATTATCTATAAACTTATCTGAAAGCCCGGTTTCTATCATATCAACAATAAACCTTCCAAGATCCTTTAGCATGGATCTGGCTAATTTTGATTTGCTAAAAGAGGCTCCATCCAGATCGATTAGCCAAAAATTTCCGCTGTTCTCATTTACCAGAATGTTCACCCATTTTGTGTCGCCATGACAAAATCCATTGCTATGAAGCTTAGACAATACTAGCGCGAAACGGGGTATAGTATTGTTATTTTCTATCCAGTTCGAAAAGTCTTTCATATTTTGTGAAAGATCCATAAGACTTTTTGCTTCTGTAATATATTGGCTGTAAAAATAAGTTGTTCTATGCAGCAAACCTTTTTTTTCTGCTACATAACCAAGCGGCAAAGCAACCGGAATACCAAGTTCTTTGAAAAAGTGGGTCATATTCCACAAATTTAATGCCCGTTCTTTTTTCATCCATGTTTTTACATGAAACAAAAACCCATTTGATACAAAACGTTTGGCAACAACATCTCCATCCGGTTCCGAAAGCAAATTTATTGTTATATTTTTATCATGTTTTAGCGTTATACTGCCTGTGTTAAACCACTTATCCGGGTCGGCATCCTGCATAAAGTGTTTTGCAACCAGGCTATCTTTTAAATATTTGCCATAAAACATTTTATGTTTAAATGATTTACAGTTAGGTGCAATATAAAATTTGATATTACTTCTTAATATACGAAGGGTTTTTCTATCATAAACTGTTTGCAGTAATTTCTTTTCTTCTTTAACGGAAAAATCCGGATAATTTGATTTATAGGCAATGAAAAGCCGCCTTAAATCGGTTCTGCTTAAAAGATCATGTGAAGCGATTGAAAACTGGATGAGATTTTTTACAATCTGAGAGTGCGGAATATATCGCCATTTGCGGTTTCTTTCATTGTCAATAAGGCTGAACCGGAAATTATTATTTTCTTTTTTTACCAACAGATTATTCTGCCTTAAATCACCATGGACTATTCCAGCCTGATGAAGTTTTCCTATCAGTGATCCTGCGGCCTTGAGCAATAATCGTTTTTCCTTAACCTTTTCAGGAGAAAGGGGGGGAGAGAAATAATTTAAAAGATACAAATAAAAACCTATACCATCAAAACCTTGGGTAATTATAAAAACACTTCTGTTACTTTTTCCCCAGCAAAGGATTCTCGGGGTGGGCAAGCCGGCAGAAACCAGAATATCCGATTGTTTACGGGCACGTTTGCTTCGGCTTCCATTTAAAAATGCTTTGATTCCTTCAAAATTATTCCTTTGGAGAAACTCTTTATAAAAAACTTTCTCATCACCTGTTTTTTCAGCAACCACAGAGTTTTTAGAGCTTGTAACCCATTGCCATCCGGCAGGTAAGGTCCTGTTAGCCAGCATCATCACCTCATCCTGATAATGGTTCGCATATTCTCCGTGAATGAAAAAGTTTTTGGCTTTCATAACATCGATCTTATACCATGATCTTTAATATTTATTTTTTAAGTTTTGTTTCAATATTAACAGGTGCCGCAATAAGCTTTTGTTCAAGCATAATTTTCTCGGTCTCTTTCCATGCATCTACATCTATTTCGCCGAATAATATTTTTTTGTTCGGTTTCATTAATTGTCTTGTTATATCAAGCTGCTGTCGCATAATACCAGAAGGTGTATCCTGGTCAAATTTATGAATAGTATCTATAGTTTTGTCTGAATTTGCAGGGTCTAAAGCTTCATTCCAGGCTTTTGTTAAAGCCGAAAGAAATGCCTTAACCGTTTCAGGGTGCTGTTTTAGCATATATTCTGTTGTTATTACAGAATTTGCGACAAAATGAATTCCGTAATCATTAGGATTAAAAAATGAAACCGGTTCTTTTGCTTTTAAAAGTTTATCTGCAATGATAATTCCTTCGGCATTTCTATAAACAGGCCATAGAGCAACCCTTCGTTCATAAAAAGGAGTGTAGTCATACCTTACGCTGAAAAAATTTACTTCTTCTTCTCTTATGTCATGTTTTGACAAAAGAGCTTTCATAATTGTTTCATCATTTCCGCCAAAAGTAATTCCTATTGTTTTGCCCTTTATATCTTCTATTTTGTCAATTCTGTTTTCATCCGACCGGTATATCCATTGAAGCGGATTTAGCTGAAATAGCTGTGCAAGCACAACGATTGGAGATCCTTTTGAAACAGCCCTTATAACCTGATCCGCAGAAGCAACACCAAACTGGGCATGGCCTATCTCAAGCTCTTTTATTGCATCCAGTTCCGGTCCGCCCTCTTTTACTTCTACATCAAGTCCTTCTCTTGCAAAAAACCCGTTGGCATCGGCATAAATATCTCCGGCAACACTTGTGTTAAAGAGCCATTTAAGCCTGTAAGAAACTTTTGTCATCTCCTTATTTTTTTCGGCACAACCAGAAAGCGAAAAAATTATAACAAGCACCAATGATAAAATAATATATTTTAAATTATTCTTCATATTTTTTAAGCCTTTGCCCCCCAGCTTCTTACCAGCATGTTGCCAAGCCATTCTAAAAAAGCCAGATAAAGCGAGGTGAAAATTCCAATAAGAAAAAGTGCAATCAAAATCTTGGAAAGATCACTCTGGTACAAAGCTATGCGAATACTGTATCCAATTCCTGAGTTTGCCCCGATAAACTCGGCAACTATGGTTCCGACCATTGCAAGGGTAGCACTTCCGGAAATTACTGTTACAAGCTTGTTCATGTTTTCAAAAGCTCTTATCTTTGCCTCAAGCTGCCATCTCATTTTGCCGGAATGCACATAAAAGTGTTCTATATCTGTAACCGGTTCGGAAAGTACTCCTATAAATGATAGAAGCAAAGGGAAATAGCATATCATAGCTGCAATCAAAAGCCTTGAAGAAAGACCGTCACCCAGCAGAATAAATATTATCGGAGCAACAGCAACAATTGGATATGCCTGAATATTAAAAGCTGCGGTTTTAATAAATGACCCTGTCCAATTAGATAATCTGCTTATTATTCCTACTATAGTTGCCATAACAATGGAAAGCACATGCCCGATTATAGCTACAGATAAAGTATTTAATACATCAGGAATATATCTTAAAAAAACTTTGTGTGCGGTCTCATAAATCTCTACAGGGCTGGGAATAACATAATCGGAAAGATTCAAAACAACTTTTATAAGAAATAAAAAAGCAAGCCCTAAAAGATAAACAAGTATAAACTGATATAAGCGTTTATGAAGCACTTACAATCTCCAGCATTGTTTTTTCCAGTTCTTTTCTGTCAACTAAATTTCCCTTGGTATTATCCTGTCCTGAAACGGTAGCTGCCTGAGGGCTTTTCTTAAAACTTCTTAACACTATAATGTATTTGCAAAACATGGAAACTTCGGCAACGCTGTGAGAAATGTAAATAAAGGTTTTTTCTGGAAACATATCCTTTATTTTAAAAATGATCTGCTCGCGCGTTGCTTCATCCACATTGGCAAGACTTTCATCCATTATTAAAAAATCAAAATCCTGCACCAAATATCTTGCAAGATTAATTCTGTTGCGCTGGCCAAGAGAAAGATGCGAAAAGCCGTAATCCATATAAGCCGATAGTCCGAAGGATTCAATAAGTTCATCGATTTTGCTTTTATTTTTTTCCGGCGTTATTTTTAAGATATGCTCACCAATGCTTGACCATCCGGGAAGTCTTTCAAGATTATAGGAATAAAAGATTTTATTTACACCTGCATAGTCAATCTTTCCGTCAAATCCGTTTAACTGGCCTGCTATCATTCGCGCAAGAGTTGATTTGCCGACTCCGGACAGGCCGAATAATGCATGAAATCCCGGCGCATCAATTTTGCAGCTCAAGTTATTGAATACAGGATATTGCGTACCTGGATATTTATAATTTATATTTTTACATTCGATCATGTCAGAAATTTTTAATAACTTCTGTAAGATAATGTTCAACAGGTGCAAATTCGTCTCTTAATACAGCAATATCACAAGCTATGCTATTTTTCCAATAATTGGCAAGATATTTATTTAGCTCCGGGTCACTGTTTGTTAATGTATCGGCTTCGTCAGATTTAACTGCAATTATAATTAAATTTTGCAATTCTTCCGGCTGCATAGGATGCTGGACAGGAAAAACATAAACATGGGGGAAAACCGATTTAATTGTTGCATAAGCTGCACGGAAAAACTTACCTTTATCACCGTTTATGGCTGAATATAGATTTGTGATCATTACGCCATTTTCATTAAGCAAAGCCGATGCTTCCTGAATGGCTTCTTTAGTTGTTAAATGAAAAGGTGGTGAAGCACTTGATTTAAAAACATCTATAAAAATCACATCATATTTTGTTGTGGCACGCCTTAAAAAAGTTCTTCCATCCTCATGTATGCTTCTTATCCTTGGATCATCTTTAAAATAAAAATACTTTTTAGCAAGTAAAGTAAAATCCGGGTCTATTTCAATTACATCAATTATATTATCAGGATTTCGCCTTATATAATCTCTTGCAACCGTATATGCGCCACCTCCTATTAGAAGAGCTTTTTGATTTTGAGGGCAAAAGTGTTCTGTCAGACGGTAGAATTTAAGATAGTCGAAAAAAAGTTCATCAGGTTCTCCAATCACAACGGCCGATTGCCCCCAACTTTTGTCAACACGCAAAAAGCGTATTGTTTTGCCTGAATCGGGATCCTTTAATTCCTCTATTATAACCCGGTTATATTTTGTATCAATATCGGCAACAAAATTTTGGGAACCTTTTGCCTGAAAAAAATATGCCGAAATTAATATGGCTGCAAAAATTATTGCAGGAATTTTTGCAGTCTTCAGCCTATATCCCGACAAAGCAAGCAGATAAACGACAAAAAGTACTATGGAAAGAAAGAACAAAATATTGCGGCTTCCGAGAAATGAAATTAAAAAAAATCCTGTGGCAAATGTTCCGATTATACTTCCGACTGTGGATATGGCATAAAGTTTTCCAACTGTTGCTCCCGAATGCTCAAGATCTTCCAATCTGAGTCTTATGGCGTAAGGAGAAACTGTACCAAGCAGAATACTTGCAGGTGCAAAAAGTATAGTAGCGGCTATCACGGCTCCAAACCTGATATCCTGTACTGATCTGCCGATAATATCAAGAACCGGCGTTTTTATAATGGCTATTATTCCGACAAGTACTGCACACAAAAAAAGAAGAAGTGAAAAAGTCTTGTAGCCAAGCTTTTTATCGGCAAGTCGTCCGCCCCAGTAATAACCTATGCTTAAACTTGCCAGTATTATTCCTATAAGACTTGTCCAGACATATATGGAAGTTCCGAGATAGGGGGCAATAATTCTCGATCCGACAAGCTCAAGCGCCATCACAACGGCACCTGTAATAAATACAATTATTTCAAGCCGGTATTTATTCATTTATTATTGCTTCTTCCACCGGTTAGTTGGGAGAAAGGTGCCCGGGATTCAAGGGTTCAGTTGTTTAAAGCTCTTCCAAAAATATTTACTTAATGTCCGTCAAGAAATGGTAGGTTGCGATTCATATCAAGGCCGCAGCATTTTTGAAAACGCAGGCGTAATGTGTTTTCGTCGAGTATTTCAAAAATGCGAGAACGAAGATATGGGTCACAAGATGCCGCTTATGGACGGACATTACTTAATATGGCATTCGCCGCACATTACAGGCCCCGCCTTTTCCTGTTCATGGCATCCTTTGCAGCGTTTATGATATTTGTTCACAAGAGGTACGGGATCTTTATCAATAATATGACATTCGGAACACTTCATGTCTTCCGATGTTTCATCCTCAATTTTTTCTTTGTCTTTATAAAAATGATGGCATGTGCTGCAATCTTCAATATCTGCATTTTCGTTATGTTCATCATGGTTAAAAACCGGATCAGGCCTCATTTTTTTTGTAAATGCAGGGTCCTGAACATATTTAATATCTTCCTGTGAATAGGCAGCTGTATATACAAAGATAATAGACAAAATAATTATCGAAAATAGTCCCAAAAACTTCCTTCTCATAAGTGATACCTCATTATATATTGCGTATTATTCCGGCTTTTCCATAGTTTCATAAATAATATCGCCAAGAAATTTCAAATCCATATCAAGCTTGTAGTGATGAATAATGTCTTCAAGTCCTCCGTGACAGTTATGGCATGGAGCAATAATTGTTTGAGCGCCTTTTGCCTTCGCCGCAGCCAATTGTTCTGCCTTGATTTTGTCTCCGTCTATTCGCGCTTTTTTATAAGGAGGGCCGCAGTTTATAACACCGCCGCCTGCGCAGCAGCAGTAATTGTGCTCGCGGTTCGGATGCATTTCAATCAGTGTTTCACAGGTTGCATTTGTAACAAAACGCCCCATCTCATGAAGGCCTCTTCCACGAACCGTATTGCAAGGGTCATGGAATGTAACCGGTTTTTCATATTTTTTAATTATGTTAATCTTTTTGTCCCTTATAAGCTGGTAGTAGAATTCAATTGCATGAACTACTTCTATGGGTGACATTTTCCATGCAAGCGCCCTGTTGCCAACGTCATGAACCGAGCGGAAAGCATGGCCGCATTCACCCATTACAATTTTTTTAACTTTCAGTCTTGCAGCAGATTCAAAGTGTACTTTTTTTAACCTTGCCATCATTTCAAAATCGCCGGTAAACATACACATGTCGCTGTTATCCCATCCCGGAGTAGCAGGCATAGTCCAGTTAACACCGGCAGCATGCATTATAACTGCCGCCTGATATATAAGCTGTGCGCGGAACTTGGGTTCCGGGCCAATAACGGAATAAAAGATATCGGCTCCCTCTTTATCAATCGGTATCCGCAAATCGGGTATTTCGGCGCGAGCTTCATCTTCCTGCCACATAAGACTGTCTATCCATTCATCGTCTTTAACCCACATCTGGTTTGCCGTAGCTGAATGGCTGTGTGCGGTATCCTGTATATACTGAGGAGTAATTCCCAATTTGTGGCATATTCTTCTGACAGTTAAAAGCAAGTAGGCAATATCAATTCCAAAAGGGCAATACATTACACAACGCCGGCAGAGATTGCATTCGGTGGAAGCAATTTCAGATGCGCGTTTCATAAACTCGACATCAACTTTACCCTTTTTTTTCAGGATTTTCCATACGGTCTGCTTTACCTTGCCAGCCGGGGAATATTTCGGATCTTTATCATGGGAAAGATAATAATGACATGCCTCACTGCAAAGCCCGCAGTGAGCACAGATATCAACATATGTTTTAAGCCGGGCGCCTCCCTCGGCTTTTAATACACTGTTTATAACCTTTTCTATTTTTTCAGGAGTTAGTTTCGCCGCCCCCCCGACAATTCCCTCATCGGTTATTTCTTTGGCGGCATTGATTACGGTTTCAGACATTATATTGTCTCCTTGGGAAAGTCTTGTATAGTTTTACCAGTCTTTTGCATTACGTATTGCTCCAAATTCCGAACCCATATACCCTCTTGAAATCGGGAAAAAAAGCATATGGCTTAAACGGGTAAAAGGTATGGAAACCAGCATGATTTCTCCAGACAGGATGTGTAAAATTCCCATAATATTGTATCCTGCAAACTGGTGATAAGTCCAGAAGCCTGTAATAAAAGGTGCTGCAACCAAAGCAAGTATAATAAAATCGGAAGCAGAAGTAAGGTATTTCACCTCAGGCCGGACAATTCTTCTTATAAGAAAATAAACACATGAAGCAATGACAATGACTGTCATAATATCAGCAGTAGTATCTGATATAAACCACCAGCTTATATTCCACGATTGTTTAATAAGAATTATATGAGCAAAAAGAAAAAGAGGAGCAAGAATTATGCAGATATGGAACGCAAAAGCAACACTAGTAAATACAGGTTGTTTTTTCATGCTCTCGCTTCCAAAAGGGGTTAACCAGTGAAAGACAGAACGCAGTGCATGATACGGGCTCATATAATTGTATATAAAAGGATCTTTTTTTCTGGCTAGTAAAGCCATGGAGATAAATCTATAAATACATCCTGCCGCAAATAAAATGAAAGAAGCCCAGACCATAGGGCCGCTGACAAAATTATAAATGTCATGCATAACTTACTTTCCTTTCAACCCGTAATATCGCTAACGGGGATAACACGTCTAAAATATTTATTTTCATTGCTCCCGGATTCTATTGCTTTGATTAAAACCTTTTTTGAGTCAGGACTAAATACCGGATTCCATACTGCTGCAAAATCTTCTTTTAAAGGTTTCCCGTTAACAACTATTGTATAACTGCCGTTTTTTTCAACCTTTGCAGCAACATTGTTGCCGTCAGGACTGAAAACAGGCTTCCAGGCCATGTCATATTCATCCCATGTATTTCCATCAACAGCAACCGTCCATTTGTTACTATCTTTTCCAAGGCACGCGACTTTGCGTCCATCAGGACTGAAAACGGCATCCGTAACCATATCGGCAAAGGTTATATCCCATGTATTTCCATCAACGGCAATTGTCCACCTGCCAAACTGAGGAGCAACAATCGCCGCAATTTTATTTCCATCCTGGCTATATATATGATGCCAGAGCTGTTCAAATGGTTTATCCCATAAAATTTGACCGTCTTTTGCCAGAAACCATTTTCCGGAAGAACGAACAGGAACAGAAACGGAAGCATCTTTCGGGCTAAACACCGGTTCCCAAACAGAGGCAAAGCTTTTATCCCAGGGGATTCCATCTATAGCAATTGTGTAATCATAAAGGCTCGTCCTTATTCCTGCAGCAACCTTTTTGCCATCAGGACTAAAAACAACATCCCATACATTTACGAAATTTTTATTCCATACTACTCCGTCAACTACCGCCGCGTAACAACCTTCCTGGAATTTGAATATTTCAGCTTCTTTAAAGGCAACAGTCTGTGCCACAGCACCAACCCTTTTGCCATCATTGCTAACCGCAAGGCCGGTCAAATTTAAAAAAATATTTTCCCAGGGCACATCGTTTACTACGGCAAAATATTTTCCCTCTTTCTGCGCCATATAGATTATGTTTTTTCCATCATCGCCAAAACGGGTATCCCATGCGAAATCGTATTTATCTTCTACGGTTTCCCCGTTTACGGCAAGAGCCCATTCCATGGAATCCGAAACAAAAGCCGTTAGTCTGCCATCCGGCGAATATCTTGGATACCAGATTCTGTCGAAAGAATTTTCCCATGCAACACCATTTTCGCACATGGTAAAAACTTCATCATCGGGAACCTGAATTACAGCTGCAATTTTTTCACCATCTGAACTTACATAAGGTTCTTCCACCCATTTATATGTATTTTTCCAGTCTGAAATATCAGCAATTAATTTCTTACCGATATCCCAGTCCCAACCGGAAATGTTGTCCATTATTATTTCTCCTTCTGCTACACCATTATAATTTACATGATGGCTGATCTTTTATTGTATGCTATCAAATGATACAAACTTATTTTCTAGCTTAAAAACATCCTTATGTAAAGCCCTTTCTAATAAACTGTATATTTTTAACATACACTAATATCAATAGAATCATATAGATGTTGCCAATAGAATTTCAATTATGGTATTGATAACTCTACAATTTTAGATGATAAAAGAAATTCGTTTAATCTATTGTCAGGTGTTGGTTTCAGGAATCACGTTAAAACATAAATCGGAATAAAAGCCTTGAAATTGAATAGTTAACTGCCTAAAAAAATAAAATGAATAGTTAACAAGTTGGATAATATCAAAGAGAATTTTCAGTATAACTTAAATATGGATTTCATAGATTTCTCTCTTTCAAAAACGGGTGTTATGACAACTCGCTTCTGGGGTGCTTATTTTAAGTTGAAAAGCGATATCAGAAACATATTCCCCTATATAAACGCATCCTTGTCCGATGCCAGGTTTCATGATCGTCCGGAATACATACAGTTTAATTTTAATGATATTAAATGTAGTCTTTATCCTAATGAACTGGTAGCCGCATCTTTTTTAAACCAACAGGCAGCCCTTGATTTTTTTAAGCAGTTGATGGATTACATTGATGATCTATATCGCAAACGCGATTTTATACAGCCCGATTATCGAAGATACCGTCCACCTTCTGTTATAGACATTTTAAAGCTTCTGCCGAAAACTAATTGTAAAAAATGCGGATATGCCACATGTATGGCGTTTGCATCAGCCCTGCGTAATGGAGAAACCAAGCCCGATTATTGTATGGAGTTTGCTGCGCCCATCAACATAAGCAAGGTATATCCGGTTTTTGACGACAAAGGCGATCTTGCTTCTACTATTACAATCGATTTTGATGTGCCGGAAGAATCTTCTCCGGCTTTTCCTGCACACCACATTGAACAAACCGACTATGAAACAAATGGCATACCTGACACGGGAGATGCAATAATAGACGAGAATGGTATCAAAAACGATACCGGTAACAATACTACCATTGCTGATTTTTTTGATCCGGATGGAAAAGCGGGCATCCTGCCGTTAAGCCTGCGTGAAATCCAGGTGCTTAAATATATAACCAATGGTTACACAAACCCTGAAATAGCAAAGATTCTGGGCATCAGCCCCCACACCGTAAAAAGTCATGTGGTCCACATTTTTAATAAGATTGGAGTAAATGACCGGACCCAGGCTGCCGTCTGGGCGACACGGTATAATCTTATGGATGAAGATTCATAACTCCTCCTTATCCCATAAGCGCTAAGTCAATTTATTAAGTTTCTCTATAAAAACGAATATCCAATATCGAACAAGGAATTTCGAATTATTAATATTATTTATTCTAACTCATTGCGGTTTCAATACTTTTAACAAATATTGATAATTCTCACAGCAAAATCTATCAAACGATCATAGATATCATACCGTTTATCTTCCTTCGATATTTATTCCCCCTTATAAAGAGGGATTAAGGGGGTTGTTTCCTTGTTCTATATTCGATATTCAATTTACTTTCATATAGTTGTTATAGATTAATTAACTCAGCGTTTATGCCTCCTTATCCCCAGGCTTTAAGCAAAAATCCCGGCAATTTTTCATCCTGCTGTAGTATCCAATGAGCTTTTTTTAAAAAAAATACACCAAATCCCCCATTTGGGTGATGTAAACAGGACTTAATTATGCTTTTAAATATAATAAAGAATGTTTTGCATAGAATCACACGGCCAACCTGAATTTTCAAATAAAAGGAGATATCAAAAAATGAAATACCCTGAAAATACTATTGAAATTTTGAAATTACTGGATAAATCCAACTGCCGGGCATGCGGTTTTGCTACCTGTCTGGTTTTTGCCCTTGCAGTGTTTAAAGGTGAAAAAAACCTTGGAGACTGTCCAAAGGTCGATCCGGAAATTGCCAAAGAGTATTGCAGTACCGCACCCCCAAAATCCGGTACCTCCATGGAAATTCAGGAAGACGGGATAGTCCAGCTTCAAAAGCAAATCAGCGAAATTGATCTGGCTTTGGCTGCAGACCGTACCGGAGGCAGATATATCAGAGGCCAATTGATAATCAAGGTTTTGGGGAAAGATTTTCATGTGAATTCGCAGGGGCAGTTATCTTCCGATATCCATATCAACCAATGGGTTGCAGGTCCTGTGCTTAATTACGTACTAAAAGCACAGGGAGTTTCACCGGATGATACATGGGTTCCTTTGCGAGAACTTGAAAGGGGAAAAGAGTGGGATAATTTTTTTGTCAAACGCTGCGAAGAGCCATTAAAAAAAATTGCCGACACCTATACGGATTTTTTTAAAGATCTTGTCTATATTTTCAACGGGAAGCAGGTCCAAAATCATTATCAATCTGATGTTTCGATAGTATTGCATCCATTGCCCAAAGTCCCTCTTCTGATTTGCTACTGGAAAGCGGAAGAGGGTTTGCCGTCTACCCTGAATCTTTTTTTTGATGTGAACGTAGAAAAAAATCTTCCAATTGAATCAGTATATACTATCGGCACGGGTCTTGCCGTGATGTTCGGAAAGCTTGCTCTACGGCATGGTTAATGAATACTTCCTTTTTCAAAAAACATTCAAAGTTTTATCTTGAACCCGAATCTTTGGTTATGACAAGCGCTGTTCTTGCAAAAAGTATTGTAGAAACAAGCCAAAACATTTAAAACCAATAACGAAATTAAAGACAATGGAGCCACTTTTAAAAAGCCTCCGTGTTTCTTGCCGGAAAATCCATAGAAAGATAGAAATAATGAGTTTCGCACTTGAAAAAGTTGTCCCTTGGGGAAGGTCGTTTGACGAGTATGTTGCGATGTTTTCCTTATCAGACGCGGATCTTCGGAGACGAATATTGGGCTGCGGCGATGGACCGGCCTCCTTTAATGCTTTGCTTTCCATGCAGGGCGGTCAGATTATATCTATAGACCCGCTTTATCGATTTTCGACTGAAGACATTCGCAAGCGTATCAAGGAGACATATGCGGATGTGATGGAACAGACACGCAAGAACAGTCATGAATTCATATGGACAAATATAGAGTCGGTGTATAAACTTGGGCAAATACGCATGACCGCAATGGAGGAATTTCTGTCCGACTATCCGCAGGGTGTAGAGCAAGGTCGATATGTCGACGGCGTGTTGCCACATCTACCATTTGCTGATCAGGAATTTGGTCTTGCTGTCTGTTCACACCTGCTTTTTTTGTACAGCGAACAACTCTCCGAGGATTTTCATGTTGCGTCAATCCTGGAACTGTGCCGAGTTGCTAACGAGGTTCGAATTTTTCCACTGCTTGAACTCGGCTCAAAGATATCACGGCATCTTCAATCTGTCACCGACAGACTTTCTGTAACGGGATATTCTGTGACCATCGTTTCTGTTTCTTACGAATTTCAGCAAGGCGGAAACCAAATGATGAAAATAAGGGGTCCGAACCCGGCATAACAACATACAATCTAAGCAGGTTTTATATCTTCACCCGAGACAATGAGGCTGTTCATTAAATAAAGCCACTACTTCCTTATTTCCAAACAGGTGTCAAGAAATCAAAGAACATAACATCATATAGGTATTGCCAATATAATCTTTAATATGATATTGATAACTCCATGATTTTCAGATGTTAAAAGAAATCTGTTTAACATATTGTTCGGCATAGGAACAAAATATTCAGGGAGCACAACATGACTCCAAAAAAATTTTATGACTGGCAGACGGCAGGCGGTACAGACGATGTTATGCGCATGGTTGATTGCTTGGAGCGGGCAGACCTTGTATGGTGCGCAATAGGAGGAATAGCGGTGAATCATTGGGCTGATGAGCCCATGGTCACCCAAGACGTTGATTTTGTTGTCGCTGCGGAATCTGTGGAGCTTGCGACAAAATCCCTTGAAGATGCCGGCTTTAAATCGGAACGCTTTCAATGGTCTATTAATTTTCACGGTCATTCTAAAGTGAGCCTCCAATTAAGCACGGAAGATTTCTATAAAGACTTTCCCAGCCGTTCCGTTCCGGCAGATATCCACGGAATTCTGATGCGAGTTGCGTCTCTGGTGGACACTTTGCACGGAAAAATCAAAGCGTGGCGAGATACGGAAAGAAGACAGAGCAAAAAGCTCAAAGACCTCGGTGATATCGCTCGATTAATTGAAAGCCATCCTCATCTTTGGGAACTTCTTGATGAAGATTTGAAAGAAATTGTTCATAAGGAATAATTATGGATGCTTCGCCTATAAAGTGGTGGCTAATCTTCACTTCATATGATCCGGTGGTATGGTCTTATATAGCCTGCCTGGTTCTGCTCTTTATCGCTGATATCCGGTTTGGGGTTGCCGTCCGTGTAATGAGGATATTCAGCCACAAGGCCAAGACAGAGGATTCGGTATTCATCATCGCAATCATCTCCAGTCTTCCTTTCTGATCTTCAGTTTGACCAAATTGCACAGTTCATGGGTGCCGTAGATTCATATGACGTAAGGTACGATATATTGAGATGGAAGATCATCGACACCTTTATGATAGTTTATGTCGGCGGAGCCCCAATCATGGGTTTGTTGTGCGTAGTTATAGCAAAGCGAAAAGGCCTGCACTTTCTGAAGTGGTGTGCATTAGGGATTTTCTTTAATGTTCTTGCACTCTCTCGATTACTTACTCTAAACTTCAGAACTAAAGAACCTTCTTCCTCGTAACATCAAAAAAAACTTTTAAACCGGTTTTTTCTTAAAGATGGGGCTCAAAATAGCTGCCAGAACTCCACCTGAATACTCGGGCTTCAAGAAATATAGGGTAATTTCTATCTTAATGGAAAGAATCACCGGACCAGGCAACGCTGTCAGGAGGTGTTAGATTTATTTGAGATAGCTTGTAATATCAATAGTATCATATAGATGTTGTCAATATAGTTCTAATTATGATAGGGGATATTACCAAAGCGGAAGTAGAAAGGTATCTAAAATGAAAAAGAAAATACCTAAATTTAATAGTGAAGCTGAAGAACGCCTTTTTTGGCAAAATAACGATTCGTCAGAATATATTGACTGGCCTGATGCGGAGGAAGCCATTTTTTCCCGGCTTAAACCTTCAACTAAAACGATATCGATCCGCCTCCCTGAATCAATGATTGAAGAATTGAAATTACTAGCTAATAAACGGGATGTCCCCTACCAGTCTCTGTTAAAGATCTTTCTTTCTGAGCGAATTGATTCTGAATTGCATCATTAATAATTTACAAATGCACAAACCTTGGCTTTCAGTTGAACCGCTGGGAAGCGCGGCTACTGAACCGCCGTCAGTCACAAGGAAAACCCCGAATGAAGAATCCAGACAGAGCAACAGTATCCCGACTTATTGATCTTCCAAATATAGGAAAAGCGATAGCGAATGATCTCCAGTTGATTGGTATTGATCATCCAAGGAAATTGATCAGGAAAGACCCATATAACCTATACAAGAAACTATGCTCTGTATCGGGTAATTTGCATGATCCCTGTGTTATTGATGTGTTTATATCGGCTGTTCACTTCATGGAAGGTGGGAATCCCCTTCCTTGGTGGTCTTTTACCAATGAACGAAAAAAACATATGGGAAAACATAATGTTTGAACAGACTTTTAAAAATATTGACGATACCCTCTGGAAAGACGCAGGGTGCAGTAGTGAGTTAGATTATGTGGAGCAGACCTCTTGGGTGTTGTTTCTGAAATATTTGGACGATTTAGAAAAAGACAAAGCCACAGCAGCCGAACTGACAGGAAAGACATACACAAATATCATTGCTCCCGAATTTCAATGGACAAAATGGGCAGCCCCAAAACTGGAAAATGGCAAAATTGACCACAACGCTTTAACCGGCGATGACCTTGTGGAGTTTGTAAACAGAGAACTTTTCCCCTATCTGAAAAAAATTAAAACCAATGCGGAACATGCAGATACCATTGAATACAAAATCGGTGAGATATTCAGCGAACTGAAAAACAGAATTCAAAGCGGTTATAATCTTCGTGAAGTGGTAAACCTTGTTGATGAACTTCGTTTCAGAACTCACAAGGAAAAGCACGAGATGAGCCATCTGTATGAAGCGAAAATTAAAAACATGGGAAATGCCGGGCGTAATGGCGGCGAATATTACACACCCCGCCCGCTGATTAAAACCATTGTTAAAGTGGTTGCTCCCGAAATTGGTAATATGATTTATGATGGTGCGGTTGGTTCGGCGGGTTTCTTGTGTGAAGCCTCTGAATATTTAAAGCAAAGCAAAAAATTATCTACTGCCGACACCGAAACCTTGCAGAAAAAGACCTTTTACGGCAAAGAGAAAAAATCTTTGGCATATATTATTGGCATTATGAATATGATATTGCACGGGGTTGAAGCTCCCAATATTATCCATACCAATACCCTTGCCGAAAACCTTGACGACATACAGGAAAAAGACCGCTTTGATGTGATTCTGGCAAATCCTCCTTTTGGCGGAAAAGAGAGAGCCGAAGTACAACAAAACTTTCCCATAAAAACAGGCGAAACTGCTTCTCTGTTTTTGCAGCACTTTATTAAAATGCTCAAAGCTGGAGGAAAAACGGGGGTAGTCATTAAAAACACCTTTTTAAGCAATACCGATAATGCCTCTATTGCGCTACGCAAAGAATTGTTAAGCAGCTGCAACCTGCATACTGTGCTGGATTTACCGGGCGGAACCTTTACGGGTGCAGGAGTTAAAACAGTTGTATTATTTTTTGAGAAAGGAAGCTCCACTAAAAAAACGTGGTTTTACCAACTCAATTTAGATAGAAATCTTGGTAAAACAAATGCTCTAAATGAAAAAGATTTAGCTGAATTTGTAGAACTGCAAAAAAGATGGGCAGACAGACAGGTCGGCCCCGACAGTGAAAACTCCTGGACTATAAATATAAAGAATATTGACCAAACTATCTTTGACCTTTCTGCAAAAAATCCAAATACGCCTGAAGAAGCACCTTTACGTAAGCCCAAAGAGATTTTGAAAGAAATGAAAGCCCTTGATAAAGAGAGCGATAGTATTTTGAATTCAATTTTGGAGCTGTTATGAGCAAAGAAAATAAAATTCAATTATTCGAAAAACAAAAGGTAAGAACTCTGTGGGATGAAGAACAGGAGAAATGGTATTTTTCTGTTCAGGACGTTGTGCAAATTCTATCGGAAAGTGCTGATGTAAAACAGTATATTAAAAAAATGCGCTCTCGCGATACTCAATTAAATAACAACTGGGGTACAATTTGTACCCCCCTTCCTATGTTAGCGGCTGATGGTAAAATAAGAAAAATTCAAGCAGCCAATACAGATGGGATTTTTAGAATAATTCAATCCATCCCATCGCCCAAAGCTGAACCTTTTAAATTGTGGTTGGCAAAAGTAGGCAGTGAACGAATTGAAGAAACCGAAGATCCCGAACTGGCTTTTGACCGTGCCATGGAAACATATCTGAAAAAGGGATACTCCAAAGAATGGATTAACCAACGGTTAAAAAGTATTGAAGTGAGAAAAGAACTTACCGATGAGTGGCAGGAACGGGGGATGAAAAAAACCGAGGATTATGCCATTTTAACCAATGAAATAACCAAAGCGTGGTCTGAAAAGACTGTAAAGGATTATAAAAAGCTTAAAGGGCTGAAAAAAGAAAATTTGCGCGACAACATGACCAATTTGGAGCTGGTTCTAAACATGCTTGCCGAAGCCTCCACCACAGAAATCTCCAAAGAAAAGAAACCCAAAGGTTTGGAAGAAAATAAAGATATTGCCAGAAAAGGTGGCACAGCCGCTAAAAAAGCACGATTGGAAATTGAAAAGCAGACTGGAAAACCAATTGTGACAGGGAAGAATGAAAAATGGAGAATTGAAAATTGAAAATTGAAAATTCTCCATTACCTGATGGTTGGGAAATAAAGAAGTTGGGGGAGGTTGCAAAAATTAATTATGGATATACAGAAAAAGCTTCCTTCACTGAAATTGGGCCTAAATTTTTAAGAATAACCGATATTAAAGACAATGGTGTTGAATGGAGTTCCGTTCCTTATTGCGAATGTAGTGACTTAGATTTACCAAAATATCAACTGGAAGAAGCTGATATAGTATTTGCAAGAACTGGGGCCACAACTGGAAAAAGCTATTTAGTGAAAAATCCTCCTAAAGCCGTATTCGCTTCATATTTAATAAGGCTTAAATTGATTTCAAAAGAAGATTTTTCATCAGAGTTTGTTTCATATTATTTTCAAACACAATTATATTGGGATAAAATTAATGAGGGTATTTCAGGGAGTGCACAAGGCGGATTTAATGCTACAAAATTAGGGCAGCTAATTTTTCCAATCCCCCCACTCCCCGAGCAAAAACGCATAGTAGCCATTTTAGACAAAGCCTTTGCCGCCATAGCCAAAGCAAAAGCCAATGCCGAACAAAACCTTAAAAACGCCAAAGAACTTTTTGAGAGTTATTTGCAAGGGGTGTTTGAGAATAAAGGTGAGGGTTGGGAAGAAAAGAAACTCAACGAAATAACTGAAGTAAAAGACGGAACACATGATAGTCCGAAATATGTAAAAGATGGAATCCCCTTTGTTACACAAAAAAACATTAAACCCGATGGCTTGACTATAGAAAACACTAAGTTTATTACCGAAGTAGTTCACGAAAAGTTTTATAAGAGGTCAAATGTTACCTATGGCGATATTCTTATTTCTATGATTGGCGCAAATAGAGGAATGGCATGTATTGTTGATGACAAAAGAATTTTCAGTATAAAAAATGTTGGTTTGATTAAAAAGACTGAAAAAATAAACAATTATTTCCTTTTACATTATTTGAAATCAACTTTAGCAATGAAATATGTTTTATATATGTCTAATGGGGGAGCACAAGAATTTGTAGGTTTAACTGCATTGAGAAGTTTTCCAATTCCTCTTCCATCATTAGAAGAACAACAAACCATCGTTCAAAAACTCGATGCCCTTTCAGCCGAAACGAAAAAACTGGAAGCCATCTACCTGCAAAAAACAGACGACCTGGAAGAGTTGAAAAAATCCATATTACAAAAAGCATTCAATGGTGAATTGTAGATAAAATGGCAAAATACAATCCTGATATTCATTTAAACGAATATAAAATAATGCCCAATCATTTTCATGGAATTGTTGAAAATACGCCGATAATGGACATTGTGGAAACGGATGCCCACGTAGGGGCGGATTCCATATCCGCCCCCATATCGGCCCAAATATCCGCCCATTTATTCACCGAAATATCAATTCAAAACGGGGTAGGCGTGGATTATACACGACGGGAATGGATTGGGGAAATATATCGGGCAGAAATGGATTCTGCGGCAAACAGGGCAGAAATGGATTCTGCCCCTACGGTTGGTGCGGGATTGTCGCGGGTTGTTCAATCATTTAAACGGCATACCACAATTGAATATATTAATATGGTAAAACAAAATATTTTACCGTCCTTTGATAAACGCATTTGGCAACGAAATTATTGGGAACACATCATTCGTAATGAAAATGAATTTGTTAAAATATCAGAATACATCAGAAATAACCCCATGAATTGGAATAAGGATAAATTGAATGTGGGTGAGGGGAATTTTGTAATGGAATCATCAACGCCCTATAATGAAGAAAATTGGATGGTGTGAATTATGAAAAATTCAGAAAACCAATCCGAAATCGTCCTCTACACCACGATAGATGGTAAAGTAAAAATCGATACAATTTTCCAAAACAATACTATCTGGTTAACTCAGAAAAAAATGGCAGAACTTTTTGGTTGTACTCCTGATAACATTTCACTTCATTTGAAAAATATATACAAAGAATTGGAATTATCCGTTAGTTCAACTGTCGAGGATTTCTCGGTAGTTCAAAAAGAGGGCAATAGAGCCGTTTCAAGGACAACCAAATACTATAATCTCGATGCAATTATTGCTGTAGGCTATCGGGTTAATTCCAAAAGGGCGACTCAATTCAGAATATGGGCAACGAATGTCCTGAAAGAATATATCATCAAGGGCTTTGCCATGGATGATGAACGTCTCAAACAAACAGATAAATGGGATTACTTCGATGAGTGGTTGGAGCGGATTCAGGATATCAGAGCTTCGGAAAAGCGATTTTATCAAAAAATTCTTGATATTTACACCACTGCCATAGATTATGATAAAACATCAGAACAGGCACAGATTTTCTTTAAGAAAGTACAAAATAAGATGCTCTGGGCTACAACAGGAAAAACGGCTGCTGAACTTATCGAAAATCGCAGTAATCCCGATGTGCCAAATATGGGGCTAACTTCATGGCGGGGTTCAATTGTGAGAAAGCAGGATGTTGCTATTGCCAAAAATTATCTAAATGCAGATGAAATAAAAGACCTGAATGAAATCGTCACCATGTATCTGGATTATGCAGAAAGGCAGGCACGACAGAGAAAAACCGTTACAATGGAGCAATGGGCAGAGAAACTTGATGCTTTTCTGGAGTTCAATGAACAGGAAATATTAACCCATGCCGGAAGGGTAAAGGCTGAAGTTGCCAATAAAATTGCCGCTGACCGTTACGAAGAATTCGATCAGAAACGGAAAAAAGCGGAAGCCCTGGCAGCGGACGAAGAAGACTTAAAACAGCTTGAAGAAATAGAAAAGAAACTGCTTGATAGTCGGGAGAAAAGGGATGAATGAAGCCGAAACAAGAGCAGAATTAATAGACCCTAAACTTAAAGCCGCTGGTTGGGGCGTGGCAGAGGGTTCTAAAATCCTTCGTGAACGCAATGTCTGTAAAATTACAGAGGGCAGAATATAGGTGGGGGGTAGCAGGAAAAAACCACTTATTGCCGATTATATTCTGGTTTACAAAGGCATTAAACTGGCTGTTGTTGAGGCAAAAAGTGATGAACTGGAAGTGGGCGAAGGCGTGGCACAGGCAAAACAATATGCTGCAAAACTTAATTTAGAAACCTCATACTCCACCAACGGAAAAGAGATTTATCAAATCTGTATGAAAACGGGTACAGAGGGTTTTGTTACTGATTTTCTTTCACCTCAGGAACTTTGGGATAAAACCTATTCTGATCAAAACGACTGGCGGGATAAATTTGCAAATATTGCCTTTGAAGATAAAAGCGGAACCTGGCGATTACGCTACTATCAGGAAATAGCGATAAAAAACACACTCGAAGCAGTGGCGCAAAATAAAGACAGAATTTTATTAACCCTTGCCACAGGAACAGGAAAAACAGCTATTGCTTTTCAAATAGCCTGGAAACTGTTTCAAACCCGTTGGAACTTAAATCGTGACGGCAAAAGAAGACCAAGAATACTGTTTTTAGCCGACCGGAATTTTTTAGCTGACCAGGCATTTAACGCATTTTCAGCATTTCCGGAAGATGCAATGGTTCGCATAAGGCCCAATGACATTAAGAAAAAAGGTAAAGTGCCAACAAACGGCAGTATCTTTTTTACCATTTTTCAATCCTTTATGACCAATAATACAGCAAATAAAAAGGATGAAGAACAAGTCAAAATGCTGATGGCTGCTGAGACCCTTGCAGTGTATAAATCGGCAAACTACAATTTTGGTCAGTACCCAAAAGACTATTTTGATTTTATTGTAATTGACGAATGCCACCGTGGCGGAGCCAATGACGAAGGAAACTGGAGAGGAATTCTAGAGTACTTTTCACCTGCCGTACAATTGGGGCTTACGGCCACGCCCAAACGAAAAGATAACGTTGATACTTATAAATATTTTGGGGAACCTGTTTATATCTATTCTCTCAAAGAAGGTATTAACGATGGTTTCCTTACACCTTTCAAGGTAAAACGCATCAAAACAACACTTGACGATTATATATACACCAGTAATGACGATATTATTGAAGGAGAAATTGAAGAAGGAAAAATATACGAAGAACCCGACTTTAATAAAATTATTGAAATCAAAGAGCGTGAGGCGAAGCGTGTTCAGATTTATATGGACGAAGCCAATCAGAACGAAAAAACCATTATTTTCTGTGCCACACAAATTCACGCCGCCGCAGTTCGTGAGTTGGTAAATCAGTACAAAAAAAGTAAAGACCCAAATTATTGTGTTCGTGTAACTGCAAACGATGGTGAAAGAGGCGAACAGTTTTTGCGGGAATTTCAAGATAATGGAAAAACAATTCCAGCGGTATTAACCACTTCCCAAAAACTATCAACAGGTGTTGATGCACGAAATATTCGCAACATTGTTTTAATGCGCCCCATCAATCAAATGATTGAGTTTAAGCAAATTGTTGGCAGGGGAACACGTTTATTTGACGGGAAAGAATTTTTCACCATTTATGATTTTGTAGATGCTTTCCATCACTTTGCTGACCCTGAATGGGATGGAGAACCAGAGGAAGAAGATGCTTGTCCTGATTGCAGAGAAACGCCTTGTGTTTGCGAAAAGATACCACCTAAACCTTGTAAAATTTGTGGTCAACGCCCTTGTATTTGCGAAAAAAAACCACCAAAGCCCTGTGAAAAATGCGGACAAAGACCCTGTATCTGCATAAAGAAAGTTAAGATAAAGCTAAGAGATGGAAAAGAGCGTGAAATACAACATATTATCGCTACTTCTTTTTGGAGTGCTGACGGTAAACCAATATCGGCGGAAGAATTTTTAAATAATCTGTTTGGCGAACTTCCTAACTTTTTTAAAAACGAAGATGAATTAAGGCTTTTATGGAGTAATCCAATAACACGGAAGACCTTGCTTGAGAAATTGGACGAAGCAGGTTTTGGAAAAGAAGAATTAAGCACACTGCAACAGCTGATTGATGCAGAGAGAAGTGATTTATACGATGTTTTGGAATATGTGTTTAACAGCGACATAAAACCTATAACAAGAGCCGAAGCAACAATTTTTGCTTTACTAAACGACAAACAAAAAGAATTCATAGAATTCGTTTTGAGTAAATATATAGAAACAGGAGTTGAAGAACTCGACCAGGAAAAATTGCCAATCTTACTGACAAATAAATATCAATCGTTGGAAGATGCCAAAGAAATATTGGGAGATGTGGCAAATATCAGTTCGCTATTTATAGAATTTCAGAAATATCTATACCTACAGAAAGCGGCATAAATTAAGGAAAATTCTGTTGCACAATCAAAGCCCTCTTCTTAAAATCCGTAATGTTCGGTTGTTTATTATGTTCCGGATCATGTTCAATGCCCGCTTTTATTATCCTGTTTTTGCGATTTTATTTCTGGATTTCGGATTAACCCTTGAACAGTTTGCATTGCTCAACGTGGCCTGGGCATTAAGCATTGTGATTTTAGAAGTTCCTTCAGGTGCCTTGGCGGATATTATCGGCCGCCGTAACCTGGTGGTATCTGCTGCGGTTATTATGGTTGTTGAAATATCACTGCTTTGTTTTGCTCCACGGGGAAATATTACGCTTCTGTTTGTCATTTTTCTGATCAACCGGATATTGAGCGGTTCAGCGGAGGCTTGTGCAAGCGGGGCTGATGAAGCCATTGCCTATGATACGTTAAAAAAACTGGATCGCGCTGCTGAATGGCCAAAAGTCTTAGAAATTCAGATGCGCTACGGTGCCATGGTACGGATGGGTGTTATGATCCTTGGGGCTTTGGTTTACGATCCGGATTTAATGCAAAAGATTGCGGATTTTGCAGGCCTGCGGGTTCAGTTAAATCAAGGTATCACTATGCGTTTTCCGCTGTATTTGACGCTTGCAATGGCTTTAGGTACGCTTGCAGTTTCACTGAAAATGATAGAATCAGACAGCATTGAAACCAATAGGCGAATTGACGGGGCAAAAACGGGCAAACCGATTAGGGAAGCTTTCAAATTAACACTGAAAGCAGGCCAATGGATATTGCAAACACCGTTTGTTATGATGATTATTCTGGCCGGGTTGTTCTTTGATCACTGGATCAGAGTAATCATCACCTTAAACAGTGAGTATTACAGGCTTATTAATCTGCCTGAGGCATCCTTTGGATTGATTGCAGCCATACTCGCTTTTTTCGGACTTTTTATCCCGAAAATAGCCCGCAAAATGGGGCAGACATATACCCCGCTTTCCAATGTGTATATCATGAGTATTCTTTCTATAGCCGGTCTGGCAGGCATGTTGATGATGATTCCTTATTACGGACTGATTCCGGCAATACTTCTTTTTTGCATTATGTATGTGAATACTTATTTGCAAAGTTATTATCTTAATCCCCTGACCGCATCGGAACAGCGTGCAACCGTACTTAGTTTTAAGGGTTTGTCTTTTAATCTGGCATACGGCGTTATGGGGTTATTGTACGCAGGTTTTCTGGCTTATTTACGCGAACAGACATCAAATGTCCTACCCGGATTATCCGGGCCTGAACTTGAAGATATTGTTTTTGTTAAATCATTGATGGGATTCCCATTCTACTTTATAGTTGCCCTTGCAGGATTGTTCTGGTTTGGATGGAGAAAATTAAAAAAGAATAAGGAGTATAAAAAAGTCCAAGGATGAGAAAACATCGGGGGCGAAGACAAAAGCATCCAGTTGCGCTTGGACTTTAATATGATTGCTACCCTGTCCCTATCAAAACGGAACAGAGCACATTACCGGAATCGGAGTTTTGGGGGGTGGCTTATAACTTGCTCAGGTCATCGAGTATTGCCTTATACGCTTCTTTACTTATACCGGCCTGAGGCAAACTTGCTATCAGGTCCAATGACATGGTATACCCCATTTTCAGCATCGGATTAGTCGTGCTTCCCGGAATATGTTTCTCCAGGATTGCTTTACCTTCTTTATTTTCCAACACTTCCTTTAAAGTTGAGTCACCTGAAAATCCCATGTAGATCCTCCTTTTTTATTATTTAGCGATGAACAATATCTCTTTATCAAGTAAAATTTCAGCGATGTTCTTGCTGGTAACCAATCCGTCGCACTTTTTATACCATAGAGCCACTTTCAAAACGTTTCAGTTTGGTCAAGCTCAAGGCGGGAGAAAATTTCAACCACAGGAATACATTTAGTATTTCGAGGATTGAAATTTGAGCCCAACGCAGAGATCGGCCAAAATGGGGCTGAAACTGGCTCCATAGAATTTATGTGTGGTCAAAGCGGGAAAACTGCATGCTAAACGTTCCCCTGCCTTGAGTTGCCGATCTTATTGAAGTAGAATAACCAAACATACGCGAAAGAGGCACAGTTGCTTTTAACACATGTATTCCCGCTCTTGCGCTGATAGATTCAATTTTTCCACCCCGTGAATTCAAATCGCCTATTATATCACCCATGAAAGCTTCAGGAACAAATATCTCGGTATCCATGATCGGTTCAAGCAGAAATGGTTCGCTTTTAGTAAGAGCATCCTTGCAGGCCATTGCAGCACTTACCTTAAAAGATATCTCGCTTCCAAGTGATTCCTTAAAAGAACCCCCGGTAACCACAGCTTTAACATCTACAACAGGATATCCCATGATTGTGCCACTTTCAAATGCTTCAAACACACCTTTTTCAATAAAGGGTATAAATGCTTCAGGAATAGCAGAAGTATCTTTCATATCAACTGCAAATTTATTGCCGCTTCCCCGGCTGAGAGGCTTAAGCATCAAGCTTACTTCTCCGAAATGATGCTGTCCCGCAATTTCCCTGTCAAAAATAGCAGAGCCTTCAGATTCAGCAGCTATGGTTTCCCTGTACATAACCTGAGGCTTTCCGACATTGACACCTGTGTTATATTCTCTCATCATACGGCTGATTATTATCTCAAGATGAAGTTCTCCCATACCGGATAAAATTGTTTGCCCCGTATCTTCATCTTTGCGAACTCTCAATGTCGGATCTTCATCTGAAAACTTTGTTAAAACCTCATCGAGTTTTTCCTGGTCAGCATGAGTTTTTGGTTCAATAGCTATAGATATGACAGGCTCATAAAATTCAATATTTTCCAGTAAAACAGGGTAATTGGAAGAACAAAGAGTTTCTCCGGTTGAAGATGTTTTTAGGCCGACTACCCCTACAATGCTTCCGGCGCCTGCTTCTTCTATGCGGTCTCTTTTCCCGGCATGCATTTTTAATATACGGGAAAGTTTTTCCTTTATTTTACGCGAAGGGTTATATACCTCTGCTCCTGTTTTTAAAGTTCCGCTGTAAACTCTTACAAATGAAACCTTGCGCCCTTCCATTAAAGATACTTTAAATATCAATGCAGCTAGCGGACCATTATCCTTGGCTTCAAATAACAAAGTTTCTCCGGTTTCAGGGTGAATTCCTTGTACAGAAGCAACTTCAAGAGGACTGGGAAGATAATTTACGATAGCGTCTAAAAGAGGTTGTATACCCTTGTTTCTCAATGCCGACCCGCAAAGGACAGGAACTATTTTAAGATTAACAGTTGCTTTTCTTATGGAAGAAATGAGCAATTCTTCTGATATAGGAGTTTCGGATAAATAGGCTTCCATAATCTCATCGTCAACTTCAGAAAGGGTTTCTATAAGTTTTTCCTTAAATTCCAAAGCATTTTCAAGAAGATCGGCAGAGATGTCATTTTTAGAAAATGTAGCGCCAAGAGATTCGTTATCCCATATTATCTGCTTCATACCGACAAGATCTATTACTCCGGCAAAATCTCCTTCAGATCCGACAGGAATCTGGAGAATAAGCGTATTTGCATGGAGCCTTTCTTTCATCATATCTATCGTTCCCAGATAATCGGCACCGATTCTGTCCAGCTTATTAATGAAAGCAATTTTGGGAACTTTATATTTATCAGCCTGACGCCATACTGTTTCAGATTGCGGTTCAACACCTCCTACTGCGCAAAAAACACCTACAGCACCATCAAGCACTCTTAGTGATCGCTCAACTTCAATTGTAAAATCAACATGACCGGGAGTATCTATAATCTGTATATCTTTTCCATCCCAAATACATGTGGTAACCGCAGAAGTAATCGTAATACCGCGTTCCTGCTCATCCTGCATCCAGTCCATTACTGCTTCGCCGTCATGCACTTCTCCTATTTTGTAAGAACGGCCGGTATAATACAGTATTCGCTCAGTCACAGTTGTCTTGCCCGCATCAATATGAGCAATAACTCCGATATTTCTGATTTTGTTTATCTTGTCTTTTTTCATGTCATTAGGCTACAATTTGATAAAATGTCACAATTTATATGGAGGATAAGCATATATGAACCATTATCAAACTTTACGGATTATCGATCATAAAGCTTATGAAGGTTTGATTTTTAAGACAATATACTTATCGTGTCAAGTTTTCTTCGTCTTTTCCGGCATTATTTTCATCGCCTTTAACAGCTTCTTCAACAGATTTATAAATAGCCTTAAATGATTCATTAAAACCTGTGGGAGAAATCCTGCCGGTTTCAATAAACTTTACAACTATTTCCTTTGCCGTTCTTAGTATATGTTCATCCAAAGATCCCATTGCACTCTCCTCTTTTTGATATCCAATCAAGACTTATAATGATACGTCATGCAAGCTAATTCAGTCAACCGATAACAGTATTTGAAGGAAAGTTTTTATTAGCTGGGCAATGCTGACGTTGTTACCGAAACAACCCGCACTACCGATGGTGGGTAATCTGACTGATCTCAGCAATTTTGGAAAGCGTACTTCCTTTCAAAGGATAATCCTTATTGGCTGGAAGCAGTTAATCGGATATTTTCGTGAAAGTTATAGATTTTAAACGTAAATCATGATAATAATTTGTCTGATCGATAAAGAAAATATCGTTATTGAACAGTTAACCTTCTATGAACGCAAATTGAATATTAAACAAATTTGATATATATTTTGATAACTTAAATTTGGAAATTAAATATTTTAAATTTTCCGGTATTGAACAGAAACTGTCCAATAACTTGTTGTGCGAAAAATGAACACTGGAGACTATATGTTAAAGTTGATCATAAGATATATATTGTTGTTTATATTATGTATTCTCCCATCATTTTCTGTAGCTGGCGATAGCACCGGTGAACATGTTTCTTTCAGTTTTTAATAATTGATAGCGTTACTTACTTTCCCTACGTAATAAACAGTTTCTAAAGAATCCGGCAGTATTTCTTTGCAAGTGAAATTAATAGACAACTTATAACCAAGATTACGGCAAAGGCATATATTCTTCCCAGTGCTAACTTTTTTCCCTGAAAACAAAAATTAATATAACAAGCTTCGATGTAAATATAAAATTGATATTGCACTTAACAAATTTGAATTGTAAACTTTCAGTATGGGAAAATATGAAAAGCTGATATTTCAAATATTGCGCGGTACAAGTGACGCAAACATCCTTTTCTCGAATTTAATCAATCTACTAAAACACTTCGGGTTTGAGATGCGGGTTAAAGGAAGCCATCACGTATTCAGAAAAGACGATGTTGAAGAAAAAGTGAATTTACAAAAAGACGGAAATAAGGCCAAACCCTATCAAGTTCGGCAGGTTCGTAACTTAATTATCAAATATAAATTAGGAGATAAAGATTAATGGATAGATACGAAATTATTATTTACTGGAGCAATGAGGATCAAGCTTTTATTGCGGAAATCCCTGAGCTCCCCGGCTGCATGGCACATGGTGACACACATGAGAAGGCTTTAGCAAATATCAAATCTGCTATGGAACTTTGGATCAAGACAGCGGAAGAATTTAATGATCCTATTCCTGCTCCTAAAGGACGGCGCCTTGCCTTTGCATAATTTTTGAAACAAAATGCTACCGACTTACACCTTTCTATTTGC
Organism: Pseudomonadota bacterium; assembly: GCA_043825875.1. Taxonomy (GTDB): domain Bacteria; phylum Desulfobacterota; class Desulfobacteria; order Desulfobacterales; family RPRI01; genus RPRI01. Next base: position 2,590 of record JBDRRF010000010.1, on the reverse strand, counting down.
AACTCTCAATTCTGACAAATACACATCATCAAGAACGTGTGGACGTTACTTTTAAAAAGTTCCGGCTTTTTTGGGAAGAAATATTTTTTCCGGCCCACACAATCCTTTTAACTTTTTACCGGTTTTAAATTTTACTATAGTTCGCGCAATAAGTTATATAGTTCATATAGTGTTTATTATCTCCGGATTCAGCATGCGGTAGTTCATATTACCTACTCCCGCGGTATGCGCTTTTTCTATATAAGCAAGCTCTTCTACTCTTTTGCCAAGAAGTGTTGCACCATATGCATCAACGGCAACCTGATCGGTTCCTGCTATCATTGTATTTGTCTGTTTTAAATCGGACAGTGACCCGCCTGTAGGCCCGTTTGACATCATGGTTGTTGTCCCGTCAAGAATGACAAGAGTAGGTTTAACCATGATCGCAAGCTCTTTTATTATATTGTTTATATCCTGGTGAAAAATATTTCTTCTTCCGCCAAGAAGCCCGTACCAGTTTTTCAGTGTCATGGATGCTCCGCTTCTGTGATGGTCCTTTAACGGGGCTATACCTATAACCTTATCGGCATTCATTAGCGGTTTATACAAAACAGGCCAGTCTTTAATCAGTTTACCACCTTCAATTGATAAAGGAGCAAAAAAGCTCTTATCAGGAAGTATTATTTTTGCTCCTTTACTTTTTGCGGCATTTTCTATTCCGGTAAGTGAAAAACATGACACAGGGTCATTAATAGGATTGTCCGTAATAACTACAGATGCAGCTCCTGCCGCATAACACAATCTTATTATTTCTTTTAAAAGCTCAGGGTTAGTAGTTGCAGAAAGTATGGGAGGAGATGCAAAAGCAGCGTTTACTTTTAAAAGTACCCGGTCACCCTTTTTTATAAATGTTTCAATACCGCCTAAGGCTTTTAGGGCAAGATTGATCGTTTTAACCCTGTTGGCCCCTTTTGCAATTGCGATTTTACCGGCTTTCTCCTTAATAGAAAAATCAGGAAGCCCTGTCATAGATTCTGCTTTAACAGATGAAACCGAATCCTGATTGTTATAAAAAAGATATCCGGTAATACCGGATGAAAGGATCAGAAGCCCTGCTTTAGAAGATCTGATTATAAACTCTCTTCTGCTCGTTTCTTTATCCACGTTTTTATCGGGCATGAGAATTTTTCTCCAGATTATTATTTATTACAAACGCAAGGTCTTTTGCATCATTTAAATCTTTTGCGGAATGTATCCCGGCAAGAAAAGAGCCGTTTGTAAAGATAATTTCATATTCGCCCATAATCTCAATTATTGCTAAATCATCCAGTTTAATATCCGGTTTTATGGTTTGGCCGCCAAGAAAAGCCAAAAATTCCGAATAATTTTTTGCAAGATCTTTTGCCTGCAACTGATCCGCCCTTTTTGAAATAAAAGCTTTTATTTTATTATTTTTTATTTTGTAATCCGCCGTAAAAACCATATTCAGTCTATCAAACCCAAAAGCATTTGTTGTTAAAAGCGAAATGCTTTTTGTATCAAGATTATCTGTCGGAAACATGTTGAGTTCGGAAATAGTTTCTTGTTTGCCCCCGGTTTTTTTAATAAAATCCTTAGCAAAAGCAACCATAGAATCCATAAGAAACTCTGATGGTTTTGAAGATACAATCTCAACATAATAATTATTCCATATAAAAAAGATAGCGTTTTCCGTTTTATATGAGAACTTGCTCGCATCAAGATCTAAAGAGGATTCCCTTCTTTGCATGCTGTAAACTGCAAAAGAATTTATGATGTTTCCCATGTCGTAAATAAATGTTTCAAGCCATAAATCAGGATCATCCGGCTTTTTATATCTTTGGCAGGCCAGGCTTTTAAATCCGGCAGAAAGATATAACTCGGCTTTGCCGTTAATTTTTTCTGAAAGATTTTCTGCGTTAAAAGTTTCAGGAGAAGATAATGGTTCCATATTATTAAAAGATAAGATACTCTTTGTTAATATTTCAGATGAAGGCTGACCGGAAGTTTCATATAAAGTATTGCCGGTAGTAAAATCAGGTATATCATAGCGAAACTGCTCAAAAAATATTAAAGTTGCTATCAATGCAATAAGCAGGAGAATAGCTATACCTAAATAAATCTCAAGGGGTTGCGGATAAGCCGATTTTCTTACAGGAGATTTCATTATTACTCCTCCCGATTAATAATACAAAAATTATTGCTTTGCTATTTCTGTTTGGCTAAGCAAAGCTTGAAGTTATTTTATCAAATTAATTTAAAAGTATATATAATCTATTGACAGATTTTTCGCAATAAAATAAGCAGGAATATGCAAGCACGCAACAGCCCGTACTTTTCGCTACAGTTTCTCCGGCCATTTATTGCAGGCTGTCTATGATTCTCTGCTGTTTGCAGTGGAGGGCCCCAATAATTATAAAAAAGCAGCAGCTTGAAAAAGCATATTAAATAAGAGCCACTTTCAAAACGTTTCAGTTTGGTCAAGCTCAAGGCGGGAGAAAATTTCAACCACAGGAATACATAGAGTATTTCGAGGATTGAAATTTGAGCCCAACGCAGAGATCGGCCAAAATGGGGCGTTTTGAAACTGGCT
>JBDRRF010000009.1:0-39840 GCA_043825875.1 Pseudomonadota bacterium | reverse complement strand
CCACTTTCAAAACGTTTCAGTTTGGTCAAGCTCAAGGCGGGCGAAAATTTCAACCACAGGAATACATTGAGTATTTCGAGGATTGAAATTTGAGCCCAACGCAGAGATCGGCCAAAATGGGGCGTTTTGAAACTGGCTCTTTAGAAATAGTAAAATTTCAAATCACACCGGATGGCGTATTAATGGAAAAAATGGAGCTGCCGCTTTGCTTGGCATACATCCGAGCACATTAAGGTCAAAGATGCATAAACTTCAGATAAAACGCCCAGAAAATGTTAACATGAGATAAACAATTATATCTATCCACATAATATCACTATTTTGATACCTGACCAAATGCTGACACTATCTATGCTGTTTTGCTATACGCTTTCAATTCTATCACTAATCTAACTTAATCTTAATACTTAGCTAATAAATTGGATTTATAGCATTATACTAATATATTGGTTTTTATTCCTATTAATGGCAAGGTAATTGCATTAAAAATGAAAGTTTTCGTAATATAGAAACAAGTTGTACCAAACAATATATAGAATATTTGCCGTTATGTGAAATGATACTGATTTATACTAAGCATAAATTAACCCGGAATCAATTGATATAGCAGCTTTTACTTATCTTAATTTAAATTTTAATATTGAAAGGGGCGGCCATGTTTAACAAAAAGGAATTATGCGAAAAAATTAAATCAATATATCCGGATATCGGCGCATGTGGAATAGATGTCAAAGTTGATTATGATAAGGCAAAAAAAGCCTGGATTGTTGATCTGAAAAAAGGGGAGCATGAACTGAAAACTCATTTGGAGCCTGAAGATGCTGATACCTGTATGGCCGGAAAACAATGTATCGGGTTGGGAATTCAGATTGCGCAACTACGTTCCAATATAGACTTGGCATAATATATCAAGTAATTAACTTCAGAAATCACAGGAGGACAAAATGGATATTTCTTATGGAAAAAAACTTGATTGCTATACCGGACATCTTAAAAAAAGCCCTTGTAGAGATTGCAAGTTAAAAAAGAATTTACCGTCTTGTACTAATGATTGCAAAATATTGAGCCAATTGCAAACAGATTTGGTGGATATAATATCATGCTCAAATAATTATTCTGAGCTTGAATCATTTTCTCTTTCATATACCCGATCTTAATTTATATTATGGCAACAAATTTCAGAATAACTACTCACCAGAGTAAAGTTAACATATATCTTGAGCTGATAGGAGAATTTGACGGATCTTCAGCAACTGAACTGATCAATATTTTAAAAGCCTACAGCAAAAAAACGAAAAACATCATCATCAACACAAGTGGTCTTTATTTAATACATCCTTTTGGATTGGGTGTACTTCAAAAAGAATGTATGACCAATAATTCTTTACATGGACTTAGATTTATTGGCAAACATGGAAATATGATGGAACCTCAAGAAGACTATTCCTTCTGGTATTAGAAGGAATAGTTTGATATCTGAAAGACATTTACAACATTTAAAATTATAACAATATAAACAAGGTTTTTATGAATAGCCAAACAATTATATCGGGAAACGATCGCGCTTCTTTATTTCGAGAAATATTAGGTTTTATACCGCTTAACGACTTTGATACAGATGATAATACAAACCCTTCTCGTACATGCAGACATATAATTCTGCCTATGGAAGAAGTAATCGCTGTTGGATTCGGCAATGCGTTACTGACTAAAAATGGTGAGTGCATATATTCAGAGATTGAAACACAAAGCTGTAACGATTATATGACAGTAGCTCAGGCTGAAGAACTGGCGGCAGCAGATCCATATCAAGACTGGAGGATACATCTTGTTGCCCCATTTAGAGAACAGCACTATCAGCGTCAGGGCAAACGTCATTGGGTTTTATATAACAAGGGAGAAGGATTCGCATGAGAAACTCCCCTGCCGGCATCAGTTAGAAACAACAAAATCAATCCGCGTTGATTTAATCAGCAACTCCTCTCCCCAGCCCGGTTTATTAATGTGTAAAAATACCTTTGGCAAATTAAGGAAATCCTGTTATATTTAACATCACGAAAAAGCAAATCAGACTGGCAATAAACCCGGCGGGGTTACGATCATCTTTTCTGACATTACACCTGCAAAGATTCTCAAAGCGGATCTGCACAAGAAAATGCAAGACTTAAAAGTCTGCTCAAGGCTCATGGTTAACAATGGATATCTCTAAAAAACAGAAACAACCAGAATCAGTTAAACTGCGCGGCCAGGCAGAGGAGCAGTTACATGCTAAAAAGGCGCATATGCAACTTCCAATGACCGATGAAGAATCACAGAGGCTCTTTCATGAACTTGAGGTCCACCAGATTGAGTTGGAAATGCAAAATGCAGAGCTGCGCCGTGCCCATGAGGAGCTTGAATTATCGAAGAATATATATACCGAACTATATGACTTTGCACCAGTTGGCTATTTCACCCTTAATACGCAAAGATTGATAAAGAAGATAAATCTTACCGGAGCACAAATGCTGGGAATAGAAAGACAACAGCTGGCCAATAAACCCTTTATAAATTTTATTGCCGATGCAAAAGGTAGGGTGGATTTTTCGAAATACTGTGAAGAAGTATTTCAAAACCAGAGCAACCAGACCTGCGAAATCAGTCTTAAGAGAAAAGATGAAACTGTATTCCATGCACAGCTCCAAAGCATAACAAAGGAGGATATAGACGATAAGGCAAGTTATATTTATACAGCAATGCTTGATATCACCGAGACCAAAAATGCAGATGAAAAGCTGCGCGCAAGTGAAGCACGCTATAGATCCTATATTGAAGTTACAGGGGAATTGGCCTGGAGTACAAATTCTGAAGGCTATGTTATAGAGGATCTTCCTGCATGGAGAAAATTTACCGGCCAAAGCAAAGAAGAAATAACAGGCTCGGAATGGGCAAAAGCGCTTCATCCGGATGATGTTAAACATACATTGGAGGCATGGAATAAAGCAGTCTCAACAAAAAGTGAATATGAAGTCGAATACCGTATACGCAGACAAGACGGGATATATCGGCTTTTTTTGGTTCGTGGTGTTCCTACATTTAAGAAAGACGGAAGTATTCTGGAATGGGTTGGCATCTGCATAGACATCACCGAACGCAATAAAATGAGGGAGACTCTACAAAAAGCCCATGATGAACTTGAACACCAGGTAGATAAACGTACAGCCGAGCTTAAGACGGCTCTTTCTGAAATTAAAACAATGAAAGACCAGCTTGAAGTAGAGAATATTTACTTTCGTCAAGAAAATAAAATGAAACATCAATTTGAGAATATTATCGGTGAAAGTGACGGCTTAAAGTATGTTCTCTATCGGGCGGAGCAGGTTGCCCCTGCGAATACAACAGTCCTTATTCTCGGAGAAACCGGTACGGGGAAAGAGCTGATCGCTGCCGCCATCCATGAAATGAGTCCCCGTAGGGAAGGGCCCTTGATCACGGTCAACTGTGCCGCCCTGCCGGCAAATTTAATAGAAAGTGAATTATTCGGCCGGGAGAAGGGAGCATTTACCGGAGCCGACACCAGGCAGATAGGCCGATTCGAAATCGCCAATGGTTCCACCCTTTGCTTAGACGAGATCGGGGAACTACCAATAGAGTTGCAGGCAAAGTTGCTCCGTGTAATCCAGCATAGCGAATTTGAGCGCCTGGGCTCGTCTAAAACCATCAAAGTCGATGTAAGGATTGTGGCAACAACCAATCGAGACCTTGAGGCAGAGGTCCGTAAAGGTCACTTCAGGCAGGACCTTTTCTACCGGCTCAACGTTTTCCCAATATCTGTCCCGCCTCTCAGACAACGGAAAGACGACATCCCGCTGATGGTAAAGGCCTTCATAGAGCGATATTCCAGGAAACTGGGCAAAAAGATTACCTCAATCCAGGACAATACGATGAAGACGCTTCAGAACTATTCATGGCCCGGAAATGTCCGGGAACTTGAAAGCATTATTGAACGGTCAGTAGTCTTGAGTCCCGAACCGGTTTTTTATCTTGCAGATAGACTGCAAAATTTACCCCCCTCACTTTTATCCGGAGTGAGATCATTGGAAGAAACTGATAGAACCCAAATTCTTAAAATCCTTTCCGAAACCAGATGGCGCATTAATGGAAAAAACGGAGCCGCAGTGATCCTGGGCCTTCACCCAAGCACCTTAAGAGCGAGGATGCATAAGCTCGGTATAGTCCGGCCTGGTTTAAAAGAGCCGGAATCATAAACTGTCTGTCCCATCTCAGCTTATCTATCAATATATTGATGTTTCACCAATTGTTGAGGCTAAATAGATCAATTTAAAGTTTTCCGCCTTTCACACTTGTTATTTTAATCATCTGTTATCAATTGATATATTCAATTTTTCGATTACTTTTCGGCTATTGGCAAAATATTTGCAATGGCTAATGTGATGATTATCACAATCATACATATGAAGGTACTTCCAGAGAAACGCATGGAATTGTCGCAGGCGATTGCTTCTCTCTCCTCTTCGATAAAGATGGAGATGGGTTGCCGGCGTTGCGACTTATACCAAAGTTTCGAGGATGAGAACCAACTCTTTCTTATTGAAGAATGGGATATCCGGAAGAACCTTACTGCCTACATGGAATCGGAGCATTTTAAGGTGCTGAGGGGGGCGATGAGCCTTCTTATAGAGCCTTACGATATGGATATTCTACACCGTTTTATACCCAGCAAGGATGTATGATGGTTATAGCATAAAATCATCAATGGAGGTTTAAAATAATGGCATCAAATTTCAGAATAACTGCGCACCAAAGTGAAGTTAATTTATATCTTGACCTGATTGGTGAATTTGACGGATTTTCAGCGATGGAACTGATTAATGTTTTAAAAGAATATAGCAACAAGGTTAAAAACATCATAATTAACTCAAAAGATCTTTATCTAATAAATCCTATTGTAGTGGGTATGCTTCAAAAAGAGCTTATGACTGATGATTCTCTGAATGGACTACAGATTATCGGCAAACATGGAAACATAATGGAGCCTCAAGAGGGCAATCCATTTTGGTGTTAATACTAGCAATTCTCTCCCCCACCCGGCTCCAGGACAAAGTTCTTCCCTCCTCAACCTGGAGCTGGGTTTTTTTCGAGTCCATTATTCTCTATCCCGACGGGTGACTCCTTTTGTCCTTCAATGGTTATAGCTTCATAAAACCCTTTCCGAAATTTGATGGCGTATAGACAAAAAAGAACAGGGCCGCAGCGATCCTGTTCTTTCATTCAAGTACCTTAAGATCAAGGATGCATATGCCTGGAATAGTCCGGCCCGGGTTAAAATAACCGGAATAAATTTTTCTGTCTTTTCTCTTCGCAACCATCGATATGCTGAGGCTCCACCAAATATTGAGGACAAACAAATCATTTCATACTTTCAGACTGCTCTCCCCTGTTAATTTAATTCTCTGTTATTAAAGGATAAAACCAAACTTACAATTCTCATTTTGGTATTGGCAGGGTATTTGCTTTAAATTTGTTATGATACTTGTAACCACTCGAATGAAGGTACATTCAGAAAAGCGAATGGAATTGTCACAGACGATTACTTCACTGTCTGGTTCCATAAGGATGGAGAAAGGATGCCGGCGCTGTGACTTCTTCCAGAGTATAGAGGATGAAAATCGACTCTTTCTTCTTGAAGAATGGGATACCCGGGAAAACCTTATGGCCCACCTGAACTCGGAGCATTATAAGGTGCTTGAGGGAGCGATGATTCTTCTCAAAAAGCCCTATGAAAGGATGTTCCACACCGTTTTCGACCCGGCAGGGATGGAGGATATTTACATGAAATCCAGCACAAAGGACCGGACAGAAGGCAAAGTTCAGGAAAAGACCGTTCAGGCCAAAAAGGTTTTGGACAAATAGTAAGAAAGCGGCATATCATGCCCCGGCATGTATGGTGATGCAATAACCGGCGGTGGAAATGAACAATCAGGAAGGAAGATACAATGGATATTTCATGTGAAATAAAACTTGATCACTATGCCGGACATCTTAAGAAAAGCCCTTGCAGAGATTGCAAGTTAAAAAAGAATTTACCGTCTTGCACTAATGATTGCAAGATATTGAATCAGTTGCAGAGGAGTTTGGTTAAAATAACAACATGCTCGAATAATTATTCAGAACTTGAGGCATTTTCTCTTTCATATTCTAAGCCCTGATCAATACTGTAAACAATAGAGCTTTAAACCAATGACATCAAATTTCAGAATAACTGCTCACCAAAGTGAAGTTAATTTATATATTGACCTGATAGGTGAATTTGACGGATTTTCAGCAATGGAAATTATTAAAGTTTTTAGAAACTTATAATCTTAAGACTCCCCCACTCTGCACCATACCCTTTTTCTCAGCAACTCCACCTCTAAAATGGCTCAAATTATCCGAAACCATTGAAAATACCCTTTGTATATATAAAAAAATCTGATATATTTAAAATTATGAAAAATCAAACTAAACCGGCTAACTGGGGCAATAAACGAGACGGGTCTTCCCCAAAAGGCACACCATCGTGGCAAGAGAGCCATCCTTTTTCCAATTGTCGGTATCGGCATCGCCTCCTGCTGGCTGGAGGCGGATCTGCGCCAAGAATATGCAAGGCTTTAAAGTCTGTTTGAGGATCAAGGTTAGCAATGGGTATTTCCAAAGAGAAGAAACATTCAACAGCCACCGAACTGCGCCGCCAGGCAGAAGCACGGTTGTATGAGAAAAAAGAGGATTTGCAGCATCCCAAGGCCGAGGAAGCCGCACAGAGGCTTGTCCATGAACTCGAGGTCCACCAGATCGAACTGGAGATGCAGAATGCAGAGCTGCGCCAAGCCCAGGAGGAGCTTGAGTTGTCGCGGAATAAGTATTCCGAACTATATGACTTTGCACCCGTGGGTTATTTCACCATTGATACGCACGGACTTATAGATGAGGTAAATCTTACCGGCTGCCAACTGCTGGGAATAGAGAGGCGGCTGCTGGCAAAAAAACCTTTTATCAGTTTTATTCCCGATGCAGACGGGAGGAAATTTTTTTCGAACCACCGTAAAGAAGTTTTTCAAAAACCTGGCAAGCATACCTGTGAAATCAGACTTAAGAAAAAAGATGGCACAACATTCTATGCCCAGCTCCAAAGCGTAGCTAAAGAGAATATTGATGATAGTGCCGATTATATACTTACCACAATAATTGATATCACCGAGCAAAAGCGAACGGAAGAACTACTGGAAAAAGCGTATCGCGAGCTTGACCTTAAGATAAAGGAAAAGACTGGAGAGTTGATCATAGCAAACGAGCGGCTCTCGCAGAAATTAGACGAACAAAAGATATCGGAAGAGTCACTTCGGACAGCACTTTCTGAAATCAAAACTTTGAAAACCCAGCTCGAAGCAGAAAATCTTTACTTTCGTCACGAACACAAAATGAAATATCAATTTGAGAATATTATCGGGCAAAGTGATGGCCTTAAGTATGTTATATATCGAGCGGAACAAGTTGCTCCCTCAAACACAACTGTTCTCGTTCTCGGAGAAACCGGTACCGGAAAAGAATTGATCGCTGCCGCTATCCATGAGATGAGTCCCCGTAAAGAAAGGCCATTAATTGTGGTCAACTGTGCTGCACTGCCGGAAAATTTAATAGAAAGCGAATTATTCGGCCGGGAGAAGGGGGCATATACTGGAGCCGATACCAAGCAGATAGGCCGGTTCGAGATCGCCAACAATTCCACTGTTTGCTTAGACGAGATCGGGGAGCTACCGCTTTTGTTGCAGGCAAAGCTGCTCCGGGTGGTTCAACATCACGAGTTTGAGCGCCTGGGCTCATCACGTACCATCAAAGTCGATGTGCGAATCGTGGCAACGACCAATCGAGACCTTGAGGAAGAGGTCCGCAAAGGACGGTTCCGGCAGGATCTTTACTATCGGCTAAACGTTTTCCCAATTACTGTTCCACCACTAAGGCAGCGTCAAGATGACATTCCCATGATGGTCCAGACATTCATTGAGCGGTATTCCAGAAAATTGGGCAAACAGATTACCACGATACAGAACGAGACAATGAAGGAACTTCAGAATTATCCTTGGCCCGGAAACGTCCGGGAGCTTGAAAGCATTATTGAACGGGCCGTGATCATGTGCTCCGGGCCGGTTTTGAAGCTAGCAGATAAACTGAAAATTTCATCCGCCTCACTTTCATCCGTCGTAAGGACATTAGAAGAGACGGAGCGAAACCAGATTCTTAAAATTCTTTCCGAAACCCGATGGCGCATCGATGGAAAGGACGGAGCCGCACTGATCCTTGGCCTTCATCCGAGTACCTTAAGAGCAAGGATGCATAAGCTCGGGATAGTCCGGCCGGAAATAAAAGAGGCAGATTAACTGTCAGCCTCCCTTCAAAGTATCTATCAACATGTTGGTGTTCCACCAAATCTTGAGGCTAAATGAGTCGCTTTATACTTTTCCGCTGTTCACTTCTGTTAATCTAATCATCTGTTATTAAAGGGCGAATCCAAATATATAATTCTCCTTCGGGTATTGGCAGACTATTTGCTTATACCCTTTTATTGTTATGGTCCTTATAGCCATATACTTCATCTAAAGGTCAAACTATAATTAGCCTCGTAAACAAAGAAGACCTTTACAACCGTTAAGATACTTGCCGGAGAACATGAGTCATTTTGAAAGGAGGTGCGCAGGCACAGAATAATTTTACCAAGTCTTCGATGTCTTTGTATTAAGGTGACCAGTTGTTCCCGAGCATAAAAGCTTGGAATTTTATGGCCGATTTTATAAAAAAAATAGTATATTAATTAAAGAGGGGAAGATTATGAAAAAAATTTTAAAAGTTTGCAGTTTGCTGGCTGTATTGAGCTGTTTCATGGCGGTTAACGCGATGGCCACCCCGATTAAGGGTGCCATCTCATTTAGCGGAACATCCGTACAGGATAATGCGAATTTGTCATTGGCTACGGCATTCATTAGTTTCAGCGATGTTGTAGTATCAGCCACAGGAGGGACCGGCGACTATGATGCGGTTGGTTCCGATCAGGCTGTTACATTTACCCCCTTCACGTTTTTGCCGTCGCTTTCTCCAAATCCCCTTGTACCACTCTGGACATTTGACTGTGAAGGGAAAACCTACAGCTTTGACGCAACTGAGATTAAAATCAATTACAGCGATTTCAACACCATAAGCCTTGCTGCGAACGGCATTGCGCATATAACCGGTTTCGAGGACACCCCTGGTGACTTGTATTTCAGCGCAAACTCAGACGGTGGAACGGCCAGTTTCTCAGCGTCGGGCCACGTTCCTCCCTCGCCTGTTCCTGAACCAGCCACCTTGATGCTTCTTGGAATGGGGTTGGTAGGCGTTGGAACCTTTTCTCGGAAAATTTCTAAAAAATAATAAATTACCGATAAACATCGCAAAGCATAAAATGACCGGCAGTTCTTAATTTTGCCGGTCATTTTTATTTCTGCCTGCAGGTCTGCCGCTTCAAGGTTGCCCATGCGTCAACCGTCCACCTCCAAAAATAGCCGTCCATATGCTGAGGTTCCCCTAAATATTGAGGGCAAACAAATCGTTTCATACTTTTCCGCTGTTCTCTTCTGTTAATCTAATCATCTGTTATTAAAGGGCGAATCCAAATATATAATTCTCCTTCGGTTCTTGGCAGGCTATTTGCTATTACCTATTAATAGTTATGCTCATCTCGCCCCAAAGCAAGTTATTTCCATTCATCAACAGACAGACCGGGGCAGCTCTTCCTTAGCTGATGTTGGGGTGCATCCCCCGGTAATGTGCATTAACAATCAGATAAGATCAGCTTGAATATTGAAGAGAAGTGGTAACTTCAGCCGAAAGGAGGATGAATATGAATGAAGATATTCTGAAAGGCAAATGGCAGGAGATCAAAGGAAGCGTTAAAGAGAAGTGGGGCAAATTTACTGCTAACGATCTTAGCGAGATCGATGGAAAAGGCGAGAAACTTTTTGGGCTTTTACAGAATAAATATGGATATATCAGGGACAAATCCAGGCTGGAATATAAAGATAGTGTCGAATTGGCAGAAATTGTCAGCAGTATACGCGGAATAATGCCAAAAATGACAAAAAAGAAAGATATTATGGCAATCGCATTTATTGCTCGCTACGGGCGCCCTTTGTTAGCTAACAAACAAGAGAGTCAAATAACAGTAAAGGAGATAAATCATGGGAACCATTCTGATAATCATACTAGTCATCGTGCTCATCGGAGCCCTGCCAACCTGGCCCCACAGTAAGTCCTGGGGACCATATCCCAGCGGAGGAGTCGGATTGATCCTTTTGGTCCTGGTCATCCTTTTAGTACTGGGGCGGATTTGAGGTAGCTTTGAGGCACATGAATTGGTTCTTACAAGCAATGATACAGAAAAAACCGGAGATTTCCATAAATTAAACAGGAGATATAATGAAGCCAAGCACAAAAGACAACGCAGAAGGCAAGCTGCACCAGGTTAAAGGTAAGATCAAGGAGGTCGCCGGGAAATTAAGCGATAACCCGGATTTGGAAGCCGAAGGTACCGGCGAGAAGATAGCCGGTGAAGTTCAGGAAAAAATCGGTCAGGTCAAGAAGGTTTTTGAAAAGTAGTGAAAACGGCGCATCATGCACCCGTATATTCTTGTGTTCCCGGTTGCAGTTGCATGATTCACCACAACCATAACTCCGAAAGGCATGATGTCTTCGGAGTAAAAGAGTTCAAAAAACAACAGTAACACCAAAAAAAGGAGAACGTACAAATGAAAACAATGTGTAAATTATCAGTAATGATGGGGACAGCGGTGGCTCTGCTGGCGCTGAGTATGCCTGTTCACGCATCAAAAGCGGACAGCCGTATCGAATCATCCGCCAAAAAGTCGTATGTATTCAAAACCTACCTTAAGGCTGATGATATTAAAATTCAGTCTGTGGATGGAGTTGTGGGCTTAACGGGAACTGTCTCGGAAGAATCCCACAAATCATTAGCTCAGGATACCGTGGCAAGCTTGCCTGGTGTTAAGAGTGTGGACAACAGTTTGGAAGTAAAAGACGAAGGCCCCGCTGAAAAATCTGATGCGTGGATCACAATGAAATTGAAAACCATGCTCCTGTTTCATCGGAACGTGAGTGCCATGACAGAAGTTAACACCGAAGGCGGAATCGTAACCCTGCAAGGCGAAGCAAGCAACCAGGCGCAAAAAGATCTGACAACCGAATACGCCAGGGATGTAGATGGGGTTAAAGACGTAAAAAATGAGATGAAAATAGCAAAGACCCCGAAAAAAACAGAAACAGCAGGCCAAAAGATTGATGATGCTTCCATTACTGCTCAGGTGAAGATGACGCTTCTATACCACCGCTCAACCAGCGCCCTTGAAACCTCGGTCACCACGAAGAAAGGTGTGGTTACATTAACCGGCAATGCGGAAAACGCAGCCGAAAAGGACCTGGCCGGCAAATTGGTCAATGACGTAAACGGCGTAAAGAGTGTAAAAAACCAGATGACCATCGGGTAGTCCGAGCAAATTTCAACATTACGGATACCGTATTTCTGGGTGTCGAAGGGAGATACCTCTGGGCTAAACCATCTTATGGCGGCCAGGACGTCAAGATAGACGGCTTTACTGCGACGGGTGACATAGGCCTCCGCTTCTAAACTTTTTCATAAACTTCAGCACATAAAATACTGCCGGCTGCAAAAGTAATGCTATAGCCGGCAGTAGAAAAACTGAGTGGCTTCTTGCTAAATTGTTGTTAAACACCGATTTTAATTCCGATAGCGGTCCGGTTTCTCTATCTGCTTCCTTCTGCGTTAAAAGTATATCTCAAGATATAGGTGTTTACCCAAAGGTTGAGGTTAAACAAATCATTTCAATTTTTATAACACATACCGATGCAATACTACCATAAAGAAAACCGTGAATAAGGAGCGGAAACCTGATGATGAAACATTTTGGTCGGATATTTCTGGCAGTAACCATCGCAGCGTTCTTACTCACAACAACGGCGTGGGATAAACTAAATGAGAATGATGATTTGAATATTGAAATACCTGGTCCAATGATTATTTTATCCGGACCCCCTGATTTCATCATGCCATATCCTCTTGGGTTTTATGTGGCGGTTGACATCCCCTTTGACCTTTATCAGATAAGCAACATCTACTTTCTCTTCTACGATAATGGATGGTACCGTGGAACATATTACAATGGACCGTGGCGGGCAGTAAATAGTAATCAACTCCCACAAAGCCTTCGTTGTCACAATCCCGATGAGATCCGGGTAATCCGGGATAAAGAGTACCGGCACTGGTAAGTATTTCAAACCGAACATGGGAAAGGATGTCGAACGGTTTAAAGACGAAAAGAAATGAGATGAAAATAGCAAAAACCCTGAAAAATACGTTATATGAAAAAAAGTATCACCTCTGCAACTGGTGGGAGATACTCATGGCGAATGAGATTTTTTAGGTAATCAGCATATGAGAATCATCAAGCTTTTCTTTGTATGTAGTATTTTTCGAATTACAGACTCTTACTCAACGCAAGAAAGGCCATTATCCTTATCGTTCCTTATTACACATGGGGCAAGGGTCAACCTCATAATCACCCCAACCCCCTCCCCCTGTAGAATGCGCCTGTTAAACCTGGCTATTCTTTCCTGAGCTTTTTTCTAAATGCAACCAATCCAGTCAGCCCGGTACTAAGGAGGAGCATGGTTGAGGGTTCCGGAACCGACGCCGCGCTGCCCTCGCTGCCCCCGCTGAAGCCGTAACTGCCGAAATCGGAGCGGTCGCTATCATAGTCTTCGGCGGTGTTATTGTTGGAGATAAGATTGTCTATCAATGTCACTGACCCTGTTAGCGCGATGGCTCTCCCGCAAAGAATCTCTGCCCTGGGATCAAGGCTAACACTTGCAAGGGCAAGAATATTTCCTGCGAACGTAGTGTCTGTACCCAGAGTTGCAGAGCTTCCGACCTGCCAATACACACCACCAAGTGAATTCCCATTGATGACGTTAACAGAAGAGCTGCTTGCGGTCGTGAGCGTACTCCCTATCTGGAAAATGAAGTCCGCATCGGGGTTGCCCTGGAAATCGAGCGTGAGTGCTCCGGTCAACTGAACCGATGTTTCAAAATGATAGACACCCGGCGTAAGCGTGGCGTATCCCGCTGAACCCAAGACAAAACCAGTATAGTTGTAAACAAACGGCAAGCCTGATAGCGTATTATACGCAGTCGTAGCATCCACCATAGCAAGTTGCGCGACCCCATCATTTATGTGTATCGTTCCTCCGCTCACGCTCCCGTCAGGATAAAAGCCAGTGATCGAAGTGTTTGGCGTCACACCCAAATTCCCGTAGATCTGAGTGGGCAGGTTCGGGTCGCTATGACCATTGGTTACCGTTTCGTGACCCAGAACCGCGAAGCTCTGCGCCGAACCCAGGTATGGCGTGGCCGATACCAAGGGAGGGTAAAGAAGCGCGGTCAATGCCGCTACTACGAATAGAATCAAAAACTTGTGCTTCATTTTAGATACTATACGTTTATCCATAATCTGCCCCATTTCCTTAGAAATATTTCTCATCGATTTCTCCTTTCTTTCTTTAGATAATTTGATACAGATTCCGACTTCTGTATAGGCTAACTAGAAGCAAGAAATATGCCTCACAAACTATGTTTCCAATAACCTATTGAACTATTGGCCTTTTTGATATATGTTGGGTTTCAGACAATCCACTTCTCTTCAAAATATTCCTCAATATGTTGATGTTCCGCCTAATATTGAGGTCAAATGAATCATGTCATAATTTTCTACTGTTTTCCCCTGTTAATCTAACCACATGTTATTAGAGGATTAATCCAAACTTATGATATTCATTCGGCTATTGGCAGACTATTTGCATTTACAAAATATCATTCTTAAAATCATATGAATGAAATTTCTTCCTGAGAATCGCACGGAGTTATCACAGACAATTGCTTCGCTATCCGGTTTCACTCCGTTTTCCTGCCGAAGGGAGTGAAGGAAGCTTAATGGATAAATTGCTTTTTACCAAATGCCTTATTGAAGGGGTACAAATGTTCAATATAGCCGAGACAAAAAAATCAGACGATTCCCATATTATTCATACCCGGCCACAGGGTCTTCATGATCTATGCGTCCACAGGAAAGCCGGGAATGTGGATATTGTAAAACCTAAACGCATACTAGTAGTAGATGATGACAATGCTCTTTGTAATTTACTGGCCATCATGCTTAGCGAACTAAAATTTGAAGTGAAATCCGTTAATAATGCATATGATGCATTGGATCTTTTTATCAATGAGGAATTTGAGTTGGTATTGACGGATATTCAGATGCCCGGCATGAACGGTTGGGAACTGGCCTGTAATATTAAAAAAACATCCCCGGAAACACCGGTGATTTTGATGACCGGCATGATAAAGGATGCCGTGATAGAGGGGATGAAAAATGGTCATGCGGATTCCGTTTTATTCAAACCATTCGCCCTCAAAGACCTTGAGGAAACACTATATGGCTTTTTAGCGGATCAGGGATGTAATGAAGACCATTGCAGCCCTTTGGACCATTGAAATGGTATATTCTCTCGTCGGGCGGCTTAATAAAGTGAGCCCTGTTAGAGGTGCCTTGCCCTTTCCTGACTTGCCTCCCGGCTTAAGATGTCCGCCTCTTCCCATACCCATCAACATTCTGAGGTTCCACCAAATATGGAGGGAAGCAAATCGTTTCATACTTTTAACCTGCTCTCTCCTGTTAACCTAACTTTCTGTTATTAAGGGATAATTCCAAACTCATAATTATTCTCCGGCTATTGGCAGACTATTTGCTATTACCCTTCATAATACTTCTAATCATTTGAGTTAATGTACTTTCCGGGTAGTGTGTGGAATTGTCCCGGATGATTTTTTTCCTTATCGGTTCAATAAGGAAAGGAGAAGGAAATGGAGAGGGAAAGTTATCCCTTATCCTTCAATGAGCAACAAAGGAAGAGAAAATGAAGAAAAGGATTATACTGGCAATTGTTTTTGTGATGATGCTTGTATCTCTTGGAGGATGTTTTATCGGGTGGGAAGATGGCTGGGATGGAAGAGGAAGAGGTGATGGTGGAGGTCATGGCGGAGGTCATGACAGCGGTGGAGTACATTATGAACGGCGTTAGGAAAGAAAGGAGGATACAGATTCATAGAAACAGTAAACACTGAAGTACTTATTAAATCGGATAGTAATATCGCACATTATTGATGGTCTGATATACAAGTTCATCAACTGCGGTGGAAATTGCTTGAAAACAAAAGAATTACTGCCTGCTATTTCATCCTGCGATAAGAATTTTCATGTTGATACATTATTAATAAATAGAGGAATTAAATGAAAAAAATTAGCTTAACACTGACAATTTCTGTTTTCTTATTACTAACCTTATTTATGACATTGAGCATTGCTGAAGATCGGCAAGGTGCATTTACAGTTACACCAAATATCGGCTGGTATTTTTTTGAAGGAAACCAGAATTTAGACGATGGAATTACATCCGGTTTGAATCTTGGTTATGACTTAACCAAAAACTGGGGTATTGAGGGATCATTAAACTATATCGATTCCGGCCGCGAAAATATTGGTGGAGATGTAGAAGGTTTTCTTTATAAATTTGATGCTCTGTATAATATAACAAACTTTGGCAAACTGGTTCCTTATCTTGCAGCAGGTGTTGGAGGAATTACATTAAATCCGGACAGAGGAGGTGCGGAAAACGATTTTTTATTTAATTACGGAGCCGGATTAAAGTACTTTATTACAGACAATGTCGCATTACGCGGAGATGTAAGACACATTCTTCCTTATGGATCTCTTGGAAAGGATGACTCCGTAAACAATTTATTATGCACAGTTGGAGTATCTTTCTTATTCGGCGGCGAAAAGGAAACACCTAAAGTAGAAGCAAAGGAAACGCCCAAGGTTGTTGAAGCGCCTAAAAAGGTTGAGGAGGAGAAGGTCGTCATCATGGCGTCTGAACCAAAGGTTGAGGAGAAGGTTATGGCTGCATCAGTTGAGCCGAAGATCATTATTCTTGCTTTTGAGGACATACATTTCGGTTTCGATCAGTCGATCCTCAAACCGGAAGCGAAGACGATACTGAAAAGGAATATCCAGCTTCTGAAAGAAAACCCTAAAGCTCAAATCCGTATTGCAGGGTATACCTCTGCTTCCGGCACTGAGCCCTACAACCAGAAGTTAAGCGAAAGAAGAGCAAATGCTGTCAGGGAATATCTCATTAACGAAGGCGTCATTACACGGGATAGGCTTTCCACAATCGGCTACGGGGAGACAAGCCCGGAAGTCCACGAAGTAGCGCCTAAAAAGCTTTACTCAAAAGCAGCAAAGGCAAACATGAGAGTTCTTTTTGAAATCATTGTAAAATAGGAGCACGAGAGCAAGGAACCGGAAAGACGTTTTAAGTTGATCCGGTCCCTTCCCCTTGAAAACAATTATCCCGAACAAAATAAGGATTTAGGGATTGCTATCAATAAACTACTGAAAGGAGGATGTTATGTTGTGGACGATTGCTGTGGTACTGATAATTTTATGGCTTTTGGGGCTGGTGAGCAGTTACACGATGGGAGGTTTAATTCACATATTGCTTGTAATTGCTGTTATCATGGTGGTGGTTAACATTATTCAGGGACGCAGATCATCGTAGCCTGCAGAAAGTTATCAACCCACCAGGGCTGACGACAGAAATGGGGGAGCAAAATGAGAAAATACACATTGATAGGCATCATCCTTATTGTGATCGGAATAGTCGCGTTCGCATATCAGGGCATCACCTACACGACCAGGGAGAATGTCATCGATATCGGCCCTCTCCAGATGACTGCCGAGAAAACCAAAACGTTTCCTCTGCCGCCAATCGTGGGAGGGGTAGCACTCTTTGGCGGTATAGTATTGCTTGTCATGGGAAACAAAAAGGGCTGACAGGAAACATGGCTCTCAATAAGAAAAAGGTTCTTTTAATAACAACGGGTGTCATCACGATTGTTTTCATTGCGGGTATCCTCACTTGCCTGCTCAATATCAAAGCCTTTAAACCGCAAATCGAGGCAACTGTATCTACTGCTATAGGAATGGATGCCAAGGTCAAAGGCAAAATGAGTATCGCTTTGTTTCCAGGTTTCGGTCTATCGCTGCAAAACGTCAGTGTTCAAAACAGGGGATTGGATTTTGTTACGATTGAGAAGATGAGGATAGGTCTGAAGATCTTCCCCCTCATGAGGAAAGATTTTCAGATAAGCAGAATCTGGCTTATCCAGCCGGTTTTCTCCATAGTTAGGTATAAAAATGGAATGTTTAATTATACTAAACCTGGAAGCGCGCCACCAGGAAAGCCCTTTGCTGTTGAAACTATATCTATCTCTCAGGGGAACCTTGTTTATACGGATGAAACATCAGGCGAGAAAATTGAAGCTAATAACTTCGATTTGATCCTAAAAAACCTTTCATACAATGAGACGGATAGTACCAAACCAGCTAAAAGCACCTCATTCACCGGAAATGTACGATGCAAGACACTCAAGATATATAGCGTCACCCTGATGAACCTCGCGATGAAAGCAGAAGGCGAAAATGGAATACTCGATATCAAGCCAGTCAGCATGAATATCGCCGGTGGTACCGGGAAAGGAAGCATTCATGTCGATCTGACGGGGCCGTTGCCACAATACAGGGTAATATATACTCTTAATCGGTTCAGGATCGAAGAACTTCTTCAGCAATACTCGCATAAGAAAATCCCAAAAAAAACCATAGAAGGGCCGATTAACTTTTCCGCGGACCTGACAGCATTGGGGAAAAGCGCAGATGATATCAAACGATCGCTTAACGGCAACCTATCTTTAAATGGGGAAAACCTTATGCTGTATGGCATCGATATCGATGCTCTAATCATGAAGTACAAACGAAGTCAGAATTTTAACCTCGTTGATGTTGGGTCGATTTTACTAGCTGGACCTTTCGGACCGTTACTCACAAAAAGCTATCATTTTGCCAGCCTTTATGCAGAGTCGCAAGGTGGAAAAGGAATCGTCAAAAAACTCGTCTCGGTCTGGAAGGTAAAAAACGGCATTGCTGAGGCGCTTGATGTAGCCCTATCCTCAACTAAACAGAGGATTGCCATGAAGGGGAGATTAAACTTCATCAGAAACCGGTTTGAAGATGTAACTATTGCGGCCCTTGATAAACAGGGGTGCGCTGTTTATTTAGAGAAAGTACGTGGGCCTTTCGATAAACCGCAGATAGAAAAGGAAAATATCTTTAAATCAATTGGCGGTTCTGTATTAAATCCGCTGGAGGATACGTGGGACTTCATTCAGAATGAAGAATGTCCGGTATTTTATTCAGGTTCAGTAGCACATCCGGAGGAATAACGGCCCGGCACTTCTCTTTACACCCATCAATATACTGATGTTCCGCTATATATTGATGCCAAATGAATCATTTCATACTTTTAGATTGTTCTGTCTTATCAATATAACATACAGCAATAAAATGACTAATACAATATTTTGACTTTCTGTCAGCTATTGGCAGACTATTTGCTGCTATAGCCGTATGAATCTTGTAATCATGCGAATGAATAAACATTAAATAATAAGGAGGATCAATGGTTATGAAAGCAAGTAAATACATCACAAAGGCAGTTGCGGTTCCCCTGATTTTGGGCTCGGTAGCTTTGTGTGGCTGTGGTACTACTGGGGTACCACCCACAAGTCAGATAGCAAACACGGAAATGAACATTCAACAGGCAGCAGAAAGTGATGCCAACAAATACGCTCCGCTGGAACTGAGATTGGCGCAGGATAATTTGAAGGCTGCAAAGGCTGCTATGGAAAACGAAGAATATGAAAAGGCTCAGAGGCTTGCTGATAGAGCCTTAGCTGACGCCACTCTTGCGAGAGCAAAATCAAACGAAGCAAAGGCGAAAAAATTCGCCGAAGAGCTTCGGGATAGCATTAAAACCCTTCAGTCAGAAATCAATCGTATGCAATCAAAATAGAAATCAACGGTTTTAAGGATTAAGGAGGAGACACACCATGGTGAAAACAAAGAAAAATGTAAAAATCTATCTGGGGTTTTTTATGATTGTGACGATGACAACAAGCATGATGCTTGGTTGCGCTTCAACTCCCAAGACAAACGAGGCACTGGAACGTGCCCGCACCGCTTACTCTGATGCAAGCGCTAATCCTGAAATAGTAGCTAATGCACAAGTGCCCATGTATGACGCCAAGAAGGCACTGGAAAGTGCTGAGGCAGCTAAGGAAATGCAAGATATAGACCAGAAAGCTTATCTTGCCGAAAGGCAGGTTCAGATCGCTGTGGCTATGGCGAAACAAAAAAAGGCTGAATCTGAGGTTGAGAGGCTTAATCAGGAGCGGAATCGTATACTGATGGAGAATCGCAGCATGGAAGCTAAGCAGGCCAATATTAAAGCCGATGCCAGCGCTAAGAAAGCAGAGCAAGCCAACATGATGGCAACAGAAAAAACTCAACAACTTGCAATGAAACAGCAGGAAGCTTTGGAACAAATGAAACAGCTTGAGCTGGCAAAACAGGAAGCTCAAACCCGGCTTCAGGAAATAGAGCAAGCCAGAAAGATAGCTGAAGAACAAACAAATCGGCTTGAATTGGCAAAACAGGAAGCTCAAGCGATGGCTCTTGAGGCTGAACAAGCCCGGAAAAAAGCAGCAGAGCTTAAAGCGGAGATTGATGAGCTTCAGGCGAAGCAGACCGACCGGGGCATTGTGCTCACTTTAGGCGATGTGCTTTTTGCCAACAACAAGGCAAACCTTCAACCCGGAGCTATGCGCACTATAGACCAACTCGCAGAGTTTCTTAAGAAGCACACCGAGCGAATGGTTACAATTGAAGGGCACACCGATAGCAGAGGAAGCGACACTTATAATCTGGGCCTTTCGCAGCGACGCGCTGATGCTGTTCGAGATGCCCTTGTTGCAAGTGGGATTGAACAGGCACGAATTCAGACTATAGGCAAGGGCGAGGTCTATCCTGTGGCAGGCAATGATACCTCTGTCGGCCGGCAGCAAAATCGCCGTGTGGAAATAATAATTTCCAATACTGAGGAAACCCCACAATAATTTCCTGACTGTGCTTTATCGTTCTGCGAGATAATAAAGTGTTCCAAATACATATTACCCGGAGGGTGATTAAGGTAAAGTATAATTTAACAGGAATCGTTGACTCATAACATTGTATCGAAAGTTTACAAATCAAGCATTGATGTTTATGAGTCAACGATAAAAACAGATAAAGCTTTCCCCTCGCAATAAAAGAACTTCAGATAATCCGAATCGGGCTTATTGAGCTAATCTTCTCATTAGCTCGATATAAAAACAGGGTGTCCAATTTTACTCAAACCGGGCCATTTTTTGTTTTTGTTAATGACCCGATTTGATTATTCACACAGCAAAATCTATCAAACGTTCTTCGATATCATACCTTTTATCTTCCTTCGATATTCATTATTCCTTGTTCTATATTCGATATTCAAATTACTTTCATATAGTGATGTGTCATGCATCAATTGTCATCTCGACTAAAAAGAGAGATCTTGCTTTTAAGAGATTTATAAAGATTTCTCCCGTTGGTCGAAATGACAGGTTGGTACATTTCATCGTTGATGTGACAATAGTTGTTATATATTAATTAACTTAGCGCTTATGAGGGATAACGGGGGGGTTAGCCCGGACATTCTCTTTACACCCATCAATATACTGATGTTCCACCATATATTGAGGCCAAACGGATCGTTTCATACTTTTAGACTGTTATCGCCTGTTAATATATTTTCCTGTTATTAAAGGATAAAATCAAACTTATAATTCTTCTCCGGGTATTGGCAGGCTCTTTGCAATTATAGTGATATAATCTTTTCAGTGTCGAAGCTTACCACGGTGTTGTTCACTTGAGCTGCTTATTTACTTCTCAAAAGGCCCGTCGATAATGTGGATGAAATCGAGAGGAGTGTCAAAATGGTCAAATCCATTTTTCTTTTTAGATTGGTTTTTTACCATTGTCACAATTAGATATTAGTCACAACAAAATAAAGGAGATACTAAGATGCAAGGAAAAGATATGTTAAACCAGATCATCGGATCGATTATTGATTATTTGCCTAACCTTATCGGCGCCCTGGCCATCCTGATTGCCGGTTGGTTAGTTGCTTTAATCTTATCTACCGTCGTCCGCAATGTACTTCAGCGCACAAGGTTGGCCGGTAAAATCTCAGGCGCCATGGGCGAAGAAGAAAGTAAAGGGAAAAGCGCAGCCCAGGTGATAGGCAGGGGCCTGTTCTGGCTTATCATGGTTTTGGTACTCATTGCCTTTTTCGAGGCATTACGACTCACCATGGTAATAGATCCTCTGGAGCAACTTATGAATCATATTTTCCAATTTCTTCCCCGGTTGCTTGGGGCGGGTATTTTACTGCTTCTTGCCTGGATAACAGCAGCCGTATCACGCCTGGCCATCACAAAGGTGATGGATGTTGCAAAATTTGACGAGCGGATAGGAGGCCGGATTAGCGATGAACAAACTAAGCGGGTACCACTGACAAAAACGGTCGGCGATGTAATATATTGGCTGATCTTTTTGCTGTTTCTACCTGCGGTGTTAGGCGCACTGAATCTTGAGGGCTTGCTCAATCCGGTACAGAGTATGCTGGACAAATTTTTAGCTTTCTTGCCCAATATCCTGGCGGCTGGTGTGATCGGGGTAATCGGTTGGTTCGTTGCCCGTATCGTAAGACAACTTGTGAGTACCCTGCTGGCTGCCACCGGCCTGGACAAATTCAGTGATCGGATAAAAGTAACTTCTCTGTCCAAAATGATCGCCTTGATTGTCTACATACTCATCCTTATCCCGGTGATGATTGCCGCACTTAATGCACTAGCTCTGGACTCTATCACCCAACCGGCCAGCAACATGTTGAACCTGATCATGGGGGCGCTTCCGGCTATATTTGCTGCTGTGTTAGTCATAACAATTGCCTATGTGGTCGGGAAAGTAGTTTCAGGATTTATCACCGAACTCATGACCGGCATTGGATTCAACTCAATTCTTCTTCGCCTAGGCATAGGTAAAGAACCTGAAAAAGGAAAGAGAACTCTTTCCGAAATAGCAGGCTACCTGGTGCTGATAACGATTATGCTTATCGCAGTATTTGAAGCATCTGATTTGATAGGCTTTAAATCGCTCTCTTATCTGATGGAAGAGCTTGTTGTCTTTGGTGGTCATATACTGTTGGGTCTGATCATTATCGTTATCGGTCTGTACCTGGCGAATGTGGCATCTAAGGCTATACAGGCAAGTGGAACTGCTCAAGCGGGCCTGATGTCAGTCGTGGCTCGTGTGGCAATCCTGATACTGGCAGGCTCTATAGCAATCCGTCATATGGGTTTAGCCAACGAGATAATCAATCTGGCCTTCGGTCTGATTTTAGGAGCAATAGCTGTAGCGGCTGCCATAGCCTTTGGTATCGGTGGACGTGATGTTGCCGCCCGTAAATTGGAAGAGTGGACTGAGTCTAAAAAGGATAAATAATCAATATTTAATTTATTTTTCGTTACTATTCATTACGCTATATATTATTTCTGTATCACTAAAAGGAGTTAAAAAATGAAAATGAAATCTTTGGTTATTATTGTCTCTCTCTTCGTAAGTTCACTATTTTTTTCAGCTTGCAACAATCAGGATCAAGCAAAGGAACCCGAATCAATGGTAACCGCGCAGGATGTAAAAAAGGAATCCAAAGAAGCTTTGAATACTGTTGTGGCGTATACCGAACAGAAGAAAGAGGCTTACCAGAAACAAATCGACGCCGATCTTAAAGCTTATGATCAAAAAATTGATAAACTCAAAGCTGGGGCTATGGAGCTCAAAGATGATGCCAGGGATGAATACAACCATCAGATAGCTATATTAGAAAAGAAGAAAAAATCGGCTTCAGAAAAATTCAATGAGCTCAAGTCAGCAAGCGGGGAAACCTGGGATGACGTGAAATCGGGAATGGACAAGGCAGTAGATGAGCTGAGAGATGATTATGACAAAGTAATTGCTCGTTTTAAAAACTCATAAGCACCTAAATCCCAGCCTGTTATTGATAGAAATCACCAAACAATCGTCGGCTTATAGTAAAAATCTACCCGCAGAGCGGCTAACCTCAAGAAGCCCCCCAAAGAGGGGCATTAAAAAATAATAATACTTTTTCCCTCTCCCCTTGTGGGAGAGGGCCAGGGTGAAGGGGGAATAATAAGGTGGATTATTCTTTCTTTCACCCCCACCATAGCCATCCCCCATCGATGGGGAGGGAATTTAAAACTGATATCTGCTACTTTAATTACAAGTTGTACAAATCCAAGGAACGGTTCCGGAGATGGAAATGTTTATCAGATGAATCTTAGAAAAGGAGAAGAAAATGAACGTTAATATAAGAAATCTACAGCCCTTGTTCTTTATCATGGGCATAATTGCCCTCGCATCGCTGATAGTCAGTGGGTGCGCATCAACATTTACCCGTGAGACTTCGACTACGAAATTTTCCGAGGGTGAGAAAGCCATCAGTATTGCCAGGGAGAGTAATGCAGCAATCATTGCTCCTGCTGCTCTTGAATTGGCGACAGACAAGCTGGCGGGAGCCGGGAAAGCTTTGGAAAATGATGATTACGAAACGGCTACCCGTTTATCTGAACAGGCTTCGGTTGATGCGGATTATGCACGTGTTAAGGCCATATCTATGAAAGAGAAAAAAGCAACAGAAATGAGTAGAGAAAACATCAATGCACTGCGACACGAAGTTGAGCGTATGCCCGCCGAATAATAACTTTATAAGGAGATAATATACATGACTGATATTAAATATACAGTAGTAAAGAAAAGCTGTGGCCTACTCGTGCTGATCATTTCCCTCGTGGCAGGATGCGGACCATCCCATAATCAAATGATGGCCAAAGACCATTTAGACCGTGCCCGAAATAGTCTTGCTCAGGCAGAGTCGAATCAATATGTAACAAACTACGGCCAGGGGCATCTGACGGAAGCCGGCGATGCCATCAAGGCCGGGGAGCTGGCCTCAGATTATAAAGAGATTGATCACCAGGCCTATCTGGCAGAGAGGAAGACACAAATTGCCAAAGCCATTACAGAAGGGAAGTTAGCAGAGAAAGAAGAAGAAGCCTACAGCAGGCAAAAGGATCGGCTTGTTCTTCAAACAAAGAGGCAGGTCGATGCCAAATCCTTTGAGCTGAAAGAGGCTAAAATGGATGCCAAGGATAGTGCTGTTGTTTTGGCACAGACCGAAAGAGATAAAATGGATGCGGAAGCTCAAGCACGGATAGCAGAAGGAGAAGTCGATGCCAAATCCCTTGAGTTGAAAGAGGCTGAGATGGAGGCCGAGAACAGGACACTTGTTTTGGCGCAAACGGAAAGAGATAAAATGGATGCTGAGGCTAAAGCACGGAAAGCGGAAAAAGAAAAAGCTGAAAACAAGATGTATATCAGAGAGCTTTCCAAACTTATGGTCAGGCAAACAGACCGGGGTGTAGTCGTGACGTTAGGAGATGTTTTATTTTCCACCGGCAGAGTCGCTTTGTCTCCGAAGGCTGATTACAACATAGATAAACTCGTTGCGTTTATGAATAAATATCCGCGTGTCAACGTATTGGTTGAGGGATATACGGACAGCGTAGGGAAGGAGAAGATGAACATTGCTCTTTCTGAACAGCGCGCCGATGCGGTAGGGGCAAAACTGACCGACAAGGGGATCAATCCCGAAAGAATCACGATGAAGGGCTATGGTGAAGAATACGCAACCGCTGATAATGGCACCATTGATGGACGTAAGCAAAACAGAAGAGTTGAAGTACTTCTCCTGAGTGAAGGCGTAAACCCTGCAGACAGGATGCGAAACTAAAACATTTAACTATTCGGCAATTAAAAATTAATGAGACTGGGTCATTTACGAAGGCCCAGTCAATTGTCAATAAGGAAGAAAAATATTACAATATGTTGAGCCACTTTCAAAACGTTCCAGTTTGGTCAAGCTCAAGGCGGGCGAAAATTTCAACCACAGGAATACATTTAGTATTTCGAGGATTGAAATTTGAGCCCAACGCAGAGATCGGCCAAAATAGGGCGTTTTGAAACTGGCTCTGTTGAGTGACAATCAGAACAGGAGATAAATGTCATGGCTACAATAATTGTTCATTGGAAGGACAAGAGCCTTCCGCCTATGGAAATTAAAGATGCGACCTATAAGGGTGCCGATAGTTCTAATAGTTTCATTATCAAAATAACATCTGCCCGGAAGGAGTACTGGTTTAACTGGAGCGAATGCTGGTTTTTAGAGACTGCCGGCACACAATAATCTTCTCCTGATTTAGCGGATACATCGTATCATCTATGTTAGAGGTGCCTTGCCTTTTCCTGACCTGTCTCTCTGACTTTAAGTGTCAGGTTCTTCCAGCATCCATCAATATTTTGAGGTTCAACCAAATGTTGAGGTTCAATTAATCATTTCAAAGTATTTTGCTATCATCTACTTTTAACCTAATTCCCTGTTATTAAATCATGAATCCAAGCTTCTGATTTCCCTTCAGTTATTGGCAGACTCTTTGCATTTAATATTGCGTGATCCTGGTAATTATAAAGAATGAAACCCATTTCTGACAACTGCTATAATGCAGAGAGGAACCCAATAATATGAACATTCTACTTATTTACCCAAAATTTCCGGATACCTTTTGGTCTTATACGTACGCTTTAAGTTTTATCGGAAAGAAATCGGCTTTCCCGCCGCTTGGCTTGCTTACCGTATCATCCCTTTTACCGGACAAATGGTCTAAACGCATTGTGGATGTGAATGTGGATAGTCTTACGGATAAAGATCTTTTATGGGCGGATATGGTCTTTATCGGAGGCATGGCCGTTCAGCGTATATCAGCCAAACAAATCATCGCCCGCTGTAAGGCTTTGAATTTAAAAATCGTTGCAGGAGGGCCGCTTTTTACTTCTGAGCCAGAGGAATTCAAGGAGGTAGACCATCTAGTTCTCGACGAAGCAGAATTGACACTTCCAGCTTTTTTGTCGGACTTACAAAACGGACAAGCAAAAAAAATCTATAGAGCTTCCGGTTTCTGTGATCTTAGCGATACTCCTGTTCCCTCATGGAATCTGATAAAAATGAACCGATATGCATCCATGAACATACAATTTTCCAGGGGATGCCCTTTCAATTGCGAATTCTGCAATGTGACGGCTCTGTTCGGTCACCGGTCACGCTTGAAAACACCCCGGCAAATCATCTCAGAACTGGACATTATTTATACTTCCGGCTGGCGCGGCAGCATATTTTTTGTTGACGATAATTTTATTGGAAATAAGGGCTACCTTAAAACGCATTTACTGCCCGCTCTTATCGAATGGCGCAAAGACAAAAAGGGATGTGTTTTTTTCACTGAAGCCTCTATCAATCTCGCCGATGATACTGAGCTTCTGGATATGATGGTAACGGCCGGATTCGATTCTGTTTTTATCGGTATCGAATCACCCGATGAGGTCAGTCTTACAGAATGCCACAAAACCCAGAATAAAAACCGGGATCTTCTTGAAAGCGTCAAAATTATCCACCGTTCCGGATTACAGGTGATGGGTGGTTTTATTGTGGGCTTTGACAGCGATATGCCTTCTATTTTCCAGCGTCAGATCGATTTTATTCAAATGAGCGGAATCGTCACCGCAATGGTTGGAATGCTACAGGCCATTCCGGGAACACGCCTTTTTGAGCGGCTTCAACGGGAAAGCCGGGTGGACAATATCTTTTCCGGAGATAATGTTAATGGAACAACCAATATAATTCCCCGAATGGGCATAGACAAGCTTTTGGACGGGTATAAATCGATAATGGAACAGATTTATTCTCCTAAAAACTACTACCGTCGGGTCAGAACTTTGCTTAAGGAACTTAAGGTGCCTGAAATCAAGCAGCCGATAAATTTTCAGCGATTTCTTTCTTTCTTTCGATCTGCTTTCCGGCTCGGGTTTTTAGGGAAAGAGCGTTTTCAATACTGGAAACTTATAAGTTGGACGCTAATCAGCAAACCCAAGCAGATACCATTGGCTGTCACACTTTCAATATATGGACATCATTACCGCAAAATATGTGAACAATATATTCTTTA
The DNA here is from genome assembly GCA_043825875.1 of Pseudomonadota bacterium. GTDB lineage: Bacteria > Desulfobacterota > Desulfobacteria > Desulfobacterales > RPRI01 > RPRI01. The sequence continues at coordinate 12,512 of JBDRRF010000009.1, read as the reverse complement.
AACCGGGCGGTATTACTTTTAAAAATGGAAAGGAAACATTATGACAACAAACTTAAAAGCAAAAAGCATAGAACAATTAATGGCAGAAGCCGACGAACTTATTAAAAAAATTAATTCCGATCATATCAAAGACCTGAAAGAAGAACATCGCATCCAGTTTGAAACACATGCTCAAAAATTCCATGAGCTCAAGTCTAAGGTCCATACCGGAAAAAAAGAAGCAATAGAACCTCATTCATCAGCCGAAGGAATGCATGAGGCGATTCTTGATATTATTAAGGCGATGCATAACTTAACCACTCACCAAACCTGATTTTCGACAAGCGAGCCAGTTTCAAAACGTCCCATTTTGGCCGATCTCAGCGTTGGGCTCAAATTTTAATCCTCGAAATACTATATGTATTCCTATGGTTAAAATTTTCGCCCGCCTTGACCTTGACCAAACTGAAACGTTTTTAAAGTGGCTCAAGCGGTAATGATTATCTAATGCTGATTAGTTAAAAGATGCCCTTTATGGGGCCATGATACAATTTGTTTTTTTGATTAATTTTCAAGAACATTAAAGGAGAGGTCATGATTTCGAAAATCCTTGTTCCGACAGACGGGTCAAAGACAGCACAAAAGGCGGCAAATTATGGGGTTGACCTTGCAAAACAGTTAAACGCTTCCGTAATTATTATGAGTGTTATTGATCAACGCTTTTTTGTAAGCCGGGCAGTTCCTGCCGGGCTTACGGCAATGAATATGATAGAACCAGTCGAGGATTATCTTCAGGAGGCTGCTGAAAAATATACCAAAGATATAGTGAAACTGTGTGAAGAAAAAAGTGTTCAATCTACGGTTGTTATAAAAACAGGGCATCCTGTTGAGGAGATTGTTAAAGAAGCTGAAAAGTCAAAAGCAGGCCTTATTGTTATGGGTTCCCATGGACAAAGCGCTTTAGTAGCTGTGCTCCTTGGAAGTGTAACCTATGGTGTGCTCCACAAAGAAACCAAAATCCCGGTTCTGCTGGTAAAAAGATAACACATGTTCATCTTGAGAGCAAAACAACAGTTTCTTGTCGCTGCACATAGAGATCACACACAGCCGATAAAACTTGGCGTTATAATCTAATACTATTACAGCGCTTTGGCTATGGGCTCCACAACCTCAGGCCTTTCATGTAAATCCAATTCATAAGGAGAAACTATGACCGAGCAAGCACGTGCCGGCCACCCGATATATAGCCTTTTGCCTACGGAAATCGAAGGATTTGATTCCCTGGCTGAGCTTGCGCTGGATATGCGCTCATCATGGAATCATGCCACAGATAAAGTGTGGAGGCAGCTTGATCCGGCATTGTGGGAACTCACGCATAATCCATGGGTTGTCCTACAAACGGTCTCACGAGACCAACTCGAACGTGTGTTGACAGATCCAGCCTTCCGTAAGAACATTGATGATCTGCTGCAAGCCAAGCATCAGGCGGAAGAAGCTCAGGCATGGTTTCAGCAATATCATCCGCAGGCTCCTCTGACCTGCGTCGCGTATTTCAGCCTGGAATTCATGTTGAGTGAAGCGCTGCCCATCTATTCAGGCGGGCTTGGCAACGTGGCCGGTGATCAGCTCAAAGCCGCCAGCGATTTAGGCGTGCCGGTAGTAGGCGTAGGTCTGCTCTACCAGCAAGGCTATTTTCGACAGGTAATCGACAAGTACGGAAACCAACAGGCACTCTTCCCGTATAATGATCCGGGACAGCTGCCGATCACGCCATTGCGCCAGGAAAACGGCGAGTGGTTGCGTCTGGAGATCTCTCTGCCCGGTTATTCGGTCTGGTTGCGAGCCTGGCAGGCTCAGGTAGGCAGAGTAAAACTTTACCTGCTGGACAGCAATGATGCCGCGAACTTTCCAGTACATCGGGGAATTACCAGCGAGTTGTATGGAGGCGGGCCGGAGCTGCGTCTTAAGCAGGAATTGCTGCTCGGCATCGGAGGATGGAGACTGCTTGACGCACTTGGAATCCATCCGGAAGTTTGCCATCTGAATGAAGGGCATGCGGCCTTTGCAGTTCTGGAACGCGCCCGCAGTTTCATGGAAGAAACCGGGCAACCATTCGAAGTAGCATTGACTGCAACCCGGGCTGGGAACTTGTTTACCACCCACACGGCGGTTACCGCAGGCTTTGACCGTTTTGCTCCTTCTCTTATCGAACAATACCTTGGTGGTTATGCCAAACAGAGGCTTAACATAACACTTCATGATTTGCTGGCCCTGGGCCGTCAGAATCCGAATAATTCTTCGGAGAGCTTTAACATGGCTTATCTGGCAATCCGTGGCAGCGGTGCGGTAAATGGCGTGAGTCGCTTACATGGGAAAGTCAGCCGTCACCTCTTTGAACCTCTTTTTTCCAACTGGCCGGCGAACGAAGTTCCCATTGGTCACGTGACCAACGGAGTTCACATGCCAAGCTGGGATTCAGCGGCAGCCGACGATCTTTGGACGAAAGCCTGTGGAAAAGACCGCTGGCTGGGGACAATGGAAACTATGGAGCAGGATATTCGCCACGTTTCCGACGCCGACCTTTGGCAATTTCGCATAGATGCCGGCAAGGCTCTTGTTGAATACGCCCGCAAGCGATTTTCCAGACAAATGGCTGCCTATGGCTCGCCTGACGATGTGCTTGAAAGTGTCAAACGTCTCTTTGATCCAAATGTTTTAACGCTGGGCTTTGCGCGGCGCTTCGCTACCTATAAAAGACCTAACCTGCTGTTGTATGACCCAAAGCGGCTGCTTCGCCTGTTAACCAACCCTGATCGTTCGGTACAACTCATTATCGCCGGCAAGGCTCATCCGGATGACCTGGACGGGCAGGCATTGATCCATGAATGGATAAGTTTTATCCGACAGCCGGAAATCCGATCTCATATAGTTTTTTTGAGCGACTACGACATGCTGTTAACTGAACATCTGGTACAAGGGGTCGATGTCTGGATCAACACTCCACGGCGGCCCTGGGAGGCTTGCGGAACAAGCGGAATGAAGGTGCTCGTAAACGGAGGCATTAATCTTTCGGAACTGGACGGCTGGTGGGCGGAAGCATACACACCTGAAGTGGGATGGGCGTTGGGAGACGGCCAGGAGCATGGCGATGATCCGGCATGGGACGCTGCCGAAGCCGATGCACTCTATGACCTGCTTGAACAGGAAGTAATCCCTGAGTTTTATAACAGAGACGAGAACGGCATTCCTGTTGCTTGGGTTGGGCGGATGCGTGAAAGCATGGCGCAGTTGACACCACGCTTTTCGGCCAACCGCACGGTGCGCGAATATACCGAACAACACTATCTCCCGGCAGCTTTAGCCTATATGAAACGTGCTGCCAATAAAGGTGAGGTAGCCATCCGGATAGTTAATTGGTGCAAGGCGCTGGAGAAACTTTGGCCAACATTGCGTTTCGTCGAAATGAAGGTTCAGACCGAAGACAAGCAGCACGTATATGAAGTTCAGGTTTATCTAAATGATATTAATCCTGATGCGGTGCGAGTCGAGCTTTATGCAGACGGAATAAACGGCGATGCACCGGTAAGGCATGAGATGAAACAACTTCGCCAACTGGCAGGCTCTTTGGGTGGTCATATCTATGGTGCTGCTGTGTCTGACGACCGGCCTGCGACAGACTATACAGCAAGACTGATTCCGCTTTGCTCCGGTGTTGCTGTTCCACTAGAAACCCCGCAAATCCTGTGGCAGCGCTGATCTGATCAACGGATAAAAAGAAGATGAAATCAACAATGCCAAAAAAATCATCAAAGAGAGAGGCTAACCCACGAATTTTGACGATTAATGGCGGCTCATCCAGTATCAAGTTTGCGCTATTTGAAGCCGGCGATGCGCTTAAAAGAATTCTGGAGGGTACAATTGAGCGCATTGGACTATCGAACGCCACATTGCGGGTGAAAGGTTCAAACCAGGAGGACAACTTTTCGCGTTTAGTTACAGCGCCGGATCATACGGTAGCGGTGGGAGTTCTGATGGATTGGATCGAGCAGCACAGCGGACATGATACATTGACCGCGGTGGGGCATCGTGTTGTTCATGGCGGGCCGAAGTATAGCCAGCCACAGCTAATTACTACTGAAATGGTTGAAGAACTTCACCGGCTTAGTCCATTCGATCCTGAGCATCTGCCGGAAGAAATTCTGTTAACCGAGGCTTTCCATAAACGATTTCCCGATCTGCCCCAAGTGGCATGTTTTGACACGGCTTTTCACCATGAATTGCCGCGCGTGGCCAGGTTATTACCGATTCCACGCCGTTACGAAGCTATGGGTGTGCGGCGGTATGGGTTTCACGGATTATCATATGCGTTTCTGATGGAAGAACTGGCCAGCCTGGCCGGGGAAAAAGCGGCACAAGGCCGGGTCATCCTTGCCCACCTCGGCAATGGCGCCAGCCTGGCTGCGGTGCATGCAGGCAAATCCATAGACACAAGCATGAGTTTCACTCCAACAGCCGGTGTGCCGATGAGCACCCGCTCAGGTGACCTGGACCCCGGACTCCTCTGGTATCTGTTCCGTACCGAGGGCATGGATGACAAACAATTTAATGAGATGGTAAATTTCCAGTCCGGACTGCTCGGTGTGTCAGAAACCAGTTCCGACATGCATGACTTACTCAAACTTGAAAAACATGATGTTCGGGCGGCTGAAGCGGTAGCATTGTTTTGCTACCATGTCAAGAAATGGATCGGCGCATATGCGGCAGCCTTGGGCGGACTTGACACTCTGGTATTCGCAGGCGGCATAGGAGAAAATGCTCCCATAGTTCGCGCCAGGATTTGCGGTGGTCTGGAATTTCTTGGAATCGAACTCGAAGAAAAGCGAAACGCTGCGAATGAGGGCGTGATCTCCGCAACGACCAGCCGGGTTGCAGCCCGCGTCATTCGCACTGATGAAGAACAGATGATCGCCAAGATGGTGTGCCACGCACTCGGACTTGGCATAGCCAATAAAAAAAAGGAAACATATGCTGATCAAAATACCTACCGGCAAAACCGTGAGCACGGCGGCGGCGAGTGAAAGCAGTTGAAAAAACCGCTTACGAAATTCGAAATTCAAACGAGCGAAGAACAAGGGATGTCGCTGGGACAGCGGCGGTGGGCATTTACTTAGTAGTAACCGGCCCTACTGCGCATAAACACAAACCGTAATCATGCGCTGCGGATGCACTGCATCACGAACAAACAGGAGATTCTTATATGAAAAGCTTAATTTCAGTTATCGGCGGTATCGGACTGCTGCTTGCAATGATGACCATACAGTCCTGCTCATCCACGCAGGCAGGTCCAAACGGAGGCGACGTGGTGACGTTAAATAACGGCAAGGCGAAAGCCGAAATCGTGGCCAACACTGACACTGGCGAGGTGATGGTCCACACCTGGGACCAGAACCTCAAAAAAAGCCGGCCCATTGAAAATAAACCCATGATGATCGGGAGCGGCGATCAAACGATCGAGCTTCAACCCCAGCCGACAGATAGTGACCCGCCCGGTTTCTGCAGCCGGTTTTACGGCCAGTCGGATTGGTTACGAGGAGGTCAGGTGCGTCACGGTTGGATCGGTAACGGCGCGGACAATAACCGCCAAGAGTTCGATTGGAACAATTGTTGGATGGGCGATAAAACCAATGGTTCGATGTGGAAGGAAATGGGTGAACATCGCCGTGGAATGATGGGACAACAATAACCTGAGAAGGAGGACTAATGATGGCCAAAGATCCCATCTGCGGCATGACGGTGGATGAAGCGTCCGCACTGCATACCGAGCGCGACGGAAAAACATTCTACTTTTGCAGCGACTCCTGCCGGCAGAAGTTTCTGTCAACGCCCGCGACAGCTAAGTCCGAGGCTAAACCCGAATCCAAACCAGAAGCCAAGCCGCCGGGCAAGTCCACCTACACCTGCCCGATGCACCCTAAGATCGAACAGGATCATCCCGGCGAATGCCCAAAGTGTGGTATGGCGCTGGAGTCAAAAACGGTGAAAGCGGGCACGGATGATGAAGAGAATGCTGAACTGCGAGACATGACCAGACGCTTCTGGATCGGCGCCGCACTGGCGGTGCCGGTGTTTGTCCTGGCAATGGCACACTTGATCCCGGTGCTGGGCAGTCAGCCCTGGGTAAAGGGCGATGTTTCGCGATGGATTCAATTTGCGCTTACCACCCCCGTGGTCTTGTGGGCGGGCTGGCCGTTTTTTAAACGTGGCGGACGTTCCATCATGACCCTTAACCTGAACATGTTCACTCTGATCAGTATCGGTGTGGGTGCAGCCTTTGTTTTTGGCGCCGTGGCAATGATCATGCCCGAGCTGTTCCCACACACAATGTTGCATGAAGGCAAGGTCGATATTTACTTTGAGGCTGCCGGGATGGTCACGGTGCTGGTACTCCTCGGTCAGGTGCTCGAACTTCGGGCCCGCAGCCGGACAGGCAGTGCCATTAAAGCTTTGCTGAACCTCGCGCCACCCACAGCTCGACAAGTCGCACCCGGGGGCGATAATGAAGTCCCGCTCGAACAAGTGAAGGTCGGTGACTGGTTGCGCGTGGTTCCCGGTGACAAGGTGCCCGTGGATGGCGAGGTGGTTGAAGGTCATTCCAGCGTGGAAGAATCGATGGTCACCGGCGAACCGCTCCCGGTGGAAAAAAACGTCGGCGACAAAGTGACGGGCGGCACCGTTAATGGTTCCGGCAGTTTTGTCATGCGTGCCGAACGGATCGGTAACGATACTTTGCTCGGCCAGATAGTAAACATGGTGGCCGAGGCTCAGCGTAGCCGTGCGCCCATCCAAGGTCTCGCCGACAAGGTCGCGGGGATCTTCGTACCGGCGGTGTTGGCAGTGTCTATGCTTACCTTCATTTTCTGGATGTGGCTGGGGCCGGAGCCAAAGCTCGCGCACGCCATTGTCAACGCAGTTGCGGTTCTCATCATTGCCTGCCCCTGCGCCCTGGGCCTGGCAACTCCCATGTCCATCATGGTCGGTGTGGGACGCGGCGCTCAGGAAGGTGTGCTCGTGAAAAACGCCGAGGCGCTCGAACGATTGGAAAAAATCACCTCGATAGTCGTGGACAAGACGGGTACGCTCACAGAGGGCAAACCCAAGCTCATGGATGTCCTGCCCAACGACGGTTTTGATGCGAAGGAGTTACTGCATATGGCCTCCTCTCTGGAGCAGAACAGCGAACATCCGCTCGCGGCAGCGATTGTGCGGGGGGCCAGGGAACAAGACATCGTTCTTGAGGAGGTGAATGACTTCCGCTCGGTTACAGCGGGCGGTGTTGTCGGCACCGTTGCCGGTCGTGCGGTGATGATTGGAAAACCGGATTTCCTGCGGAACGAAAAGATCACCGGTTTGGAGCAAATGGAAGCCTCGGCCGTGAAACTTCAGGAAGAAGGCAAGACCGCGATGTTTGTCGCCATTGATGGCAAACCGGCGGGAATCCTCACCGTAGCCGACCCGATTAAACCCACCACCGCAGAAGCCATCAAGGATCTCCAGGCGCTCGGCTTGGAGATCGTCATGCTCACCGGCGACAACCGCCGCACTGCCGACGCTGTGGTCAAACAACTCGGTCTTGATTCGGTGGAAGCCGAAATTGACCCTGCCGGAAAAGTCGCCCACATCAAAAAGCTGCGCGCGGAGGGCAAACACGTTGCGATGGCCGGCGACGGCATCAACGACGCACCAGCCCTCAGTGAAGCGGAAGTGGGAATTGCCATGGGTACCGGCACCGATGTGGCCATGCAAAGCGCGGGCATCACTCTCGTGAAAGGTGATCTCCGCGGCATTGCAAAGGCCATCCGCCTCAGTCGAGCCACCATGGGGAACATCCGGCAGAATCTGATCTTCGCCTTTATCTACAACTCGCTGGGAATTCCGGTGGCGGCAGGGGTGCTTTACCCGTTCTTCGGCCTACTGCTCAGCCCGATCATTGCCGGCGCTGCGATGAGCTTGAGTTCCGTCTCGGTCATCAGCAACGCCTTAAGGCTGCGGAAGGTAAGACTATGATCGCCAAGACAGCTTACCGCTTTCCCGGCCTTGGCTAAAAAAAATGGAGAATCAAACCATGAAAACAAAAACGCTTTCCCCTGAACTGCTCCACAAGATGAACGCCTACTGGCGCGCTGCCAATTATCTGTCGGTCGGCCAGCTCTATCTCAATGATAATCCGTTACTTCGTGAGCCGCTGAAGCTGTCTCACGTGAAGTCGATGCTGCTTGGGCATTGGGGCACCACACCGGGGCAGAACTTTATATATGTGCATTTGAACCGGGTCATTAAAAAGTTTGACCTGGATATGATCTATATTTCCGGACCCGGCCACGGTGGCCCGGCATTGGTGGGCAATACTTATCTCGAAGGCACCTACAGTGAAGTCTATCCGAATATCGGTCAGGATGAAGCCGGTCTGAAAAAGCTGTTCACGCAATTCTCGTTTCCCGGAGGAATTCCCAGCCATGTCTCGCCGGAATGTCCGGGATCGATTCATGAGGGTGGAGAGTTGGGGTATTCGCTCAGCCATGCCTTTGGGGCAGTCTTTGACAATCCGGAACTGGTTGTCGCCTGCATCGTAGGCGACGGGGAAGCGGAAACAGGTCCGCTGGCTACGGCATGGCACTCCAACAAATTTCTAAATCCGATTACCGATGGAGCTGTGCTGCCTATCCTGCATCTAAACGGCTATAAAATAGCCAATCCGACCATACTGGCCCGCATCACGCATGAAGAACTGGATCAACTGCTCCGTGGCTATGGCTGGATACCTTACTTTGTAGAAGGCGATGAGCCGGATAAAATGCACCAGCTCATGGCCTCTGTTTTAGAAAAAACGATTACGGAAATCCGGCAAATCCAAAGCAATGCGCGAAATAAAAATGACGCCTCTCGTCCACGCTGGCCGATGATCGTTCTCAATTCACCTAAAGGCTGGACGGGACCGAAAGTAGTCGATGGGATACAAATCGAGGGCACCTTTCGAGCCCACCAGATTCCGCTACTGGTTGATTCCGAGCATCCCGACCATCTGAAGTTACTTGAAAACTGGATGAAAAGCTATAAACCTGAAGAACTCTTCGACGAGAGCGGTCGTTTTTTGCCGGAATTAGCCGAACTGGCTCCCAGGGGCGAGCGAAGAATGGGCGCTAATCCTCACGCCAACGGCGGGCTGTTATTGCGCGACCTGCTTATGCCTGACTTTCGAAACTATGCGGTAAATGTACTGTCTCCGGGATCGGTTCAGGCCGCCGATACGCATGTGTTGGGAGAGTTTCTGCGCGAGGTGGTAACTCTTAATCGGGAACAACGAAATTTCAGGATTTTCGGACCCGACGAGACGCTTTCCAATCGGTTGAATGCCGTTTTCGAGGTTACCAACCGACAGTGGGAAGCCCGGACTGAAGAGAACGATGAATTTCTTGCATCCGACGGCCGGGTAATGGAGATGCTGAGCGAGCATCAATGTGAGGGCTGGCTCGAAGGATATCTGCTTACCGGAAGACATGGGTTATTTAACTGCTACGAGGCGTTTATTCACATCATCGATTCGATGTTTAACCAGCACGCCAAGTGGCTGAAAGTTGGCGCTGGATTGCCGTGGCGGCGTAAGATCGCCTCGCTGAACTATCTGCTCGCTTCGCACGTCTGGCAGCAGGCTCATAATGGTTTTACCCATCAAGATCCCGGTTTTATCGATCATGTGGCTAACAAGAAGGCCTCAGTCGTGCGCGTGTACCTTCCGCCGGATGCCAATTGTCTGCTGTCGGTTTGGAATCATTGTTTGAGGAGCCGGCATTACGTTAATGTCGTAATCGCAGGCAAATACCAGGCGCCTCAATGGTTGACTATGGATGCCGCAATCGAACATTGCACCAAAGGAATTGGCGTATGGCAATGGGCCTGCAGTGATCAGGGGAAGGAGCCTGACGTGGTGATGGCCTGCTGTGGCGATGTGCCGACGCTTGAAACCCTTGCCGCTGTTTCCATTCTTCGTAAGTATCTGCCCGATCTGAAAATCCGCGTGATCAATGTTGTCGATCTGATGAAACTGGAACCTAATACGGAACACCCTCACGGACTGAGCGATCAGGACTTTGATGCGCTATTTACCAAAGACAAGCCGATAGTGTTCGCTTTCCATGGTTATCCCTGGCTGGTGCACCGGTTGACATATCGCCGCACCAACCACAAAAACATGCATGTTCGTGGCTATAAGGAAGAAGGCACCATCACTACATATTTCGATATGACGGTGTTAAACGATCTGGACAGATTCCACCTGGTGCAAGACGTAGTCGATCGCCTGCCACAGTTGGGTTCCAAGGGGGCTTATTTGAAACAGATGGCTCAGGATAAACTCATCGAGCACAAACAATATATCGTCCGGCACGGCAAAGACATGCCGGAGATTCTTAACTGGAAATGGGGTCTATCCAATGAATAAGCTCAAGCAAATCTGGAGCAATCTGCGCTCGGGCTTTTGGTTTATGCCTTCGGTGTTTGTCGTGACCAGCATTGCTTTCGCGATAGCGTTGATCGAAGTGGACTCCGCAGGGAGCGACCGATGGCTGGCCCGGTGGCCGCGCCTGTTTGGAGCCGGGGTGGAAGGCGCGCGCGGGATGATGTCCACAATTGCCGGTTCCATGATGTCCGTGGTGGGCGTCACGTTCTCCATGATATTGGTGGTGCTGACGCTGGCTTCGAGCCAATACACCTCGCGCATCCTGCGGAACTTCATGCGCAACCGCATCACGCAGGTCGTGCTCGGGATCTTCGCCGGTATTTTCACGTATTGCCTGATCGTATTGCGCGCCATTCGCGGCGGCGACGAAGGCACATTTATTCCAAACCTGGCAGTGTTCTTCGGCTTCGTGCTGGCGCTCGGAGGTGTCGGAACCCTCATGTTCTTTATTCATCACATTGCTTCTTCGATCCAGGCTTCCAGCATCATCGCCTCAGCCGCTCTGGAAACCATCGCGTCCATTGACCGGCTGTTTCCCGAAAAACTTGGACAAAGGCCGGGCGAAGACGATGATGTTCAAATGCTACACCCTCCCTCCGGGCGAAAATGGTGGGCTGTCCCGGCCCGGGAGAGCGGCTATATCCAGAGCGTGAATAACGCAGCGCTCCTGCGCCTGGCGCGTGACAGGAAAACCATCGTGCGGATGGAGCACGGCATCGGCGAGTTCGTTGTCCAAAACACCATGCTGGCCTCACTCGCTCTGGAAGACCCGCCGGATCAAGAGACGATTGCCGCCCTGCAGGCGACTTTCAGCATCAGCGGCCACCGCACGGTGGAACAGGACCCGGCCTTCGGCATCAGGCAGATCGTGGATGTGGCGCTGAAAGCACTCTCCCCCGGCATCAACGACACAACGACGGCCGTGATGTGCGTGGATTATCTGACAACGATTCTTGCGCGAATAGCGCCTCGGCAAATCCCCTCATCGCGCCGCAACGAGGATGGAGAACTTCGGGTTATCGCCAAAGGCCCGAGCTTTGAAAGCTTGCTGGGCGAATCGTTCGACCAGATTCGAAGAAACGCCAAAGGCAATGTCGCCATCATGTCGCGGATGTTAGACGCCTTTCAAACCCTTGCCGGTTTGACGGCCGGCCCGCAACGCCGGCGGGTGATTCGTGAACAAGTGCAATGGATCGCCGAGTTAGCCGAGCGTACTATCGAGTCCGCCCATGATCGTGCGAGGATCAACATGCTGCTGGTGGGCGTGCACGAAACGCTCGAAGCCGAGCCTGCTTTGTGCGCGGGGGAGGATATGACAAAACTGATGGTGGATCAGCAGGAGCATATATGAAGAACAAAACCAGTTCTTTGAACATCGGCGTGGTGGTCTCGGTGCGAGGCAGTGTCGTGGATATACGGTTCGACACATATTTACCGTCCATCTATTCGCTACTGCACGCGAATGAGGGAAAAATCGCCATCGAGGTTTTGGCTCAGCTCGACTCGCAACGCGTGCGCGGCATAGCGTTGACGCCCACACAGGGTCTTGCGCGGGGCATGGCGGTTGAGGATACTGGGGGACCCTTAAAGGTACCGGTCGGCAAGGGAATTCTCTCGCGCATGTTCGACGTGTTCGGCAAGGCGCTCGACCGCGAAGGGGAAGTTTCAAACGTGGAGTGGCGCACCATCCATCGGGCCCCGCCTCCGCTGGCACGTCGCTCTACCAAATCAGAGGTCTTCGAGACGGGCATCAAGGTCATTGATGTGTTGGTGCCACTGGAGCGCGGCGGCAAGGCGGGCCTGTTCGGCGGCGCGGGCGTCGGCAAAACCGTCCTGCTCACCGAAATGATTCACAACATGATCGGCCACCAGGAGGGGGTCAGCATTTTTTGCGGTATCGGCGAACGTTGTCGCGAAGGCGAGGAGCTTTACCGTGACATGAAGGCAGCCGGCGTGCTGCCGAACATGGTGATGGTATTCGGGCAGATGAACGAGCCGCCCGGCAGCCGGTTCCGGGTTG
>JBDRRF010000008.1:0-46432 GCA_043825875.1 Pseudomonadota bacterium | reverse complement strand
TGAGCCACTTTCAAAACGTTTCAGTTTGGTCAAGCTCAAGGCGGGAGAAAATTTCAACCGCAGGAATACATTGAGTATTTCGAGGATTGAAATTTGAGCCCAACGCAGAGATCGGCCAAAATGGGGCGTTTTGAAACTGGCTCTGCTTATATTCCTTAAAAACCCGTGCCGGATGTCTTTGTGATACTTTTAATCAAACTAATAGACTCCAGTGCTTTTTGTAATAGATTAATTCCGTGTAAATAAGCGTTAATTAAAGCTATAGCTCAATCACGCAACAACGCAACCGAACAAAAAAAAGCGGGCCTGTCAAAAGCCCGCTTTTTATCTTAATTGACTATTTCGTAAAAAGTACCCACACCATAAAGTATAAAACCAAACTGATCATCCGCCAAATGAAGCTTCAGGTATATCAACAACGGAACTGCTTAACCCGAAGATTGCATCCATCTTGCCTGAAGTAACCGGAAGTAATGCGTTGATAAAGAACTCGGCGCTCTTGATCTGACCTTCATAAAAAGCTGCGTTTTTATCTTTTCCTATTTTTGCGCGCCTATCCTCTCCGGTACCTGCAATTTTATCAAGTTTCGGAGCAGCGATAACAGCTCTCCAGAGCAGCATCCATGCCATAACAACATCTCCTGTCACTTCCATGAAAGGATGTGCAAAAGCAAACGCTGAAAGCACTTTGGGAGATCTCGCACTAGCTCCGATATGCTTGGTAACTTCCCCAAGTTTATTAAGAGATTTTTCAAGGTTCTCAGCAATGCCTTCTATACCTTGTATTCCTTTTGCACTTGCAATGGTTTTTAAAATTTCGCCCACAAGATCTTTAACGGGTTTGCCTTTATTCATGCCAAGCTTACGCCCGAGAAGATCCATAGCCTGAATTCCGTTTGTACCTTCATATATCATAGTGATTCTGCAATCTCTCATATATTGCTCAACCGGATATTCCGTTACATATCCATAGCCCCCATAAATCTGAATGGCATGGCTGCATATTTCAAAGGCTTTGTCTGTAATATAGCCTTTGACTATCGGAGTAAGAAGATCGGCAAGACCCTGGTACTTCGCTTTTTCTTCATCACTTTCAGTAATACTAACCATATCAAAACAATATGAAATAAAATAAACAAGACTTCTCATACCTTCAACATATGATTTCATAATCATAAGTTGCCTGCGGACATCCGGATGCTGAATTATAGGAACACCGGGTGCGCTTTCATCCATAGCTTTAAGCAGGTGTTTGCCCTGAATCCGCTGTTTTGCATAATCCAATGCATAGAGATAAGATGGAGACGCACAGGTAAGTCCCTGAAGACCGACTTGCAGACGCGCATCATTCATCATAAGAAACATGACTTTAATGCCTTTGTTTTCTCCTCCAAGAAGAAGTCCTCTGCATTTGCCCTTTCCTCCTAAAGCGAGCGAGCATGTTGCATTACCGTGAAGCCCCATTTTTTCTTCAATGCCTGTACAAACAACATCGTTTGCTTCTCCTAAAGTTCCATCATCATTAACCCAGATTTTTGGAACCAGAAACAATGAAATACCGGCAGTTCCTGCAGGAGCCCCCTCGATTCTTGCAAGAACAGGATGAATTATATTTTCGGTAAGATTCTGTTCCCCACCGGAAATAAATATCTTGTTGCCTGTTATTGAATATGTGCCGTCTTCATTCTTTTTTGCGCTTGTGGTAAGTGCTCCAACATCAGTACCGGCTTCAGCTTCAGTAAGAAGCATAGTTCCGGACCATTCACCGGAGTACATCTTTTTTAAAAACATCTTTATCTGCTGGTCTGTTCCAAATTCCTCAACAAGCTTTCCTGCTCCATGGCACAGTCCGCCGTACATTGAAAACGAATGGTTGGCTGCAACAAGATAATCAGTGGCTGCGGCTGCTACTGTATGAGGCATTCCCTGGCCGCCATATTCGGGGTCATCCGACATGGCAATCCACTCACCTTCTTTGATCAAATTATAAATTTTATGATAACTTTCAGGAACTTTTACCATGCCGTTTTCGAACTTGCATCCTTCCTTATCTCCCAATGGGCGGGTAGGAAGTATTTCTTTTATAGCCAGATTGCGTGCTTCGGACACGATCAAATCTATCGTTTTCTTATTAAACTCCGCATACTTTTCGTGTTTGCTGAGGTCTGCTATCTGAAATTGCTCATGAAGCACAAAATCCACATCCCTCCTGTCAGCTAATAACTGTGCCATAATTAATCTCTCCTTAAAATCAATTTATATGTTATTTTTATGAGACTTGCTGTTCCCTTAATTCTTCCGAATTCACTATTCCTCTTATAAACAGATCGACAAGCGGATCAGCCATTGATGTAAGATCATATTTGCTATCTGAATGCAACCATGTATTAATTACCTCATCAACACCGCCAAGTATATACCGTTTGACCAGACCTACATAAAGATCTTTTCTTATTACACCTTCGTTCTGCCCTATTTCAATTATTTCCGAAACAATATCAAGATACAGCTTGGACATTTCTTTTATCTGATTTTCGACCAGCCGGTTGTTCTGATGCGTTTCCGCCTGATATAAAACCGCCATATACCTGTCATTCTGAAATTCCTCAAGTTGACACCGGATAAAGTTTTTAAGTTTATCAAAACTGTTGCCGGCCTTGCTCACTTCTTCCCGTAATTTCCCGAATACCTGCTTTGTCTTATAAGTAAAAAACTGGACAAGGATATCGTCCTTGTTTTTAAAATACAAATATATAGTGCCATCCGCAACTCCGGCTTCTTTCGCAATCTGGGATATTGTTGATTGATGAAACCCCCGTTCTGCGAATATTTTGACAGCGGAAACTAGTATGCGTTGATATTTATCGTTTTCTTTGGCTCTGATATTTATAGTAAACCTTCTCAAGAACGTTTTAGAATAATGTAATGAATGAGTACTCATTCATTAACAAATACGGTTTTCCCCTGTCAAGTTGTTTTAGAAAAACCTGCTATTTTATATTATTGCGTTTCTCAAAATAACATTTTTGTAGCAATAAGATTATAGGGTATGCACAATAGATGATAAATGAGCCAGTTTCAAAACGCCCCATTTTGGCCGATCTTAAGCGTTGGGTTCAAATTTCAATCCTCGAAATACTCAATGTATTCCTGTGGTTGAAATTTTCTACCGCCTTGAGCTTGACCAAACTGAAACGTTTTGAAAGTGGCTCAAACGATTGTTAACAAAAACGATTGATTTGCGAAGGAATTGCTTTAGGCATAAACTTGATAATTATTTTTCCCCAATTGTTTAGCTATGTTCATGCTTTCTTCTGCTTCAGCTATAACTTTATTGATGTCTGAATTATTATCAGGATAACAAGAAATTCCTATATTAATACCGACATTAACAATGTCTCCTGTGCTAAGGGATATTGGCTCTGAAATGGAAGCAACTAGACGCTCGGCAACAACGGTAGAGTTCGTTTTCTCAATCATATCAGTTAAAATCACTACAAATTTATTTTCGCTGAAACGAAAACAGAAATCATTTGCTCTTGTTGCGTAATTAATTTTTTCAGCACATTTTTTTAAAGCCTGATCACCAATTTCTTGTCCCATTCTATCAACTAAAGATTTATATCCGTCAATGTTAATAGAAAGAAAGGCCAGTATTTTATCAAAATTTATTGCGTCATCAACTAATTGCAGGCATACTTTGTCAAGGCACTCCCTGCTTAACAATCCTGTCAATGGATCGACTTTAAATTCAAAATCTTTTTTTGGAGATAATAAAATTATGGAATAGGCCCGGCCAAGAAGGATTTTTTTTGCATAACTAATTGTATTTTCAGATTCGTATTCCGAATATTGTTCCAAAGAACCATCGTTTTTAAGATGAGATGAAACTTCCTGATCGATAATTGATTGATCAAAAAGGGTATTTTTGTAAATAATCGACCTATTCCTTAGCAGGCATGCCCCTTGATCTATGCTTTGTATTATTTTAATAAAGTACTCTTCGATTTTTTCCATGCTTTGATTTCCTTTTTGAGATTACTATAAGCGAACTTTGCAGAGTATATTATCAATCGATTGGAAATTTATTGCATCTAAAAGGATATTTTGTAATTTAAAATGATTATAGTATAAAAAAATGTTAATACCTAGTCAAGAAAAAAACAAAATCGTCTTTTTTAGACTTGATTGAGTTATAAAAAGTAATAGGCACATAGAATAATAAAGATTCCGGTGGATGGTGAAGATAGATCGTTTTATCGTAAGAGGAAAGCAAATCTTGACGCATATACTGAATTCCTATACACTTATTACAAAGTAATATATCTTTTACCCGGCCCGGATTTTGATGCGCCTTTTACTCTTAGCTATTTTCGGGCATAGGAGGCATATCCGCCATGCATTTCGATTTTGGACATATTTCGGCTAATAATGGTTGGGCAATGGCGATAACCGGTGCAATCATAGTCATTCTCGGATTGTCAATTTTATCTTTTATAATATCCCAATTACACAAGGTTATCATGCTCTTCGAGAAAAAACAGTTTGGGACCGGGCAGCAAAAAAAAATGTCTTTGCCTGCAAATCAGTTTGATGCAAACATGGGGTTGCTGAAAGATCTGGAGGCAACTGCAAAAACATATAAGGTTATTTCAAAAGACTTAGGAAGCAAGTTCGAATTATCCAAACTCTATCAGCTTACACAAAGGGAGCAAATGCCACATCCGCATATTACCATTCGATCGCTAAGAGAAGCAGGATTTCTTGTGCCTGTTGGTGAAGGAAGGTTTATCTGGAAAAATAACTAAATGACAGGTTCTTTTACTACATATAACCGAGGATATTTGATTTAATGGAACTGGCTCTTGGCTTTTTGAAAAATACCGGTTTTGCAATGGTCGATTATAGATATATTATCATGATAGCAGTAGGTATTCTATTTTGCTATTTATCTATCGCCAAGAAGTATGAACCTTTTTTACTGTTGCCCATCGGCTTTGGTATTATTGTTGGCAATATACCTTTTTTTAAAGGATTCGGCCTTGGTATTTACGAAGATAACAGTGTACTGCACTATCTTTATTTTGGTGTAACAACAGGATTATATCCTGCCATTGTGTTTCTTGGCCTTGGTGCAATGACCGACTTTTCTTCGTTATTGACAAGACCCAAACTGATGCTATTGGGCGCTGCCGCCCAAATGGGTATTTACTTCACCTTGCTTAGCGCGCTGGCTTTAGGCTTTACGCCCAATGAGGCTGCCTCGGTAGCAATAATAGGTGGGGCAGACGGCCCAACCTCTATCTTTCTGACAGCTAAACTGGCGCCGGATCTGATCGGCCCCATTGCCATTGCCGCATATTCTTATATGGCAATGATACCATTAATACAACCACCTATCATGCGGTTGCTAACCACTAAAAAGGAACGATTGATCCGCATGCCTGATAACAAACGACAAGTTACTCGCAAAGAACTGCTCTTCTTCCCCGTTATTGGCGTTTTACTTTGCTGCTTCTTGGCACCGGCATCCATACCTCTTCTCGGTCCTTTTTTCTTTGGTAATCTGATGAAAGTTTCCGGTGTCGTAGATCGGTTGGCCAAAACAGCAAGCTCTACTATTATAGACACTGCCACTATCTTTCTTGGTTTTACCGTTGGTGCAAGTACTCAAGCCGATGTTTTTGTCACACCCAAAGCATTGGGAATTTTTATTCTTGGTTTAATTGCCTTTTCCATAGCCACTGCTTCCGGTGTTTTGTTTGCGAAGATAATGAATATCTTTCTTAAGGAGAAGATAAATCCTTTGTTGGGTGCCGCAGGCGTTTCTGCTGTGCCTGGATCGGCGCGTGAAGTACATCTTGTGGCTCAAAAAGAGGACCCGGATAATTATCTGCTCATGCATGCTATGGCGTGCAATGCTTCAGGTGTCATCGGTTCAGCCATCTGTGCCGGCATACTTTGGAGCTTTATGATGAATTAACCTATTTATTTTGTAAATTGGGGTTTTAGCAATTAATCGTATGAAAAACTGTGTAGCGGGAAATATTTGTGCAGTCTAAAAAATCATTTGCTTTAGTTAATTATGCTGTATGCGATCCAAAAATATGTAACCCGGACGAAGGGCTTTGTGCCGCTGTACCAGCATGCACACACAAAGTGATTAAACAGATTGATGGTGTTTTCGAACAACCCATGATATTTCAGGATATGTGTATGGGATGCTGGGATTGTATTGAAGCCTGCCCCTTGGACGCTGTTTTCGTTAAACATGTTACCTGAGAAATGATATTCATCTGAGCTAATTTACAAACGTTTCAGTTTGGTCAAGCTCAAGGCGTGAGAAAGTTTCATCCCCAGGAAGATATTCGCAGGCTTTCGGAAAAATACGGATTATCAGCTTCAGGCTTGTCAAACATCAGCCGTTATTTTATAGGCCCTGAAATTCAACAATGGGTTGACAGGGGGCTTTACTGGAAGCAAAGGCTTGAGCCCTTTATTAATAAAAAAGACGGCGATAAAAAAGAAAAGATAGAAGATGTTAAACCATCGGCAGAAAATGAAACTATGCCTGATTTTCTTATACGCCTTTCAAATGTTTCCGTAAATCTTCCAATGGGAGAATTCTCCGGTAAAATAAAAGATATTTCTTCCGATCAGAAAATACTTGGCCTTCCTATTACTTTTGATTTTTCAGGAGATAAGCTTTCAGGCGTTAATTCAGTTAAACTTGACGGATCAGTAAACCGCATTAAACCTGATTTTCCTTCAGATAAATTTAATTTACAGCTTAAGAACTATAAAATTAAAGCAGCAAGCATTTCCAAAAGTTCATCATTGCCGCTTACTTTCGAAAAAGGCAATGCGGACATGGATCTTGAAGCAATATTAAAAAAGGGTATTATTGATGCGGCAGTAAAACTTAACCTAAACGATGTTAGCATGTTATCAGGTGATGTGTCTTCCGGCTACGCAAAAGCCGTTTCAAGCGCTTTAAAAGGGGTATCAAAAATAGACATTAAAGCCGATATTAAAGGACCTGTGGATAACTATAAAATTAATATATCTTCAAACCTTGACGGATTGCTTAAAAACGCCATAGGCTCGGCAGTAAAAGAACAAGCTGCATTATTTCAAAACAAACTTCGTGCAGGCATATCGGATAAAGTAAAAGGTCCGGTTCAGGAGGCAAAGGGAAGTCTTGCAGGATTTGAAGGGCTGGAAAGCGAGATCGAAAACAGGCTGTCCCAGTTGACCGGAATGCAGGCAGGAAGCGCTGAAAAAAATACCGGAATAGGGGGGTTCAAGCTTCCGTTATTTTAAATAGAGAGGCTTCTCCCGTTTTACGGGAGGAGCCTTACTTATCCAATGAATGGCGTTATTTATCCTGAATGTATTCCAGTTTATAGCTGAATCCTGCTGCATCAAAATAATTAAGCATTTTGCCGTCTACCTGGGCTGCTGGATACATGAAATAGCTGATTTTCTGTTCCGCTTTGTAAAGCGAAACGCCTCGTGAATTTTTCTCAAGAACAAGTCTGAAAAGATCATCACCGCCCCAGAAAAAATTGTGCCAGTCCATTGCATCCTTTAATTCCAGTTTGTGTACCAGCATCATTTTCCTTACATCTGCAGGGTCCACCATTACCCATCCTGTGCCGGGAAGGTAAAATTCAGCCCAGCAATGAAAGCCGCTTGTAACATCTCCATCTTTGGGTAAAGCCAGGCGAAGGCCGTAAACATCTCTTGCCGGAATACCGGCTGCACGGGCTAAAGTTACAAAAACAGCACTTATATCAGCACATTTTCCCCCGCCTTTACATTGTTCAATGGTTCTGTGGGGTAATCCAAGGCCGCAGCCTTTTACATCAGGATCTCTGAAGGTGTTTTGTACTACCCAGTCGTAAATAGCTTTAGCTTTTTCAAGAGTACCCTTTTTGCCTTTTATCGTTTTATTCGCAATCTTCTTCATTTTCGGATCATTGGCCGGAATTTCATCTGTAGATTCAAGATATTTTAAAACAAGTTCAGGATATATATTTTCGGAGTCTTTCAGGTCAGTATTTCTACGGTTTTTCTGACTGATGTGAAAACTCATAACACATATGGGTTTGTCCACAGGTTCTTTCCATGCGGCATATAAATAAACTGCTTCGGAAATCGGGTCGCGGTAAATAGCTGTTTGTTGATAATTGCCTGTAATTTTCATATTGCTGATAGTCTGAAACTTGTCACTCATTGGGTATGGCAGCCACAGTTTTACATCCTTGGTTCCGTCCGTAATAGAAGGAGTTATTATAAAGGTAAGATTCCCCGAAGGTATTTCTGCAAAGGCCGGTACCGTGATTAATAAAAAAGCGAACAGCAATGCAATATGTAATTTTTTCATTTTTTCTCCTATGATTTTTTAAAATATCGGTACGGTCATGAGGATCATTTTCATATTTTAATAATTAAAGATAAGGTGGAGCTTATAAGTGGTCAAATATATAATATTAATCTCAAATGTCATATGGATAGATTTTGCTAATCATAAAGATAAGGCATATGGTAGCTATTCGCAATTCTTAATAATTATATGTTCTAAGTTAGAATTAAGCCCTATTATAGTATATACTGTAAATGAGGAGTTTATGGGTATTGCGTCAAAAGGCATGTTTTTTCTTGACATATATATGACATTCTTGTCATATATTCGCGTTTATTTTATAATCGAAACTTTCATAGCGAAAGGCTCGGGTTTTTCCAATATTATACTGCGAAAAGCTCCAAACAATAACATAAATACCTATAGCGGAGTGATATATGTCAAAAGTATCTCTTACTATTAATGGTCAAACCGTTGAAACAAAAGCCGGGAACACTATATTGCAGGCGGCAGCGCAAGAAGGGATTTTTATTCCGACCCTGTGTCATAATCCATTGTTAAAACCTGAAGAAGCCTGCCGGATCTGTGTTGTTGAAGTGGAAGGCGAAAACAAGCTTATTGCTTCCTGTTCTACAATGGTTAAAGAAGCAATGGTGGTTCATACGGATTCTCCTCTTGTTTTAGAAACACGCAAAGGACTTTTAACGTTAATGCTGGAGCAGCATTACGGAGATTGTGTGGCGCCATGTCATATGACTTGTCCCGGACATCTGGATATCCAAGGTTATGTTGCTCATATTGAAAGAGGCGATCCTATAGAAGCTCTTCGGCTGGTAAAAGAAAAGACTCCTTTTGCAGCAACGCTTGGAAGAGTGTGTCCGCATCCTTGTGAGTTAGAATGCCGCCGCAATCGTGTTGAAAAAGCTATCAACATAAAAGACCTTAAAAGGTTTGCGGCTGATTATGCTGCCGAGCGCGGAATCAGGGTAACACCTGCACCACCTCCCGATACCGGCAAAAAGGTAGCAATAATAGGAGGCGGACCGGCAGGCCTTGCCGCAGCTTATTATTTGCGTCTTAAAGGACATCAAGCAACCATATATGATGCCATGCCCAAGCTTGGTGGTATGTTAAGATACGGTATTCCTGAATATCGTCTTCCCAAGGCTGTGCTTGATCAGGAAATACAGGAGATTCTGGATCTTGGCGTAACAGTTATTGCGAACAGGAAATTCGGAAAAGATTTTACTCTGGCATCGCTTAAAAGCGAAGGCTATGATGCGATATTTTTAGCCATAGGAGCATGGAATTCATATAAGTTGGGAATTCCCGGAGAAGATATGCGGGGAGTCATGTCCGCCATCGAATTTCTGATTCGAACCGCTTCCGGTGATCCGCCGCCAGTTGGTAAAAAGGTGGTAGTAATCGGTAATGGAAATACTGGTATGGATGCAGCCCGAAGCTGCCTTCGCATGGGTGCCCAAGAAGTAATAATGCTTTATCGTCGTACCAAAGCAGAAATGCCTGCTAACCCGCAGGAGATCCATGATGCTGAAGAAGAAGGCGTAAAGATACATATACTTGCTACTCCGGCAAGAATTATTTCCAAAGACGGAGTTTTTTCCGGCGTTGAATATCTTAAAAATGAACTCAAAGCTGCAGACAGCAGCGGTCGTCCGAGACCTGTTGCTATCGAAGGTTCCGAAACAATTCTTGAAGCCGATCAGGCTGTTATATCTATCGGACAATTTTCGGATGTGCAATTCTTAAAAGAGGATACGGAACTTAAAGAAGCTTCTTTTACGAAAAAAGGAATTCCCGAAACGGATACAAACACCCTCCAGTCATGTATTCCGTATCTGTTTTTAGGCGGAGATCTTTTAAGAGGCCCGAGAACTGTTATTCAGGCAAGTGCTGACGGACGTGAGGCCGCGTTGTCTATCCACAGCTATCTGACCGATGGAGCTGTTATACCTGATGTAAAACCTTTTAATATAACAAAAGGGAAATTAAAAGAAGTTGACCAGGCCAATTTTGAAGGTATTAGAAGCCGACCGCGTAATGAAACACCGATTCTTCCGGTTTCTCAAAGAGTTAAGAGTTTTGGAGAAGCTGAACTGGTTTTGACCGAGGCTCAGGCCAAAGAAGAAGCTGCAAGATGTCTTTCCTGCGGCTGCCATGATGCTTTTGAATGCAGGTTAAGAGAATATGCTACGATATATGGAGTTGATCAGGATAACTTGCAGTCATGGAAGAAAAGAAAATATGACATAATAGATAAACACCCTTTAATAACAGTAGATCCCAACAAATGTATTACCTGCCGCAAGTGTTTGAACGGCTGCTCACAATATCAGGTTCAGTATGCTTTCGATCTGGAACAAGATGAGAGCAGAAATGAAGGCGGCCCGCCTGTTTTTATTCCGAGTATAAATGATCGCTGCGTTTCCTGCGGCTATTGCCTGGCAAATTGTCCGACCGGAGCTTTATCAGAAAAGCATCAGGGACTTTCCGGTCCCTGGAAGCTGGAAACTGTGAGGACTACCTGTCCTTACTGCGGAGTGGGATGCCAGCTTAATCTGGAAAAGATTGGCGACAGGGTTGTAAAGATAAATGGTGCGGATGCGCCACCCAATTACGGCCATTTGTGTGTAAAAGGTAGGTTCGGATTTAATTTCATATATTCCGATGAAAGGCTTAAAGTACCTCTTATAAGGCAAGATGATCGTCAATATAAGGAAGCCACATGGGATGAAGCATTTGATCTTATAGTAAGCAAATTAAAAGAGACTATCAAAAAACACGGGCCTGATGCAGTTGCAGGTGTAAGTTGCGCCCGGAGCATCAATGAAGATTCTTATCAGATGCAAAAACTCTTTCGCTCGGCGATCGGCACGAACAACATCGATCACTGCGCGCGTACGTGACATGCTCCTACCGTCGCCGGTCTGGCGATTGCTTTTGGTTCAGGTGCAATGACAAATTCTTTTTCCGATTTTGATAAAGCCAAAATGATATTTGTGATCGGCTCAAACATGACCGAAGCCCACCCTGTTGCTGCTGCCGCGGTCAAAAGAGCAGTCCAAAAAGGTGCACAGTTATATGTTGTTGATCCGCGGCGTACCGATCTGGCGAAGCTGGCGAAAATGCATTTACCGCTTAAAGTCGGAAGTGACATTGCTTTAATAAACGGTATTATGCATGTGCTGATAACCGAAGATTTATATGACAAAGAATATGTCAAATCATGTTGTTTGGGATTTGAAGAACTTAAAGAAAAAGTGATGGAATACCCGCCGGAAAGGGCGGCGGAGATATCCGGAATTGATGCTGAAGTTATCAGGAAGTTTGCAAGAAGTATTTCTTCTGCAAAACCTGCTATGCTTATGTACACTCTTGGAATTACCGAACACACTTGCGGTGTGAATAATGTTTTAAGCTGCGCGAATCTTCAGATGCTTTTAGGAAATGTTGGCTTTGAATGCGGAGGAGTAAATCCATTAAGAGGCCAGAATAATGTTCAGGGCGCATGCGATATGGGCGCTTTACCGAATGTGTTTCATGGATACCAGAAAGTTGAAAGCCCGGAGGCAAGGGCCAAATTTGAAGCTGGCTGGAAAGTGAAAAAACTTCCTGAGAAAAACGGCATGATGATGCCGCATATGATGGATAGTCTTGTTGATGGCAAGATAAAATTCTTTTATGTTTTCGGTGAAAATCTTGCCAACACGGAACCTGATATTCATCATGTGGAACATTGCCTGGAATCGGCCGAATTTATGGTTGTACAGGATATCTTCCATAATGAAACAACCCGGTTTGCCCATGTGATTTTACCGGCTGCTGCCTGGAGCGAAAATGACGGTACATTTACAAACAGCGAACGAAGAGTAAGCAGGGTTCGAACAGTCAAAGAACCGCCGGGAGAGGCTAAGCCGAACTGGTGGATATTTAAAGAGATTGCAAAACGAATGGGGCAAAACTGGGAATCAAACAGCGCTCAGGAGATATGGGACAATGAGGTTTCCGTATTAGCGCCCCAATTTGGCGGTATCAAATACTCGCGTATAGAAGAAAACGGTCTTCAGTGGCCTGCTCCAACTTTAGATCATATGGGAACTGCAACTTTGCATAAAGACGGTTGTTTTACCTGCGGGCTTGGAAATTTGACTCCTGTGGACTGGACGCCTCCTGCCGAGGTTTGCGATCAGCAATATCCTTTTGTGTTAAGTACGGGCAGACGTCTTTATCATTATCATACCCGAACACAAACCGGCCATACCAAAGGGCTTAATGAACTATTGGGAGAAGAAACCGCGGATATTTCTTTTGCTGATGCCGAAAAACTTGGTGTTAAAACAGGTGAGAAGGTCAAAGTTAAATCCAGAAGAGGCGAGGTAATAGTAAAAGCAAAAGTAACGGATCAGGTACCTGCCGGTATGGTATGGATGGCCTTTCACTTCAGGGAGACAAATGCAAACTGGCTTACTAATGCTGCATTTGATCCTGTAAGTTTTACTGCGGAGTACAAAGCCTGCGCAGTGTCAGTTGAGAAAATATAATCATATGTGGTTATACGAAAGTCATTAAAAAAATCCTGTTAGAGGATTTAGTTCTCTAACAGGATAAATTTTTTTTAACTTAAAATACCGGTCTTGGAAGAACTTTCGCTCGTTCGGCAATTTCAGGAACCTTGTGCTCCCATTCGATTGCCATAAGATGAACTCCTGCAACTCCTTTCATCTCTTTAAACTCTTCTATCTGCTCACATGCTATCTTTATGCCTTCATCCGCCTGCATCTTCTTGTCAACACCCTGAAGCCTTTTAATAAGTTCGTCAGGTACATCCATGCCCGGCACATTATTTTTCATATACTTTGCCATACCGACACCTTTCATGGGAGTGACTCCGGCAAGAATATAGACTTTTTCGGTAAGTCCCATATCATTTGCCTGTTTCATGAAGGCTCTGAATTTTTCCATGTTGTATATGCATTGTGTCTGGATAAAATCAACTCCTGCTTTTATCTTTTTGGCAAGGCGATGCACTCTCCATTCAAATGGGTCGGCAAAGGGATTTGATGCTGCGCCGATAAACATTTTAGGTGGATGTTCCATTTCCGTACCACCTAACATTTTTGCGTCATCACGCATTCCTTTTACCATGCCTATAAGTTGCATTGAATCGATATCGAAAACACCTTTAGACTGGGGGTGGTCACCAAATTTCTGATGATCGCCGGACAGGCAAAGCATGTTTCTAATTCCAAGGGCATATGCTCCAAGAATATCGCTTTGCATGGCAAGGCGGTTACGGTCACGGCACACCATCTGGTAATTGGGCTCAAGCCCTTCCTGAATTGCGATTATGGAAGCGGCCCAACTGGCCATACGCACAACGGCTGTCTGGTTGTCTGTGATATTAACTGAATCAACCATACCTTTTAAGTGTGACGCTTTATGTCTTACTTCATCGGCATCAGTTCCGCGGGGCGGACCAAGCTCACCTGTAAATGCAAAATGCCCCGCCTCCAAGACTTTTTCCAAATTGCTGCCTGATTTCATTTTTATGTTGTCCTATATATTAATTTTATAAATTTTCCGGTTTTTTGTACCCGGGTTGAATCACAGTTCTTGGTATCTGATTCTGCCAATTTGAAGGAGGAGTTATCTCCAGAATACAATCAAGACGATTTTGTGCACTAAGCCTCTCATATATCATATACCAAGCACATGGTTGGTTCTTGTCTATCTCGCAGCTTCCCTGATTTGTCCCGCCGCACGGACCATTGTAAAGGCCTTTTGCGCACATGGTAACAGGGCATATACCGCCTGTAAGGCCTAAAACACAGCTGCTGCATGAACGGCATCTTTCCTCATACCAACCGACATCCTGGTTTACGCCTATAAAAGTAGTATCAACAGCGGGAAAAACCGGTTTATCAGGATATCTTTCGGCAAGAAATTGAATTCCTGCTCCGCATGCCATTGAAACAAGAGCTTCATAATCTTTTACCTTGGAATCAAGAGCTTCAAGATATTCTCTGTCACACTGTCTTTCAACCGTAAATCCGTCTATCTCTATCGGATTATCTTCAAGCTTTCGTGCCATATCAAGCTCTGCATTAAGAACTGAAACTTCTTTTTCACCGCCTGCAAGACATACGGCCACGCAGGTTCCGCAACCAACGTTAAGAACCTTTTTATAATCCTTTATAAGGTTTTTTATTTCATCAAATGGTTTTCTTTGTGCTACTATCATTATTATTACCTCTTAATACCGGAGAATCAATCCATTCCCGGTAACTATAATTCTATAACCCTAATTCAGCAAGATCCGGTCCTAAGTATTCGCGCTCATTTTCACCAAGAATGCCAAGAGAAAGGCATATAATGGTCCATAAATGAACCGTATGATATCCGCCCTCAAAATGTTCCGATAGATCATGAACCTGAGCATGACAATTATGACATGGAGTTATACAATATGTGGCTCCGGTCTTCTTGATTTGCTCATCCTTTAGCTTCCCATAAGTACGTCTGGCATCGGGAAGTCCTGATTGCAGAAAACCACCACCACCACCACAGCAGTAATTGTTAGACTTGTTCGGCGTCATATCAATAAAGTTTTCTTCTCCTACAACAGATTTTACTACAAATCTTAAATCCTCGGCAACAGGGTCACCAAAAGTTTTTCTGACAAGCTGGCATGGATCCTGAACAGTAAATTTGACTTGAAGCTCTTTGTTCCAATCCGAATTAACCTTAAGCTTTCCTTCTCTGATCCACTGTGCATAATACTGAATGATACTTTTTATCTCAAAATTATAAGGAATTTTAAATTTTTCCAGTCCGGACCGGACTGCAAATAATTCGTGCCCTCACTCAGTATTGAGCCAGACCTTGCACTTTAGGTCATCTACTGCTTTAGCTTTAACTTCTACAATGTGTTTCCAGCTTTCATTATCAGCCATGAACATGCAATAATTTTCAGCAGCCCATCCCTTTGAACCGTAAGTCCAGTCAGCACCAACCAGATGAAGTATTTTCCATAAAGGAACCATCTCGTCCGGTTCCGTTACCGGCTCTCTGGAATTCTGATTTAAAAAGAACTCAGCGCCCACCTTGTCCATAGGGGCCTGAAGATCTTCAAAACCCTCCTGGCTTTCTCTTACCTCTTCGGCAACGTCCTCAACTACAAAACGCCAGTCTTCTTCGGTTGCGCCCATTGCACTGCATGTATCGTTTCTTAAAGCCATGTCACACGAACCAAGAATCCCTTTTGGCTTACTCTCTCTGGGCCAGCTGTTTCTGACATTAAAAACAAGCTGTGGTATGTTGATCTTCATGGGGCATACATAAATACAGCGCATGCACATAGTACACATCCACGCCCAATCGCTCTTCAATAACTCATCATCCATGCCAAGTGCCGCCATGCGCAAAAATTTCCTTGGATCCATGCCATCAAGCCCTGTCGCAGGACATCCTGATGAACATGCTCCGCAGGTAAGACAAAGATTAAGGTTACCCCCTTCAGGGAGGATTTCCTTGACTTTGTCTATAAACATACTCTTCTTTTTACCGCCAAGTTTGATTGCTTCTTCCGCCATAGTTTACTCCTTATTTTTGGCTGTTGACCATTTTTTTAATGGGTTAGGCCCAAGCTTCTTTATATGTTCAGTCATCTCTTTTGCATATGCTGCAAAGGTAGGTCCCTCGCCTGAAGAAAGATTATACATCCTTACTCTGTCCCCTTCAAGTCCAACCTCTTCCAAAAGTTTCTGTACGTGCATAACCCGTTCCCTGGCACGTAAATTTCCCTGTTTATAATGGCATGCCCCTTCCAGACAGCCGACAGCATAAGCGCCGTCAGCGCCCATCTGTATAGATCTCATCAAGTGCATGACATCCACTTTTCCGGTACAGGGAACCCGTATGATTTTAATATTTACAGGATAATCAAGCCGCATCGAACCTGCCAGGTCCGCAGCAGAATATCCTCAGTACTCGCAACAAAACGCAATAATAGTCGGTTCAAAGTCAGACATTACATTCCCCCTGCCAGCAAGGCATCAATTTTGCTAGTAATTTGATCATCTTCATAAAAATTAAGCTGAATGGTCTGCCTTGGGCATACGCTTGCGCACACACCGCAACCATGGCAGATGGCGTCATCTATTTCAATAACCTGTTTTTCAGTATTAAAGACCGGTACTTCAAACGGACAAGACCGGACACAGGTAAGGCATTTCACGCAATGTTCCGTATCCACCTGTGCTGTAATTGCCGACAGTTTAATATGAGACTTTGACAGAAATGTTGTTGCGCGGGATGCAGCAGCCTGGGCCTGAGCAATTGCCTCGGTTATAAGTTTTGGCCCGTGAGCAGTCCCGCACAGGAAAATTCCTTCACCCGGCATATCAACAGGTCTCAGCTTAACATGCGCTTCAATAAAAAATCCTTCCGGATTGCGGTTAAACTTCATTATTCCGCAAAGCTCGGTTGTGTCTTCCGCCACCATTCCAGCGCTTAGCGCCAAAAGATCAGCACGTATTTCAAGACCTTTCTGAAGAATATGGTCTTTTACTTTTACAATCATTCCTTCGGAAGAAGGTTCCACCTGAGGAGGATTATCCTCATCAAACCTGATGAAGATAACACCCAGATTTCTTGCTTCAGTATAATATTCTTCTAAAAGTCCGTATGTGCGGATATCCCTGTAAAGCACATATACATTGGTTTCGGGATTCAACTTTTTTATCGCCAAGGCGTTTTTAACTGCATTCTGACAGCAAATTCTGGAACAGTTTTCATTTTCTTTGTTTCTGGAACCAACACATTGGATCATTACTACAGAATCAAGATCTGCGGCTCCTTTATTTTCCAGAATATCTCCAAGCTGAACCTGGGTTACTACACGCGGATCTTCATTATAGGAATATTCTATCGGGATATATTCTTTTGCGCCGGTTGCAATAATAATAATGCCGTGTTCAAGCTTTCGCTTTTCTTCTCCGACAGCTACTTCCGTTGTAAAATTTCCCTTATATCCTGCAAAATCGGTTACACGCGCTTTAGTAATAACTTCAATATTTGGATTTTGCTGAACTTGTTCTATAAGTTCTTTGATATATGTTTTAACGTCTTTCCCTTCAATAGTATGGTGAAGCTTGAGGGAAAAGCCGCCCAGCTCAGACTCTTTTTCCAGCAAAAATACCTTGAATCCTTGCTTCCCAAGACCAAGCGCGGCATTCATTCCGGAAATACCACCACCGATAACAAGAGCCTGCTTATTGACCGAAATGACTTTTTCGTTCAATTGCTTCAAAGTAGCAGACCTGGCGATTGCCATCCTGACCAGATCTTTTGCTTTCTGCGTAGCAAGTTCAGGACTCTTGGAATGTATCCATGAATTATGGTTTCGTATATTTGCCATTTCAAACAGATAACGATTCAGGCCACATGCCTCTAAGGTTTCCATAAACATCTGTTCATGAGTTTTTGGACTGCATGATGCTACGACCACCCGGTTAAGCTTATGCTCAATGATCTTTTCCTTGATCTTATCCTGAGTATCCTGAGAGCAGGTGAAAAGGTTGTGATCTGTGAAAACTACATAAGGAAGAGTTCCTGCATATTCGGTAACTTTAGGAACATTGACAACTCCGCCAATATTGATACCGCAGTTGCAGACAAATACTCCGATTCTCGGGGTTTGTTCAGCTACATCCTGTTGATCAGGGATTTCAATAGCTTTAGTTTCAGTGCCACGGGCCTCCACAAGATCACCACCTGCCATACAGGCAGCTGCGCTGGCTTCGGTAACGGAACTTGGAATATCCTTTGGGCCCTGAAATACGCCACAGGTATAAACACCGGGACGTGAAGTAATAACAGGTGCAAACGGATCCGTTGTTACAAAATTATATTTATCAAGCTCAATCCCCAGTTGTTTTGCCAATACTTTTGATGTTTCGGGAATCTGGAGCCCAACGGAGAGAACCACCATGTTAAATGTTTCTTCAAGAATTTCTCCCGCTTCATTTACAAAACGTACGGAAAGATCGCCTGTTTCGGGAATTTCCGTAATCGTATGAATCCTTGCTTTAACAAATCTTACTCCATCTTTGTCTTTGGCTCTTAGGTAGTATTTTTCATAATCCTTGCCGAAAGAACGGATATCCATATTGAATACTACACAGTCAAGTTCGCCATGCACATGTTCTTTTGCTATCATGGCTTCCTTGATCGCATACATGCAGCATACGGACGAGCAGTAACCGTTTCCGCATTTATTGGTATCGCGGGAGCCGACACACTGCAGCCATGCGATTTTTTTCGGTTCTTCACGGTCAAGCGGACGGCATAAATGTCCGCGGTAGGGACCTGACGCACTCAAGATACGCTCGAATTCTTCACTGGTAACTACATTGGGATATTTACCGTAACCCAAATAATCCAGTTTGGAAGGGTCATATCCCTGGCTGCCGGATGCAAGAATTATTGAGCCAACAGTTAGTGTGGATTCACGCTCAATATCGTCGTAGCAGATAGCATTTGCAACGCACATGTTTTCACACAGGCCGCAACCGATACATGTTTCAGTGTCAATGCCAAATGCAAGCGGAACCGCCTGGGGATATTCAATATAGGTTGCTCTGCGTTCATCAAGCCCCTTGTTGTAGCGATTGACTGCTGTGACAGGACAGTGACGGGCGCATTCTCCGCAGCCCGTACATTTAACAGGATCAATATATCGGGGATGATTAACAAGGGTAACTGTAAAATTACCCGGTTCACCTTCAACCGTTTTTATTTCGCTGTTTGTAATTTTATTAACATTAAGATGCCGGCCGACCTCGACCAGTTTAGGTGAGATTACTCACATCGCACAGTCATTGGTCGGAAATGTTTTATCCAGACGGGCCATCATACCGCCGACTGTAGGCAACTTATCTACAAGATGCACATAATAATCTGAATTTGCAAGATCCAGCGCTGCCTGCATACCGGCGATACCGGCTCCAACAACCATAACAGACCCGCTGATTTTACCTTTATCCGTTGCCACGTTATCTCCTTATTATAATACTTTGAATTATAATGCTCCGAAAACCGGAATGCTGCCCTCATGGCCTTTAAATTCAACCATGCTGCTTTTTTCCATGTCTGCCAGAAGATAGGAAATTTCTTTCATCTCCATCCCGATTCTGCTGCTTATCCCTCTGACAGATGTAAACCCGGCAGCTATCGCCTGATGAATCAGACGAATTTTGTATTCTCTATCCAGAACGGAATCCAGAACAGATTCAAATTTTTCTCTTTCCCATTTTCGGCCGTAAACATCGCCCTTGGTGAGCAATTTAACTTCTTTGCCGACCATCCAGCGTATTGTTTCGGATTTTAAAGTTTCTTCCACAGCGCCCAGCTCAAGTTCATACATAGCCGGTTCAAATTTACCCTGTTCCTTAATGCTATTTATAGCTGCTGTGGATATATCAACAAATCTCTGAGCTTCAGCAGAGGACAGCCAGGCCAGATGCAACCTGTTTTCCCCGATGCCGGAAAGCTTTAGAAGTTTTTGGGTCATAATAATCTTTTTTTCAGCTTGAATATTACCTTCCAGGTAATGGCAATCGCCGAAATGTCAGCCGGCCACCAAAATACCGTCAGACCCTTTTTTTAATGCCTGAACAATAAATAGCGGATCTACACGCCCGGAACACATTACACGTACCGTTCTTAAGTTGGAAGGGTGTTGTATTCGTGACACCCCTGCCAGATCAGCTCCGGCATAAGCACACCAGTTGCATAGAAAAGCAACTATTTTAGGTTCAAAATCTGTCATAATTATCACCATAGAAATTGTATAACGTTATTATACGGCAGCACTTACCGCAGCCATTATTTGCTTGTCTCTGAAATGCAACATGTCAATAGCTTTTTGCGGACAGCTTGCCGAACACAAACCACATCCTTTGCACGATGCAGGTATATTTTTTGCCTTTTGTCCTTTACCTTCAGGGTCTTCCATTACAATTCCTCCAAAGGGACAAATTTCAGCGCAAAGACCGCATCCGATACACTTTTCGGTATCAACCTGAGATACCAGAGGAGAAATTGTGATTGTATTCCTTGAAAGAATGGTAACAGCTCGACCGGCTGCGGCATATGCCTGAGAAATGGATTCATCCAGTGGTTTTGGATAGTGAGCTAATCCGCAGATAAAAAGACCTTCTGTAGCAAAATCAACCGGCCTCAATTTTGCGTGTGCTTCCATGAAAAATTTCTCGGCATTAAGCGGCAATTTGTAAACGGACGCCAAACCATCATTTTCCATAGGTTCAATAGCTGTCGAGAGATTGACTAAATCGGCCTGTATCTGAATGCTTCTTTGCAAGACAGGGTCAAATACAGTAACTTCCAAACCTTTGCCAGCCGCTTTAACCGCAGGCTTTTTGTCTAAGTTATAGCGAATAAAAATTATACCTTTCTCTCTGGCCTTTTTATATAATTCTTCTTTTTCTCCATATGTTCTTATATCTCTATACAGGACAAATACATCCTTATCAGGATCTTCTTCCTTTATAGAAACAGCCTGAGAAATAGCTGAAGTACAACAGATCATAGAACAATAAGGTCTGTTTTCATCCCGTGATCCGACACATTGAATAAATACTATGCTATTTGCATCTTTCAGTTTTTCAGGCTGATGTTCGAGGTCATGCCAGGTAGTAACGGATGGATGCTCACCGTAAAGGTATTCATCTGTAACCGCCGCTTTTCCGCCTGTTGCAATAATAGTGATACCATGCTTAATTGTATGTTGCGTGTTATTCGCAACTACGTTCGTTTCAAAATTACCTACAAAGCCGGAAGCATCTTTTACTTCTGCATCAAGCAACAGATTGATGTTTGGATGATTTTCCACTTTTTGTATTTTTTCGGAAAGAAATGCCCTGACATCCTGGCCATCCCATGTTTTTGTAAGATTTTGTGCAGAACCTCCTAAAGCATTTGATTTTTCAACCAGAGTTGTAGAAAAACCCTGATCGGCCAAACATAAAGCTGCAGTCATTCCGGCAACACCACCACCTATGACCAAACCTGATTTTTCTACATCTACCAAAATATCAGGTATGGATTCCAAAAGTGCGGCCTTGGAAACCGCCATTTTTAATAAATCTTTGGATTTTTGAGTAGCTTTTTCCTTTTCATTCGAATGAACCCATGTACACTGATTTCGGATATTAGCCATTTCAAACAAATAAGGATTAAGTCCTGCATTACGAATAGTTTCCTGAAACAAGGGCTCATGTGTTTTTGGAGTGCACGCTGCAACAACGATCCTGTTTAAATTATTCTTTTTGATAACATCGACAATTTTATCCTGGGTGTCATTGCTGCATGAAAAAAGGTTATCCTCAACGTGAGCAACACCAGGTAATGACTTTGCATACTCGACTATTGCAGGAACATCTGCAACTCCGCCGATGTTGACTCCGCAATTGCAAACAAAAACACCTACACGCGGTTGTTGATCCGCTAAGGCTATTTCTTCCGGGAAAATCTTGTCTTTTACTAAAGTACCCCGCGAAGATGTAAGGCTAATCCCGGCACCGCATGCAGCAGCACTTGCTTCCATAACCGAATGAGGGATATCCTTAGGTCCCTGAAATATTCCGCAGGCATAAACCCCGGGCCTTGATGTCATGACCGGCTCAAAAGGTTTTGTAACGGCAAAATTGTTTTTGTTGATATCCACATCAAGTTTTTTTGCAAGCTCCACTGTAGATTCAGACACCTGAAGACCAACTGAAAGAACAACCATGTCAAATATTTCTTCCTGAATCTGGCCAGAATCATCAGCATAACGAAGCTTTAAAGCTTTTTCTTCTCCAACTTCATCAATCGTGTGAATACGGGCATTAATAAACCTAACGCCTTGTTCGTCTTTAGCACGGTTATAATATTTTTCGTAATCTTTGCCAAAGGTTCTGATATCGATATTAAATATTGCACAATCGAGATTTCCTGCGGCATGTTCTTTTGAAACCATTGCATCTTTTATGGCATACATACAGCATACAGACGAACAATAACCGTTTCCGCATTTGTTGTTATCTCTTGAACCTATACATTGAAGCCACGCAATTTTTTGAGGTTCTTTCTTATCGGACGGTTTGAGTAAATGCCCCATTGTCGGACCAGAGGCGCTTAAAATTCTTTCAAATTCAAGACTGGTTAGTACATTAGGATTGGTCTTATAATGATAGAATTCGTCAAGAGTCGAAGGATCGTAAGTATCGGCTCCGGGACATAGTATTACAGAACCAACATCAATTTGTTTTTCTTCAACTTGCTGGCTGTGATCAACAGCCTCTGCAAGACAGGCGTCAACACACTGATTGCACTCGCAGCAATAACCGCAGTTAAGACATCTTCCTGCTTCAGCGGCTCCGTCTTCTTCATTATAGCCAAGTTCGACTTCCTTAAAATTACCTGCCCGTTTTTCAGCAGAAAGTTCAGGCATTACAGCTCTTGATTTAATGGGCTCGCCTTTAGGCACTGGTCTGTAAACAGGATTTTCATTTGTCACAGCCTCACGGCCTTCGGCCATATCTTTTCCGTCCAGATACCTCATTATAGAATCGGCTGCTTCTTTTCCGGCTGCAATTGCCCCTATGGCAACCCAAGGACCTGTTTGAACATCACCACCTGCAAAAACACCTGCCCGGCCGGTAGCATAAGTCACGGAATCAGTCTCAACTGTTCCCCATTTCGAAAAGTCTAAACCGGTCACATTTTCAAGTGCGGACAAATCCGGCTTCTGGCCTATCGCAGGTATAAGTTGATCTATCTCAATGTCATATTCACTTCCGGGAACAGGAACAGGCCTTCTTCTTCCTGATGAATCCGGTTCTCCAAGCTCCATACGAATACATCGAAGACCTATAACATTGCCATCTGCAGTCAATATTTCCTGAGGTGCTGCAAGATATGTTATTTCGGTTCCTTCGGTTTCTGCGGCATGAATTTCTTCTTCCCATGCAGGCATTTCACTGCGGGTTCTTCTGTAAACTATATTGACCTTTTCAGCTCCAAGCCTTACTGCGCATCTTGCAACATCTATGGCAACATTGCCGCCACCGATTATCGCAACCTTTTTACCTACCGCAGCTTTTCCTGTAAGGTTTACTTCTCTTAAGAAATCAACACCCTGACGGACTCCTTTGGCTTTTTCTCCTGGAACACCAAGGTCAAAACCCTTGTGGGCACCGATTGCTATATATACGGATTTATAACCTTTGGCAAAAAGGTCATCTATGGTAAGATCAGAGCCAAGCGGGGTATTTGTTTTAATTTCAACCCCAAGGTTTGTTATTACTTCTATTTCATTATCAAGAACGTCTCTTGGAAGTCTGTGTTCAGGTATGCCAACCCTTAACATACCTCCGGCCTTGGGAAGAGCTTCAAAGATGGTTGAAAGCACTCCGTTTCGCGCAAGTTGGTATGCGGCGGAAAGACCTGCCGGACCTGATCCAATAATAGCAACCTTTTCTTCCCTTTTGGGAAGCATTTTGATCTCAACATTTCTTGGATCAAATTTATCCGCGGCAAGTCGTTTGAGGTTGCGTATTGCAACAGGATGATCTACATCACACCTGCGACAGGCGTCCTCGCAACCATGAGGACATATTCTTCCAAGAACTCCGGGCAAAGGCAGATCCTCCATAATGATTTGAAGGGCCTCTTTATATTTGCTCTGGCCTACCATCTGAACATAACCCTGAACATTAAGACCAGCCGGACATGCAAGCCTGCACGGGGCCTTATCGGCTTTCTGTATGGAATATGCTCCGGGAATAGCCTGCGCGTATTGCTTATAAATAGCCTTTCTTTCAGAAAGACTTTCATCATATTCATTAGGTAGTGTAACTGGGCAGACTTTGGAACAATCTCCGCAGCTCGTACATTTGGAAAGGTCTATATAACGTGGATTTTGTTTTATTTTTGCTTTAAAATTACCCGGATCTCCTTCCAGTCCCAGAAGTTCCGTATTTGTTAAAAGCTCGATGTTAAGATGCCGGCCGACCTCGACCAGTTTAGGTGAGATTACTCACATCGCACAGTCATTTGTCGGAAAGGTCTTGTCAAGCTGCGACATTAGCCCGCCGATGGCAGCGGATTTTTCCACAAGATAAACGTAATAACCGGACTCGGCAAGATCAAGTGCAGACTGCATACCTGTAATACCTGCACCGACAATCATTACCGACCCGCTTTTGTTTCCTTTAACAGCCCCCATTATTTCTCCTTAAAATAAACCATCTGGATATTCCGTTATCATAATAATCTTGAACTTAGCGGAATCAATGCAAAATACATATTATTATAGCGGCTTTGCAAATACATATTAATTCTATTATTTTGCTTTGCCGTCCCAACAAGACTTTTTTAAAGTCCACTTAATTTAAAATTTAAGATGCCTTTGCAAAATGTCAAAAACCGACTATTTCCAAAAGCGGAAAAGCTTAACTTTTCTCAAAGCTCGGAGTAAATCCAAGCACTTATATTTTTTCTTCAGGCCCAGCCTTTCTATCCCCGGTCTTATGATGGGCTCCTTAAAAACCCATCTATATATATACAGATATAGAAAGAACTTTTTTGTCAAATAAAAAGTTTGGTGTCAAGGAATTAATAAGCTCTATGAAACTTTTTTTGTTTATTTTATCAGAATATGCTTTTAGATAAAAATACAAAAAATTAAACTTTTATTTGCTTTTTTTTCACTCATGGAATTAAATAATATTAAATTTACACTAAACTTGTTAATGTGCTTTCTTAAAACATCAATAATAAACTTCCTTTGCTCTATAATTTGTTAATAAATATAACAATTAATTTCATATGTTAGCCGTTTTGTATTTTAGCTATAGTTTTCGTTTAATTAAAAGGGAACTAAAATAATGCTATCTGAAAGAGAAAATGAATATCTTTTGAAAGCTATAAATGCAGTTAAACGAAAAATTCTTGTTATTTCCCCGGATTTTAAAATTCTTGCTATTAACAGCGACTCACTGAAAACATTAAAACATGGCCTTATGGGTAAGCATTGTTATGAGGCTTTTCACGGCCTGGATTCACACTGTGATAATTGCCCGGCTGTAATTGTAAAGAATACGAAAAGCCCGGCCATGATAGATCAGAAAGCTTTGATAGAACAGGATAAAATGTTTTGCCTGTATTCCTATCCTATACTCTCGGAAAAAGAAATCGATGCCCTTGTTATTGTGGATTTTGATTTTCCGGCTCTTGAAGGGCTTGAAGAAAAACTTAAAAGATCAAATGCTTTTTTGCGGAATTTAATACTTAGTTCCGTAGATGGCGTTATTGCTGCGGATATGAAAGGTAAGATTCTTATATTTAATGATGCTGCTGCCAAAATAGGTGGTTTTAATGTTAAAGATGCTCTGGAAAATCTCAATATACGTGATGTATATCCCGATGATGGTGCAAAAGATGTAATGCGAAAGCTTCGAAGCGATGATTTTGGCGGCAAGGGTAAGCTGAAATCCCATAAAACCGAAGTGCTTGGGAAAAACGGAGACAGAATTCCTATAAGCCTGAATGCTTCAATAATTTACGAGGATGATCGCGAAGTTGCTACAATTGGTTTTTTTCACGATATGCGTGATACAATAAAGATGAGAAAAGAACTGGAAAAAGCTCAGATACAAATCCTTCAGTCGGAAAAAATGGCATCTCTTGGAAAACTGGCGGCAGGTGTGGCTCATCAGTTAAATAACCCTTTAAGCAGTATTACCCTTTTTTCACAGCTTGTTTTGGAAGAATACACTTTGGAAGAAGGAGCTAAAAGTGACATTACGCGTATATTCAAAGAAGCCCAAAGATGCCGGGACACGGTTAAAGAACTGCTTGAATTTGCCCGTCAGACTCGACACGAAATGCGTTCGCATGACGTAAACACGGCTATTTTGCGTACATTGTTTTTGCTGGAGAATCAAACGCTTTTCCATAATATTGAAATTGAAAAGAATCTTTCTCCATCTCTTCCTGAAATATATGGTGATATACAACAGCTCAATCATGTTTTTATGAACATAATATTAAATGCCGCAGATGCAATGGAAGGAAACGGCAAGCTGAAAATAAAGAGCTATAAGCCGCCGGAAAAAGATGTTGTTGTTATAGAAATATCGGATACAGGGCATGGGATACCTGAAAATATTCTGGCTCATATATTTGAGCCTTTCTTTACAACCAAAGAAGAAGGCAAAGGTACCGGTCTGGGATTAAGCCTTGCTTACAGTATTTTGGAAAACCACCATGGAAAAATTATTGCAAAGAGTGTTGTTGATAAAGGCACTACTATTATAGTTGAGCTACCAGCAGTAAATCCAGACAAGGGAGAATGTGAAAATTGAAAATCACCCAAGACGCAACACATGTTCTTGTTGTTGATGATGAAGAAGGCATAAGAATAGGAGCTGAAAGAATTCTTGTCCGGATGGGTTTAAAGGTTATTACAGCTGAAAGGGGAGATAAAGCGCTTGATATCCTGGATAAACAAAAGGTTTCTATAGTACTTCTGGATTTAAAAATGCCCGGACTTGATGGAATGCAGGTTTTGGTAAGAATCAAGGAAAAGAATCCTGACATTCTTGTGATAGTAATTACCGGATATGCTACTGTTGAAACTGCTATAGAAGCTATGAAGCATGGTGCATATGATTTTATCGCGAAACCGTTTGAGCCGGAGCATTTAAGAATAATAGTAAACCGGGCTTTAGAAAAGATCAGATTGACTTTTGAAGCCGAAATTCTTGAGCTTGAAAGAAAAAGAACTTTAGCCGATTTGGGAACGGAAAAAAGCCGCATAAGAACCATAATTGAATCTCTTCCTAACGGAATTGTTGTAACCAATTCAAGCGGACAGGTTGCGCTTATGAACCCGTCTTTTTTAAGGCATTTAGGTTTAGACCCTGCTAATAATTCATCTGACGAGCACATAGAACACTATGTTAAAGACGAGGGTTTTTGTTCACAAGTTATGAAAATTTCACAAGGCTGTTACGGTGATACGGGAAGTATTCCGCCATATGAATTTTCTTTAGGTGACGATAAATTTCTGATGGCAAGACTAAGACCCGTTTTAGGTGATGAAAACGAATGCCTTGGTGCAGTTATATCGCTTGAAGATATTACAGCATTGAAAGTACTAGACAGGCTCAAATCCGAATTTGTAGCAAAAGTTTCTCATGAATTAAGATCTCCCCTTTCGACTATACATGAGCAGTTAGCTTCTGTCTTAAATGATATGGCAGGCGGTGAATCTGATGATGAAAGACAGCTTTTGTCCCGCGCCAAGGAAAAAACTAGTGGCCTTATTTCTCTCATAGGTGATCTTCTCGACCTTTCGCGTATTGAAGCAGGTATGGTAAGTAAAGAACTTAACCCGGTGTGTATAAAAACCCTGCTTAAGAGTATAGTGGATTTTCTTGGTACCAGAGCGAAAACTAAACAACAGTCGATTGAGCTATATTTGCCTGAAAGTGACATACCTTCCATCAAATCCGACCCCCTGGCGCTTGAAAGCATTTTTGGAAACCTTATTACAAATGCTATAAATTATACTCAGGAAGGAGGAGAAATAAAAGTCAGCGCCGGTATTGATGGACAAAATCTTGTAATAGAAATAAAAGATAATGGTTTTGGTATCGATCCAACGTATATTGATAAAATTTTTGATAAATTCTTCAGGATAAAAAATGAAAAAACAAGATATATAACAGGAACCGGCTTAGGGCTTCCTATAGTAAAAGGTCTTTTGACCGATCTTGGCGGATCGATTTGCGTTAAAAGCGCTTTTGATGAAGGAAGTATTTTTACAGTGTCGCTTCCCGTGGGCGAGTATGGTGATCGAGAATCAGGGGTATAAGCGTTATTGATCTATATTAACTATATTATAGTATTTTGCAAACCGGCCAGTATAGATATTTGCCATATAGCTGATATTGAATTTAATATTTTCTATTCTTTAAACAGTCTGATCCAGGAGGAATTTTATGAGTCTTAAAAGCAAGCTGGAAAAAGGGAATTTTGCAATTTTGGCCGAACTGGAACCACCCAAGGGAATTGATGTTTCTTTAATGCTGGCTAATGCTAAAAGAGTTAAAGGAATTGTTGATGCTTTTGTAGTGCCTGAAATGAGCAATGCCGTGATGCGTATGAGTTCTTTAGGAGGGGCTTTGATACTCAAATCAAACGGCTTGGATACAGTTTTCCAGATAAATTGCAGAGATCGTAACAGACTTGCCTTGCAGGCTGATCTTCTTGCGGCAGGAGCGATAAATATTTCCAATGTTATGGCAGTCAGTGGTGAAGAGCCGCGTTTTGGAGATCATCATGAGGCAAAAGCTGTTTATGATCTTGATTTGATCGAGCTTATACGCACAATTAATGATCTTAACAGTGGCAAAGATATGGCGGGCATCGAGCTTTCCGGGTCTCCCGAATTTATTATCGGGTCCACCGTTAATGCAGGAGCTAGCGGACAGGCTTTAACACTGGAACTTGATATAATGAAAATAAAGATAGAAGCAGGGACAAGGTTTTTTATAACCCCTGCTTTGTTTGAAGTAAAAGGAATTCAACATTTTTTGGAAAGAGTAGACCTTTCAAAAGTAAAAATAATTCCTACCGTACTTTTACTAAAATCTGCCGGAATGGCTAAATACATAAAACAGCACATGGATAATATAATGATTCCTGATGCTGTAATAGAGCGTATCCTGAAGGCTCCTGACAGAGTGCGCGAATGTGTTAAAATCGCTTCCGAAACAGTTTCAATGCTCAAAAACGAAGGATTTGCAGGAGCTTTTATTTCAACCATGGGATGGGAGAATAAACTTTCTGAGATATTGGAATAAAACTACAAACCTTCTTTTAAAGCACACCATATAAAATAAAACTCTTTTTCACAAAGCCATACTGTAGCGATATTCAACAGCATGGCTTTTTTTGTGTTGTAAAACTCAACATAGATATAACTATTTGTGATAACTATTTGATATTGTATTTTTGTTTTTGCAAATTAGCTTTTCTTTT
Source organism: Pseudomonadota bacterium (assembly GCA_043825875.1). Taxonomy (GTDB): domain Bacteria; phylum Desulfobacterota; class Desulfobacteria; order Desulfobacterales; family RPRI01; genus RPRI01. The sequence continues at coordinate 16,929 of JBDRRF010000008.1, read as the reverse complement.
CCATACTGCCGTAAATTCCATCATTTCATGAATTTTAAGTCTTGGAATTAATTAGCCGGGCATATCTGCCATTATTATAATATTTTCAATTTGTTGTGAATTAATTATGCCTTATAGGGCGAGTTGGCATATGCTTTGCTCTATATATAAATCAAAAAAGAAAATAAAAAATTAATTAAATATATAAAAACCAAAGGAGATAAACATGGCAAGTCAAAAAGAGCAAAGAAGCAAACTGGGATATGGGTCAACTTACAGAAAAGGTAATACTAAAGAAACTAATCCAACCGAAATAAAAACCGTTTTGGGAGGACAAACATGGATGGTAAAACCTGATAAAAGCGCGCATATAACCAATCCCTGTATATGGATGCAGGCTGGCCTTGTGAATTTTAAAGATTGTAATAATTTTTATGATTGTACCACATGCAAATATGATCTTGGCATGAGCAAAAAAGTAGAAAAAGGAAACAGCATCAGCTGGCAGGATGCAATGAGAAAAAAGCCCTATTTGAACAGGGTTTGCAGGCATAGCCTTACAAACAGGATCGAAAAGAGAGCCTGCGCCTATGATTATCAATGTGCAACATGCGATTTTGACCAGTTTTTTGAAGATGTCTGGACAACCAAAAACAAGGCAATGCCCGGCGAAATCCAACAGGTAAAAGGCTTTGATGTTCCAGTGGGATATTATTTTCATAACGGCCATACATGGGCAAGAATTGAAAGCGGAGGATTTATTAGAATCGGGCTTGACGATTTTTCTTTAAAACTATTAGGCAAAGCCGATGCATTTGACCTTCCGCTAATGGGAAAAGAGCTTGACCAGGGCGCAGCCGGATGGGGATTAAGACGCAAAGATAACAAGGCGGATGTTCTTTCTCCTGTTGATGGTGTAATAGTTGAAGTGAATGCCGATGTAAGGGAAAAACCCGAACTCGCAAACAGCGAACCTTATGGAGATGGCTGGCTCTTTATGGTTCGCTCACCGGACATAAAGAAAACGGTTAAGCAGCTTATGGATGATACGAATAGTCTCGGATGGATAAGTGAAGAAGTAGTTGCTCTTGAAAGAATGGTGGAAGATGTCGCCGGGCCTCTTGCAGCTGATGGCGGCTATTTTATGGAAGATATTTACGGAAATCTTCCGGGTCTTGACTGGAGTAATCTTACAAAAACTTTTCTTAAAACTTGATTTTACAATGAATAGATGTAGGGGGCAGAGCACGTGGCGGCATGTAAAATGCCGCCCTACACTATTTGCCTTTTGGCGGGGTTTCTACACCCCGGCAAACTAAGGGCAAATCCGCCCTGTGGTAGAAGATGTAGGGCGGGGTTTTACACCCCGCCAAACGTTTCATGATTTGAGATCACTTATTCGATATTCTACAGGGCCATTTTTTATTAACAGACCTGATAAAATAAGTTAGCGTTTATGTAAATCAGAGAACCTTGTTACAGTGAGGTCATTAATGGAATCTCTCCGATTAAATAAAGAAAATAAAAAAAGCTTCCCCTGTGTATGGATGCAGGCCGGAGTTGTTCGCTCAAAGTATTGTAATGCTTTATATAACTGTGCGACTTGCCAATATGATATAACCATGACTGATATGGCAGATACAAACAAAAATATTGCCGGAAAAAGTACTGCCAAAGGTAAAAAGCATAAAAACATTGTACACTGGATGGAAAAGCTTAAAGATTTACCTGTATCAAAAAGACCATGCATACACCATATGAAAGGCCGGATAGATTTCAAATCCTGCGGGCATGATTATATGTGCGTAAATTGTGAGTTCGACCAGTATTTTTCTGATCAATATACTGTTCATGCAACTGTTAACCCGGTTGAAGTATTAAATGTTCAGGGATTCAAAATTCCTCAGGGCTATTATCTTCATAAAGGACATGCATGGGTCAAGATTGAAGAAGGAAAAACCGTAAGAATAGGACTTGATGATTTTGCACTTAAAGTTTTCGGTCCGCTTGAACAAATTGAAGCTCCACTTATTGGAAAACAGCTGATACAGAACAAATCGCAGATTACCATAAAACGCGGCAACCACTGTGCAACTTTGCTTTCACCTGTTAGTGGAGTTGTAACAGACATCAATCCTAAATTAAGAGAGGATGCAATGCCGGCCGGAAAAAATCCTTATACTGACGGCTGGATTTTAAGAGTTCACTCTGAAAAATTAAAAGATGACATAAAGAACCTTTACATTGCCGATCAATCAAAGGAATTCATGAAAAAAGAAGTAGATGTTCTTTACAAAGCTATCGAAAATTCCGGTCAGCTTTTAAATACCGACGGAGGCTTTCTTGCCGAAAATATTTATGGCAATATACCGCAACTTGGCTGGGAGAAACTAACGCAGCTATTTTTACGGTCTTAATCTTTTAATCTCATCATCTAAAAGTATTTTGCAGTACCTGCACAACTGATCCGATTTTCGGTCAACATCTTTTTCTGTCCGGCAATAATGCATTATACATGAATGATCTTTGCAATGCAGAAGATTGAATGTATGACCAAGTTCATGGATTGCTTCTTTGACAATTCTTTCCGGTAATGAAATACTTTCTCTGATTCCTGAGAGGCAATCTTTAAGCCTGTATATCGATACTATAGAGGTTCTTCCCCCGAGCTGGGCTTCTCCGTATACATGTGTCAGTATAGGAATGAATAGATCTACATCGGTTACGGCAAGAACTTTGAGTGCATACTCAGGTGCACAGCTTTCCAGCTTTCCTAAAATCGATGTAGAATTATGCTGGTTCCGGCCCGGATCAAAAGCAAAACCGATATTTTCAAGCAATGGCATAACTATAGTCTGAAAACCGAATCTATGGCTTATCACCTTTTTAACAGACCCGATTATTTTTGCATCAATGTTTCCGATAGGAGAAATGATGATTTTATGTTTGGAATCTATATTCAAGCTTATAGACTAAGGTTTTATTATGTTGTATCGTTTAATCTTGCTGTAAAGTGTTGACCTGTCAATCCCTAATACCTTGGCTGTAGCGGATATATTCCAATCGTTTTCAGAAAGTATTCTGTTAATATGGGTTTTTTCAATACCTTCAAGGGTGTTCTTGGATGGAATATAAATTCCATCAGGCCGGAAAATAGGCAAATCCTGAGGGATAATGTTTCTTTTTTTTGCGATAACAACAGACCGCTCTATTGCATTTTCAAGCTCTCTTACATTACCCGGCCATTCATAAAGCATCATTTCATCCATTGCATCACGACTTATACGGTCAATTTGCTTGTTTGTTTCCTGTGTAAAACGATGGAGAAAGTGATCGGCCAAAAGCGGAATATCTTCCTTTCTTTCTCTTAATGAAGGCATTTTAAATGAAACGACATTCAACCGGTAATATAAATCTTCTCTGAATATACCTTTTGCGATAGCTTCCTGAAGGTTTCTGTTTGTAGCTGCAATAATCCTGAAATCCGCTTCTATCGGCTGAGTGCCGCCAACCCTGTAAAATATTCTGTCTTCAAGCACCCGCAATAAATCGATCTGCATTCGCATGCCGATCTCTCCGATTTCATCCAGAAAGAGTGTTCCTCCATGAGCCATCTCAAGACGGCCTTTTTTTGTAGTTTTAGCATCGGTAAAAGCTCCTTTCTGGTATCCGAATAGTTCACTTTCCATCAGATTCTCAGGTATGGCGCCGCAATTAACCACTACAAAAGGACCTTGGCATCTTGTGCTGTGTGTATGTACGGCCTTTGCTGCAAGACCTTTTCCCGTGCCGGTTTCACCAGTGATAAGCACCGTAGTATTTAAAGGAGCAACATTTTGTATAAGCTCAAATACTTCCTGCATTACACCGGATTGACCTATCAGGCTTTCAAATCTTGTTGTTTCCTTGAATTGTTCTCTAAGATAAAGATTTTCTCTTGCCTGAGCCTGATTCTCCAGTATTTTTTCTATAAGAACACCAAGCTCATGCGGGTCAAACGGTTTGAGAAGATAATCATATGCTCCTTTTTTCATAGCTTCAATTGCGGTTTGTATGGAGCCATATGCCGTAATCATAACAACGGAAACATCAGGGTCACTTTCTTTAACTGATTTTAATACTTCAAGGCCGCTTATTCCTTCCATCTTTATATCTACAAGCAGTATATCAAATCGGGTGTCTTTGATTTTATCAAGAGCTTCTTCCCCGCTTTCCGCTGTTTGGACCTCGTGGCCGTCTCTTTTAAGCCATCCGGCCAATGATTCTCTCATTATCAGCTCGTCATCAACTATAAGAAGCTTTGCTCTGTTCATCAATAAACCTCCGCAGTTTAAGGAAGCAGGATATCAGTGGCTGGGCTTGAAAGAACATGCCCAGACGATAAAAATTTAAATTAACGTTTTATTGGAAGATCAATTTTAAAAGTGGTTCCTTTACCTTCTTTGGAAACAACATTTATTGAACCCCCATGCTCCTGAATAATTCCATAAGCAAGGGAAAGGCCAAGCCCAACGCCTTTCCCCTGTTTTTTTGTAGTAAAAAAAGGTTCGAATATTTTAGTCAGATTTTCTTTTGTAATACCTAATCCCGTATCTTTGAATGTAACTAAAATACTACCTTTTTTCGGAAAATGCTTTGTTTCAATCGTTAAAACACCCTCACCTTTAGATTCCATAGATTCGACAGCGTTCGATATCAAATTCATAACAACTTGTTGGAGCTGATCTTCCGAACCGATAATATCCGGTAAATTTGGATCAAGCTTGTTTTTGATTTTTATATTGTTTATCTTAATAAGGTTTGAATTTAAAAAAAGAGTTTGCTCGATAAGTTTATCAAAATTTAATGGCTTAAGCTCCATCTTGTTCTGTCTTGAAAATGCAAGAAGATAAGATACAATTCTGCTTGTCCGTCTTGTCTCTTTTTCCATAAGGTCAAGATAACGCACAATCTCATCCATATCTTTATTTTCGGATGGGTTTTCCTGAAGCATGCGTTTTATAAGTATAGTAAGATTAAGAACACCGGCTATGGGATTGTTGATTTCGTGAACTACCGATGCTGAGAGCTTGCCTAAAGAAGCCATTTTGTCTTTATGGATTAACTTTTCATGAGTTTCCTTGAGTTGGCTTGTGCGTTCCTCGACCATTTTTTCAAGGCGATTTGTAATCTCTTCCTGCTCTTCCATATGCTTTGTTATATCTCTGCTTATTTGGATAAATTTTACGATTTTTCCATTTTTTTCCCAGACAGGATATATATTAACCTCAATATGACGGACTTTATTTTTAAGATCTATATGTGTTCTTATCTGTTGAACCGGTCTTTTGGTACGTATAACTTCATTCAGCGGGCATATCATCCCATTGCTTGTGCATGCTGAAGGGTTTTTTTGAAGAACTTCGTAACATTTGCGTCCTATAACTTCATTTCCCGAACAACCTATGCCTTTAAGCAGGGATTCGTTGGCATCGACTATAGTCATATCAGGTGTAATTACAGATATGAAATCCTGGATACCGTTCAAAATGGTTTCCATGGCTTTATTCTGTTCCCTGAGTTTTCGACCTTCATAATTTATTACCTTCCAGAAAATTTCGAACACATGATTCGAAAGTATGCGTATTCTGGGAGGTCTTGTTTTTAAAATATCTTCAAGGATTTTCGGATCAGGGTTTAAAATTATTATCAGTTGTATGTTGTATGAGATATCATAAAGCTCATGATAGTCGACAAGTGTAATAAGACCTTTATTATTCGCAAACAACATGCCGGGGCTTTGGGGGTCCGGATCGGCAACGGCAATAATGGGAGTGTTTTGGTCACCTTGCTGTTTAAAATATAAAGTGGTCTTTTCAAGAATTTGCTTGCATAATTCACTTCCGCCTACAAGAGCGATATTGATAATGGGATGAGATGAATACGGCATCGTGAAGATAATCCTTTTTATTTTATTTTTATACTTTTTTAGCATGATGCAATTTAGGATTCAAGATAAAACAATCCATTGTCGAATCGATTGTTTTTGCTTGACTGCTTACGGGGTATCTTATATATTTTTATAAAACCGCTCAAAAAAATAATCAGATTCAGTTAATGTATTCCGAACAATATAATATCAATAGATAGTAATCAGCTGGTACCGGAGTTTTATACCTTTATTCTTAGATTTAGATAAGGAGCACCGCATGGCTGAACGAATCGTTGGATCTGTTATGGTTGTGGGAGGGGGAATCGCAGGAATGCAGTCCGCTCTCGATCTTGCTAATTCCGGATATTATGTATATCTGCTTGAAAAAACATCCGCCATTGGCGGTCTCATGTCGCAGCTTGACAAGACATTTCCTACAAATGATTGTGCGATGTGAGTAATTTCTCCTAAACTGGTCGAGGTCGGCCGGCATTTGAACATTGAACTTATGATGAATTCCGAACTCCTTGAACTTAAAGGAGAACAGGGAAGCTTTCAGGCAACAGTAAAACAAAATCCTCGCTTTATCGATCTTTCAAAATGTACAAGTTGTGGCGAATGCACAAAGGTCTGTCCGGTAGTCTTATCCAATGAATATGATGAAAACCTCTCAGTGAATAAAGCCGCTTATAAGCAATACGCGCAGGCTATTCCCGGAGCTTATGCTATCCGGAAAAGCGATAAAGCCCCTTGCCGGCTTACATGTCCGGCAGGACTTAATGTTCAGGGCTATGTCCAGATGGTAGGTCAGGGTAAATATAAAGAAGCCCTTCAGATAATTATGGAGGATTTGCCTTTACCGGGTGTTCTTGGAAGAATATGTCCTCATGGATGCGAAGACTCCTGCCGCAGGTGTGAAGTGGATCATCCTGTTGCAATACGCAATCTCAAAAGGCTTGCCGCGGATAAATTCGATCCGAGACAAATCGAGATCAAAACTCTTCCCAAAAGAGATGAAAAGGTCGCAATCATCGGATCAGGTCCGGCGGGACTATCTGCTGCATATCAACTTGCACGTAAAGGTGTGCTTTCCACCATATTCGAAGCACTTCCCAAGGCCGGAGGTATGTTAAGGGTCGGCATACCGGAGCACAGGCTTCCCAGAGATGTTCTTGACAATGAAATAGAGGTAATAACAAATCTTGGCGTTGAAATTAAAACCAATACTCCTCTTGGCCCTGATCTGACTGTAGAAGACCTGTTTTCTGAAGGCTATAAATCTGTTTATATAGCGATTGGTGCGCACAAAGGTTTTGATCTTGGCGTTTCCGGAGAAAAAGCAAAAGGAGTGCGACAGGGAGTTGATTTCTTAAGGGAAGTAAACCTTACCGGAAAATCAGAAGTAGGCAAAAAAGTTGCTATCATAGGCGGCGGCAATGTCGCCATAGATGTTGCAAGATGCGCCGCAAGGCTTGGAGCCGAAAAGGTCAATATAATATACAGAAGAACCCGCGCCGAAATGCCTGCCTGGGAAGAAGAAATCCATGCCGCTGAAACAGAAGGAGCCGAAATAACCTATCTTGCCGCACCTCAGGAGATTTTGACTTCGGAAGAAAGGGTGACAGGATTACGCTGCATCCGCATGGAACTTGGAGAACCGGATAGCAGCGGCAGATGCAGCCCCATACCGATTAAAGGATCAGATTTTATTTTAGATGCTGATCAAGTAATAATAGCCATTGGTCAAAATGTCGAGAAATCAAAACTGCCAATAAAACTTGAAATTGGCAAGAAAGGAACAATCTCTGTTGATGCGGTTACCTTTCAGACAAATATTCCGAAAATATTTGCAGGCGGTGACGCAGTATCAGGTGCTGCTACGGCTATTAAAGCAATTGCAGCAGGAAAAGAAGCAGCCGAATCCATTCTAAGATATCTTGATGGAAAAGATATGTCCGAAGGCCGGGAACCAATTACAAACGAAAATCCGATATACAGGCCGGTTCCTGAGAACGAACCCATAAAAACAAGAGCTGAAATGCCGGAGCTTTCCATTGAAAAACGGGCCGGTAATTTTAAGGAAGTTGAGCTTGGCTTTTGTGAAGAAGAAGGAAAAGCCGAAGCCCAAAGGTGTCTTAACTGCGGTTACTGCTGTGAATGTTTCCAGTGCGTAGAGGCTTGTCTTGCCGAAGCTGTCGATCACAGCCAGAGTGTTGTTGAAAAACAAATAGAGGTTGGTTCCGTAATACTTTGCCCTGGAACCGATACTTTTGATCCATCATCTCTTGATGAACATTATCATTATAAGACAAGCCCGAATGTTATGACCAGCCTTGAATTTGAAAGAATATTAAGCGCATCGGGCCCAACAATGGGGCATCTTGTAAGGCTGAGTGATAATAAAGAGCCTAAAAAAATCGCATGGCTTCAATGCATTGGTTCAAGAGATAACAATAAATGCGGGAACGGCTATTGTTCTTCTGTGTGCTGCATGTATGCGGTTAAAGAAGCAATGATTGCAAAAGAGCATTCACACGGCAACCTTGATTGTGCTGTATTTAATATGGATATGCGCACCTTTGGAAAGGATTACGAGAAATACTACAATAAAGCAAAAGACAAAGACGGAGTCCGTTTTATAAAAGCGCGCGTTCACACTTTGGAGGAGGTTAAAGAAAGTCAAAATCTTAAAATAAAATATGCGGATGAATCGGGCATGATGCAGGAAGAAGAATTTGACATGGTTGTGCTTTCTATAGGCCTTAAAATCCCGCAATCCACGCTTGATCTGGCAAAACGGCTGAATATAGATGTTGATAAATACGGTTTTGCCAAAAATAAACCTTTCACACCTGTTGAAACATCAAGGCAGGGAGTATATGCCTGCGGAATTTTCCAGGGCCCAAAGGATATTCCAAGTTCAGTGACAGAAGCAAGCGCAGCCGCGTGTGCTGCTGGAGGCAGACTTGATGCGGCAAGAGGCACAAGAACAAAAACAGTCCTTATACCTGATGAAATTGATTTAACCGGAAAAGACCCCAGAGTAGGAGTGTTTGTTTGCAATTGCGGTGTAAATATTTCCGGTGTGGTAGATATAAATGATTTGGCAAAATTTGCTTCTACCCTTCCTTATGTGGTTTTTACGGGAAATAATCTTTTTACCTGTTCCCAGGATTCTCAAGACAGGATGAAAGAGATTATAAAAGAGAAAGAGCTTAACAGAGTTGTTGTTGCGGCTTGTACGCCTAAAACCCATGAAGGAATATTCATGGATACCCTTGAAGCCTGTGGTTTGAATAAATATCTATTTGAAATGGCAAATATACGCAATCAGGATTCATGGGCTCATTCCAATGACCCTGTTAAGGCAACCGAAAAGGCAAAAAAACTTGTTAAAATGGCGGTTGCAAGGGCTGCAACACTTAACCCTCTTCATGAAAAGAAAATTCCCGTCAATAAAAGGGCACTTGTTATAGGCGGAGGAGTATCTGGAATGAATGCAGCGCTTGGTCTTGCGGACCAGGGCTTTGAAACGGTCATTATTGAAAAAGAACCTAAGCTTGGTGGCATGGCAAACCGGCTTACTTCAACCATTGAGGGAGAAAAGATAGGAGTTTATCTTTCTGACCTTATAAAAAAAGTATCAGATCATTCTAAAATACAAATCTTAACCCAGTCTCTTATAGTCGGGTTCTCCGGGTTTAAAGGGAATTTTACTACAGAAGTTATTGTGGGCCCCGGTATGTATGAAAGAAAAATCGATCATGGAGTTGTAATTCTTGCAACTGGAGCAAATGAGTATATCCCAAAAGAATATTTGTACGGACAAGATCCAAAAGTAATTACTCAGGTAGAACTGGCGCAGAAACTTGAAGAAGAAAATGCTGTCGAAGGAGTTGAAAGTGTTGTTATGATTCAGTGTGTCGGGTCAAGAAATGATGAGAATCCGAATTGCTCCAGAATATGTTGCCAGAGCGCTATAAAAAATGCAATCCACATTAAAGAGCTTGACCCTGATGTCAATGTCTATGTTTTGTACAGAGACATGAGGACATATGGACTTCTTGAGGATTATTACACTGAAGCAAGAAGAAAAGGTGTTTTCTTCTTCCGTTATACTCCCGATGAAATGCCGGAAGTAGAATCAACTGAAGAAGGCCTTATGGTAACTTTCAGGGATCATATTTTAGGAAAACGTCTTAAGGTTTCAGCAGATATTCTTGCTTTAAGTGCAGGCCTGAGGCCCACAGACATCACTGAATTGTCTTCCATTGTAAAGCTTGCATTAAACGCCGAAGGTTATCTGCTGGAAGCCCATGTAAAGCTAAAACCCGTAGATATGGCAACCGAAGGAGTTTTTGTGTGCGGAACGGCACACAGTCCTAAATTGCTTTCGGAGTCAATTGCTCAGGCTTTGGCTGCCGCTTCCAGAGCAACTACATTCCTTTCTCAGGATCAATTAACACTTTCTGCTGTTACTGCCTATGTGGAAGGTGAAAAATGCGCATCATGTCTTATATGCGTAAGGTCTTGTCCTTATGGTGTCCCAAAAATCAATGCTGAAGGAGTGAGCGAAATAGATGTTGCTCTTTGTCATGGTTGTGGTGTGTGTGCAGCCGAATGTCCGGCAAAGGCCATAGAATTGAACTGGTATGAGGATGATCAGATATTAAGCAAGGTTGAAGCCTTGCTGGAAGGAGTTCTATGAATCAGGATTTTGAACCGGTTATCATTGCTTTTTGCTGTAATTACTGAGGCTATACTGCTGCGGACCTGGCAGGTTCCATGAGGTTAACTTATCCTACCAATATTAAAATCATACGTGTCCCATGTACCGGAAAAGTTGATATACTTCATATTATGCGTGCCTTTGAAAAAGGAGCTGATGGAGTATATGCCGTAGGTTGCATGGAAGGTGAATGCCATTACAACAGTGGAAACCTAAGGGCAAGAAAGAGAATTGAACAGGCCCAACAAATCCTTGATAAAATTGGGATAGGAGGAGAAAGGGTTCAGATGAGAAATCTTTCTTCAGCCGAAGGGCCGAGGTTTGCACAGTACGCTATTGAAATAGATGAGCTTATAAGAAAACTTGGTCCGAATCCTATTAAAGTTGCCGCCAAAAACAAAGCAGCTTAAGTTATGAACTATAGTAGATGTCGAAGATAAGTGTACATACCCATCACCACGTTTTTCTCCTTAAGGAGAGAGGAAGAATATCGTTGGCGGCATATAAAATGCTGCCCTACGGAAGATGATGTAGGGCGGGGTTTTACACCCCGCTTGCCTACCGGTATAACAAAAGAAGAAAGGAGAGGGCACTAAATATGATTGTAGCTGATAAAAAGCCGATAGAAGAGATTATCGAGGATCTGAAAAATTACAATAAAATATTGATACTGGGCTGCAACGAATGTGTGACGGTTTGTGAGGCCGGCGGTAAAAAAGAAGTAGGGATTCTGGCATCAGCGCTTCGGATGTACTTTCTCAACAAAGGTAAAGAAGTAAAGATTGATGAAATTACTTTAGAGCGTCAATGCGATCACGAGTACCTCGAAGAAATACGTGACAACGTTGATAAATATGAAGCCGTTTTATCTCTTGCTTGTGGGGTGGGTGTTCAGTTTACAGCAGAAAAGTATCAGAGCATACCGGTATATCCGGGAGTTAATACCTGCTTTTTAGGTGTTACTGACAAACGCGGTTTATGGACTGAAAGATGTCAGGCTTGCGGAAAATGCATTCTTTCAAAAACAGCGGGTATCTGTCCTGTTTCAAGATGCGCAAAAAGGCTGTTAAACGGTCCCTGTGGCGGTTCCACAAAGGGTAAGTGCGAAATAAGCAAGGAGCTTGACTGCGCATGGCAGTTGATAGTTGACCGTTTAAAGGTGCTTGGCAAACTTGATGATTTTGAAACTATTATTCCTTTGAAAGACTGGTCTACCGATAGAGCCGGAGGACCCCGTAAAGTGGCAAGGGAGGATGTGCAGTTATGAATTGCAAAACACCCAGCAAACTGGAAAAAATTCTTGCAGCAGGGCATCTTGCCGTAACTTCGGAGTGTGGACCTCCGCGCGGCAGCGATATAACACATATTGAAAATAAAGCGAATCTTATAAAAGACCATGTGGATGCAATCAACATAACAGATAATCAAACATCGGTTACAAGGCTTTGCAGCCTTGCTGCATGCATAAAATTGAAACTGATGGGGCTTGAACCAATTTTACAGATGGTAACCCGCGACAGAAACAGGATTGCAATGCAAAGCGATATACTGGGAGCCGCTGCCTTTGATATTGTTAATATGCTTTGCCTTTCAGGAGATCACCAGAGTTTTGGAGATTGCGCCCAGGGACAAAATGTGCATGATCTTGATTCAATACAGCTTATTCAAACGGTAAGACATATGCGTGATGAAGGAAAATTTTTAGGAGGTGATAACATAGAGCGCCCGCCAAAGATGTTTGTGGGGGCTGCAGCTAATCCTTTTGCTGATCCTTTTGAGATAAGAGTTCCTCGACTTGCGAAAAAAATTGCCGCAGGCGTTGAATTTATCCAGACGCAGTGCATTTATAATCTTGATAAATTTGAGCTGTGGATGAAGATGGTACGCGACAGAGGGCTGCATGAAAAAGTATATATTTTAGCAGGAGTAACACCTTTAAAATCCGCGGGTATGGCGAAATATATGAAAAACCGGGTTCCCGGTATGGATGTTCCAGATGAGGTAGTAAAAAGAATGTCCGATACCCCAAAAGAAAAACAGCCGGAAGAAGGAATAAAGATATGTATCGAATCGATCCAGCGTTTAAAGGAAGTTGAAGGTGTAAAGGGATTTCATGTGATGGCTATTGAATGGGAAGAAAAGGTCCCTGGAATAGTTGAAAGTGCAGGTCTTTATCCAAGACCTGTAATTAGTTGATTATCACTTATTAATATATTATAATTAAGCCAATTAAACAAAAAAAGTTTTTGCTATAATATTGAGCGGCAACATGGTACAATTTACTGTAACCTACAAAAGGGGGTGGCTATGAACGGTAAGAAGAGAATTCTTTTGGTAGATGATGAGCCTGATTTTTCCATGATTTTAAAAAAGAATCTTGAAAAAGAGGGTTTTGATGTTGAGCTTGCTTACGATGGCGCTGAAGGTCTTGCCAAGGTCAAAGAAAATCCTCCCGATGCAATTGTTCTTGATGTTATGATGCCAGAGGTTGATGGTTATCAGGTATGTTCGGAATTAAAAAGTGACAAGCAGTATTCCGATATCCCTATCGTTCTTTTAACTTCAGTTGCATCACATGTTACCTCAACACGTTATTCGCATTATGATGGAATGAGCATGGAAGCAGATGATTATATGCCGAAACCGGCATCGCCGGAGCAGATTACCGAAAGCGTGAAAAGACTTCTTAATCTTTAATATATTTTAGAAATAACGTAGATTTATCTTGACAGCTTGATATAGATACATTATTTTATGCGAAATCAGTAAAGATTTGCACAGTATTGCAAATCGGTTTCAAACGAAAGGGTTGTTCCATATTGTCAAAGTGACAGCCTGTAGTGGGGACCTTGATTATATTTTTTGAAAGGAGGAAAACACTATGGCAAATGGAACTGTAAAATGGTTCAATGACCGCAAAGGTTTTGGTTTTATTGAACAAGAAGATGGTAATGATGTATTTGTTCATCATTCAGCTATCAATGCAAGCGGATTTAAATCGCTTTCTGAAGGCGACCGTGTAACATTCGATGTCGTAAACGGACCTAAAGGACCGGGCGCATCAAATGTGACCAAGATATAATTAGTTTATATTTTTAATAAAAAAGCATTCATGCAAATACGCATGAGTGCTTTTTTTATATCTATGAGCCACTTTCAAAACGTTTCAGTTTGGTCAAGCTCAAGGCGGGAGAAAATTTCAACCACAGGAATACATAGCGTATTTCGAGGATTAAAATTTGAGCCCAACGCAGAGATCGGCCAAAATGGGGCGTTTTGAAACTGGCTTCTATGCTCTGGTATTAACTACAGATTATTTCTTGAACAATATGCATTATTCATGTTAAAGGCCTTGTAATAAGTATTATTCCCCTTTGTATATTAAAAGAAGCTGAGCAGCAATAAAGGTAAGAATCTATGAAACCTTCATTTTCAATAGTTGGATGCGGAAGGGTAGGCACTGCACTTGCTAAATTTCTTGCAAACGCCGGATATGTCCCAACCGGTTTTGCCAGTAAAAGTCTCTCATCAGCCAAAAGAACAGCGGAATTGATTGGCAGTGATAATTTCACAGATATTCTTTGGGAAGTAACAAATAAAGCAGATATAGTATTTATTACTACACCGGATGGTGTTATTGAAGATGTTTGCAAAAAAATTGCCGATAATAAAGGCTTTAACTCCGATTCCATCGTACTTCATTGCAGCGGAGCTCTTACTTCAAATATACTTTTATCTGCAAAAACCTGCTGTGGTGCAAGCATAGGATCAGTGCATCCTTTACAAAGCTTTGCATCAACAACAGAATATGACATTAATCCTTTTTCAGGCGTTGTAACATCGGTTGAAGGAGATGAAAAAGCAGTTGATGCAGCAAAATTAATTGTCAAAGCTTTGGGTTCAGTATGTATTTCCATAAAAACGGATGCGAAAGTTCTCTATCATGCTTCAGCAGTAGTTGCATCAAATTACCTTGTAACATTGCTTGCCCTTTCTTTAAACTTGATAGCTCAAGCCGGTGTACCTGCAAAAGAAGCATTTCTGGGTTTAAAACCGCTTATACAAGGCACTCTTTCTAATATTGAAAAAATGGGCATAGCAGATGCCTTAACCGGGCCTATTGCAAGAGGCGATATCCAAACAATAGAAAACCACCTTTCCGAAATTGCTTCTAAAATGCCAACCCTTCTTCCTCTTTATAAAATACTAGGCCTTAATACAATTGAGATAGCTAAAGCGAAAAAATCCATTACTGACTCTGCGGCAGAAAAGATGAAAGTACTTTTTGGTGATTGAGTATCTGGTTTTTTGGAAAAAAGGTTTAGGGTGCATATCCACCGGCATATGGATGGTTCACTTGCAATTTTTCATGGACCACGCAAATTGGCTGATTATGACAAGCAAGGAAAACTGAACGAAATAAAGAAGGAAAAGGCAGCGTAACTCCGCCGCTCGCCTTATGTACCAGAGAAGATATTTCGACTCTAAATTTATCATTTATCCAGGGACAGAAAAGCGGACAATTCATTTGCTATAAAACAGGACAAATCTATTTGTTGCTAACACCTATCCGTTCGGCTCACTTCAACAACATTTTATCAACAATCCTGATTGCTTAAATATTACTTGCATATTTTACAAATATTGTCTATAGAATACAGCTATATGGATTTTTTAAGGCGGGACAATTGATAAAACGCTATTCGTTGGGCAGTAAATAGAAAGCATTATGGTAAAAAAGGAAAATTATCAACTCTTAAGTTCAGTGAACGAAGGAATCGTTGATATAGTCGTTACAGGTGAGCTATCCGCAGATGATGTCGATAAACTCCGTTCTAAAGTAATCGAGATCATACGAGAGAGTAATGCCAAAGGTGTATTAACCGATGTTCGCGCCTCAACTGGACCTCACAAAATTGTCGATGAGTATTATCGTGTCAGGAGCCTCCCTTCGGATGTCAGAATAATGCCTTCCGCCGTCGTTGATGTACCTGAGAATCAGGATTATAAGTCATTTTTCGAGACTACGGCTGCAAATTCGGGTTGGAGAATAAAATGGTTTACTGACATTGAAAGTGCGAAAAAATAGTTAAAAATCATGCTTTAAAAAACGAATGACCCCTATTTCTTTTCACTCTTTTTCAACAGCATGGCTTCATTCATAATGGTATCATGCCCGCCTCTGTAACCTTTATCATATGTTTTAGCATAAGGCAGTTCTGCATTATCACGGGTATATTCACGTAGTCTTTTGTCTTTTTCATCAGATGGATTTACACGATTCGCTTTATTTTCATATCCCCAAGCAGAAAAACTCATTAAAAATAAAAGTATTAATGAAAATAAAAGAGCAATAATTTTTTTTGGCATGTTAATAATCTCCGCTTGTATTTTATATTTTGAAATAGCATATTTTGTAATTCATTAATCTTATACTCAATTTGAGCTTTATTTCTTTGCCAAACTTCAAATTGTAAAAAACCATGTTTTTCTATAAAATTTATTCTTATTTTCAGAGTATCTATAGCTTTCTTATACTCATTATTTCTTTTATAAAGTTCTGCTAATTGATTTAATGCGTTATAATAACCGCTATTTATATCATCTTTTGTTTTCTCTAAATACCTTTCATACTTCTTGATAGCATAATCCAGCTCCCAATCGTCACAACCTCCTTCTACTGCTGGAACTTCCACAGCAAATCGGCCACTTGCGCAATATCTATATAAACCTTGAAGAGATGCAAATCGTTCGCTTTCTATTATTTCTATTGCTCTTTCCTTTTTAATTCCATCTTTGATGTAAGCTGCAATACGCTTTTCATCATCTTTATATACACTGCCTATATATATAGTTACCTCAACATCACTCTCTGATCCTATCTTGTCTTTTAAATTCAAACCACCGCCTCTGTAATCGGATGTTCTGGCGCTTACACCATAATAATTTATATCTGTACCAAAGCCGATTGGAAAAGGAGGTTTGTCAATTTTCTTTGAAGGAATCATAAATTTTCCTTCCTTGTCTGTTCTGGTATGAGGTTGATTTACAGTTAATGTTGAATTGACTTTGCCTGCAATAGTTGTAGTTCTAATTCCTATCAGCGATGTCACCCACGCCTCAGGCACAGGTTGCTTAGTTTCTTCATCCAGCACAAGACCGTTTATCTGCGGTGTCCTGATCGCACAGCCGGAAAATAGAAGGAAGGTGATTAATATAAACAAAGTTATTAACGGTTTTTTCATATTTGGTTCCTTGTGAAAAAGGGTTCAAGGATTCGAGGCTTCAAGGGTTCAAGCGATATACTATC
>JBDRRF010000007.1:0-2017 GCA_043825875.1 Pseudomonadota bacterium | reverse complement strand
GAGGTAAGTTCCAAAATGAGATTCCTGAGCCAATGTTTTCAACATTTGATCAAGTGCTTCATGGGAGTACATTCCCGATCTTTTTAATATACGTTCTGTAAAGTCTGTTATTTGTTTTTTATCGAAGCTCATTTTTATTTTTATCTCCGGGATCCTTGGGCTTGTTATCGGCCTGGCCGTAAAAGCAATCAGGGCACAGGCGACGATGGCCGTTATCAATGTGGATGACATGCGTTTCGCCATGGCATTGGTCGCAGATCATTTATGACTTTGTTGGGAAAAACAGCATTTTTCCGACAAAAGCAGTTATGCCACCCACAAAACCCGAAACAGCAGAAATGCTCGTATCGAATCGCTTCCGTTTCTCCAGAGCAATAACCCTCTTTTCAACTTTCTGCATAAGGTTGAAAATGATCCATTCTCGCTGATCAGAACTAAATCCTGTCCAATCTTCCCGGGTGATTAATCCGTTCAATTTATCGATGTCCATTTCAGCATCCTTTTCAATCCACTAAATCATCCCTTAAGCTTGCACTCGGGCATAGATAAATATTACCTTTTTCCGATTCATTGCCCCAAGCACTATCGTTTCCGATTATATCGTTCCTGTCCGGCATATAGATTTTACGGTTTTGAGAAATCCTGTTCACCTCGTATGTTTTCATGCCGATATAAAATCCGGGTTGTCTTTCGCCAGCACCATAACATACAGACAAAAAGGCCCCTATCATTATCGGCAATGTCAGCACAAACCAATGATTGCCGGAGTTCCAGGGATTAAACTCGGTTTCGTGACTGACATAATCCTTGTTAAAAAAGAACTTCCAGCGATAGAATCGTGGTATCGGCCTGCGAAGTTTGCCTATCATCAGATCAAACTTGAACCCACCGTGTTTAGCGTCAATGCCGCTTAGGGATGTGCGTACTTTAAGCAGTTTCAATCTGCCGATATACACAAACCAGCCCTTGTCAGAGCGGCCTATTTCAAAGCTAAGTCCGGTTGGTTTCATTTCGCTACCCTTAAAAAATACACGGTATCAGTTTCCATTTGTTGAATTCTGATAACTTATTTTTTATTCTGTTTAAATCCTCAAATTCATGTTCCCAAATGATTAGAGTTTGATAACCATACTCTTTATAAGCAATGAGTCGTTTTTTATCTCGGTCTTTCCAATCTGGAAGATTGTGCCAATAATCTCCATATAGCTCTATAATCTTTTTTTGGCCGTTTACATTGATAAAATCAGGGCAAAAACCACCCAAAATAATTTTACCATTACCAACAAACTTATATTCGTTTGGGAACAATTTGTTGAGCAATTTGTTTAATCGTTTTTCCAATTTATTAGGGGATAGCTTTAAACCCCTCCACATTGCTTTTATAGTTTTAGTTCTGTATTTTTCATCTTGCCATAAAGCCGTGGTACTAATTTTGGCAGCACAAGAAGAACATCTGCCTAAACCTCCATATATAGCCGTAACGTGGCTTATCTTGTTGTTGCAATTTTGTTCTTTACAAGAATAAGTTTTCCTTACTATTGCATTATCTCCTTTAAATGCAGGAGCTTTTTCTTTTCTTCTACCATACATAGGATTATTTTTACCTTTATGCTGACCCTTTCGGGATTCACTATTAGTTCTTACCTGAATATTCCATTGCTTTAAATGTCTTAAAATAGTCTTATGACAACATCCTATTTCTTTGGCAATTTGGGTGGAAGAGTTTCTTTTGTTCACATACTTATCAATTAAGAATTGTTTTGTTATATTAAGTTTTTTCATTTTAGAATATACAGGGGATTAATTTAACCTTACGTCCAAAATCGGGGTTAATTGTCTCCTTGCTCCAATCAACACTTACAACTGCCTTTGCAACTGATGAATTAAGTTTATTAGGACTACTTTGTTTTTGAGCCAACATTGGATGCGCCGATGTTTCTAAGTAATCACCAATTTCTATATTTCCATTATCTTCTGTGCACAAAATCTTGAAAAGCCCAACCTGGGCAATCAGATA
>JBDRRF010000006.1:0-2534 GCA_043825875.1 Pseudomonadota bacterium | reverse complement strand
AAGGTGGTGCGGGTTTCGCATGTTCGGCGCGGTGGTGTTCGATAAGGTCATTCTTAACCACGAACGTGGATTTGCAGACATCACACGTCCACATATTCTCCGGCATCTTGGTCGCAGCATAGGGATCCGGGCCAGCCGTTTTGGCCTGGGGTTTGCCGTTGGTTGTGAGTGTTTTCCCATCCTTGTATTCCACATCGATAATAGCATCTTCAACATCCGTTGATTCCGGGAGAACGCGTCCCGTTATTCTTTCCAAAACTCTGGCAAAGAGTTTGCTTTGAGCCTTACCGATAATAGCATCTTCCTGCATATATCGATTGACGCGGATTTTGAATACCTGAGAATCTTCCTGCCCTCTTTCCTGATCGCTAAATCCAAGCGTCACCTTGACACCGTCTTTTTTCCATGAAGCAAATGCCTTGACTTTTGCATAGTGCTCACCATCCATGGCGGGAGGCGTCGTTGCATACTGGAAATCTGTGATTCCGGGATATTCCACAATCTTCCGGTATTTTCCGTTTTTGGCAGCATAAAAACTAGATGCGATCATATTGAATTCGTTGTTTGTTATCCGATAGCCTTTGAGCAATCCCTCAATGACAACCTCCACAATCTCTGGATAGGTGTAGGGCACAATATTTTTCCCCTGGGCCTTCGCCGCCGCGACGACCTTCGGGCTTCGGTCGGTCAGGAATCCGAGCTTTGTATCCTGCATCGCCTCAATAGTATTTTTGATTTCCGGATTTGTCAAAAATATCTGGCGTAATATTTCCACAGATTGCGCAATAGCCAATGCCGACGAAAAGGAAGCCGTGGCCTGGATATCCATATCGGCGCAATCATCAATTATTTTGTCAATCTCCATGCTCACGTCTTTGAGTGTTGCTACTTCATAATTCTTCTGCTTTTCCATCAAAACCCTCCTTCAATAAAAAAGCCGAGTCCGTCATCACCATATCTGGTGTCCAATGCCTCGCGACAGAGGAAGACTCGGCTTTAATTTGGATTGTATTTGATATTTTCATGACATTCATAAGATTATCAAAACGATGTATTATATTCAAGCTGTTTCTTCAACCAATTTGGCAAATTGAATTCATGGGTATCATCCTGATATGACGGCCAGATGTTTAACTCAACACATTCAGCGTATTTGTCAATAGACGTTCTGACCTGTTCGTTCCCGTATTTTATCAGTTCGGGTGATACTCCATAGACCTGTATCCCATACGGCTCTTCTCTTTCTATAGCAACAAATCGAAAATCGCGATGATCAAGGCCCGTGACAAGAGATACAACATAGAGATAAAAACATGCTCGAAACCAGTAGCCAAGGTACCACGATTTTTTTAGAAATGGCCCAGGCCTGGCATCTACGCATGATTTATAATCTGTCAAAATAGCCTTCGATTTATTGAGAAGATCAATCCGGCACTTTATAAGCAGTCCTGTATCCGGGTCTATGGCATACCCACTATGCTCTGTCACACAATCGCCGGCCATCAATTCAAGGCATTCGGGGTGGCTGTAGACCGCAGCAGTCATAGCCTTAATGGTATCGTAATCGTCTTGCTTTATAATTTCCTGATTGTTCGCGGCTACCTGGGCCTCAAACTCCTCCTTTCTGGTTTTTATTCCAGCTCCGGACCCAGGCCGGCAATCATCCGGCAATATTACATACCTATTTTCGAAGTCTTCCGGATCTTCCAGTGCTTCGTGCAGCATACTCCCGAACATCATCGCCGGGGTCTCTTTGACCGGCACTTGGGAGTGTAATGGGGAGTAGCTGTATAGGCGTATTAGGGTACTGGACGATAAGCCGGGGCCTCGGTGATATTCAAGGTTACTCATCCGGTAAAATCCTGGTTTTATTTCGGTCATAAATCTTTAACCTCCACTCTTATCATGTCAACAATATGCTTAATGCGGTCCTCTACGTCAATCAAAATCGCCTTTGCGTTCTTGTCTTTAAGTGTCGGCATAGGATAAGCGGCTAATGACCGGGCAAGTTCAAGCAATTTGTCTTTATCAGGCGCAAGCTCGGCCTGCCGTTCTGCCTCCGCCTTTTCAACCTTCGCCCGTTCCGCTTTCTCTTTCACCTCCCGTTCAAGCCTTTCCTGTTCCTCTTTTTTGGCCCGTTCAGCGGCTTGACGGGCGATCTCTTCCTCACGTTTCCGCTGTTCATCAGCGGCTTTCTCGGCGGCGAGTTTATCACGTTCGGCCTGGATCCTCAGGTATTCCTCGTCAATCTTCGACTGGGCCTTCTCCTGCTCTTTACGGATCTTTCCCAGGCGTTCCGCTTCCGCTAGGCGCTCGGCGCCCTCTTTCTCCCGACGTTGCGCGGTGATGATCATGTCTTGGAGCTTGGCGTAGACATCATCGGCTGTTCTCTGAGCTTCCTCTACAAACTCAGCGTACCACTGCGTGGTTATCTCAATACTTTCAAGGGTATCGGATATCTCTTGGATGCCCTTACTGTCTTTATTGGCAGCAGCATTGAGCATAAAAGCGATTTTATTTATGCTATAACGGAT
>JBDRRF010000005.1:0-98298 GCA_043825875.1 Pseudomonadota bacterium | reverse complement strand
TCCAGATAGATAGTTCCATAATTATCTGCACTACCAAGACCCCAAAAGTCAAAATAAGTATTATTTTTGTAAATAAATACACCATAATAAAGCGCTTGGATCGCATCGCTTGTGTGTGTTTTTGTCATAAACTTTAAATATTTCTTTTCTTCCGAAGATAGTACCCTGACGTCCTTCCAACCAGCCTTTTTACGGCTTGGGTGCATCGTAATAAGCTTTGTTTTTTCAAAGTCAATGTTACTGTAGTCGGGTTTAAGAACAAGCAGTAATGTGGGAGTTGAGTACATCTGATCTAAATAAACCGGTTCAACAACACCGTCATTGTCAATATCGACTTCGGCTACGAGGTGCTCGTTGGGGATTGTGTTTCGGCTTATCTCGTGGCGAAAGTAAATGTATCGTTTGTAGGCATCGGCAAGTTGTTTTTTAGTGCCTTGCCATTTAGATAAATCGCCATAAAAATATGTAGCTGGATTGGCATCGCGCTTCCAGAGGAAATCACTTATCTTCTCACGAATGTCAATACCATTTGGGGTTGCAATCAAATTATCCGTCCATTTAGACTCCCATTTGGGCGTGCTGAAGTCTTTAAGCTCAGGATTAATCCTGCGATAAATAGGATTATTAGGTATAAGTGAATTCAAATTCTTCTCATACGCCTCGCACACTTCACATCCTTTACCTTTTTCCAGCACATACTCATAAGCCCAACTCAATGTTGCTAAAGAAAGTAAAAATAAAATCATAAGAAATATTATTTTCTTCATGCTGCCCTCCGTATATTTTCTTGGGTAGAAATTGGGTTACATGTAAAACTATGAATTATGCTTTTCAAATTCTATTGTTCCTTTCCTGTTCAATTTGATTTGTGAGGTATATTGGAAATATATTAAATCAATGGTTGTTTTACCATCAGTCAGTCAAATTACTATTCACCGGATAACCAGCTTCAAAACAGCATTTCCTGTAGTGATGGCAAACGTATTCGGGCCAATACGAGCCAAGTCAACCGGACAATCCAGCCCCCCCGGCAAAACACCTGTTACTATCCCTTGTTTGCGTGGTATTCCGGCTACTGTAGTTATATTACCTCTCGGTGTGATCCTGTGAATGGTTTGGTTGTTACCATCTGCAACATAAACGTATCCGGCTTCGTCAGTAACAAGACCATATAGGGTGCTAAAATCAGCGTCAGAGAAGGGATTGCCTCCAGCAAACATTTTAACCTTGCCTTCCGGTGTGATCTTAACAATATATTTACTTCTGCTAACATAGAGGTTTCCGGCTGTATCGGACGTAATCTTCGATGGGTAGCTAAGTTTTGCAAAAGTGGTAACCATACCATCATGGGTTATCCTGCGGATGGCATCATTTGAACCATCAGCAACATAAATATTCCCTCCGCCACCAA
Source organism: Pseudomonadota bacterium (assembly GCA_043825875.1). Classification (GTDB taxonomy): domain Bacteria; phylum Desulfobacterota; class Desulfobacteria; order Desulfobacterales; family RPRI01; genus RPRI01. Next base: position 96,887 of record JBDRRF010000005.1, on the reverse strand, counting down.
CTGTGATTCCTGATGGTGAATAGAATCGGGCAAGCTCTCCTAAACCGTCGTCTCTGTCTTTCTTGCCGGCTTTTCCGGCAAGAGTGCTTACCATACCGTCCGGTGTAATTTTGCGGATGGTCGCGTTTCTTTTGTCAGCAACATAGAGATTGCCGGTCGTATCAACTGCAATATCGGCAGGCCCATAGAACAACGCATCAGCACCCCTTCCATCGGCGCTTCCTTCAATGCCAGGCTTGCCGGCCAGAGTGCTTACCAAACCGTCCGGTGTGATTTTGCGGATAACATTGTTACCATAGTCAGCAACATACATATTGCCCGCTGAATCGGATGTAATACCGCCTGGGTTGTTGAATTGCGCAGCAGCGCCTGCGCCATCCGAATGTCCGTCCCCCGGCTTACTCCCAGCCAGAGTGCTGACAACACCTTCCGGTGTTATTTTACGTATCGCGGTGTTGCCTTGATCAGCTATATACAAATTTCCTTCCTTATCCAATGCTATTCCGCATGGTCTCCTGAATTGTGCGGACGGGCCAATGCCGTCACTGCTTCCATGTTTTCTTGTTGTACCGGCTATGGTGGTAACAGCACCTGCCGGGCTGATTTTACGAATAGTTGAGTTATAGCAATCACAAACATACAAATTACCGGCAGCATCAATAGTTAAATCTTCGAGCACTCCAAACCGGGCCGCATTGCCAATGCCATCATTGCTGCCCACTATACCAACTTTGCCGGCCAGTATGCTGACAACACCTGCCGGGTTGATCTTTCTCACAGCGTTTTTCCACGATGCATAAATATTACCGGCAGCATCAACCGCTATGCCGGAAAAATGGGGTTTCTTATCATAAATTACGGTAGAGACAACTCCGTCCGTTGTGATTTTTCGTATTGTCTGACTGTTATCAATAACATACAGGTTATCATCTTTGTCAGCGACAATTCCTTGCGGCCCTCTAAATCGTGCAGCAGACCCGATGCCATTGATACGATCTGTTTTCCCTGCGGTTCCGGCTATAGTAGTTACGAACCCTGATGGAGTGATCTTCCGAATGGTGAAATTTAACTTGTCCGCAACAAACAGGTTCCCGGACTTGTCAATCGTAATGCCGGATGGATAGTTGAATTGCGCTGTTGTTCCAACGCCATCAGCGCTGCCCGGTTTACCGACAACGCCGGCTAAGGTTGTAACAACACCTGCTGGTGTAATTTTACGGATGGTATGGTTGCCACTATCGGCTAAATACACATTGCCTGCTGCATCAGTTGCTATGCCAATAAGCATTGAACTTCTCGGCTCGTTAGGCATGCTGAGCCTGAATCGCGCTTCGCTTCCAACGCCGTCACCTTCCCCAGGGCCTCCGGTACTACCGGCAATCAAACTCAGCGATCCGGAGACCGTCGGGGTGGTTGCATCCGTGTGACCACTTGTACAAGCAAAGAAACTAAGGAAGAATATGATCAGTGATAGCCATAATAATATAAGATTCGATTTAAAGGTTAGCTGGGTGAAATTGGAGTCATATTTTGAACTTTGAAATATACTTTTCATATTCTATAATTCCTTTCCTGTTCACTTTGATGTCAGGGGAGTTAAAGCGCTTTTTTCACTTACTTCCTTGGCCGGAATTATTTACATACCCGGTTTCAGGCTTAATAGACCTTGTACTCAATTTCCTCGGTAACAATCGGTCGAATACTACCATTGAAAGAAACCTCAGCTCTTGTTGTAAATTCACCTTTCATAACTTTCCAGTTATATTTAATACTATCAGTTGTTGCTACCAATTGCTTGTTGATAAACCATTTAACATTTTTTATGTCATCTGCATCTGTAAGAGCAAATTCAAAATATTCATATTCATCAGGAATTCTGGGGTCCATTGCCAGCATCAAGCCTTTGCTTGGTTTACGTATACGCACTTCTTTAGCCTTTGCTGCCGTACCATCAGCTCTGGTTCCCGGGGCAAACCATTCATCTCTTGGCTCACAATCATCATTTGCAGTCAACCCTGTTTCAATGCATACTCTTTGCTTAATAAGGTTTTTGCTAAAGTAAATTGGCTTAACTTCTCTGTTTCTGTTTAATTCATTAAATATTGAGCGAAGGGCAATGGCAGGGCCTGAGGAACCGGTTACTTCATTCATCTCAGAGTAATCCAGATTACCGATCCATATTCCTACTGTGTACCTGTCATTAAACCCAAGCGCCCAGGCATCTCTGTAATCACTTGATGTGCCTGTTTTTACGGCTGTTTGGTATGGAAGATTCAAAATTGAATCCCATCCGAATTCTTTTTCTCTGGCACCTGGGTCAGACATGATATCTGCGATTAAACTTGCGATATCTTCTGATAATACTCTATAGCTTCCGCTTCTTAAATGTTCACCCTCAATAAATGATAATGGCTTAAAATCTCCCATCCTGGCCAACACTGTATATGCCTGAACCAGTTCAAACAGTGTCAGCTCGCCATTTCCTAAAGCCAAACCGTCCCCATAAACATTCGGGTGGCCTGACAAACTATGAATCCCCAGATCATACAAAAAACTTAAAAATTCATTCGGGCCAATGTATTGAATGGCTTTTACTGCCGGAATATTAAGAGAATTGCCCAAAGCTTCGCGAAGCGAAATCAAACCATAGTGGTCGCGGCTGTAATTGTGATAAGTATGCATACCCAAACCAACACTTTCTTCTAAAGGAGAGTCATCAAGCATCGTTGCTGCTGTCCATCCTTTACGTATCGCATTGGCATATAGCAATGGTTTTAAGGCTGAGCCTGGCTGCCGCTTAGCTGTAACAGCATCGATTTTATTAAACTGCTTATTTTGTTTTCCCGCATAGCCTACAACCCATGAAATAATTTCATTCGTTTCATGATCCACAATCAGCAATGCACCGTTTGCTACCTGATGTTTTTTTAATCTATCAAGTCTATTATCTAGAATCTTTTGTGCTTTGATTTGTAATTCCAGATCTATGGTTGTGTGAATAAGACCAGTGTCAGGAATATGGGGGCTTAAGCGGGAATCAGCATAATTAATAAAGTGCGATAAATCGTAGTCAATGTCTGCCTGACACAATGCCAACTCTTGTTTTGATATTTCTGATAATTCGCTATCATCTATATTTAAACGACTCATTAAATTGTTTATAGCACTATCAAGGTGAAAAACCTGTCTCTTGGGATCAAGCCATTTAGGAGATCGCACCAAAACCGCTAAGGCAAGCATTTCTTTTTTGTTTAATGTTGAAATATCACGATCAAAATAATAACTTGCAGCCTGAACAATTCCCCTACGTCTTGCTTTATATGGAACCTGGTTTAGATAAAACTCAAGTATCTCAATTTTTGAATATTTTTTTTCAAGAATCAAAGCTTCAAAGCCTTCAACCCATCTTGACCAAAATGTTCTGGACCTTGGGTGAAGCATCCTGACAACCTGTTCGGAGATTGTACTAGCCCCCCTGACTATTTTACCCGCTATAATATTCTGCTTAACCGCACTCAATCGGGCCAACCAGTCAAGTCCGCCATGAGTATAAAACCTTTTATCTTCCGATAAGATAAAGGCTGTTTGTAAAAATTCGGGTATCTCGTAAATTTTTACAAAATCATAGTTATTCCATTTATTGTCATACGTTACATTCAGACGCTTGCCAAAACGATCAAGATAGGTATTTTTATTGGTAACTGAAATATGTGCTAACAAATCATCAGGCATTGGTTTAATAGAAAAGATTGTGGCAACAACAAGTGCCGCCACAGTCAAGGCACAAACCACAAGTACTGTTTTCCTATTAAACAAACCGGAAATGTTTACTAAAAGCATTATTCACCTACATTTAAAGTTGCAGGCAAACCTTTGCCATAAACATCAGGATCGTACATCTCTTCTACATATACCGGCATAACGGTAAATTTGCCTTCGGCTATTGCTTGTGATGTATAGGACACATGATAGTTTCCGGCAGGTAAGTAATCCGCATAAAATCTTGCCGAATCATGTCTTAGCTCTTTATGATAAAAACTCCAGAAATACCGTCCATAATAAGACCAGTTTGAAAACTGATAAAACCATGAACCTTCGGCTGCTTTAAAACTGCCTTTATCGGCATCAACCGAAGATGCCGTAGCAAGATCAGTATTTAGCGGCTCAAGGCCGCCCGGTATAGGATCATTGATCACAACAAAATGTCTGGCAGTGGGTACCGATACAAACAGATCAACTTTAACCAGCTCTCCTCTCTTAATATCCATCGGACTGTTTAAAAGAATAAATTTACCATCCCGCTCAACAGAATATTCCCTGCGCACTTCAATTCCTGAATTAATTCTGGCTGCATTATCTTCTTTCAAATCATAGGAAATTCTCGCAGAATAATACAGTCGTCCTTCTCCTTCTTTTTTAATATCAATTTTTGCTAAACGTCCGGGGTCGTCTTCTCTTATAGGCCTGCTTATTGTTACCATTGGATCTGATTTTGAAGAAAAAGAAGTATCCCCTATTTTCTTACCATCAAAGCTGACTGATACCTTCATGGCAGGGTCACCTTTTTCATACATGGTAGAATAATCAATAAGCGCATTTAAGCAAAAAACGTTTTCCTGGGTATTTTCCCAATGATCCCTGTTGCCTCTGCTTTGAGTGATACTTCTTACCAGCTTAAACGGTATATCACCGATAGCCGCACCTTGGTCGGATTCTGCCTGTGCGCTTAAAAGACTGGATAAAATAGAGCAATTAGATCTCAATGGTGTTGCTAAAACATATTTGTAACTATCATCCCAGGGTTCATTAAACTGGAATTTTCCTCCTGTTTGGCTTGCATGCCCTAAAATGGAGTTAATAGTCGCCCGGATTGCCTCTGCTGAAACACCTTTGGTTTTTATTGCCGCCTGCAAGAAATGTGATTTTCCGAAAAGATCCATTTCAGGAACATGGGCTTCATATCTTTTCACATCATCAGCAGATATTTTTCCGCTTTCAGACAGTGCCGCCAGGGCAACGGCCCTAACCGAAGAAGACATGCCTTTGGTATAAAAAGTTGGGAATTCATCTCTGCGCAAAAGATTTAATAAATAGTCATGCAAGCTTTCTTCTACATTTTCAGGAATCTCATAACCACTTCTACGCAACCAGTTAAAAGCAATTGCCGTATAGGCTGAAAGATACGGGCTTACATATGCATTAGATGCAATCCAATACACCATCCCGCCATTTGGTGCTTGATAATTGGCCGCAGAATTTAAAGCTTTCTCGATATCTGCTTTTGGTTCCGGCCATTTTGTTTTTTCATCCAGGTACTCTTTTAATTCAATATATGAATTGGCAACAACAGCCTTTGTCAATCTTTGCTCCCAGCACGTGTAGGGATATTCTTTCATATATCTAAAAGCGCCATCAACATTTCCAATAACAGATGGTGAGAGAACAGCGCCAATATACCCCACATCGGTATGTATGCCTTCGGGAACTTTTACTGACTCACTTACACCGTCAGATATTATCGTGCCATATGTCGAAGCTGTTTCCAGCGAACGTCTCTTATTTACCGGCAATTTATGCTCTACAGCATCGGCATCTATTTGGTCACCGGCTTTGGCAATAAAATTTAAACTACCACTTCCTTTTGTTAACAGCTGAAGCCAGATATTTTTTCTTTTGTACGGAGCAACTTTAATATCATATGCAAATGATTTATCAGAACCTTTAGCCAAAGGCCCATCAACAGAAACATTTACCTTAAGGCTTCGCAATTTATCAGTCCGGTTCATTATATTAAAACCGGCCTTAAATTCATCGCCTTCGATTACCTGGTTTGGCATTACAGGACGAATTTCCGTTGGTCGATTGACTTTAAAGTTAGCATCGCCAAGTCCCATTCGATCTTCTTTGGTAACTGCAAGAGCAAAAATCCGCCAACCGGTTAGATTGTCCGGAACCTCAAATTCAATTGTTACTATTCCATTGCTATCAGGTTGAATTGAAGGGTTCCAATAACTTACAAATTTAAACATGTTTCTAAGTTCTGTGTAAGCAGATCCTCCTCCGCCACCACCCTGGTTAGCACCCTTTTTCTCAAACTTCTGCCTGCCGACCAAACGACTGATCAGGCTGTAGTTATTTACATCCAAAGCATCCAGGCGGTTGAACCCTGCGTAAGGATCATAATAATTGTCACCGCTTCGGTTCAATGCCAATACCGACTCATCAACTACTGCAACAGCTATTTCATAATGCTTATTGCTATCAAAATTTTTCTTATTTATTTGTATCTTAGCCTTAACCTTTTCCCTTGGCTTGTATACTTTTTTATCGGTAGTGATATTGATATCAATTTCCTTATAAGGGTCAGTAACTTTTGCGCTTACATAGCCCATGCGATAGCTCGGCTTTCCGAGATCCACCTTATCAGGGCCAAGAGGCTTATCAATACGAGGAGAGATTGCTACTACTGACAAATAGAAACCCGGCAGGTAATCAGGCTTTATAGGCACTTTTATAACAGGCGTGCTTGTTTCCAATGTTTCAATCCAGCTATCCAATATTCCATAACGCTCAATGGTAACAAGAGCTTTTGCGCCAGGAAAAGGATTTTTAATTAAATATCTGGCTGTATCTCCAATCTTGTATTTAGTTTGTTCAGGGATTATCTGCAAAGTCGCATCATTTGTCTGATCCCAAATAACTCTGCCTGTTCCTGTAACCCAACCATAAATAATAGTTTTATGCTCTCTATCCTTTTCATCTTTTATAGTGGCAATAAACTGATAATAGCCCGGCTGTTTTGGCACAAATTCACAAACAATAGCTCCTTTTTCACTTTTCAAGTTAAAATTGCTTTCCTCAACCCACTCCATTATATTTTGGGTTAAATATGCATTGCCGGGACCTTTTACTCGTGCTGCTTTGTATTCACGGTGGTTAATGGTAATTGAAATATCAACGCCCGGCACTAAATCACCCGATTGATTAACCACAAGTGCTTCTATCTTTGCGGGCTTGTCTTTTTTATACAACCAACTTGTATTACGTAATCCAACAAACCTGTTTCTCCCGGCATAGTCTGCTTTAGATGAAGAAGCCACAAACTTTCCTCTCTCATCTTTTACCGCAGACTCAACCACAATAGAGCCAAAATAAATATCAGTTTCAGGCAATATAACCGCATTCTCATATTGCCCAAAATCGTCTAGCTTTGCTCTGATATCGAGTAAATTACTTTGCTCTGCATTCAGATATTTTCCACTGCTGCCTCCAAAAGTAAAGCCGGTTGCTTTAGGGTTATCGGTCGTAAATAATTTTTGATTTAATCTTGCGGTTAATCGTACTTCCGCTTCGGTAAACGGCCCGCCCGAATGCAATGTAGCCAAAGATGTTATTTCAACCCTATCATTTGCTTTAAACAGCTCCCCGTTTAGCTCGGTTTTTACTTTAAATGGCGCCGGTGTAAAGTCACTTACCAATACAGACATCGGATACCAGATAAAGCGATAACGATTCCCATCCCAACTGTTTAGAGGTATGAGCTTAAACTGATACCAGCCGACAGCGCCTTGTTCCGGAACTTTAAAAGCTCCGTCAAAAGATCCAAATTCATTTAAGGTTACATCTTTTTGTTCATAGACAATTTTGCTTTGTGGATCAAAAACCTGTAATAGATATCCTTCTTTTACCGGTGATATCCATTTTTTGTTGCTTTGCTCACGAACATAAATTTTAAACTGAATTGTATCCCCCAGTTTGTAGATACCTTGAGCCGTGGTTCCCCATGAATGAGTATGACCTCCTTTTTTTTGCAATCTGGGGTATGCACCACTTCCACTTACTGAAAACTCGTTTCTAAGTGGAAGAACAGCGATATCGCCCTTATGTTCTACTTTTGCAAAAAAAGATGGTTTATCATCTCTCCATCCGCCATAGATAATTTCCAGTTCAGGGTCAATTTCAGACAGGCCGGGCAACTCAGCCAAACCATTTACATTCGTAGTTGCTGAAATTTGCATATCGTAAAGCCCCGGCAAATCTTTGTAAAAACCTTTAAGCAAAGTTACCTTGGCTCCTTTTACCGGTTCTCCATTATTAAATGTGCTTACCCATGCCAGCGAATTGAAATGACCTGCTTTAAAATGCACCTGATAAGGAGTTACCTGGGCAAGTATTATGGGATCATAATACCAACCCGGAGGAGTCGGGTCAGGATGTACGCTACCGTAGAGTATACCGGTATCATCACCTATAAGTTTTCTTACACCCATGGGAATGGCATAGGAAATATCTTCGGCGTTTTTAACCGCAATTTCTTCCGTAAGACCTCTGCCTGTACTTGTATCTCCCAATTTGTCGTAGCTAACTATAACTCTGTTTAAATTTGTTACATATAAGGGAACATCACTTTCTACACCTTTTTCCAAAACTGCATAATTAAGATTCAGTTTTAAATTTGGTTCACGGTGACTTGTAAAAAAATCAAAATCCGCTTTATTTTTAAGTTTGCGCCCGAATTCATCTTCGAAATTATCTACATCAATGGAAACTGAGTATTTTTGATTGGCCTGTAATAGTTCCGGCAACCATACCTGATAATTTCGTCCGGACCTATGCGGATAAGTCAGGTGGGTCCAGTCATGAGTGTTTTCCCATGGATCATAATCTTTACGGTCGCCATCTAATCCTGGCAAAAAACTCACATGATTTTTTACCATGGAATTTTTTACCGGAGAGCTAAACACCAATGCAACAGGCTTTAACGGTGCGCACTGTTTATAAAACGGTCGTTCTTCTTCAAATTGAATAAAGTTCTCCAAAAAAATATCTGTACCATGACGTTCCCCTTTCGGGGTACAACGCAAGCCATATAATTTAAATTCTGGATATGTTTCAAAACTGACGATTGTACGATTTTCCACTCCAAGCTCAGCACCGTCACTCGACACCAAACCAGGACTGACATCAAACCAGATTGTACTGTCAAGGGGTAATTCTTTCTTTGGTTCAACTATCCACACTTTACGTGCTTCATCCCCATCCAATTTAGCGAACTGGTCATTTACCATATTTTGGGCATCAGATTTCTCATCTTCATCAGCAAAGATCATCCACCACGGTTGCGTTCTTGGCATATCATCCGGAAAAGCAACAATCGCAACCGGGTCATTAATATCTGTTCTTCTTGTAGTCATAGTTAATGATTTTTCAACCGAAGTTTTGGTAACAGGTTGATTAAAGGTAACTTGAATTAAAGGAGTTCCCGGTGACAACCAATTAATAAACCGCGTATAAGTTACTTTTGGACGAGTAGTTATAAAGGAATGAGAAACTTTTGCTTTTAACTCGCCTCCGTTTTCAGTTTTTATCCCCGGCTTCATAATTACTTCATATTGCGTGGCCTGCTTCATCTTGTCTTCTTCACGAAGCCGGCATGCCAAAGCACTTGTATTTAACCAACGCCACTCACAATTTAACTGCGGGTAAATGCTGACAGGGATATCTTTGGAATCACGCTCCATCCTACCAATCGGCACCACAGGCCTGTCGAATTGAAATACCACTTGCTGCCCTGCAAGCACATCATTGCCTTTAGGTGTAATTCTTAATATGTTTAGTTCGTTATCGGTAGGGTTATCGGAGGAATCAAACGCCAGCATAGCCGCCAGTTCAGTGTTTCTCTTGCGATATTGTTCTAGTAAACACTTTTTAGCTTCATTATCACTAAGATCACATACCTGGTTTCTATTTTTTAACCAGGCCAACTGCTCAGTTTTAATTTCCTTTTTAGCATCATCGGTCAGCTTCTCCATGACCTTCTCGTAAAGCTTGGATAATTTCAAATCCTGACGGGACAATTTGTCTGACTGACAAATCACATGCTCAACTCTCTGGGATGCTTTGGCACAGTCGAAACTTGGATCAGCGGCCCATGCATAATCAAATGTACATAAGAAAATTAACAGCGCTACTGCATAGATTACTTTTTTCATTCCTTTTCACCCCCGTCAGTAATTTAATTATAATAATTATTATCCAGGCTTCTTCCGTCAATTTTAAAGCAAATATATATATTACCCCCAAAAGCCTATCCCACAGGTCATATGCCTGTCACAACATGGTTATATCAGCAAGCCGGTGGAACGTGTGGAAGTATTTTCTTCTCTTCTTTTACTTATATAACGCACGGAACTAAGGAAATGCCAGACTAAAAGATATATCTCAATACGCCCCATAGCGCTTGTAGTAATTATTTCGCAAACAACTTTTTCGATTCCTTCAGGAGGCATTTACACACGGACATTTATTGATGGCTGATCATTCTTATATTTTGCTCAGCAAAATAATACTTGAAGTTAACTTATTAAATTTCATTGCCATGATTTGATATATTGATACGGAAGAAACTGTTCCTTATTACTATTATCTTCGCTTAACAGATTTTCAATTAATTAACAATTTTTATTTTAATATACCCCGGTGTTATCCAGCATATAAATTGTTAATACATTAACCCTGAAGGTATAAAAATTATCAATTTGACAATATACCTTTTAATCAATAATTTAAGAAATTAATTTCAATCGTCAATAATCGATAATCTAATTTTCTTTTATTTTGACTTATAATGGAGAACATCATATTAATGAGTCAGAGCATGGCTGATATGAATAATAGTTCCTATTCAAGAAAAACCGAATTATCTTCAGCAATCCCACATTCCACCTTACATGAAGTATTGCAGACCATCTCTCAAAAATGCACCAATTGCACACTCTGCCAGAAAGAATGTGCATTTCTAAGACAATACGGCAAGCCCAAAGAAATTGCAGATATTTTTGATATAGCAGATAAAACCTTAACGAACATGGCCTTTGAATGCAACCTCTGCGGGTTATGTGCTGCCGTATGTCCGGTAGATGTAAATCCGGCTGATATGTTTCTTGAAATGCGTAGGGATGCCGTTAAACAAGGGGCCGGAGTGTTCCGGGAACATAGCAAGATTTTGGCCTATGAAAAAAAAGGCACATCAAAACTATTCTCATGGTATGGTTTGCCAAAAGGATGTGATACGATTTTTTTCCCCGGCTGTTCACTTCCCGGCACAAGACCCGATAAAACTCTTAAGCTGTTTGAACTCATACAACAAAAATTCCCCTCAATTGGAATTGTTTTTGACTGCTGCACGAAGCCTTCTCATGACCTTGGTAGGGATGTTTTTTTTAGTGCCATGTTTAAAGAAATGAAAGATTATCTTATTCAAAACGGAATCAGAACAATATTGGTGGCCTGTCCCAATTGCTACAAAATCTTTGATCAATACGGCGGCAATATCTCCGTCATGAGTGTCTATGAGTTTCTTGCCAAAACAGATATTCCCAAGGTGAAAAGCCCGGTGCAAACTGTGACTGTTCATGACCCATGTGCCCTGCGTTTTAAGGAACCGGTACAAAACTCTGTGAGAAAGCTCATAGAAAAACTGGGGATTTCCATTTATGAAATGCCTCATTCAAAAGAAAAAACACTATGCTGCGGTGAAGGCGGATCAGTACGTTTTTTGTCTCCCAAACTATCCGAAAAATGGATAGGTACCAGAAAACAGGAACATGACGGAAAACGGGTTATCACTTATTGTGCCGGATGCGCTAATCATTTGAATCAATCCATGCAAACAGATCACATTATTGACCTTTACTTTGAACCTGATGCCACATTGGCAGGCAAAGCAAAAGTATACAAAACTCCTATGACTTACTGGAATCGCCTGAAACTTAAACGGCATTTTAAAAAAAAACTGGACGCCGCTATATCCCGGAAAAGAACATTTACAGGTCCGGGGTTCTGATACGCATTATTATCCTTCTGGCCGTAATATCCACAACTTTCACTAATCTTTTTCTTCTGTATGTTTAACAATACAACTGCGGATAATTGCTTTTCTCCTTCAGCACACTTTTATTCACTCAACTTTTTCATTGCAATGCGTGCGGCAATAGCTACAGGGTCCCACAGGGGAGAAATTGGCGGAGCATAGCTTAAGTCAAGATCGGCTATTTCTTCAACCGTTAAACCTGCGTGCAGTGCCGTTGCAAGTATATCAATACGTTTAGCGGAACCGGCTTCTCCAACAATCTGGGCGCCCAAAAGCTTACCGCTTTTCTTTTCAGCCAGTATTTTAACCCAGATAGGACCTGAATTCGGATAATAACCTGCACGGGTCATGCTTTCCGTAACAGATGTAATATAATATTCCAACTCTGTTTGCTTAATCTCTTTCTCCTGAAGACCGGTACGCGCAACTTCGATCTTGCCAATTTTAGTTACGGCTGTACCGACCAACCCGAGGAAAGTGGAGTATCCTCCGCCTACATTTGTTCCGACTACCCTGCCATGCTTGTTTGCCACGGTACCTAAAGCAATATTTACTGGCTGTTTGCTGATCAGGTGAAAAGATTCGGCGCAATCACCTCCGGCCCAAACATTGTCAGCCGTTGTATGCATTGTAGTGTCAACCTCAATGGCTCCTGTTATTCCAATTTTTATTCCCGTACCTTTAACAAGTAAAGTATTCGGTTTTACGCCCATACCAAGTATAACAAGGTCGGCCTCAAATGTCCTTTTGTCGGTTACTACCGAGTGAACATAACCTTTGTTGATTTCAAAACCCGTAAGACTTTCGTTTCTATAAAGCTTAACACCTGCTTCAATCAAAGCATCTGAAACCAGTGCTCCCATGTCAGTATCTAAAGTCAGCATAACTTCAGAAGCTCTTTCGATAAGACTGACTTCCATTCCCAGCAAAAGCAGGTTTTCCGCCATTTCAAGCCCGATGTAGCCGCCACCTATAACTACAGCTTTTTTAGGCTTAATTTTTTCAATATAATCTTTTAAAGCCAATCCGCTTTCAAGGTTGTTTACCCCGAATATTCCTTTTGCATCTATTCCTTCAACAGGAGGTTTTATTGGAAAAGCACCTGTTGCTACCATCAGTTTATCAAAAGATTCCCACCGGTCTTTTAAATTATCTTTTTCCTGAACTAGTAATTTGCCCTGTTTGAGATCGATTTCTTTTACTTCGTGAAATAATTTCACATCTACGTCATTATTTTTCTTAAACTCCGATACGGTTTTTCCTTTCAGCTTTTCAATACTATCGACCAACCTGCCGATAAAATAAGGAATACCTCAGGTGCCGTATGAAATATGAGGACTTTTTTCAAACACAATAATTTCAAGATTCTTATTTAAACGTCTGGCTTTTACTGCTGCCGTCATCCCGGCAGCATTGCCTCCGATGACAACAAATCTTTCTGTGCTCATAGTTTTATCCTCCGGGTAAGTTGTTTGCTTTTATGAATATGAGATAGTAACAAACAGTTTATCTGATATTTGTTAACTTGAAAATATCAATTAACCTTTTTTTGCAAAATCTTATCTATTGCCTTTTCCAAAGCATTGTTAAAATCTTTTACACGATCCATCATTAAAAAATGATCCGCTTCTTTTAAAACAATTGTATCGAATGAAAACATATGCCTCCGGTTTGCTTCATAATTTACGGGCCATAAATCTCCTTTTACAGTAACAACAGGTATACGGATCTCATCAAATATTTTAGCCGCTTCCCCTGTAATAAATTGTGACATCATCTCCTTCATAGCACTTAAAGCAACCGCAGGTGGGGCAGCTGACATATCCGAAAGAATCCATTCGCGAAGCACAGGATCAGTTTTAGGAGAAATCATATTCGTAACAAATGCCCGGCATCCTGCTGAAAAATCTTTTTTAAGAGGCGCTATCATCTGCTCAAACTCTTTTGGGGTCAACGGATATTCTATGTTTTCAAAAGTATCTATGCCAATTAATCCGATAACACGGTTCGGCATTAGTCTGGCAACTTCGGCAATAACCGGACCGCCCATGGAATGCCCTATCAGAATAATTCTACTACTTCCGGTTGTCTCCGCAACCGCACAAACATCTTCTCCGAAAGCCTTCATGCTATACTGTGAACGCGTAAAACCTGATTGACCATGACCGGCAAGATCAAGCACGACAACACGATATTTTTTAGAAAAATATGACAACTGTGCACGCCAGTAGCGGGCATCGCAACTCCAGCCATGAACGAACACAAGAACCGGTTCGCCAGTGCCATAAATCTCATAAGAAATAGGAGTGCCATCCCTGGAAGAAACAAGATGAGGCCATTGCGCTTCCGCCCTTAAAGCCCCAAAAGATAATAAAATAAATATCAAGCAGCCAACTAAACTTACCGAATATCTCGCAATAAGTTTACAGTAATTACTTTTCTCAAAACCAACTTTTTTTGATACATCTTTCATAATTTATTTTCCTTTGCTCTAAAATCTGCTAATCAGCCATATGTTTAAGGCCTCGGCTGCGTTGGTCTTGTGTACGCCACGGATAGGCATGAATTTATGTGGTAAACCCCCTTGCGTGTGAATTATGTTAATATTTAATATCATTAGCATAAACACTAACATAAGGCAAGGTTTGAATCATAAGCGCAACTGATTGTAACAGGTAAATTTCTTTTTGTTTTACTTGTGTGAAGATGAGTAATACAGACTTTTATATCACATATTAATAACCGGAGAGTTTTTTGTTTTGCCACACTTGACTGATTTAATGTATATTGAGTTTTATTAATACCAAGTGGAATAATATCCTCTCTTACACAGTTTGAGCCAGTTTCAAAACGCTCCATTTTAGCCGATCTTAAGCCGTTGGTTCAAATTTCACACGAAGTGACACGTAGTGAAGCATAAGCGCTAACCTTTAACGCTATCCTCGAGATACTTGATGTATTCCTGTGGTTGAAATTTTCGACCGCCTTGAGCTTTACCAAACTGAAAAGTTTTGAAAGTTGCACTTCTAAATCAATTGTTTATAAACCAGGCTAAAACAGCTCGTATTTTCCTATTCAAATTATGCAAAAAATTTTTTCAATACCAGTTTTGCGCTCTTAAGATTGGCCGCTTTGTAATCGTTGAGCAAACGAATAGGCGGTTTTAAGGAATTGGCTTCCCCAAAATCAGAAAAAACCTTGTGACCATTTATTCATTCACATCGTATACTATTTTGTATAAGTTTATAAATAAAACCATTTATGAAATGAGGAGGTGATGCCAGGTCGGAACGGTTATTAACATGTTGATACAAAATAAATAGTTAACAAATGAGTAAAGGAGATTTTACATGAAACGCTTTCTTATATTAACGTTGCTTTTTATTGGGGTTATCGTTGTGACATCGGCAATAGCACAGCCGCCTACCGGCCTTTCAGACACAGAAAAACTTGGAAGGCATTTATACAAGGATAAAAATCTGTCCTATAATGGAACACAATCCTGCCAGAACTGCCACCACCCTTTTGCAGGATTTGCAGATCGCACTAATCTCATAAATCCTTACGATAATGTAGTATCAACAGGCGCCGACGGCATAAGCAAAGGAGGGCGAAATGCTCCCACAGCAGCCTATGCGGGTTTTAGCCCACTCTTAACCTTTTCCGGCGGTGAATGGGCGGGCGGTCTTTTCTGGGATGGCCGGGCAACAGGTTCGATGTTAGGAGATCCGTTGGCGGAACAGGCACAGGGACCTCCATTAAATCCGGTTGAGATGGCCATGCCAAGCAAGGATGCGATTATCGAAGTTATCAAAACTTCAAATTATGCTAATCTTTTCCTTCGCGTATTCGGCCTGAACGCTTTTGATGACGTGGATCTTGCTTATGATAACTTTGGGCGGGCGGTTGCGGCCTATGAGCGCTCAACCGAGGTTACAAAATTTACTTCAAAATACGATGTAGCCAGGAATCAGTTTACTCCTGCGGAAGAAAGAGGGCTGGCGCTGTTCGAAGCAAAATGCTCGGCATGTCATTCGACTACCATTCAATTCAGCACAAATGCCGCACTTTTTACTAACTACAAGTACGCCAATATCGGAGCCCCGGCTAATCCGCTGGTTCCGGTACCTCCGGATCTGGGACTTGGTCCAATAGTAGATGATACAACCCAGGATGGAAAGTTCAAAGTGCCTACACTCAGAAATATAGCTGTAACCCCGCCTTATACACATAACGGCAATTTTCCTACTTTGCCCGAAATGGTCGCATTTATTAATAACAGCAGCGGATTTACGCCTGAAGTGGAACAAAATATTGACGATCGGGTCGGAAGTCTGGGGCTGAGTAACGAAGACATTAATGATATCGTAACCTTTCTGATGACACTGACTGACGATTATTAGGATTCATTCTGGCTGTCTCACTCCCTGTCTTTCTTGTCAAAAAGGGAAAGTTAAATACAGTTGCATGAAAAATCCGGGAAAAGAACCAAGAACTATGCATAATATTCATACCCATGTTCAAAATAACGAATTCAAATAATCATTTTAAATTCATAATATTAGATCAATACTTAAAAATACCGGTTCAAAATATTGAACTTACCACAGACACCATAAAATTTATTTAAAATAAATAACAATAAATTAAAGGAATATTTAATTATAAGTATCTAATATATAGGCCTAATTAACTTTTTTAATTATTTACGGCAAAAAAGACTAAATTGGCAAATTATTTGCAATTATTAATGTCAGCTCCAAAATAATTCTTCTTTTCTCCTTAGCGGCCAACCGGATTAATTCCGGCTGGCCGCTATCCTTTTTATCTTATTTATTTGCATATTATATTAATCCATGCAGTTATATTTTTTTTTATTATTATATACTCTTGGCCGAAATCAAACTATATCCTGATTATTTATTTGCACATGTGTCAAAATTTCGGATGTGTCAAAATAATGGCAGATATTATTCTAACCATTTTATATATGCACAATATCTTGGCAAGATAATTGCATACCTTACAGCATTAAGAATGCATTCTTTTTATATATATGCTGGAAAATATACCGGCCATGGAATCCGGATTTCATAATGTTGACTAAGACCTGTTTTTCAAATGCTACTGAATTTATCAAGAATTTAATAACTGGAGGAAAGGATATGATGGATTGCTCACGCTCGAAAAAACTTGAATGCTACACCGGATATCTTAAAAAAAGTCCTTGCAGAGATTGTGAGTTTAAAAACAATCTCCCTGATTGTTTCGATGATTGCAAATTGTTGAAACAATTACAGATAGATATGGCCAGTGTTATATCATGCTCAAATGATTATTCAGAAGTTGAAACATATTCCATGCCGAGTCTACAACCCTGAATCATGTTATAAATAATAATCGCCGGCCATCGGCGTAAGCCGATGGCTAAGTACTTCATTTCATAATTTCCGGATTATATCGACCGAAAGAAGATATCTCTTTTTTTATTATACTTTCCTATCGATCTGAAGCAAGCTCAATCATAGCTACTTTGATAAGAGGCATTTTATCCGGGTCTATTAACGATGGATCGGTCCGGTATATCTCGTTTAAAGCGTCAATAATATATCTGAAGGATTTTGAATTTGGATATGAGTTTATGTTGAAATTGCTTAAAGCCGAAAGCAGGAGTTTGGCTGCGCCATTAAGATCACCTGCTGCCATTAGATGCCTTGCTTTAAAATAATGCCCCCAATAGGACTCGGCCCTTATATTATCTGTAATTCCAATCAGTTTATCGGATACGGATAATATTGCCTTTTTATTGTTCGCATCCAGATAAGCGGCAAGTTTTAATTCTAAAAGCTTAGAAAATGAAGATTTTGATTCCACCGATAAATTGGATTTATATAAATCGATAAGTTCTACTGCCTTTTCATACTGCCCATTGTAGAGAAGATAAAGTATGTATTTTTCTGTAATGGGCCAATCCAATGCCCAGGGTTGGGTCATTACAGGCATAACTTCGTTTTTCCATTCCTTGGCATCCCAGGGAAAGGGGAAAAAGTCATCGAACAGAAAATAGCGCTCATTCATTTTCAAACGATCAAGGCCTAAGGTTTTTGAAAGACTGTAGCGATCATAATCTTTCCAGTAGTTACCCTTAGCTTCGTAGTAATCGCTGATATTGGCTTTTTGCCACACTTGGAAAGGTTTGCTGTAACGCTCAATTTGCGGGAAGAGAGCAACGAATTTTGTTTTTTCCTGTTTTGGCACAACTACACTCATTAAAAAACTTCCCTCCATCCAGTCTCGTTGGAAATTCCAGAATGGTTTATCATTCCAGCGATTTGATTTGGCCGTGTCATAAGTAAAAAACATTTCCATGTTTGAATCATATCCATATAGCGTGTATACATGGCCCGGTATATATACTAGCACCGGATAACCGGCTTTCAAAAGAGAAATCAAAGTATCCTTGTTCTGCCAAAAAGAAGTAATCAGCTCATATCCGTTTTTATCTAAAAAGGTTTCGGCCTTCCAGATAAAAGTGCCTGAAGAAAAACTCTCCTTGATCGCATAGCTTAACTTTCTGGTGCTGATCGGTTGCTTCTCGTAAAACTTCAGTATTACCGAAAGAGAATTGGGAAAGCATGATGCTGCCTGCTCAAAAGTCTTATGTTTAACAAGAAGAATTTTTCTTCCATTATCTTTTAAGGTTTTATTCTTTTCGAAGGCATCCACATATCTGCGTGCTTTCTTAAAGACCTCGTAGTTTTCCGAATAATCTGTGAGCACTTTCTTGAAACTATTAATAGCTGAATCATAATCCTTATTCAATACATGTAAAACACCTTGCCTGTGATGAAGTGATGCAAGAAGATCGTCGTAGCGTATATAGGGTATGGCTTTAGCATATAACGTTTTAGCGGAAGAGATCTTGTGCTTGTCTTCCAGCACAGAAGCAATGGTAAGATTGACTGTAACGGAATATGCCGATACTACAATAATATGAAGTGCTATAAAAGGGATGCCTATTAATAATATGCCAACCGACTTTATGCTGCTACGGTAACTGATTGTTTTTAGAAAGTAGGCAGCTGAAAGTGAAATTGAAATGAAAAGCAATACATAAAAAAGATATTCCGCCGATTGAGGACGATATGAAATTGGTGCAAGCCGCTGTATTGGGTAAATGACAAGCGCCAATACAAAACCGCCGTACACTAAGATAAATAGAAATATGGAAAAAACAGATTTGACAACTGCGCCAATATCTTTATTAAAAAAGTCATTATCTTCTTTTATCCCGTAAAAAAACCCATATATCATTCCGATCAGGCTCCAATACTTGAATACATTTGCCTGAGAGGAAAAATATACGCTGACCTGCTCCCCAAGAATCCAATAATATATTGCCTGAACGATGTTGCTTATACCGGGAAACATGAGTCCCATAACTATCATCCAGGCGCATGCACGCGTAAAGGAATATTTTTGTTTAAAGCCAGTGGTTCGGGCTATGCTTTTAGAGTCAATGCTCCAGCAATAGAAAAATGCCAGACCGAATATTGAAAGATAAATTATCAAGTAGGTGAAGCGAGTAAGAAACGGGCTAAAAGTGAATGTAAACATAAGATAAGCGCAAATGGTCATTGCAACAAGAGAAATCCATGCAAAATATCTTGCAGCCGGATAAGCATTGCGTGTCTCCCTGAAATATAATACAAGAAAAAACGGACCTAAGAATAAAGCGTAGGCCAGCATCTTCCAACCTTTAAGTCGTTTTTTATCATGCGTCGCATCATTAATCATTTCATTCATTATAGCCCCTCCTGCGCAGGTAAGAAGTAGCGCTCATCTAACGGCTTGTTAAAATATTTGCTTAGTAAATGTGCAGCAAGGCTGTTATGGCTGTCTTTTTTAAGCGTATTTTCGAGCCGTTTTAAGGCCGTTTCACTTTGGCCATCTCTTATATCAGCTATAGTTTGATAGTATAAATACAAGTGCGGTTCATGGTTAGGTGGTGAGTAAAAAGGTGTTGGCGGCTTTTTGAGTTTTACTCCGGCAATATGATACCACATCTCGTATTCACAGATAAACGGGTGGCGCAAAAAAGTAAGCTTCAGATAATTATATGCTTTTTCATGATACCCAAGCAGAAATAACTCGCGGCCTATTATGAATGCATCATGGCAGTCAACAAGATCGCTTGAGATAATATTTCCGGTTGCAAGGCGGACAAATAGATCAGACGCTCCATTTACATGGTTATTTTCAGCCAGAAGACTGGCAATATCAATACGGTCAGAATCCCGCAAGGTTCCTATCTGCTGAAGAAGTGCTTCAATCTCCTTAATCCGGTCAAATCCTTTTTT
The DNA here is from genome assembly GCA_043825875.1 of Pseudomonadota bacterium. Lineage (GTDB taxonomy): Bacteria > Desulfobacterota > Desulfobacteria > Desulfobacterales > RPRI01 > RPRI01. Next base: position 76,655 of record JBDRRF010000005.1, on the reverse strand, counting down.
CTTAAATGATGATATCTTTGGCTGGAAAAACAAATCCTGTTCATAAGGTGTTGGCTCAAGCATTGCCTTAATTAAGGCAATGGCCCGCGTATAGTTAGAATATTTGGGGAAAAGGCCGGTTTGTTTGGTATTAATAACCGGAGTGCTTGAAAATTCAGGGTTTACTGAAAATTTAATTGCGCGCTTAAGCTCTGCAAGATCTTTTTCTGCAAACAGATCGGGCATGGCTTTATCAAGACCTTTTTTGGTAAAAACAATAACTGCTCCGGAATAATGTGGCAAAACATCTTTTAAATAGTCAAGTGATATCGGAACCATTGTTCGAGAAAGAATTTCATCTTTGAGAACCTTTGATTCATCGGAATCAAAAAGCGTTTTAATGGATTTATTCATAGCCGACGGTGTTTCTATACGAAACCAGGCAAGACCTGATTGAGGGTCGATATGAAGAAGCGCTGCCCAAGATTCTTTGCCCGACAGCTTAAGACTAAGCACGGGGCATAATTTTCTTTCAAGAAGCTTTTCAAGAAGTTCAAGCCTGGGTGGAATGAAATCAACCTTTGTTTTGGTAGCTAGTGATAGATGGGATGCCTTGTATGGCATGTCGATATATGGAAGCTGGCCATGTGAGCTTTTTGGCAGCATTGTTTTAAAGTCGGCAATAAACTTGTTCAGATTCTCTTTTGAAATTGTGCCTTGCATCAAAAGCGCAGTAAGCATAACATCCCAGTCTTGATGAATTGGCCTGAAGATGGGCACTTTGTCAAATAACATAGAAGAAGATTGTACTTTTCTTTTATCTATCGAATCAGCCAGTCGGCAAATATCCGCATCAGCAGGAAGAATAGTACCTTTGTTACCGTTTAAAAGTTTGCCAACCAAACTCAATTCTTCCGGATTTAAATTAAACGCTCTGGTATAAAGGTATCTCATCCGGCACGCTGCATTATGTGCGCTATTAAAACGGTCGCGGTCTGTAAAAATAAGGTGTTCATAAATTCTTTGCGAGACTACAGGTTTTGATTTGTTGAAATTATAAAGGTAGAAAGTAGAAGCAATTTTTTGGGGTAGTCCCAAAAAGCAGAGCCACAGAAAAATAAAACAAAAGCCTTTTGTGCATGTCAAAAAGAAAAAGCGCCTTGTATACTGGCCGAAAGACTTGGCATCCCAATAATCCAATGCCAGAATCGCACAAAGCAAAATAAGCACAAGCTGTGTCCAAAAGCCGCCTCTGATCTTTAACCAGGCGAAAAGAAAAATTAATGTAACTGAAAGTAGAAAAACAAATACGATAAAACATGCATAAAGAATAAAAGCCCGGTTGATGGAAAAAGACTTATTGGAATTTATCATATATCCGGCTATAAGCAAAAAGATCCCCGACACAAGGATCAGTAAATCCTGCCAGAAGGGCATTTCTTCGATCCATATTTTATAGTCCTTTGCTGACTCTTGATTTAATTCAATAAGATCAAGATCAGGAATAATGCTTAATACTGTAAAAAGCAGAACAAGAAACAAAAAGAAATATAAATGGGTTTTGGTAACAGGACTTATATCTAAAGGTTTAAAATTTTCTTTTAAAGAATAATTGGCGCAAAGAACAATAAAACCGGATAAGGCGGGAAAAAGCATCCACAGGCTGCCGAAGTACGGAAATATTAATTGAAATAATGCTGATATAAGAAGAATAAAAATCAATAAAAATGTTACGCCAAGATGCTTAAGACTTTTTGCAAATCGAAAATCTTTAATTCTCAATAGAGTAAAATGAGCCGGTGCAGGAAAGAGAATAACATTTAAAACAAACCATAGCCATGTCCCCTTCAACTGTCTTCGATCTTTGATATCATCCGAACTAGTATTTATTTCTTCTGCCATAAATTCCCCTTAGATAGAAGTCTGCATTTAAACCTAAAACAAATAAGACGTACTAAACCCACAAAACATGCCAACAAAGCTGAAAGAATTATGAATTGCGTCCCAAAATGTACAATGCCACCCTCAGTAGCTTTGAGATGGCCGGGCTGGAGAAAGAATCCCTGTACCCATTGGATGGTGGTTATGAACAAGCCACCATACAAACAAAAAAGCAGCCACTCTTTTGTGCTGTGCGACACCAGTGCTACAATGATACACACCAGTATCTCCGCAGAAAATGCCCCAATCCACCATAAAACAGGTACTTCTTTCCATCCAGAAAGGCGCGGCACAATAAATGGCTCATAGAATAGCTCTTGGCTAATCACAAATGCCGTACCTAACAAAATAATCAAAAGAGTAAGACGTTTATTTGTTTTCATGGATAGATATAGCGATTCGGCTCATGGATGGCGCAATTATTTGTTTTCATTTTTCATAATATTTACACATCAAAATCAGCCGCCAAGCTCGGCCTTTGAACAAGTCGTAGCGGTCATTCAGTCGGCTGCAATTTTTGTTTGAGTGATTTGATAGCTTTTTAATTAAATCAAAACCCTAAGCGTTTGTTAGCATAAGGAACATTTATAAATACCAACGCTGCCAGATAGATACTTGGAATAATACACTCATACCAATTTCGCAAATCTGCATGAAAGAAATAGTACCAATGACTTGATAAGTTTTCCTGGATTCGAAAAATATTATCGATTAATCATTTTGTTCGGAGTTCTTCAGGTGTTCTAATGCTTCTAAGCAAATATTTAACCTTCTCGTCGGACAAGGCGAGTAATATGTCTTTGTAATCTTCGTTCAGCATCGTATTTTTTACTCAAGGATGTAATTTCTCTGGTTAAAATCCAGACTAGTTTAATGCGATCTGCCGGCGTTCCTGGAACAAAATCGTCATTCCGATGGTCTGACATTCTGTGTATGCTTGTATGTGTTCTGTTCATATTTGAGTTTATAACACAAAACAATATATTAACAAAGAAAAAACTATATGTAACAGACAGTTTTCTTTCTTATTTTGCTTGTGTGGAGGTGAGTAAAAACGGATTAAGAAGTTATAATTTATTGCTGCGGTTCTTTTTAACCTCATACATTGCGATATCGGCATTGTGGATAAGTTCATCCGGATTGTCTCCAATGGCGGCCGATGAAATTCCTGCAGAAACACTGATCTGCACAATATCTTCTTTGTTGGAAAAGAACCGCGTCTTGCTGAAGCTTTCATTAAAAGACAAAATTCTTTCCTGAGCCATGGCTTCCGGCATGTTTTCAATTATGACTGCAAATTCATCACCTCCGTATCGGGCAATGAATTCATCTTTACGAAAGGTTTTAGTGAGTGTTGCTGCTACTTTTTGCAGGACTCTGTCTCCTGCCACATGGCCATAAGTATCATTAATCCATTTAAAATTATCCACATCAAACATTACCATCAAAAATACGGCTCCGCCCTGATTTAGAGATTCAAGCAATTCTATAATTTTCATATCAAAGGCTTTCCGGTTATACAAACCCGTAAGACCGTCTTTGTTTGCCTCCTCCTTGAACTGATTGGCTTTTTTTGACAGAGTCTGAACCTCAACTTCAGCCAGGGAAATTTTTTTCCGAAGCCAGTGAATCTTTTTCTGAGCCTTTTGAGATTTATCTTCTTCTTCCTTCTTTTTTTTGGCTAACATCTGTTTAATATTTGAAAGCCTGTTCAGGACTTCATTTTTGACATCATTGATTGTGGAATATATGCTAAAGGAACTTACAATCGAACCTACCTCATTATTAATTTTTTTCTCGAATTCCTCAAAACCTTCGACTTTTCCACCTTCATCAAGCTCTGATGTTAATATTTTTTCCAATTCTGTGACTTGCGTAAAAAAGTTTAAAAATGTTTTGCTGTTATGTTTGAAGTCTTCTGAAATTTTTCCTTTCAGCTTATAAATATAGTCCAGCAAGCGTTCTTTATCTTTATTAAACTCCTTTGGTAACACACCATTTTTGTAGTTAATACGGACGGTCTCTGATAGTTGTTTCATTTCATCGTTTAAAGGATAAAAATTATCCGTAAGGATATAGGCAACCCTGTCTAAGACTTTGTATGGTTCTAATAATTGCTTATCATGGCTTCCCTTCTTACCTGCAATGGATTCATCGGCTGCCTTGGTTTCTTCTTCAAATATGCTTCTTCTTAAAATGCTTGTCTTCTTGGAAATACTATCTATAGACAAGATAGTATCATCATCCTTTAGCAGTTGTTTGATTTCCCGATATTTATCACTATATTTCGGAATAATATCAACAATAAGTCCCAAGGTGCTTATAAGTTTCAGAAGACACTCTTTTTCATTTTGATAAACTGTTTCAAGGGATAAATATTCTTTTTTCAGGCTATCGAATTTAGCCTGGATTTCTTCTCCCATTTATATATTTTCCCTCCCATAATTTCAGTTGTCAGAAATTTATTTTTTTAAAATTGAAACCCAAAATACCATTTAAAACAATATTGAGATGATCTGCATAAAAGGATCAACATACTATTAGGCAGAAATCGTGCCAATTCTATATAGGGCGGTAAAATAAATTGTAGCTACTCAGGGTCACAGATCAATGGTTAACGATTCAAAGGTTAGAGAATGATGAGAATCGAATATTTTTAAGGTATTGAGCCTTGGCAACCGGCTTGTGAATTGACAAAAGCTCATCTAACAAGGGGGGGAAAGGTAAATATTATAAAGCGTCATTTTCTTGACTCGATTGACAATATAACCGATAGTGAAAATCACTCCCCGTTTAATGCTATATTTACCGTTCGATTATAACTATCTGCTGGATTTTTTATGCAGGCAAATAAGATTGGTTTTATTCCATCCGATATGATTATAAAAATTTATGGCGCTAATGTTGTCTTTATCGGCAAGAAGCGAAAGTCTGACCGCATTTCGGCTTTTTGCCCATTTTGTGATATCTTCAAGCAATTTTTTTCCAACCCCCCTGCCCTGCCAGTCCGGACTCACAACCATGTCTTCCACTACAACAGATACACCACCTTCTGCTGTGGAGATAAGAGCCTGGGCAGTCGCCATCCCAACAACATAGCCATCTATATCAGCTACTTTGACGCAGCGGTGTTTGCCACAGCCATCAAGCATCATCTCAAGACCGCGGCTTTGGCGTTTAATATCAAATTTAAAATCTTTTTCGATTGAAAACAAAAGTTCTAAAAGCTCCAAGAGCTTATTGATATCTTCCTGCTTTGCATCACGAATAATAAGGGATGATAAACCCAATAATAAATCCTCCGAGCCAGTTTCAAAACGCCCCATTTTGGACGATCTCTGCGTAATGCTTTTTTTCCTTCTTTCAATTATTCGTGAGAAAGGGGAATTTAATTGTATTTCTCATGAATTCACTGTTATTTTTCTAATGTTTTTATCATGAATCTTAACATTTTTTCAAGCTCAGAGATATTACCATGAAGCACTGATAACTGCTCCTTGTTAATATAACCAAGATCCCCAGACAGTATTATATGCATTTCCAATTCATATGTTGAACGATAAGCAACATATAATAATTTTATATATTCAGGTGTTGTTTTTTTCCGGTATCCTCTTGCAATATATTTCGGAATGGATACGGCGGCCTTTTTCATTTGAGTTGCTAAGATAAACCCTTCATGTTCGGGGAATGTGTCTGTTGCCCTATCGATATCCTGAGATAATTGATAAGAATTTTGCCAAACTTTTAATTCTTTATAATTTCTTGGCATTTAGCTAAAATCCTTGAATCTTCGTATGGATCACAAAATCTTTGGTGATCCATACGAGTTAAGCCAATAACACAAAGAGGAGAAAATTGTTATTGGTGGGGGATTTCTTTAATTTCTCCATCGAAGATAACAGGTTCGATTCCCTGTTCCCTCAATTTTGCTGCGGGTACTTCTCCAATTCTTGTCATATAGATCTTGTTGCAATCAGCTATACAATATATAGATTATCCGCATCCAAGCCCGGTCCCACTGCAACCGGAAGGGTTGAATTTACGGCTTTTAAACCTGCCAAGATCACCGCCTTCAAAAACGGCCTCCAGCCCTTCGTCGACGAAGCCCTCCATTTCAACAGGCAGTATTCCGGCAAATTCAAGAATCTGTTTTGGCCTGTCTCCAAGAGCACTGGTCAGGATGGCGCGACAGTCCTTTATAGTATCCTTCAATTGATTCCATCTGTCGTCTCCTCCTCCAGGTTTCGGCGCATACCTAATATCCACAAGCTTGTAACCATCGATACTTTTCCCGTAAATCATAAAACGATCTGCTTCTCCCAGGTGCATGTTGACAAGAGTCCCTTCCATAGAAGCCACAGCTACATAAGGTTTGTTTTCATTACCCTTTTCTTTAATTGAGCTGCATTCGGAAAGGCACCCCTGAAACTCATTAATACGATCTTCACCCAAAAGCCCTACAGCATCAGCACGGCAGCGGGAACAATGCTTCATCTGTGAAACGTATTTCCCGGCATCATCTCTGATCCTTGCAACAATTTCGTTACTTGGTTCTTCCATTTTTTCAAATTCAGAACCAGGGCTTGGAAACATGGCAATAGCATTCATAATATCAACTTTTAAATGCGCCATTTCCTTTGCAATTTCTATGATGTGTTCATCATTTATGCCCGGAACTATTATTGAGTTAATCTTAACTGTTATATTTTTTTCATTTAACTTCTTAATTGACTCAAGCTGGCGTTCAATAAGATTTGCTGCCGCATTTTCTTTTCTATACAGTACTTTTCCATCCCTTGCCCAGGAATAAATTTTTCCGCCTATAGCCGGATCAAGGGCATTGACCGTAATAGTGATATGTGTCAGGTTGAGCCCGCTGAGCTCATCAATATATGGTAAAAGACCCATACCATTTGTGGCAAGACAAAGTATAATATTCGGAAACTGTTTGTTAATAAGACGCAATGTTTCCATTGTTTCATCCGGATTGGCGAAAGGATCGCCCGGTCCTGCTATACCGGCCACTGTTATACGAGGTTCTTTTGCAAGAACCTTTGTCAGATAATCAACAGCCTGTATTGGTGAAAGAACAGCACTGGTAACTCCGGGCCTGCTTTCGTTCAGACAATCGTATTTCCGGTTGCAGTAATTGCACTTGATATTACACTTTGGAGCCACCGGAAGGTGGACCCGTCCGAATTTATGTTTTACTTCTTTATTAAAACAGGGGTGTGCGTCCAGGTTCATGAGCTGCTCCTTTATCGTAAATCACTCACATATAAGAGTATCCAACAGGTGAATCGTTCTGCTTCTTTTCGATTACTAAATTAACAAGTTCATCAAGCAGGGTCTGCGCCCCGCGATAACCCAGGTGAAGGACACGCTGACCGCCTATACGATCATGAATAGGAAATCCTACCCGCATCAAGGGAATCCCATGCTTTTTAGACAGACTGTATCCCTTGCTGTGTCCGATAAGAAGATCGGGTTTCAATGCTTCAATCTCTTCTCCGATATCATAAAAATCAACGCCGTCACGAACTATCGGCAGATCAACAAGCCCTTTTGTGACCGCCGTAATTTCTTTTTCCAGTTTTTTGCTTTTTCCACCCGAGGCGCACAGAACCGGCTGCACTCCCATCTCTGCAAGAAATGAGGTAAGACCAACTACCAGATCTTCTTCCCCATAGACAACAGCCTTGCAGCCAAAGATATATTTATGAGCATCCACAAAAGAATCGATTAGTCTGCCGCGTTCAAGAACATGCTTTTCAGGTGATTTGCATCCTGAAATTTCTTCCAGAACCGAAAAGAATTCATCACTTTCCCTAAGCCCGATCGGCATCCCGAGAGAATAGTTTTTAACGCCGAAACGTGAATCCAGGAGTTTTCCGGCGGTTAAATTTCCAAAAATTGTACGCCCGAATTCAATAGTTGCGCGGGCCTTTCCCATATCTCTTATTTTGGATAGCGGAGTCCCGCCTTCGGATATCTTCTGATAATCAAGCAGAGCCGGGCCATCCAAAGATTCCGAGATATCAGGCAGTACTACTCCGTTTATATTAAAATCAGATAAGACTTCTTTTAAATAACGTATGTCGGCAGGAGAAACAAAACCCGGCAGCAGGTTTATGGATTCATCTTTCCCATATTCTGTTGCGATCTGATCAACAAGCGCTTTTACGGCATCATGGAATCCTTCCATATGCGTGCCGCCATAGCTGGGTGTGGAAACATTTACCAGAAGTGGAGAATTATCGGATTCAAAAAGAGCCTTTTCTTCTTCGCGAAACTGTTTAATAATGGATGGAACATCATCACCGATTGTTTCGGTTAAGCAGGTCGTGGCGATACCGATCATCTTTGCCCCATACTTTGTAGTTACATTTTTGATCCCCTGCTTCAGATTTGCGCCTCCTCCGAATATAGCATTTTTTTCTCCCAGCGAAGAAGATGCTATATCCATCGGTTCCCTGAAATGGCTTATAATATAGCGGCGCATATATGTTGCGCATCCCTGTGATCCATGCAGAAACGGCACAGCCCCTTCAACACCCTTGAAAGCAAGACACGCCCCGATGGGTTTGCATAGTTTGCATGCGTTTGTTGTTGATGTATAATTATCAGACATTTTTCACATCTCCTGTAGTATTGCGGGGGACAAAACGCCATACCGGGCTCATTACAGTGTTATAAACTTCTTTGGCAAAATTGAGCATGCCGTCAAAACCTTCTAGCCCGATTTTTCTTTCATGGTTATGATCACAAAATCCCACACCAAGCTTATAGGCAATCGGGCGCTCCTTTACTCCTCCGATAAACAGATCCACTCCTTTTTCCTTGATAAACTGCGAAAGCTCTAAAGGATTGGTATCATCGACTATTATGGTTCCGGGATCTGTTATCTGTTCAAGCTCGGCGTAGTCTTCTTTGGTACCGGTCTGAGATCCTACCATTACTACTTTCATTCCAAGATGCCTTAAGGCTTTCACCAGAGAAAATGCCTTGAATGACCCGCCGACGTATATGGCTGCTTTTTTTCCATCTAGGGCTTTTTTATATTTTTTCAATTCAGGATAAAGAACTTTCAGTTCGTCTTTAACCAGTTCTTTGGTTTTTTCTATCATTTCTTTATCACCGAAAAAATTTGCAACATCATAAAGAGCCTGGGCCATATCCTCCACACCGAAATAGGAGACTCTAATATGGGGGATACCGTAAGTTTCATCCATCATATTTGCCAGATCCATGGTAGAGCCGGAACACTGAACAACATTTAGTTTTGCTACATGTGCTCTTTTTATATCTGCTATCCGCCCGTCTCCGGTGATATTTGCGACAACCTCAACTCCCATACGTTTGAAATAATCTCTGATTAACCATATTTCGCCGGCAAGATTAAAGTCGCCAAGAATATTAAGGCTGTATGGAGACATATTATCAGTTTCGCCTGTTCCCACCAGCCTGAAAAGAGCCCTGCACGCGGCGTTATATCCTTCACGCTTATTGCCTTTAAGCCCTTCAGACTGAACCGGAATAACCGGAATATTCTTTTCTGCGCTGACTTTGCGGCAGACGGCTTCCAGATCATCTCCGATAATTCCGACTATACAAGTGGAATAAACAAATGCTGCCTTAGGGCTATGAAGATCGATAAGCTCACTTAATGCTTTGTAAAGTTTTTTTTCACCACCGAAAATAACATCTTTTTCCTGCAGGTCAGTACTAAAACTAAGCCGGTGGAGTTCGGGGCCTGATGACAGCGCACCCCTGATATCCCAGGTATAGACTGCGCAACCTATAGGGCCATGCACCAGATGCAGAGCATCTGCAATCGGGTACAATACCACTCTGGAACCGCAAAAAACACATGCTCTCTGGCTTATCGCTCCGGCCAGGCTATCGCGGTTACAATCGATATTAAATGGCGATTCACCTTTCCGGTGGATCTGATTTTCTCTTTCTTCAAAAATTACAGCTGTCGATGTTTCCATTTTTTCACCTCATGACATCATAATACCATTATGTAATCAGGTATTTTTCCGCTGCTACTCCCTCTTCAAGGGCATCCAGTATTTCATCAACTTCAGCTTCCCCGTTAATATTTCCGTACCATATTCCTTGAGGATATATGACCATAGCCGGACCTTCATCACATCGGTTCAGACAACCCGAACTGGATACCATCGCATTTAAACCCCGGTCCACCAATTCCTCCTGTAGATAGGGAATAAGATTGGGAGACTCTTTACGCAGGCATTTGCCTTTGGCTTCAATACCTCTAAAACTGCAACACACAAATATATGATAATCCGGCTTTTCCATTTCAATAACTCCTTATATAGACTTTCAGATTCAGATTTTACATTACAAGTTCAAAATCGATATCGGTAGCATCTCTATCTTTTCTATCCAATAGTGCGTTTAATATTTTTTCCAGCAGTCGGATGCCTCCTTTGTAACCCACTGTAGGAAAGTAACTATGCCCTATCCGATCCAGGATTGGGAAACCATGTCTTATAAAAGGTATGTCTTCATCCCGTGCAATATACTTTACGTAAGTGTTTCCAATGAGCAGATCTACCGGCTCATTTTTAATCCACTGGTGAAAGAGAAACATATCTCCAGGCACTTTAATTTTTACTTCACCCGGAACTTCTGCTGTTATCTCCCTTAATTGTTTTTCAAACTTTTTTCCTGCCGGACTGCCTGTAACCATGTAAACAGGATGCATATCAATGGATACCAGAAATTTTGCAAGCGCCAGAATCTGGTCGGGATCTCCCACAAGGCCAACTCTTTTGCCGTAAAAATACTGATGCATATCAGCAACAATATCTAACATCTGACCTCTTTCAAAGTTAATGGAATCCGGCACATTGACATTAGCCATGCATCTGAGCTGATCTATGAATGCATCAGTTGCATGTAAGCCGATCGGCAAATCAAGGATTTCACACCTGACTTTACATTTAACATCCAAAGCTTTTGCCGCCGCTCCTGAGGCATGTGGCCCCAGTGCTATAGTTCCTATGCTGCTTCCTGTCATCTTCAGCTCTTCAATTGTTACCCCCCCATCAGGAAACATCTTATACTTTCCTGTCATGGGGCCGTTTAACACCCTGGAAGTGTCGGGAAACATTATTGTCTTTATCCCCATTTCGGCTGCAAGTCTTTTCATCTCTTCCATATCTGCCGGTTCTACAAATCCGGGTATAAGATTAATAATTTTATTTTTTGATCCTGTGTATTCGGCAAAATAATCTACCATTGCACGGGTCATATTCGAAAATCCTGTAACATGCGATCCAACATAACTCGGGGTGTTTGTGTGAATAACATATTTTCCCTCAGGAATTTTACCATCGGATCTTGCCTTATTAATTATCTGGGGCAAGTCATCTCCAATAGTTTCGGAAAGACATGTTGTATGAACGGCAATCACAGCAGGATTATAAACCGTAAAAATGTTATCAATGGACTGGAGCAGGTTTGCCTGACCACCGAAAACGGATGCTCCCTCTGTAAATGCGCTGGTTGCGGCTATAACCGGTTCCTTGTAATGACGCGTAAGCGTACTGCGGTGATAAGCATAGCATCCCTGAGAACCATGACTGTGTGGTAAACATCCGTGAATCCCGAGAGAAGCATACATGGCTCCTATAGGCTGACATGTCTTTGCCGGATTCACTGACAGCGCCTTTCGTTCTTTTATTTCATCAGTTGTATGTCTTAGAAGCATATCTTATGTCCTCATATTATATTTAATTCTAAAAATGGTTTCAGGCCAATTGTTGAGCATAATCAAAACAAGCGAGCCACTTTCAAAACATCCGATTTTGATCGCACTTTAACTTTGAACTGTGAACCCGAATAGTTACTTAATCGGATGCATAGGCCGCTGCCAGTTCCGGGTTAACCTGCCAGGGAGCCTTCAGATACTTCCAGATTTTACTGTTAACCATACGGTCAATTTCTCTGTAAAAGTTTATAGAACCACTAAATCCGGCGTATGGTCCTCCGTAGTCATAACTGTGGAGCTGTTTCATTGGAATTCCATTTTTCTGTACCGTATACTTCTCCTTAATCCCGGCACAGTAAATATCAGGTTTGAAAGACTCTATAAGCAGGTCTGATTCGCGCTGACTTATATCGTCTATAATCATAGCTCCACTATCCATATCCGGCATCATGCCATCGTAGTCAGACATTTTCAAACCGGACTCTTCAAGCTTTGCAATCTCGGATTCACTTTTTCTGGGATTAAATTTATCAGGATCAGGCTTGACATCAAGTTCTTCAATGTTTCTGCTGTCGGCATCAACTTTAATGTCGGGAAGTACTCTCCGGCCTTCATAATCATCTCTATGGCCAAATTCATAACCTGCCGATAGAGTTTTCATGCCAAGTTCCCCAAAAAGCTCCTGGTAGTGATGAGCCCTGGAACCTCCTACAAAAAGCATCGCCCTCTTGCCTTCAGTTCGGGGTCTGACTTCTTCTATTGCCTTTTTTACCGCGGGCATTTCTTCGGCAATAACTTCTTCAACCTTTGCAATCAGTTCTTCATCGCCAAAGTACTGAGCAATTTTTCTTAATGATTTTGCCGTGGCATTTGCTCCGATAAAGTTGATCTTTATCCAGGGCAGCCCAAATTTTGTTTCCATCATTTCAGCAACATAATTTATGGATCTGTGACACATTATAAGGTTCAGATCAGCAACATGAGCATTGGCGAATTTATCTATGCTGGAATTTCCGCTGAAAGTAGAAATTAAAGTAATGCCGCATTTTTCAAAGATCCGCTCTATTTCAAATGCATCTCCACCGATATTATATTCTCCCAGTAGATTAATTTTATATTTGCCATCCCGCTCAGTATCATCAGTACCTACCACATGGGTAAAGATACCGTTATTTGCAATGTGATGGCCTGCTGACTGGCTCACTCCCTTGTATCCCTCACAACTGAAACCAAAGACATTTATTCCAAGTTTTTCCTTCATTTCACGACAAACAGTATGAATATCGTCTCCAATCAAACCCACGGGACAGGTAGCAAAAACAGCAATCGCTTTTGGATGGAAATTGTCATATGCTTCCTGTATGGCCTGCCTGAGTTTTTTTTCTCCCCCGAATATGATCTGTTCATCCTGCATATCGGTAGAAAAACAGTAAGTCATAAAATTATGATTATCCGGAGTAGTACTGGCATCAGTCTGGTTCCTGCGGGTTAACCAACTATAGAACCCGCATCCTATCGGCCCATGGGTAATGTTTATAATATCTCTTGTCGGACCTAAAACAACACCCTTGCAACCGGCATAACAACATCCCCGCTGACCAATCAATCCCGGAACTGTCCGAACGTTTGGACTGATATCGCCCACTTCACCGTCTTCTCCAAACTTATTGACTATGATCTGCTTTGCCCTCTTACGGGCAACTTTAGGTGGATACTGCAGCAACATTTCTTCTTTGATTTCTTCAGGAGTATATCCATCAATATCAATTTTAATATTTTCTTCAGGTAACGCCATTTTAAGCATCTCCTCTTTTGAACAATTATTGTTGGCGCTTCAAATCAAACGTCATCTCAAACATCATCTAAAACATCATCACCACTTTCACCCGTGCGTACTCTAACAGCATCATGGCATGGCATTACACAAATAATACCATCTCCGGATTTTCCGGTTTTGTTTACTTTCATTATTGTTTTTACGGTTTTTTTCACAAGTTTATTAGGAATAGTGATAATTAAGATACGTTTTGGTATAAGCCTGTTGCTCTGCCCTAAAAGTGAAACGGCCTCTTCATAACCTTTTTCGGCACCTTTGAGCAGTTGAAGATCTATAAGGCCTTTACCCCGCCCAAGGACACTTCCCGCAGTTATGGAGGAAATACCCGCTTCGGAAAGGGCGGTTTTTGTCCGGTTCATCATGTTCATTCGGATAATGGCCAATATTTCCTTCATATTTTCACCTCTTCAATATTACCTCCGGCATCCTCTTTTATACCTGAACTGATGGTATAAACTTCCTCTACAGGCACAATGAATATCTTTCCATCGCCATAAGCACCCTTATCTCCGGTGCGTGCCGCTTTTAAAATTGTTTTAATGACAAAATCCTTCTCCTTGTCCTTGACGATTGTTAGCAGCATTTCTTTAGGGATCTCATCGTAGGTAATTTCGCCGATTTTAATCCCACGTTGCTTCCCGCGTCCGACAACCGATAATTTTGTTACACCGGGAAAGCCTGCTTCCATCAATGCAGCTAGTACTGCGTCAACTTTTTCCGGCCTGACAATTGATCTGATCATAATCATGATTAATTCCTTTCTTCTTTAAGCTGCTATTCCATATTCAATAAGAAGCTTTTCAAGGTCGTCCATGGGCAATATTTTAGGTATTACCATCATTTCATTCGCATCTATTTTTTTTGCTAATATTCGATACTCTTCAGCCTGTGGATGATCTTTATTAAACTCGATTACTGTTTTACGATTTATCTCAGCTTTCTGAACCATATTGTCCCGTGGCAAGAAGTGAACCATCTGGGTTCCGAGTGCATCTGCAAATGCAAGAATCATTTCTTTTTCATTATCAACATTCCGGCTGTTACAAATCAGTCCTCCAAGCCTGACACCACCGGCCTCAGCAAATTTAACAATTCCTTTGCAGATATTGTTAGCGGCATACATTGCCATCATTTCGCCTGAAACCACTATGTAAATTTCCTTAGCCTTTCCTTCCCTGATGGGCATGGCAAACCCGCCACAGACTACGTCACCGAGAACATCATAGAAAACATAGTCCAGTTTTACATCTTCGGCATAGGCACCGAGCTGTTCCAGCAGGTTGATGGATGTGATAATCCCACGACCGGCACAACCCACCCCTGGCTCAGGTCCGCCCGATTCAGTGCATAGAATTCCGCTAAAACCTGCTTTGCGTACATCTTCAAGTTCAACATCCTCTCCCTCTTCCCGCAATGTATCCAAAACGGTTTTCTGTGCGATTCCACCCAAAAGAAGTCTTGTGGAATCTCCTTTGGGATCACAGCCTACAACCATTACCTTTTTCCCGCTCTCGGCCAGTCCGGCAACAGTATTCTGAGTCGTAGTTGACTTGCCGATGCCGCCCTTACCGTAAATAGCTATTTTTCGCATTTTCTTCTCCTTCGTATGATAGGACTTTGTGAAATTGATTTAATATTACTTATTACAAGAGTTATGCCACAAGATATTAAATCCGATTAAATGGTTTTAAATGCTTTATATTAATATATATTATTGGCTTGTTGCTGATAAGTACAGTTACTTATGAAGATATATTTATGATACATAATTGCAATATATAAGCTTTACTACTACAATTATGTAATTTTGTTATTGTTTAAAACTTTTTGCCCACTTAAATTTAAGGGCGGAAGAAAATCAGGGAAAAGAAGCAGGAGAAGACCCAAGAAGTATAAATAAAGTATCAAAATAATGACACTGGTGTCATTATTTTGAGTTTAATGCAAATGGCATGAAATCTGTAAAATATTTATTAATGAGAAACAAAAAAATAGCTGGCTATAACTATCTTGTTTTATTGTTTTATATATTATCTACTATTAATATTAAATAAAATTCCGGATTGGCAAGTTATTTGCAATAATTATAAACAACCCCAAAAATCTTTTCTTTTCCTTAGCGGCCAACCGGATTAATTCCGGCTGGCCGCTACCTTTTTCAGACCTTATAGACCTGGAAAAAGATATGAAGTTTTATATTGTCAGATTTTTTATCTTCAAATATGAATAATCGGCCGACAGTGAACTTGCATAGAGTTTATCGGCAATTTGTTTAGGGCATTTTCTTTAGGTCTTACCTATTGTCAAATACAGAAATGAGGTTTATCTGAAGGCAGAACTGAGCGGGAGGATAAATAAATCCACTGAGCCAGTTAGGTTAAATTATAGACTAAACTGTTATGTATCTATTACTACCCTTTATCCTTTCGTTTCCAATAAGAGCTTCTTCTGTCTTTCAGAGCAAAATGGCTTCAGCGTGTTAACGATTTTTTCCCGCTGATCCGGCAATCTCCGGAGCAAAGTGGTCGGCAGTCCAATTGCGGCCGGATCATCTTCATCTTTTAACAGGATGGATAATCCCTTCAAAACAAGGTCAAGTTCCGCCCGCAGCAATTCGTCTGAACCGACTAAAATAATCGCTGCGGCTTCGTCTAACAGCACGGTTGAAAGCCCATCGGGAACAGTACATGACAGGTCTTCATTTAATACAATCCGCCCGTTTTGTTCGGGGTAATCTCGTAGCCTGTCATTAATGTCCTCAACCATCGTTTTCATCAATGCCTTAATGTAGGCAAGCCTGGACTTTAATTCCTGGATCTGTTCGGGTGGCATATCTTCCGGCATCTCAAGCGCAGTGGGATCTTCCAGTTCTAATCCGGGTTTACCCATCCGCACAGCCAATTGAGTGAGGATGCCCTGAGTGGAAATCAACAATGCAATACGCTGAGCCAGATGGACAAACACAACCCTGGAAACAGATGGAACACCATGTAGCAGCTCATGAGCCCAGTCTTTGAGCATATCCGGAGTAACTTTTGCCCTTTGTTTTTTTTGCCCTGTGGCAGGATCAGATTCAGGCTCAGGCCCGCCCTTCAACCCGGCGATCAATGCCCTCACTTCTTGCAGCGTGGGGTGCGAAGTTTCGAATAGCTGCATTAACAAAGCTTCAGCTTCTACTGCCATATCTATGGCTTTTTGGGTGTTGCGGGCTGCTTCAACCTGTGCATACAAAACCAGGATGTTGCCGGTATGAAAAGGATGCCCCATAGTTCTGGCAATAGATAAGGCTCGGTCCATTTCTCTGCTCGCCTGATCAATTCGTCCCATCTTTGCCAATGCCATTCCCAGATTTGTCCGGGTGGGAAGAGATTCGGGGTGTTCGTCACTGCCGAAGGCCTCCTTTTTGATATTGAGTGATTTATTATAGGCCTCAACGGCTTCTTCATATCGGCCTAAGCTACTAAGAGCGTTGGCAAGACCTGAAAGCGAAGCGGCATAATCAGGGTGCGTCACTGATCCATAGATCCTCTTTTTGATACTCAATGATTGATTAAAAGCCTCGACAGCCTCTTCATATCGGCCTAAACGAACAAGAGCATTGGCAAGACCATGAATAGATGTGGCATAATCAGGATGTGCCTCTGTTCCATAAATCTGCTTTGTGATACCAAGTGATTTATTAAAAGCCTCAACGGCCTCGTCATATCGGCCCAATTCAACAAGGGCATTGGCAAGTCCGTGAAGCCCTTGAGCCTCAGCAATGCCTTCTGTCTCACGTTTACGGGCGGATTCAATCATTTCCTGAAAATCGGCGGCGGCAAATTCGTATCGTCCAAGAGCGTTATGGAGATAGCCTCTTATTGCAAGAAGATTTTCCGTTAAATCGGCGGACGGGGAAAGGGCTATTACGGAATCTATCACCTGCCCGGATTCGGCATAACGAAGAGTTGCGAGGTAATGGCTTGCCAAATCGGCAGCCGGGGTGGCTGCCAAATCAGCCTTTTCTGCCGTTACCAGATGATAAACAGCTTCTTCAACAAAAACCAGACGTTTTTCAGCTTTGTAAGCATCATCGTACCACAGCCCGATGCGCAAATGATCTTCGGGGCCTGCCGGGCCGCAAAGCAATTCAACAAAGCGGCTCACGCTAGCATGCATTCCGTAAAATTTTCCGGAAAACTTTGTGATAAGGCCCAAACTTTCAAGCCTGCCGGTTTGGTCTCCGAGACTATTTAGCGCATCCAAAGGAGCGGGAGATCTTAAGGCGGTGAGGACTCGCAACTGATCTTTGGCCGGAGTGTCGAGTCTTTTCAAAATGTGAGAAAGCATAAGGTCTTCGTTTTCCAGTTTTTCATCCGTTTGGGGCAGGGCTTGTTCAATTGCCGCCTGCCATCTTTCTGCTGAAATATCATCTTCCGGTGTTTGCGAATCGAGAATTTCTTTAAACAAGCCTTCAAGATAGATCAATGCCCGTGCATGGCCGTTTAGCCATTCGATGATTTTCATTTTGTTCTCATGGGAAATTTGCCGCAGATATGGAAACCAGCGCATCATACGTGCGATATCCGATGGTCGCAATACGCCTGGCTGCCAACTGTCTTTTCTTTCAATCCCTTCCCACAAGTAGCGGGTTGTGGCCATTAGCGTGAGCGAACCGCCATGAAACGCACCGGCAGCGACTATTTGCCACCATTGAGAAATACCCTGGGATGCCCATGCGCCAAGATCGCCGTTTTCGGAATTTACTTTTACCTGCAACGATTCGGCATTGTCCAGATAAACGAGCCAGGGGTCTTTAACTGCGGCAATCATTGCGCCAAGCAATATTTCAGGATCTTGTTTTTGTTTATAAGTTTCCAGTATGCTTGCCAGGATATCAGGAAAAGCATCCTGAAGCTGATCCGTCATTTGCTCCCAGAGGTCTTGAAAAGGATTTGCAGCTTTATCCGCACGGGCCGCATCAAGTATTACTATTTTGTCTTGATCTATTCCCAGTTTTGGAATCAGGTTAACAGCAAGAGCGGTTTTGCCGATACCGCCAAGACCGTAAAGCACAAACAAGCGCTGGCCCTTGATATGGCGTTGCCCGAGCATTGCAAGATCCTTGCGCCTGCCTATAAACCCGTCTATGCCGGAATGCAGCATATCCAGAGAATGAACCGGTGAATCAGGACGGTAAAGCTGTTGTTCCAGAACGTAAATATCATCGGCGGCTTTCCCCCCGGTTTTTGCTTTGCTTATGGAAATATCGTTACCCCGCAGATACAGCGCAAGTTGCGCCCAGCCCAGCGGATAGCGATAATACTTATCTTTTTCTCCAAGCACTCCGGCCATATCTATACGGGCGCTGCGCACTGATTCGGTAAGCTTTTTGCCCGCAGCCAACCCACTATAGAATATAGTTTCCGCGCGGGTGGACAATTGATCCCCTACCGGACCAAAATAGGCCACAACGGCCGGGCACCCTTGTCTTTGTATGGTAGTTGCGGTGGAAGGCCCCTCCCCTTTAACCGCGCCCAATTCGCTAAGCTGCCTATATCCGCACTTAGCTGCCGGCGTGAAGTTGGCTGTGCCGGAGGCGCCATAACAAGACGCCAGATAAAAAACCTGGGGCAAAACAGGCTGTTCTCCAACCGCCGAAGCCCGCATCTGTGTCAAAAGATATGAAATAGGGATCTCGGCGTTTTCACCGATTTCATTTTCAAACAATAATGTGCCGGGGCTACCGTGTCCGGTAAAATGAACCACGGTGGGGTTGATATTCCGAACGGCCCGAACCAGATCCCTTGCAGTGCCCAAATCGGAAAAAGCAACGGCGTCTTTTGCGACTTGCTGCATGGAAAGAACAAGGCGATAAGCTTCTTCTTCATACATTAACGAACTTTGCCCATCGTCAGCCTCCGGGGCGGCGATATGCACAAGCACCCTGAAAGGCGTAGTCTGTGGCTCAAGACCGGGCGCATTAGCCACGCTGACTTCACGAACCACATCCAGGCGAGCTTCTTTTACCGGAAAGCGGCCATCTATATAAAGAAGTTCCCATGGCAAAGCCAGAACACGGTCTGCCCAATCGCCGTCAACAACGATGCGCAGCAATGGTATCTTGGTGCTATTCATCATCTCTGTAAGGGTTTGTCGCCCCATATCATCTAGTATGTCGGCCAGACCGGTTCCGATGGTAACTGATTGTTCATAGATAGCCGACTCCAAATCATTTTCTTTAGACCCCATGACTCCCTTGGCATCGCAGGGCAAAGGCAGCCGTATCATTTCTTCCAATTGCTCAAGCTTCTGTATAAATTTTTCGTTTTTAAACACAAAAGCCGGTTCTAAAATTTCACGACCGCCTAAAGTAACTGTCAGGTTTTCGGGAACCGTCTTATCTATTGAATGAATATTAAGGATCATCTCATCAGGCAGTGTATCAAACTCGGTCATTTATATTTCCTTTGCAAAAAATCAATTTTGTAATTTTCCAGAGTACCGGTATTGTTAATACAGAGTATGTAAACCCAAGTAAACAATCTTTTAATATTTTGAAAGAGAAAATGGTCAAATTAGAACATACATCCCCCCTTTCTTGCCGAATTCGGGTTATTGTGTTAAGAAAGTCTTGTTTTTAAATTCAGATATTATTACTCCACAGTATCCAAACGAATAATAATCGGTTAAATTATTTCATATGATTGAACTTTTAAATGTATCAAAAACATTTGACGGCGGCCTTACTTATGCAGTCAATGACCTGAGCTTGTCTATTAGTGAAAGCGAAACTCTTGTTCTTTTAGGCTCTTCAGGTTGTGGCAAAACCACAACTCTTAAAATGATAAATCGTTTGATCGAATCATCTTCCGGTATAATTAAGGTAAACGGTCAGGATATCAAAGGCATGAACCCTGTAAGTCTGCGTCGCAGTATAGGATATGTATTTCAGGGTGTCGGGCTTTTTCCTCATATGACTATAGAGCAGAATATTGAACTTGTGCCCCGCTTTCTTGGCTGGTCTTCCGAAAAAAGACAAAATCGGACAATTGAGCTTCTTACACTTGTAGGTTTACCTGCAAAAGAATATGCACAAAGGTTTCCTGAAGAACTTAGCGGAGGACAACAACAAAGGGTAGGAGTTGCCCGCGCTTTAGCTGCAAATCCTGATTATCTGCTAATGGACGAACCCTTTGGTGCGCTTGATGCTATTACCCGTGAATCACTGCAACAAGAGTTATTGAATTTAAAAAATCATCTTAAAAAAACTATTGTTTTTGTTACGCACGATATCTTTGAAGCATTATTGCTTGGAGACCGCATAGCAGTTCTTCATAAGGGAAACCTCGAACAGATCGGCGCAAAGAAAGAAATACTTGGTTCTCCTGCAACCCAATTTGTTCATGATCTTTTCTCAAAGCCTGCCAGACAGCTTGCCGATATAAAGGATTTATCATGACAGAACTTGGGCTTATATACTCTTATCTGTCCGGCAGAATGCCTGAGCTGTTGTTACGTACCGGCGAACACCTTATGCTTACTGGCTTATCTACTTTTTTTGCGATCTTAATCGGCGTGCCTTTAGGAACATATATTTTCCGCTATGGATTTCTTCGCACTCCTGTTATGGGCATTATAGGTATACTTCAAACTATACCAAGTCTTGCCATGCTTGTTTTTCTTCTTGCCATATTAAATAAAATAGGAGCTGCGCCTGCACTTATTGCTTTAACGCTTTATGCACTTTTGCCGATTGTAAGAAATACGCTTACAGGGCTTGATGGTGTACCACCAAACCTGATAGAAGCTGCAAAAGGAATAGGTATGACCGCATACCAGGAGTTAAAACTGGTTCGATTTCCACTTGCAGTTCCTGTTATTGTAGCCGGGATCAGGACAGCTGCGGTTGTTGGTGTAGGCATTGCCACTCTTTCCGCTTTTATAGGAGCTGGAGGTCTTGGCCAATTTATAAACCGCGGCCTTGCGCTTTCCGACACAAAACTAATTCTTCTTGGCGCTGTTCCTGCTGCAATCCTGGCATTGATTGTGGATTTTTCAATAGGGGGTTTGGAATGGGCATTAAAGCCTGAAAGAAAAAGAGATAAAGAACGGTCTTTTAAGGCAATTATCAGGCCAGCAGTTTTTGCAATTCCTTTTTTAATTGTTCTTGCAGGCGTTTTGCCCACATTCATATCTTCTTTTTCGGCCATATATAATGAATCGTCTCATCCGGGTGCAGATAAAATAATTCGTATCGGAACAAAAAATTATACCGAACAGATTATCTTAGGTGAGATAATGACACAGCTTATTGAAGCAAAAACGGATATTATTGTAGATCGTCGCTTTAACTTAGGCGGCTCCATGATTTGTCATGGAGCGCTTGTAAGCGGAGGAATAGATCTTTATGCCGAATACACGGGAACGGCATTAACTGCGGTACTCAATGCCCCGGTAATATCAAATCCCGATGATGCATTACAGTTTGTATCTGATAAGTATCTGAAACAGTATGATCTGATGTGGCTTAAACCTTTCGGCTTTAACAATACATATGCTATTACCGTCCGATCGGATGATGCAAAGAAAAACGATTGGCAAAAGATATCGGATCTTACAGGAGTTGCGCAAAATCTTGATGCAGGCTTTACATCCGAGTTTGCAGAAAGACCGGACGGGTATCCGGGAATAAAAAGAACCTACAAACTATCATTTAAAACCATACGTGATCTTGATCCGTCTTTAATGTATGAGGCCATACATAACAAGAAAGTTGATATAATTTGCGCATTCACCACAGACGGTCGAATCGAAGCATATAAACTCAAACCTTTACAGGATGATAAAATCTTCTTTCCTCCATACAATGCTGTCCCTGTAGTAAGAATGGAAACATTAAAAAAATATCCCGAACTTAAAGAGACTCTTTTACTTTTATATAACAAGATTGATGACACTACCATGCAGCGGCTTAATTATGCGGCAGACGGGAAAGGACAAAGTCCGGCTAAGGTGGCAAATGATTTTTTAAAATCAGCAGGTTTGTTGGATAAGTAATAAAAACCACACTCATCATCAGGACCGGCGCTGTATATACCTATCGGGTCCCAAATACTTCCCCAACGTTTAGGATAACTTTCCAGCCCCTAAAAATAGCGACTTTACCGCAGCCCATCCCCCTTGCTGCGGATAAGACCACCACCTGTAAGGTCCGTTAGTTTTCCCTGGTCAATTCCTTTATTAATAAATCGCAGGGAGGTCCGCCTATCAATGCTTGCGGAACAAAGCACTTATCCGGTCAAAACCCGTCTCATGGTCGTAGAGATGGAAACGTTGCTGGTTCTTAGCAGTAAATTATAAAGGGCCCCGGTCTTTATAAAACATGGCTGTCTTTTTTCTTTAGCTATTTATTCCGTAGTTATCAAATAATCAGTTCCATAATTATAACCGAAGATCAAAAGATCAAAATAAAATGGGATATTAAGCTGAATATCAGCATTTCTTAATATGTTGGTATTTGATTCTTTTTCAGCTTGTTCTATAAATTTTTTTATGTCCGCAGCGGGGCGAAAGTTATAATTAGCGAAATAAAAGCCGCCTCGCGAGAACTCTTTATTCAAGTTCTTCATCTGTTCGGTTTTTATAATTTCTTTAGGTTTTTCTAACGCCAGATAAGTGAGCTTAGGAGGATGTGGTGTTGTGCAACTACAAATAAATAACACAAAAAATATACAAGTTAAGTTTTTTATATTTTTTTTCATTAATTAACTCCTGAGGTTGGTAGTAATTGGCTATTTATTGCTTTACCTTTTACTTGTATACAATTAGAGGGAACGAAGAATCCGGTTCTGTTGGTAACTTCAACATCGATTAACGTATCATAATTTCGTTGCTTTAAAGCATCGCGTACCGCATTAGATAAATAACATGAGGGCCTATAACCTATTCTGGCACAATCTTTTCCTTCAAGAATTTCTCCATCAATATCCTCAGGGATTATTTTACCTTCCAAATCACCAAACGAAATTAGCCCAACATTATGGGACTGAGTGTGTCCACATCCTATAATAAATCCCATCAGTAGTATTATAAAACAACATGGCTTCAACATTTTCCTTGTTCTCCATTTCTTTCTGATTTTTGGTGTAATTCCCGACTCTGCAAGTAGCTATCCGTTACACGGCTTTGTCATAGCATTATAAAAAGGGGGCCCTTTATTAATTATCTTTACTCATTTCATATCCTAAATATCCTTTAATAATATTGGTAAGAAACTAAATGCATAAAGATATAAGATATGCTTTTTAAGCTTTGAATACAAAAGCCATAAAGTTGAAAATAGTCAATTGTATTTTATATACCAATAAGATCTCAACCGTTTATTAAGTTTTATGCAATTTGTCAATTATGTCTAAAATATTACTACGCCTAACCATTACTAGCCAAGAGACAATAGGAACACTGTAAGGTTTTTAAGTTTCTTTCAACTCTATCAAGATTATCATTCAATAAGCCAAAACCTTACAATCCCCTTTTTTCCCCTTTAGACATGACAAAGAACGGGGCATGGTTCGATGTGAACACAGGAGGATCTCTTCGCAAGATTGCCTGGATCTTGTGATTTCTTTTAAACTCGCGATCCAGAAACTTTCTGACATCCTTTCTTTCCCAACCTCCGGGGTGCCTGAATTGACTGTAGAGGGTCAAATCACCCGAATAAAAATCCTTAGTATCCATACCTGCCGCATCCGGACCATAGGCAGGCATGTTGAATATTGCAAGGTTAAGATAGTCGATATACTCTTGATGTTTAATAACATAATCGAGGGTGCTTTTTGCCTCTCTGTACGTTTCGGACGGTGTCCCGAAGAGCAGATATATGTAAGTGCCTATACCGGCATCTCTAAGATTTTTCAATGCCATGGATGCCTCTTTCAGATTAATCCCCTTATCAAGTGCATCAAGAACACCCTGGTCCCCCGATTCAAGGCCTATCTTAAGCATAACGCATCCGGAACGTTTCAGGCTTCTACAGAAGTCAAGATCTGTCAGTTGACGGGTTATGCGAACAAATCCGTACCAGGGGATACCGAAGGGTTTGTCGGCTATTGCGGTAAGGAACGCCGGACTTATCGCGTTATCGAGAAAATGTATGAGACGGGGTTTTTTGTCTTTGATAAGCCCTTTTATGTCTAAGATCGATTCATTCACCGGAAGGGGAGAATAGGAACCACCCTCGGCCTTTTCCGGGCAGAATGTGCATCGGCTCCAGTAGCAGCCACTTGACGCGCTGTAAGGGAGAACAAAACCCGGAGACAGGTAAGGCTTTTCATAAAAAGGACTGTAATCCGGTGATGCATGATCATCCAAAGGAGACAATTTGAGAATGTCAAGGAGGGGCTTTTCGCCCGGCCCTGCCACCATATCATCAACAAGACCATCAAATGGATTGTTCCAGCCTGGGTTGCTGAGCCATGATGTTACAAGGCCTCCGCCAAGAACCAGTCTTGCGTCAGGGCAAAGTTTTCTTATGAGACCAATCATGGAAAAGGTCGGTATGGCCTGACTTAGATAGTTCAATGAGATTCCAACAATGGAAGGCTCTTCATCTTCGAAGATATTCGACAGTCGCGTTATAAAATAAGAGTAAAAGGGACTCGTTTCCGGTTGCTCCGATGCCCGTACGAGATCGAAACTTCTAAGAGGTGAAAGGGTGATATCCTGATAATTTGCAAGCCCCAAATGGACGCCATGAGAAAGTGCAACCTGGTCGAGAATGCGGTCTATATCGTTTACTGCCCGTGTGTAGCGGTCAATATCTTTGTAGAGATCAGTATGAAGAAACGCGGAAATATTTGAATCCAGATGTCGCGATGCCCGCCTGGTCCAAGTGTCGTTGGCCTTGACGGGACTTTGCAGAAGATTCATCAGGCCTTCGAGATTGGCATCCAATACCCGGCAACGAACATTATGCTTTTCCAGCATCCCCAAAAGCTTCGCAATCCCTGCAGGTGGTTCGCAGGGTCTTACGACAGGAGGATTGATCAAAAGCACAGAGCAAAATCCGGGTTTTGCGCGCAAGCCGTATCTCCATGTGTTATATGGTTTTAATAAATGTTTTAAGCAGCGTGTTTGACGAAAATTCCGAGTGGATCGACTTGTTCACGGATCATTCGTACTTCTTCTTTTGTCGGTGCAGGAAACTGGGTGACATTATCTGCAACCAGCAGTTCAAAACCGGTTGCCGCCTGAATACTTTCTACCGTTTCACCGGGAAATATCTGTATAAGACGCATTCTTTTGGTTTTTTCTTCAAAATCGAAAATACCTTTGGTGCTGATGAGACGATATGGGCCCTTGCCCTGCATACCTGCGTTATAGCGTGCATTGGGGCTGCCATCTAAATGGCCGGGGCTGGTAATGTACGACAGCTTCTCATTGAATTTCTTCTTATCATGAGGAACAATGAGAATGGTTCGATCACAGGAAGCGGCCATATCACTGGCACCGCCGCTGCCCGGAAGCCGGACTTTCGGTTTCTGATACCCGTCAGGATAATCACCAATCATGGTAGAATTAAGATTGCCGTACATATCAACCTCAGCGCCACCGATAAAGCCGAAATCGGCAAAGCCGCGCTGGGTCAGCTCAAAAGCGCCGTTTAATCCTTTCACGTAAGATGCTCCGGTGAAGGTCTTTGAATCGCCGACAGATATAGGCAGACCGTGCCGGAGAGGAGGACCAACGGCGCCGGCCTCAAAGACCGGGATCAGGCCGGGGGCGTGGGTGTGGATTGCCAAAAGAGTGGCAACCATGGGCAGGCCGGTCCCCACAAATACTATTCTATTATTTTCCAGAACTTTTGCTCCCGCCACAACAATAATTTCCTGGGCGGTATAATCTGTTGATATTGTCATGATAACTCCTTTTCAATAGAAATTACTGTATCTGATAATCAGGCCAATCGCTCGCAGTTGTAAGACTCTGCTGCCTGATCAGCAAACAGCTTCTTGGTCTGGAATTTATCAATATAGTCCTCAAAATTTTCAACGCCAAAGATATACTCATCATACCAGGCCTTCAAATCGTCAGTTGTTCCACCCTTGCATATCGGGGCAATAAGACCTAAGAATTCAAGGATGTGGTCACCATTGAAATAATAGTGACGACGGCATGCTCCCGGGTAAGCGCCAAAAGGCACTTTGACAACCGCATCAACAGCTGGGAAAGGAATCATGATGTCCTTCGGGTTGGTAACGAGTAGTTCATGGGAAACGAGCTGTTCGCAGGTAACGATGGTGTGAG
This sequence comes from Pseudomonadota bacterium, assembly GCA_043825875.1. Classification (GTDB taxonomy): domain Bacteria; phylum Desulfobacterota; class Desulfobacteria; order Desulfobacterales; family RPRI01; genus RPRI01. The sequence continues at coordinate 49,866 of JBDRRF010000005.1, read as the reverse complement.
CCGAAGCCATAGCGATTTCTGCACATGTGGCGTCTGTTCCACGGATAATGCAGTTGCCATACATGTCGGCTGCCTGAACATGAATAAGGCCCACATTAGGATTGCTGGCCGGCAGCAAAGCAATAGGACGTCCGGTAAAAGGACAATCAATGACCTTGGTGCGACTGGTGTTGCGGACATTGCCACCAAGCGGACCGCGGGTCGGAATAAAAGGCAGGCCCATAGCACCGGCCTTGAATCGGGCTGACATATTGTAGTTGCTCCAGTCTTCGAATTCTACCAAGCCACGCTCGGCTACATAACGCCAGGCAGGTGACAGACCGTAGCCTTCATGGCCCCAATACGCCAGTTCAATTCGTTTGATAGAACAATGATCAGGCCTTACTATCATTGCGCCGGCAAGAAGCTCCGGAGCCATACCTGCTGAATGGAAAGAAAGAATAAGGTCTTTGAATCCCTGACGAATAATTTCATGGATTATAGCAATTGGCTGACGGACATTAACGAAACCGCCGATACCAACATTATCCCCGGCCTTTACAAACATGGACACCGCCTCTTTCAGCGTCATCCGTTTGTCCTTCATAGATTTGTCTTTATTGACAAGAGCTTCCCTTGCTTCATCGGGTGATAATCCTGTCCAGAACATTTTAGCGTTTTTTTCCAATTTGATACCTCTTTATATCTATCGCGCTACGCGAAGCGTCCGCGTTATCAAATGTTTTTATTACCCAGTAACCATATTTTCTACAGGTTTGCTACCTTAATTAAATTAATTAAAAATATAAAGCAATAACCATGCAATATTGCATTTCATGCGCACTCCTTTTAAGGAACGTTAACAACATATTTATAATACTCATAATATTTAGAGGTAACCCTCATCATACATCACCGCATTACAGGGCAAGGATCTTTAAAATAATTTATGATTGCAAAAAATCCCGACACTTATTCCGGCACAAAGGGATTGATTATGCCGAATCTCTTGTATAAACAGCATTATAGTACAATTCCAAAGGTGTAAAAATTCTTGACATGCTTGTTGGAGCTAAACAACTCCGGGAGTGACAATTTAAGGGCTTCTCTCTGAATTTTTTAATCTGGATGATGAAGAGTTCGCCGCATGAGAGAACCGCCGGAAGTATAATGCATATTACCGCAGGTGTGTAGTACTGGAAATGCACCCTCAATTTGGTATATAATGTAATCATCTTATTACATTATATTTAAATCTTTCATGTTTTTGATTGATATAAGGAGTATAGCATGTCCCGAGAACATTCCCCTGTATCATTTACTGCCTATATCAGGTCATAATTTTCTGGTTTCGAATTAGGTACCTTTTTGAGTACATTTTGGAATTTTTTCAAACTCGCTTTTTTTGCCCTTGCTTGGATATATTCTTCAGTCAATAGTGCGGACATTTTTTCAGCGGCAGCAGACGCTAAAAATTGATTAATTGAAATTCCTTCTTGCTTAGCTAATTGCCTTATCTGTTCATGCAGAGAATTTGGAATACGCAAACTTAAGGTACTCATGATATCACTCCTATCTCGGTAAGAAATTCTCTTGGATCAAGAATTCTTAAACCAAATTTTTCTACGTTTTTAAAATGACGTTTATTGTATGTTATAATCGCATCGCAACTGCTTGCAACTGCAACTTCTAGAACAAGGTCATCGGAGGAATCAGGCAAGAAAGGTCGCCAGAGGAAGAAAATTTCTTGATGTTCTCCGACATAACATAAAAAATCGATAAAATCTGTGATGTCTTTTTCAGTAATAGAATTTGGGAGCTTTCCCCGCCTCAGAACATCTTCATATTCAATAATCAAAGGCACTGATATTACAATTGAATATTTCTTGCTTGGTATAAGAGAAACTAATTTATACGAAGCACCAAGCTGGGATTTTAAAGCTGTAAATAGTACATTTGTATCTATAACGATTTTCATACGGTATTATATATCATACCATTGAATCACGGTCAAGGATTATCGTTTTTATGCAGAAGTTAAACAACTCCGGGGGAACAATTAAAGGACTTTTCTCTGATTTTTTTTATCCGGATAAGTAATGATGTGGCGGTCCGCTAATAGCTGGGATGCCGGATAAACGTAACAATCAGATGAAGAATTCGCCGCATGAGAGAACCGCCGAAAGCAAAATGCACATTACCCCAAAGTGCAGCAATAGAACTGTTCTCTCAATTTGTCTAAGAGCATAATTTGCTGATTAATTTAATGGGTATTTTGAATCGTATTATAGAATTTTGAACAGGCATTGATCATTTCAAATGTTTTTTGGATAATCAAAAACACAATGGTATAAGTCAATTGCTTGCATCCTGCCGGCTTTCTGTTTATAATAAATCCACTATAAAATATGAGTTACATATCATCAGGTAAAAAGTAAAAACTTGATTCTCAAATAATCACTTCCGGAGGCCACTTTTAAAAGCTATTTCAATCAATATAGTAATTAGAAAACAAGGGGAACAAACATGAAAACTCCTTATAAAATCAACACTCGTTTGTTTTTATCAATTGCTTTTCTGGTTTTTTGTTCTGCTTTTGCATTGATTGCCATTATAAACTGGCAAATGAAAATATATGCTGTTAATAGTGCCAAAGAAGAAGCAATGATAACACTTAACCGGAACCTTTCAATCCACACTTACTTTTCACACCAACTAAAACCGGTCCTTTTTAAAAAACTTGGTCCAATGAAAATGACGGATTATTTTGATCCGATCTGGATGTCATCAACATATGCAGTCCGCGAAATAGATAAATATTTCAAATCAATAACCGATAGAAAATATTACTACAAAGAATGTGCTATTAATGCAAGAAGCCCTGAAAATGAAGCAGATGCATTTGAAAAATCTTTCATAAAAAAACTCAATAATAATCCGGACATCAAGGAATCAAAGACAATACGGGAATTTGAGAGTAAAAGATTTCTGGTTGTACTTAAGCGTGGTGAGGTAATGGAAGAAAGCTGCTTGAGATGCCACAGCAATCCTGATACAGCGCCAATCGATATGGTGAAACAATACGGGGCTTCCAGAAGTTTTAACCGTTCTGTTGATGAAGTTGTTTCCGCCATCTCCATTCGAATACCTGTTGAAGATGTATTTGCCCAGATCAACAAACTTTCATTTCATCTTTCAGCAATACTGCTCTTAATATTGGCAGCTCTTTTCGGCTCAATAACCTATCTGACCAAAAGTTTCATATTTGCACCCCTTAATTATATAAGGGAAAAGTCTGTTAAAATAGTCAGCAATCCCGAACATTTGGGAGAGCATATTGAATACCCTGAAGGTAAAGAGTTTTTTGAACTTGTTAGTTCATTTAACGAAATGTCTTCGAAATTACGCAAGGATCGCGATCATCTGGAGAACCTTGTAGAACAACGAACCAAAGATTTAAAACAGCTTAATGAACAACTTGAACAAAAGATTAAAGAAGCGGAAGAAGAAATCAATAAACGCAAACTGGCGGAAGAGGCTCTGCAAAGCTCTAAGGATAAATATCAGAGACTGGTAGAAGAGTTAAGCAGCCAATTTATGATTTATAGTTTTACGCTGGACGGAACTTTGATGTATGCGAGTCCCGGAATAAAATCGATATTCGGAATTTCTCCTGAAAAAGCTATTGGAAAAAATATTTTTGACAATATAATTAACTGGAATCCGGAAGAGTATGAGCTTGGCAGGAAGAAGTTTGCTGATTTGCTTTCCGGACATGAAGTTAAGGGTATTGAATTGTCTTTTCTTCATCCTGATGGCACACAACACACAATATTGGATACTCCTCATATAATCAGGGACAGCAATGGTGCTATTCAATTCATCGAAGGTATTTCCGAAGACATCACAGAGCGAAAGCAAGTTGAAAAAGCATTAACAGATAGTGAAAAGCGCTACCGCACATTGATAGAAAAGATGACAGTTGGATTTGCTTTGCATGAAATAATATATGATGAAGACGGTAAGCCATACAACTGTAGATTTCTGGAAGTCAATAAAGCTTTTGAAAAGATCATAGGAATTGAGGCTAATAAACTTATAGGTAATACAGTGCTTGAAGCATTCCCTCAAACAGAATCATACTGGTTTGATACTTACGGGAAAGTTGCCCTTACCGGGGAACCTGTTCATTTTGAAACTCATGTTAAAGAAATAGACAGATATTATGATGTGGTGGCATACAGCCCTCAAGAGGGACAATTTGCTACATTAATGTCAAATATAACAAAAAAGAAAAAAATGGAAAACGATCGTAAAAAACTAATCAATGAACTCCAGGAAGCTCTTGAAAACATCAAAACTCTTAATGGGCTTCTGCCGATCTGTGCCCAATGCAAAAAAATACGTGATGATAAAGGTTATTGGAACCAGATAGAAACTTATATTGAGCATCATTCTGATGCATTGTTCAGCCATGGCCTCTGTCCGGAATGTATGGACATACTCTATGGCAAAGAATCCTGGTATAAACAAATGAAAGAAGATGAAAATAAAGATAAGTAGAATATTTTCTGGATAAAGACAAAATAGTATATCTGGGAGAAAATGGGGGTCACCTTACAGCGTATCCATTGATCCGCTATTCTATAGATTCCCAGATAATATAACTAGAGCCACAGGAAGGACACTCCAACCTACCCTCCGGAATCTCCACGCCACAACTGACGCACTTGCGAATCTTGCCTGTAAAATCCCTGCTTTTGGGAGCTTCACCTACAGCTGTTGTGTCATTTGGAGTTACCTGCAAATTCTTTGCGGTAGACAGAAATTCTTTTGCATCCTCCGCCCAGCGTTTTGCGATCATTTTTGCTACTGTTACTGAGTCAAACTTCTTAGGCACTTTTCTCCACATCGAAATAGTTTCTTCATGATCCGGTACACCGTCTACGATATTTGCAGCGCGCCATAAACTATGTGCAGCTGTTTCCGTGCTTGCATCCCACTCCATTGCCTCATGTAGCAATGTCGCTACCTTTTCATAGACCAGAGAAAGCATGGCAAGTGACTCCCATGTTTCGCATTCTCCAAATAGTGCTCTGTTGTCAATGGCCAGACTTGCGTTGCCATCTGCTGATTGCAATAAATCCAGCATGCGCTGGATCTTGCTGCTTTTAAAGGTATTCTTCAGATTCTGAGTACCGCTGTCGCCATCGGAGTACTGATGATGTTTCCGGCTATCGTGTTCAAATTTTGAAGCGATGATAGCAATACAAAGAAGTGCAACGCTCACGAATATAATACCCAAGAAGATGAAAAGCCCGATCCAGAAGCCATCGGCGATACCAAATACTCTCTCCAAAGATTTTGCCCATCCCTCTCCATAACGTACGATAACGAAAATAGTCAGACCGATAATCGACGTACCGATTACGCCGTAAAGAAAAACGTTTGAACTCTCCTCGGGTGCCGGTTTAATGTTCTGAATTGAAGCGTCGTTATTCAAGAGTGAAGAGGAATCCCGGGCAACCCAATAATCGCACAAATCTCCACGCTGTATTTCCACAACGCCCTTGCCTGCTTGGTCCATGCAGCATAAATAATTGCCGGAAAGAGGAATGTTAAAGTGTCGGCAGTTCCAACAGCATGGTTCGTTAGCACGGCCATTGTTATCAAATTTGATATTTCTTGCAATGGCATGAGCATTATGAAGTATCTTAGGAATTGGTATTGAGGTGTTTCGCCGGTCGCAAATTACATCCACATCATGTAATTTTTCATTGAATAGATAATTGTCTGCCTCAGCGTAGGTCGAGCAGAGCCCTAAATTTGTATACGGGCCTTCGGACTCTGTCTTGTAACGAACCACGATGACGAAATCGCCATCTTCAGCAATATGTGAAGCTGCTTGGGCGTCTGTCATGCCGGGGTACTGTTCACGAACTGTTTCAATATTAATTGAAGCCATATGCCTTATTGTCTATTCATAATATTGATGCCCAACATTTTTACAAATGACTTATTTGAAGCTCCCCGCTATAAGTAACAGGGAATCTTCATCCGTAAGGATTTTAACTCAATTTCAGATTCGCTCGCTAATCCCGCTGTTAGCAACGGGGATTGCGTTCGCTGTGCGGTTCAAAAGTACAGAATTTATTTTTCTATAACACAAAATTATATATTAGCAAAGAAGAATAATTTGCAACAGGCAGTTTTCTTTATCTTTTTGAAAGGACGAAGTGAAAGGTGTGGCAAATGACAAAAAGCGAGTATGACCTCTTATGATTGCTTCAATCTTTCGAGATTAAGCAGCCTGTAGCTTCCGAACATGCAGTATTTCTTTACCTTGCATCAAACGAACATTTTCAGCTTTAAGAGTAAGCACAGCTACAGTATTCCCTTGTCCAGTTATAAATTCCACTTCAAAGGCTTTGCTGTCTTCGTAAGAATGTACAACAGCACCAATGTCTCCCTTTTTGAGGCTGTGCTCAGGAAGATCCTGAGTCAAAACGACTGTGTCCAGTTCTTTTATCATTTCTTGCTCCTTTTATAGATCGACTTTTCACGCTGGATATGCCGTAATAAATCGAGGCCGGTCATCTTTTGCATCTATTACCCAAACAGTGCGTAACTGTACCGTTGTTCCAATAGGCGTATCAAGTTTTCCATCAATAATATACTTTGTTCCAAAAACAGTGGTTATTTCTTGGCTCACGCTTTCGGAATTTGCAATCATTATTAATGCATCTACCAATTTAGCAGAATTTTTTAATGTATAGCCTATCGATTGAAAATATCTCGCTTTTGCCTTTCCAATAGCATGTGTTTCAGACAATAGATAATTGCTCAGTTTCTCTTCTGGAACATAAGCCTTCTTACAATTAGGCAGAACCCTTTTCATAGCATATCAATGTATTTCAAGTTAGATTCATTCAAGCAACCATTTCGAAAAATAGAATGTATATGACTATAGCAAAAAAACGAGAATTAACAAAGGAAAAAACAGATGAAGGTGCGTTATGTGTAAAATAGGAATCCAAACTTCGGCATACCTTTAAATTTCTGTGGGATTTTTTTATGCAGGCAAATAAGCTGGTTTCATTCAATCCAGTATGACACTTTTATTTCTTGATTAAAGAAGAAAAATGTAAATGTACATATGATGCCAAAGTATTTCTTATGCGAAATCCTTGTGCTTTATCTGCCGGATGCCCTGAATAAAACTTTTCCATCCGGTTTTTATCGTCTCTTATCATTTGTGAATAGTGAAAACAGTGACCGCGTACCGGAGTATTTTGTTTTAAAAAAAGAAAATCCTTTAAAGGCAATACTTCGGTATATCCAAGCGACTGAAGGCCTGATTTCATGATCGTACTATATGGAAGGCATCCGCACATGGGATATGATTGGCCTTCAACTGTAGTTAAATAATCACCCAGATACATAAGGCCGCCACATTCTCCATATATGAAAGCGCCTTTTTGGCTTTGTTCAGCCACAGCCTCTCGCATGCTCTCATTTTTTGACAAAGCCTCCGCATAGAGTTCAGGATATCCACCACCGAAATAATAGGCATCCACATCCTCTGGCAAGCTATTATCATCTATTGGGCTGAAAAAAACGATTTCATAACCAAGATGTTTGAGGATCTCAAAATTATCTTCATAATAGAAGCAAAAGGCTTTGTCTCTGGCAATGGCTATGCGCTTGGGTTTATCTTCGGATAATTGATCAGATGAGGATAAAAACAAATCCGTATGTTTTATATCCATTTCGGAAAGTAAAAGTATTTTTTCAATATCCACATTTTTTGAAACAGTATCTGCAAGGATTTTTATTTTAGAATTATCAAGAATTCCGTCTTCTCCCATGTAAAGGCCTAAATGCCTTGAGGGAATATCAATATCATTATTTTTGGGAATACAACCAAGTGCCGGAACACTGCAATATGTACTTACAGCTTTTCCCAATATTTCATAATGCTTTAAACTGCCCACATTGTTAAACACAACACCAATAATATTGACTTTTGGATCGAAATCAACAAGACCGTTTACTATGGCTGCCACAGTCCGGGCTATTGAGTTTGCATTAACAACAAGCACTACCGGAACTTTAAGCCATGCTGCCAGTTCAGCTGTAGAACCCTGGGATGAATCCGGAAGCCTTCCGTCATGGATACCCATAACTCCTTCAATTACGGAAATGTCCGCTTTTGCTGCACGGGATTGGAAGGAACGCTCTAAATAATCTTTAGGCATCATCCATGTATCAAGATTGATAGAAGGCTTGCCTGTAACTATTTTATGAAGGCTGGAATCAATATAATCAGGCCCGCTCTTAAATCCACAAACATCAAGCCCCATTTTCTTAAGTGCAGCCATCAGGCCCAAAGTGAGCGTGGTTTTACCCGATCCGCTGGAAGCACCTGCTATAAGCACTGCTTTTGTTTTCATTATATTTATGTCTTTCGCTCATAACCACGCTTCGTGACCATATGGCCGTTAATAACTACCGTATCGCTGTTTCCGATAATAATAACAGAATTCATATTCATATCACAATCAAGAAAATCATTAAGAGTACGTATTTCTTTTTTCTGGCCATTTCTCAATGCATGGGTAACAACTCCAACCGGAGTTTTTTTATCTCTGTATTTAATAAATTCGGACTGCAACTTGCTGATAAGTTCTTTTCGCCTTTTGCTTACAGGGTTATAGACGGCCGTTACCATATCCGATTCAGCGGCTATTTCTATCCGTTTTATAACAGTTTCTGTTGGTGTCAATAAATCCGAAAGACTGATTGTGATAAAATCATTTGTTAAAGGCGCACCTAAAAGAGATGCTGCTGCTGCGGCAGCTGTTACACCGGGCGATACTTCTATATCAACCTCTAAACCGGCATTAAGCATTCGTTCATATACCAGACCGGCCATTCCGTATATACCGGCATCTCCTGAGCATATCAGCGAAACGGTTTTTCCTTCGGCGGCTGCCTGTATTGCTTTATCCACCCGTTCGGTTTCTTTTGTCATGCCTGTTGATATAATCTCTTTTCCATTTATAACAGACTCTACCAACTCGATATATTTACCATACCCGGCTATTACATCACTGCTTTTAAGAACACGCCTTACATGCTCCGTCATATAATCCAGATCACCGGGGCCTATACCCAAAACAAAAAGCTTTCCTTTAGTTTTTGGCAAATAACCGCTTTTTTTTCTTGCAACTGCCACTGTAACATTTCCTTTTTTCTGCTTTGCCACAATCAATTGAGATCCCGGACCTGCACCAAGAAGCGCCGCAGGTTCAGCCACACCTTTTGCTTTAACATATTTTTGTGCGTACAAGGAAGGAGCCGACATGCCATCTACATCTATATCATCCAGTGTTTCGGCATTATAATATTGCAGTTTTAAACCAATGGCTTGAACGTATTCCAGTAAACCTGCTTCATCTTTTTTCTTATCAATAGTAAAAACACCGGCTATAGAAATCGGAGAAAGCCTGTGCTGCTCAAACACTTCGCATACTGCACCTGATATTTCTTTTTTTGATGTATTTTTGTTGCACCCAATACCTACAAATAGATTAGGCGGTCGAATAAAAAGTGATTTTACCGAAAGTTCTTTATCCATTTCAAAAATTTTTTCAGTTATAAAGCATAAAGCCGCATAACCGGCAAGATCATCAACATCGGGGTTTTTGAAATGATCAGGTTTATAGTCTGCTTTCCCGTAATATGTTTCATACAAAGCATAATCACAAATTAACGCAACCGGAGCGTTATTTAGCATAGAACCAGACACTTTTTTGATCATTTCCTTATTTTCTACTTTTGCGCCTATCCTCTGGGCAATTTCGTCAACCGCTACAATACCGCTTATATCAGTTGCTGTTGTGATGACCGGCTCTGCACCCAAAGCAATAGCAACCCTGACAGACAAATCATTGGCTCCGCCAAGATGGCCAGATACCAGACTGATAACATGTTTGCCTTTTTCATCAATCACCAATACTGCCGGATCACTTGCCTTGTCTATTATAAGAGGAGCAATAGCGCGTACCACAATTCCTGATGCCATAATAAAGATATGTGCATCATATTCGTAAAAATTTTCTAAAATGCTTTGCGTAAAACGATCATATACGATAAGCCTAACGTCCTGACAACCGTTTGCTTTGGCAGATGGTGTAAACAGGGCTTTTGCGTTTATAATATCAGCACATTTAAACGCCAGGCGAAGTGCGTTTTCATTAAGAGTCCAAACGGCATTTTTTTTCTTATCTATTTGATTATCTAGTCGATCATCCATTCTTATCCTTGCCATATAAAACCGATCTTGTATTTAATCTCTTCTTTTCAGCAAACACTTCTCCCACCATAATAAGAGCCTGTTTATGAATCCGGTTTTCGCTTATGCATGATGCAATATCTTTGATTGTGGTTCTGATGATCATTTCATCAGGCCAGCCAATACGGTAAGCAATAACAGCCGGGGTCTTTACAGGATAATGCTTACTCAATTTTTCAACAACCGCATCCGCTTTATGAGCGCTTAAAAAAATAACCATGGTTGACTGGTGTGTGGCAAGCAGTTCCAGATCTTCAAGCTCCGGCACCGGTGTTTTTCCCTGGCTTCGTGTAAACATGACCGTTTGTGTGCCGTCGGGAATCATAAATTCCGTTTTAAGAGCTGCTGCAGCCGCCATAGCCGAAGATATTCCGGGAATTACTTCATAATCAATTCCTTGTGTATCTAAAAGCGCCATCTGCTCATAAATTGCGCCATAAATAGAAGAATCACCGGTATGAATCCTTGCCACGTTTTCGCCTTTTTCAATCGCTTGAACCATAAGTTGATGAGTTTCTTCAAGAGTCAGATCGGCAGAGCTGATAATATTTTTTTCCGGCAAATTCGTATGAGGGAGAAATACGCTTTTTGGAACCAGAGACCCGGCATATATTATTATACCTGCCGATTTGATCCGCTTAACCGCCTTTAAAGTAATGAGTTCAGGATCTCCAGGTCCTGCGCCGATAAAGCTAACAATAGCCATAAAACATTTTTCTCCTTATATATTTTTCTTAATAATTACTGTGCTCATATAATGAGGTCGATATCCTGCACAGATATCGGACATAAAACGTACTTTTTCTTCATTGCTGGTGGCTTTTTCCACAACAAACGATGATTTAAGCAAACCTTTTTTTGCTACCAATTCCAAAATCATATCCATGCTGGAATGCGCTTTCATAAGTACTACCGTTTCAAAAACATCCAGGCATGATTCAATCTGATCCATTGAATACGTTGCCGGCAATATGGCCAGTTTTTCTTCCGAATATACAAGCGGAATCCCGGATGAAGCCGCACTACCGCTTATGGAACTCACACCCGGAACAAAATGCATTGAAATATCTTTGTCACAAAGTACCAAAAAAAGATTTCCGGCTGTTGAATATATGGTTGAACATCCCAGTGTGATAAATACACCGGATTCGTTTTCCTTCAACTGCTCCTGAACGGATTGTGCGGCCGGCTCCATTGCATCAAGTATATTTTGCGCTCCTTTTACCATTGGAAAATGAAGAAAAACTATCCGTTTGTTTTTCAAATCAATGCTATCTGAGATAATATTTAATGCCATGGATTCGGTTGAATTTATTTTGCGAACCGGAACAAACAAAACATCACATTCTTTAATCAAGCGGATGGATTTTACTGTTAAAAGCTCCGGATCACCAGGGCCTAAACCGACAAAATATAAATTTCTTTGCTTCTCATTTTTCATTTTTTTATTCCAAACAGGGTTATCGGATTTTCAGGTTTAAGTGTATGATATTTGGCTATTGTATGTAAGCGGGAAATCTGAATACTTATACATTCAATCTCTTTATTAATTTGCTTAAAAAAGGTACGGACAACTTCAAATGATTCTATGGTTACGGTATTAACAACCATGATACCTTCATTTGAAAGGCGCTGATAACAAAGAGACAGCAGATCGGGCAGGTCTTCACCTCCACCGCCTATAAATACTCTGTCCGGTGCGGGCAAAGTTAAACACTCCTCCAGAGCTTGCCCCTCAATAACGAAGATATTATTTACTTTATGCTTTTTCGCATTGGCTGTAATGTTTTCTATTCTTTCGGTATTTTTTTCAATACAAAACACCCTGGCATACGGGTTAAGAAGTGCTGATTCAATTCCTACAGAGCCTGATCCTGCTCCTACATCCCATAATATTTCGGCATTACCAAGTTTAAGCTTTGAGAGAGTTATGGCACGAATCTCAGAGTGTGTGATCATATTTGCATCATGTTCATAAGCATCATCGGGAAGGCCAAATTCTGCAGATATCCGAATTGAAGCAGCCGGATCAGGGTTTTGTACAACAAGAATATTTGGAACCCGGAATGTATTAAATGAACATAGTTGTTGCAGTTGTCCGCTTTGTATAATTTCATCTTTTGTTCCCAGACATTGACACACATGCCCGGTCCATTTCTTTGTTTGCGGAGAACTTGTTATAAGCTCTTGTATTATCTCATAAGGACTGTACGTATTTGAAGTTAAAATAACCCCTGTGTTATGATTCAATAATCTTAGCAAATCATCCGTGTGCGTACCGTGCCTGCTTATGATTACCGCTTCATCGGTTTTTAAGCCAAGCCTTGAAAGCGCTACCTGGGCTGCGGATATACCCGGATAAATTTCTACAGAATCTATCCCGAAGTGTTGAATCAAAGTATTTCCTATTCCAAAAAGCAAAGGATCTCCGGTTGCAAGTACTACAATATTTAAATTTTTCTTAATACACTGTTTAATCTCATCTATTAAAGAGTCAATATCTTTGGTAATTAAAATGGTTTTTCCATTAAAAAACAATGCCTGTTCAATTTGTCTTTTACCGCCGATCAGCACATCGGCATTTTTTATATATTGACGTTTCTTTAAAGACAATGGTTCACCTGTTATATTCAAACCAATAACACGTATCTTCTCTTTATTTGTTATACTACCTTTATTTCCCATTTTTTATAAAACTTCTCCTGATAGTCCCATAGACAAATTGTGACCATAGGTTTTTGGTTTACAGTGGCCCAGGCATTTCCAATCGCCATCTCACCGATTATATCCACAAAAAGCGGCACTTCTTTATGTGCTGATTCAAAAATTTGCCTGGAATTATTAGCACCCTCTACAAACCGGCAAAATTCATCTGAAAGTCCGGCTTCAAATGCTGCTTTGGATAAATATTTAAAATCTATCAAGCCGGATTTTGCATGAGTGTATGCCATATTCATAGCCCATTTGCATAATTTACCAAAAAAACAAGAAAGAATAATATGTTCAAATCCCAGATCAGACGCTTTTTGTAATGCATATGAGAAAAAATCGGCTGTTTGCACAAAACATCTTTCACTAAAATTCACATACATCTTCTGCGCCAATTTTTCACTTTTTCGGCCAGTAGATAAGATACAAGTCTTTTGATTATCATAACGGGCGGATCTTAAGCATATATCGATTGTGTCCTGATAGCTTTTGGCAGAAAAAGGCTTAACAATGCCGTGTGTTCCTAAAATAGAAAGCCCCCCCACAATTCCTAATCTCGGATTAAGGGTTTTTCCTGCCAGCATCTCACCGTTTTTAACAAAAATAACAACATCCACAGCAAAAGCTTTATCTTGTGGCAGGCGCTTTTTAATTTCATGTTCTATCATTTCTAAAGGAACCGGATTAATAGCAGATTCACCTATATTTACAGGCAGTCCGGGCCGTGTTACTTTTCCCACCCCTGCCCCGCCTTTTATCGTAATCCGATTGACTTTACTTTCAACAATAGTAACTTGCGCGCCGATTTGCGCGCCATTTGTTATATCAGGATCATCTCCGGCATCTTTTATAACAATAGCTTCTATATTTATCCCTTCTTTGATTTGCAGGGATTTTATTGCTTTGATATTAACGGATATACTTGCATTATTATCCGGCAAATCCACTAAAACGGCATTTGGCGGATTCCCGAAATATGCTTCAACAGCTGCACCTGCAGCGGCAGCAGCACATGTTCCGGTAGTAAAACCTTCTCGCAGTTTTTTCTTTTTTTCAGTGTTCATGCGAATGTTGGTGCAAATGGCTATGACCGCTTGCAAATTTCTTTGCCTCTTCAGGTGACATTTCCACAAATTCCCCCTGACCTTCCGGAACCGGATATTTTTCCCGCGGCAAAAGTTCTATTTCTCTTACATCCGGGAGTGCGGCAGATTGCTCAATACGTTTATGCAATATATCAACAAAAGCTTCATCAAAGCCTAAGTGTTTCCCATAAACCAACCGGATACCGGGATATTTTTCAGCTTCTTTTTTCATCATTTCAGGAATATCAAGCCGGATATGAAGTCCCATGTTCAAAAAATAGGGAATTACAATTACTTCCGTTGCTCCTTTTAAAACACATGTCTTAAGTGTTTCCGGAAAATGCGGTCCGAGCCGTGACATATTACAGCATTCAACAATATCCAGTTGATATTTTTCTTCCAGCATCAGTGCAGCCGTCTCCATATCCTTTCCTGCACCGGGTACCCGGCTGCCGTGTCCAAGCAAGATAAATGCTTTCATTCATTAATTTCCTCCAATGCCAATATGGCAATTGCATTAACAGCCGCTACAACAAAAGTTGTGCCGCCGCGCGGGCCTTCCATTAATATATAAGAAAGATCCGTTTGTTTAATCATATCTTTTGTTTCAACAACATTAACAAAACCTACCGGCATTGCAAATATCAAGTCAGGTACAATGCCCTCCTCTTTTATAAGCCTTACAATTTCCCAAAGTGCAGTCGGAGCATTGCCTATACAAACAATGCCTCTATGGATTTTATCCTTAAGTGATCGTATATTAAAAATAGAGCGGGGCAAATTATGTGTCTTTGACAGCCTGGCAACTTCATTATCTGCAATATTGCAAAATATATTATCTTTTTCATAAACAGGATTAATTTGGGAAAGACGCTCTCTGGAAATACCGCTTTTTAGCATGGTGCTGTCGGTTATAATTGCTGCGCCCCGTTTGAATGCTTCAATTCCTTTTGATATTGGATCTGCATTAAATTTTATTAAAGGCAAAATTGTAAAATCAGCCGAGGCATGTATCATTCTGCGTACAATTGCCCACTGCCTTAGCTTAAAGCCATGCTCTCCCACTGTATCTTCTATTATAGCCAGACTGCGCTGTTCGATTTTGTGACCTGTCATTAAATCCATTAGCTTCTATCCTTACTTAATTGATTTCATGATTTGCTTTCCATTGCTTTTATTATATCTCTTCTGGCTTCGCCGATTGTCAGCGGAATACGCTCAAACTGCAAGCCGTCTTCATTCTTTAATTTATAAACAAGCTCAGCAATCATGGGCAATCTGAGCTTTACTTCCGACATTTCCATTGGAGCTGTAAACACCTCTTCGGGTACCCCGCTTCTTACAATCCGGCCACAGCTTAATATATAAAGTTTGGATAAAAATATCGGGACCAGATCCACACTGTGTGTGGCCATTACAATTGTAACGCCGTTTTCCAGGTTAAGTTTTTTTAAAAGACTCATCATCTTGTATTCGCCCATTGGATCAAGGCCTGCCGTCGGTTCGTCAAGCAGCAATATTTCATGGCCCATGGCAAGAAGCCCTGCTATACATGCTCTTTTTTTCTGACCATAACTTAAGTTATGAATGGATTTCTTCTCAAGACCATCAAGTTCAACATCTTTTAATGCACAAAGAACACGATCCTTAACTTCAGAAACATTTAACCCCATATTTATCGGACCAAACGCTATATCATCAAACAGGGTTGCAGCAAAAAGCTGATCATCCGGGTTTTGAAAAACAAGGCCTATCTTTTGATATCTCATTTTAGGGCTAAGCTCTCTGATATTTTTACCATCAAGAAGTACTGTGCCTTCAGAGCCTTTAAGGAGCCCATCCATGATTTTAAGCAGCGTTGTTTTTCCAGATCCATTGGAACCAAGTACTGCTGCAAACTCTCCTTTTTTGATTTCAATGCTGATGTCTAAAAGAGCTTTTGTTCCATCAGGATATATTAAAGATACGTCTTTTACGCAAAGTCTTACATAATTTTCCATAGCACTCCGGCTGCAACAATTATAACTAATGCTATCGCAACTTCATTTTTTTTAAAAGAAGCACTATGGCCGACAGGCATATTCCCGGTGTATCCTCTTTGAAACATTGCCTGGGTCGTTATCTGGCTGCGGTCAAAAGCTCTTATTATAAGTTCACCCGAAAGCGTTCCGAAAGAACTTAAGCCTGACCGGATACTTGAATAACCGAGTCTGTTTTTTTGAGCATTATATATAACGCCTGCATCTTCAAAAAGAACAAAAATATATCTGTAGGTAATCATCAATAGCTCTATAAACAGCGATGGAATTTTAAACCATGAAAGACCTGTAATAATATCTGTAAAAGGAGAAGAAAATCCGGCAAGTGCAATAAGCGAAACAGCTCCTATAATGCGGCTTGAAAGCCTTATTCCTTCCATCAGGCCGTCTTTGTACCCTACGATGTCAATCCCTGCAATACTTACACAAAACAAAGGTTCGTGGCCTGTAAAAAAGAATTTTAAAAAAAGAAGCATAGCGGCTATAAAAAGGGGCTCTGAAAATCTGATAAGCATAACGCGTGAAGGTATATCAATAATCCTGCAAATAACTAAGGAAAGCACGGCTATAAATAAAGGAAATGTTATTCCATTGCTGCATAAAACCATAATCAGCAGTGAAAACGTTAATATGAGCTTGATTCTAACATCAACTCTTGTGAGAAGATTATTGTTTTTATAATATTCGTCAAATAAATGCATATTGGTTTTTATCTAAAGTACTTTTTATTAGTCCTTCATTACGAGGGTTTATGGGTTTATGGGTTCAGGGTTCAAGGGTTCAGGGTTCAAGGTTCAAGGTTCAGAGTTCCAGTGAAATCTTGTTTATATATAATATTTGAAATATTAGCCTAAAGACTATGGCTTTCCTTCCGGTCTCCTGGTGGAACAAGAAGCATCCTCCAGTAATATCCGCCGATAAATCCGCCTATTGTACCTGCCAGAAGAAATACAAATAAAAGCAGGTCTCCCTGATCTGTATTTATAAGAGGATCGCATGATTCCCGGCCATGCTCTTTTGCGTATTTTTCCACTACGGATTCATCAACGCCCGGCCACTTTTCCGAACTATAAACAAACGGCTGAAAGCAACAAACTACAATTGCAGATAAAACAAAGATCATAACCATTTTGACCATAATTTTACTTTTTTCAGGCTTCATTGGCTACACCTCCCACCGGTTTAATTACTTTCATCTTTATGAGCAAATCTGGCCTTTTCTTGTACAGCAATACAACCATTCCGCCGGTGATGGCTCCTTCAAGTATTCCAAGAGGAAGCTGAGTAGGAACAAAAGCTATAATTATTTTTGTGAAAAGCGGCATAAAAGGCGAGCCGCCCATTATGCCCGATGCCAGTTCAGCCGAAGTGGAAAGATATGTGGCCCAGTCTGCTATTAATCCTGCTGCAAACCCTGCCGCAAAAAGGTTTGTATTAAATCCGCGCAAGGTTTTAAAGGTAATATATCCGGCAAAAGATCCCATTATGCCCATAGATACTATATTTGCACCCAATGTGCTTAATCCGCCATGTGCAAGAAAAAGAGCCTGAATAAACAGAGCTACGGAAGCTACAAGAACACTTAATCCAGGACCAAGTAATATTGCAGAGATTCCGGTTCCGCATGGATGTGAACATGTGCCGGCTGTTGGAACAGGCATGGGCATGCATGAGATGATAAAAACAACTGCTGCTACAAGACCGACAAGTGGCTTGAAAGAAGGATCAAGACTTGAAAGCTTTTTTAACTTATATAAGCCATACGCTACAAATGGCGCAGCTATAACAAACCATAACACCGCCCAGTTGAAAGGTAATATCCCTTCGGATATATGCATTGCATAAGCATTACCGGAAAACGCCAAAATGATAAAAGCTGATAATGCAAGAAAATGAACTTTAAAATTATTTAACGCTGTGCAGGCTGTTTTAAATACAATTTTCTTCATAAGCACATCTCCTGTGAAAAAGTATATATTGGTACAAACCCCAAAAAATACAAAAAAAATCCCCGAACCGATGTTAATCGATCCGGGGAATCCCATTTTTTTCCTCATGATCCTTGCAGCGCTCTCTTGTCCGTAGAAAACACACAATAATTCAGGCAGGTCTTCTGACTCTCGGATCATCCATTAGGCTGCGCCTTCCCATCACAATTATATGTGACAGTGACATCTTGCAACCTTCGTCCCCGATTACAGCGGCGGGCCCGTCTCCGAATCACACGGAGTTCCCTATTCCGGCGGGGTGTAAAACCCCGCCCTACAACGCATTCCGTAGGGCGGCATTTCACATGCCGCCATATGCTAAAAAGCACCTGAATTTATATTTCCTTCTTTAATAAGTATTAAAGAAGTACTTTGTCAAGATATTTTATATATTATTTATTAAAATAATAAATCCCCAATATTAATTATTGTATAAAATCGTTAATTTATTTCGCTTAAGCTTTTTTTTAGTAATTCTTCAACTTCAAAACCTTCAGCAAGGGCTATGCCTGCCAGATTTTTTCTCAGCCATTGCCTATGACATCTGATAAAACTAGGATCAGTAAATCGTATGGTTTCACCAAGGCAGTTCAAATCCTGCTGTATACGCCAGTATAGATACATCTTTAACTCCTTTACCATATTTCGGCGGGGTATAAAACCCCGCCCTACTTCAATTCAAATCTTATTGGCACTCTTACCCACATTGCCATCTTATTCTTCCCTTTCGTTCCAGGCTCAAAAACCCAGTTTTTAACTGCATTTAATGCAGCTTTATCTAAAACTCTGTGACCGCTTGAATTAAATAATTTTAAATCTTTTACCCGGCCATTTTCATCAACAAAAACATTTATTATTACAATGCCCTGATAACCTCTTCTTCTGGCAACTTTAGGATATGCAGGGGGAGGATTTGTTTTATATAAAGGATATGCTTCCCGTATAACATTTGCGGTAGCGAGACTATCATCTATAGTATTATTTTCTGATGTATTTTCATCCGTTATTATATTATCAGTTTCTTCCTCAATTTCTTCATTATCCTTATTATCTTCTACAGGCTCCGGTATTATTTCAGGTTGGTCATTTTCTATTTCCCTTTCATCAGGTAAAATGATCTCTTCTACCGGAACCGGTATCGGCTCAATTTTTTTTGGAGGTATTACTATTTTTTTAGGTTTTATTTTCGGTTTTTCAACAGGCTTAACTTTATTTATTTTTACTACAGGTTTAGGAGGTGGCTCGCGATATGATATTGTTACTTCAACAAAATCAGCCTTTGGCAATTTAATGTTTTTTTCAAAAAACCAACCTAAATTAAGCGCCATCAAACCGGCATGAAACATAAGCGCCAGTATTATGGCAACCAGCAGACGCTTCATTTATCTTTCCGCCTCTGCCTGGAGAGAAATACGTTCCAATCCTGATATTTTGATTTTATCTAAAATTTTAAAAAGATTCTGGTATGAAATGCTTTTGTCTGCAAAAAGCAAAACCCCAGGATCAGTATGCCCTTTGGCCATATTAGAAAGTGTTACGCTTAAATCTTCAAGCAACACTTCTTGTTTATCCACATAGATTTTGCCTTCTGCATCAATAGTAACGGAAAGAACCAGTTTTTTTTCAGGTTTTACAGCACTTGATTTAGGAAGGCATACCGGTAAACCCTTATGCACCGCCATGGAAAGAGTTGCATAAATAAAAGATACAAGAACCAGAAAAACAATATCAATAAGCGGGATCATTTCGATCCTGCTTTTTTGTGCAGACGGTATTTTGACTTTCATTCTTTATTTCCTTTATTACCCTCCGATGCCATAACAACTTTTTCATAGACAATTTCAAAACTTGTTGCGTATTTTTCTATGATCTGGCCTGCACGTTGAATACAGGAATTAAAATAATTATAAAAAAATACCGAGGGTATAGCAATTGAAAGCCCGGCAGCAGTTGTAATCAGTGCCTCAGCAATTCCTCCTGTAACCGATTGCGGGTTATCAAGCCCTCCTGCTCCCAGCACTTCAAAGGACTTTATGATACCTGTCACGGTTCCCAGAATTCCAAGAAGCGGAGCTACGGTAATAATAGTATCCAATACTCCCATGTATCTGCTCATGCGTTTTATTTCTTCTGCTGCAGCTGACTCCATTGCTTTTGTCAAAGAATATTCACGATGTAAAATCCCGCTTATAAGAACTCTTACAACATAATTATTTGAACCGGCAGATCTTGCTCTAACGGCATCCCAATCTCCCTTACGACAAAGATCAAGGACATCATTTACAAGCTCTCTGTTTCTTCGCATCCCTGTAAGAATCCAGAAAAAAGAACGATCAACAATGATTGCCATAGCAATTATTGAACACAATAAAAGCGGATACATAATCGGTCCGCCGCTTTTAAACATATCCAGCATATTCACCTCTTATCAATTAACTTAGTAAGTCTTCTCCCAATTACTTGGGAGAAAGTGTACAAGGGGTCCAGGATTCAAGGATTCAAGTGTTTATTTTTCAGGGTTTTGATCATCGCTTTTAGCATTCTCTCGACATCCCCGATCTCTTCTCTTATTTCCTGAAACCTTTCTTTTTCCATATAACCCAAGTCACCAGATATCATAATTTGGGTTTCAAACACAGACTGAAATTATAATCAAAATAACATTTAGCTCTTTATAACTTTCACAAGTTATCTCACTCGAACCCTTGACCCCTTTAATCCTTGATTCCTTCATTTACTTCAACTCTTTTTGAGATGATGCACTTATTATTTGCATCAACATACTTTTGCGGAACAAGCGTAAGTCTTGGAACATTTCCCAGAGGACTCTGATCCACCAGAATAGTACATCCATAAGCCTCTTCCAGAACTTTAAAAGTAAGTACTTCATCAGGTTTGCCTATGCTTTTGATTTTGCCGTCTTTAAGCAGAAGCAGAGTATCGGCATACATTGCAGCAAGATTTATATCATGAGATACCATAACAACGGTGAGCCCTTTCTTCTCCACAAGCTTTTCCATAAGATCCATTATGTTCACCTGATGCGACAGGTCAAGGGATGCGGTAGGTTCATCAAGAAGAATAATACCAGTCTGTTGACAAACTGCTCTTGCAATAAAAACCAGTTGTCTTTCTCCACCGCTTAACTGATCCAGTTTGCGGGAAGAAAGATGTGTTGCACCTGTAAAAGCAAGGGACTGTTCTGCAATTTCAAAATCCTCTTTTCCAGGAAGGCCTAGAATTCCCAGATAGGGAGAACGCCCCATAAGAACCAGTTCCTTAACAGTAAAAGGAAAGTCCGTGGGTACATTCTGAGGAACAAGCGCAATAGATCTGGCAAGAGATTTTCCGGAAAAAGCATTAATATTCCGCCCGGATAATTTAATTCCACCTTCTTCGTATTTCATGTTTCCTGATATGGTTTTAAGCAAACTCGTCTTTCCCGAACCGTTTGGCCCGATAATAATAAATAATTCTCCGGATTTTACAGAAAAACCGATATCGTTAAGAACAGTGTTTTCCCCGTAGGCGCAACTTAGCCCGCTTATATCAATTGCATTGTTCATCGCGCGGACCTTTTGAGCAGATATATAAACAGCGGTGCGCCTATCATGGCGGTAATAACTCCAACCGGCATCTCGCCTTGCTGCGGTATACTTCTTGCCAGCAAATCACAAATGACCATATATGATCCTCCTGCCAAGATACATGCAGGCACCAGTATGCGGTGATCAGATCCGAAAGTTAAACGCAAAAGATGAGGCATAACAAGACCCACAAAGCCCAAAAGACCGCAATTAGCAACAGTGGCGCTGACCATAAGAGAAGTTGTTATCAACAGGGTAATAGTTACAGCTTTGATGTTTACTCCCATAGACTGTGCCATTTCTTTTCCCAAAAGCATAAGATTCATGGAATTCGAAAAAATAAAGATGATTGCAAAACACGGCAGAAGTATCAATGCAAGATATCCGACATGCCGCATCTCAATCATAGACAGATCTCCCATCAGCCAGAACATGATATTATGAATTTTTGTGTCATGCGCCATTGAAATCAGAAACATTATCACAGCCGCACAGAATGCATTAATTATAACTCCTGATAGAAGCAAAGAGTCTTTTTTTAAAATTGATTGCCCTGAAGACATAGCAAGAATTAATATAAGTATAATAATACTTCCTGAAAATGCTAATAAACTGACACCCGGAAAAAGTGATAGCCCTGCAAGAATGGCGATAATAGCTCCTATTGCGGAACCACCGGAAATACCTAAAATATAAGGTTCCGCCAAAGGATTTCTTAAAAGCGCCTGAAAGACAAGACCCCCCAAAGAAAGGGTGGCTCCAACCAGCACAGCCATAAGCACTCTTGGAAAACGAATCTGCCAGATGATTGTATTTAACATTGAATCAGCGGCGGTTTGTCCCGTAACTGAGTTCCACACCCACTTAAATCCTCCTCCCGTGGAACCTATGGAAATCCCGGCAAAAACACAGGCAAGTAATATTGCAAATAAAAATAAAGACAGTAGTAAAAGTCTTTTGGTAATATAATGAGGCGCGGTTTTCATGGGTTTACATCACTCTCTAACCTGGAACTGTGAACCCTTGAACTGTGAACCTGAGTTGTTACTGAAGAGTTCCGGATGAATTGTTTTAACCAGCATTTCCAGGCCATCCACCATTCTGGGCGTGGGACGATCCAATATATTCGAGTCAACAAGATAAATGCGGTTATTTTTTATAGCCGGTAAATCCTTCCAGCGGCTCCAGTCGGCCTTCACCTTCTCAAAAACCTCACCCCTTGCCATTGATGTGATAATAAAAACTTCCGGAGCCATTGCTAAAACCTGTTCTCTGGAATATCTTGGATAAGAGATAGGACCCTCGGTGAGATTCTGCCCTCCTGCACGCGTAATAAGCTCATGGATAAATGTATGAGTACCTACTGATACAATAGGAGCAATCCCTATCTGGAAGAAAACCCTTGGTTTATGGTCAGTTTTTGAAACAAGTACTTTTATATGTTCGATACGCGTGCTCATATCGTCAGCAAGCATTTTGGCTTCTTTTGAAACATTGAGAAGCTCCCCAATTTCATTAACAGTATCCATCACGGATTCCAGATTTTTCGGATTTATAGCATAAACCGGAATATTTAAAGCATCCAGTTGTTTTACCGTATCTCTGGAATTTCCATCTTTTATTGCAATGCATAAATCAGGCTTTAATGCTACAATCCTTTCAAGATCCAGATTCACATAAGAACCCACAACAGGATAATTTTTTGCTTCGGCAGGAAAATCTGAAAACTGTGTGACTCCCTTTAGACGGTGTTCCTGCCCAAGAGCAAAAACAATTTCAGTTATACTTGGCGCAAGAGACACAATCCTTTGCGGATTTAAAGGGACATTAACAGTCCGCCCCGCTTGATCGGTAAAAGTTCTGGTTTCGGCCCAGGAAGTATTTACAATCAGGCAAAATGCAATAAGAGCTAAAATATATATAATAAATTTTTTCATATGATTATAATTTTAGGATTCGAGGATTCGAGGGGTCGAGGGGTCAAGGATTCAAGTGACAAGGTTAATGGTTCAATGGCAAAAATATATGCTTTTGAACTCTTAATCCTTGGACTTCGTTATTTGCGCTTTTCACCTGAAACTTTATTCTTGATCCCTATACATTTCCCCTTGGACACTGGAATCCTTGAACCCTTGAATCCTTGAATCCTTGAATCCTTGAATCCTATTATCTAAATAATAAAATCAAACAATACTAAATATATGCAAAATGGTCAAATCATTCTGATGAACCACTCTTTCTTTCATGAATACCACTTATTAATGAATTTAAAGCCATATCAATAACAACCGGCAAATCTATTCCGGCAAGATAATCCTTATCTTCAGTTATTTTATGTCCGGCGATTTCTTCTTCCACCTGCTTGCACCATAATTCATAAGAACTCAGATCATTAATAAGACCTTTTTCATAATCATCACTTAAAGCAAAAGATGCTTTTATAAAAGAAGCATAACGGGGTTGCAGCAAAAGATTTTCAAATTCGCCTACCATACCGGATTCTCCGGAGCTGCATTCACATCCGTATGCAGAAAGTATCTCAAATACACTAAGATTTCTGTCTCTCATACGCGAAAATATATTACGCTCTGCAACCATTCCATTCTGCTTATATATAGCTTCTGAAACACCATCATAAACTGCTTTTGCGATTAATTCACCCAGTTTGGAATGACCTCCTGCATTTTTCAGCTCTTTTCCGGCACCTTCAACAACTAGGATGTTATCCGTACCTGTTCCTGTGGCCTGATTAGCAATGGGTGTATAAGTACTTCTTACATCAAGGTCCTGCATAACGGCACTCTTGGCTTCTGTTGCTGATATGATAGCTCTTGTCATAGCCCTTGGCGTAAGCTTCATATTTGTTAATATTATGATATTTATTGTTCCCGGCTCATAGAACATTCCTTCATCAGTGGACATGCGCATAGCATTGGATTTAACACCGGCAGTTACCAGAGCATAGACAACCATATCTTTAAATTCCTTGCGTTTGATGGAAAGATTGTCCATATCCGCTCCGGTGAAGAGAAAACTTGAGTCTTTCAATGATTTCCCAATGACTTTATAAACATGATCCCGTTGCGACTCGAAACCTTCATTATGCCCAATACCCCAACATGGCGGAGGAGAATAATGATTGCCAACTGTTTTTATGCCATTACGCTGTCCTTCAAGTGTCGATATTATTGAAAGCGGCTTTTTAAATTCCACTACCAGAGTCTTGTTGCCAAAATCATAAATTTTGCTGTAATCTACATGTGCATCCTTTATATAATCCAGATCCACATCGATTTTTTTTGATTTGAAAACCTTTTCTTCCAATACAAAATTTGAAGCATCGGATAACTCATCGCCGTATACTCTTGCAGCAAGCCATGAAACAAAATATCCGGAATTTACAGAAGCCCTGCAAGTCAACTCACATGGAAAATTATAGATCCTGCCATTTTTTACCGCATCCACATCTTTCCAGCCTGGCTCATTAAACAATTTATCAGACTTTTTTGTATTGCCGCCACAGCCATAAATAACCTGGGGATTATATTTCACCCATTCCTCTTTGGTGATATCTACTATTTTCCCTTTTTTATTGAACACTGGCGCAATACCACCGGAAAGACGTATAAGATCGTTTTGAAATGAGTCATCCCCGGGAGTCATAATTGTTTCTCTTCCCATAAGCCTTATTACTCTTTGTTTCTTTGCTTCAGGAATCTTGCTTGTTTTTTCTGAAATAATCCGAAATTCTTTTTTGATTTGATCTACTATCTTTTTTGCTTCATCTTCTTTATTAAAAATTTTGCCTAATGTAAAAATGACATCAAAGGAGTCTGATACGGAATCGTGCTCAAGATTGATCAATAGACATTTCTTATTTTTAAATTTTTCAACTACATTTTTTTGCAACTTTGAGTAGAATATAACATCAGGATTTATCTTTTCGATCTTATCAATAGAAGGTGAAAAAAATCCCCCGACAATCTCTTTTTTGCTTACCTCAGGAGGAGAAGTATCATAAATAGTCACAGCCTTGAGATTGTCTGCTGCACCAAGTTTAAATATGATTTCGCTAACAGATGGAACAAGGGATACTACTGATGATGGTGTTTTTTTGATGGTAATACTTTTACCTGCATGATCTACAAAGTCAATCGGATAGCATAATGCTGTAATAGTATTACAGCATATAAAAATGGTAATAAAAAATAATACACGAAACTTAATTTTATTTATCATAATTTTTGTTCCATTTTTCAAAAAAATAAAAGAGGCAGCTTAGTAACGTATGATCTTTACATCATTGCATAAAGCCATAAATTTTTTAACAGCGGGAAAGGGATTATCCCTCCCCCGCTTAATTCTATGTCATTTCGAGTTTAATATATATCTGACTCAGTAACCTGCTAAAAGTAGATTTATATAACTATCCCGGAATACGGACGGTAAAATCCATGTTAATATTCATACCTAACGTTAAAAAATACTGAAGTTCCGGCTCCTGGATAACCCTCAATACTAGTAATTCCTGTATCCTGATTCTTAAAATTCCGTGTATATGTATCATATTCTTCATCAAACAGATTATTACCCTGTAAAGACAATACCCAGTTATCTAATAAACGTTGTTCGAGTTTTATATCCACAGTATAATATGAATCCAGTTTAACCTCGGCATGCTTGTCCGAATCATTTCTGTAGTAACCGGGGCGATCTCCCACATATCTATAAGTTGTGGTCATGGTAAAGCCTGAGTCATTCCAATATATAAAACCACACTTATAAAAATGATCAGAAGTATAAAGATTTTGACGTTTAACGCCTCCGGCAATTTCTTCTTCTGCATCAGTATAAGTATAATTAAGAAACAAAGTTATATCATAATAAGGACCAAACTTTGATCCGATTTCAAAGCCTTTTGATTTATAGCTGTCCAGATTTTCAGGTCTATAAAAATAGGAAGCATCCGACGCCCATCTTATCTTATCATTTATATCCCATTTAAAATATGAAGCTGTCACAAACAATTTGTCATCTAATAATGACTGTTCTATGGTTACATCGGAGTGTTCCCCTGTTTCAGGCTTTAAATTTGTATTGCCCTGGACGCCTCCCATACCAGGCCCATAATCTTCGTATGGCCAAAACAAGTCATTGGGTGTTGGAGCATTAAAATGCTTTCCATAATTAAATTTAAATACTGTGCCTTCTAAAGGATTTATAATTATACCATAACGAGGAACATATTTCGTTCCGAATTCAGAGTGATCTTCATGCCTTACTCCAGCCGATGCTTTAAAAAAACTGCATGGTCTATATTGGGCTTCAGTAAATAATCCACTGGTATGTAATTTTTCACTGGTTCTTGATTTCGAAGAATAAACTTTCGTACCACTACCATCCAGATTGATTAATTCATTTTTCCATTTATATTCTTTGTATTCCCCGCCTAATAAAATTTTAAGGCCATCTATGGGCTGAATATCAACATTACCCTCAGCCTGGAGCACTTCATTGGTTACCCATGTCTCGCTTCCAGGAAAATCTGGTACAGGCCAGGTTGTATAATACCGGCTATAATTATAATTCTCCATATTCATATAGCTGCCCTTTAGGTTTATACCCAGCCATTTTAAAGGGCTACTTTGTATTGTAAGAGCAAGGTGTCCATCTTTATCACCACCTTCACCAAATAAACTGGCAGAATCTTTATCGTATACTTTGATTCCATTAAAATAAAAAGCCGATGTCCCTTTTGGCGGATCAACTCCCGGCTGACCGAAATCTCTGTCGATATAATCCCCATAGAGACTTATATCTAAGATATCCCCTTTATCATAAACAAGATTTAAAGAGACATCCTTATGGTTCAGCTCTGAGTTATCTCGAAAGCCATCCGTATCACGTTTTGTAGCAGTGATATAATATCCAAAATCATCAGTGACAAACATCCCCTGTTCGGCTGAAATTTCATAAGTGTTTTCAGAACCATAACCGGCGCTGACTTTAATGTCCATTTTGTCTTTTTTAGGCCTCTTAGTGATAATATTTATTATTCCACCCGAAGCGCTTGTTCCATAGAGAAGAGATCCTGAACCTTTAACTACCTCAAGTTTTTCAATACTGTTTAAAGGAATTTTTCCTACATCTGCACTACCAATAGATGGAGAATTTACAACAATCCCATTAACAAGAACCTGCGTTCCTTCTGCTCCCATACCTCTGATATGAATTTCTTGAGAAGCACCACCATAATCACCACGAGTTCTCCAATCAATTCCTGGCTCATTTGCCAATAATTCTCCAACAGACTTTCCTGTAGATTCTTGTATATCGGTTTGATTTATTAAAATTACCGAATTTGCGACATCCTTTCTTTTCTCCTCGGTTTTTGTAGCGCTTACAACTACCTCATCTAAAACCGGCGAAGATGCTATACCGTCTTTTACATCTTCTGAAAAAACTAATGAAGGTACAAATATTAAAAATAAAACCGATAAAAAACCCGATAAGCTCTTTTTCACTTTTCCTTCCTCCTGAAATAAAATTAAGGTTTCAGGCCCGGAAACAAAAATCCCCGGACCGATTATATCGTCCCGGGGATTACCCTTTTTTATCCTCAAGATACTATCTGCGCTCTCTTGTCCTCGGAGAACACACAAACACTCAGGCAGGTCTTCTGACTATCGGATCAATCTACTTTGCCCCGTTGAATAAAATTTCCTTTTGGAAAATTCAACTGGGCTGACCGCGCCTTCCCACCTGTTTTAAAAACAGACAGTGGCAAAAATGCGGTTTTCGTCCCCGATCACAGCGGCGGGCCCGTCCCTGATTCTCACAGGGTTCCCTTTTATGCTCAAACTGAGCACCTGAATATGATTTTGATTTCTATTGTTACTTATGCTAAATGTCAATAAAAAAAACAACCCTCTAATTGAAACATTATTGACACCTTTACAATTAGTCGGAATTTATCATATTTTGTCTTACCGGTTCAGAAAGGAACAAAAAATTGAACGATGATATTAAAAGTAAATTTTGTGCGTTTTTAGCCAATAAGACACTTCCTGACAATACGCCATACAAAAGCATTTCGATAGATCACCTTAAAAAAATATCTCAAGAATTCAATATAAATTGCCGGGAGCTTGAGATTGCCTCTTTGGAATCGGAAATCATTCCCGAACGTTATATCCGCAATGTCAAGTCGTTTAATTTTGCAGATCAAATAACACTTTTAAAATCCAAAGCAACAATTGTAGGCTTAGGAGGTCTTGGGGGAACTGTTTGTGAAACACTTGCAAGGATAGGCGTTGGAACCTTAAACCTTATTGACGGTGATGTGTTCGAAGAAAGCAATTTAAATCGTCAGGTCTTAAGTAAGGAAAGTAATATTTGTATACCGAAAGCTGATGCAGCAAAAATCAGAGTAACAGAAATCAACTCTTCCGTGACGGCAATTCATCACCGTGAATTCTTAAATGATAAAAATGCCTCCGCCTTTATTGAAAACTCGGATATAATTATAGACTGCCTTGATTCGCTTCCCGGACGTTTTGTCCTGGAAAATGCAGCAAAAAAAGCAGGCTGTAAATTTATATCTGCTGCAATTGCCGGATACTACGGACAAATTACCACTATATTTCCCGAAGACCCTGGCCTGAAACTTATCTATGGCGAAGCTAAAAACACCCCAAACAAGGGAGCCGAAACATCTCTTGGCACATTGGCACACTGTGTTTCTCTGCTGGCATCACTTGAGTGTTCGGAAGCAATAAAAGTACTTCTTAATAAAGGTGCTCTTTTAAGAAACAAACTGCTTATTATTGATCTTTTCGATAATTCATTTGAAATTATAAGTCTTTTGAATCCATCAAAGCCGAATGGAACCTGTTTGCCTGTAGACAGAAAGCATCCAGTTTAGCTGTAATCAACTGTGGAAAAGAAGAACCGTCGCTTTCAATTGCAAAAAATGGAAGAGTGTCAATATCCGAAAGCACTGCTTTTAAGTGCATGTCATCAGGACTTGTAGCAAGCTTATTTTCTTTGTTCATAACTTCTGTTAATATTGCTTCTGATATTCTATTCGGCATACAGCCAAAAGGCCCTACCGAAATTACCCCGCAAGTATGCGAAGCAATTTCTGCAAGCGAGCTTCCTACGGTCAGGATTGCTTCACCAACAAGATCAGGTGACATATAAGGCATAGCGGTTTTTATTATATCTTTTGCGCTTATAGGTTCAGCATGCACAAGCCCTGATTGCGATAGAATTTTCTTTATTCTTATTTCATATTTTTTCATAATTCTCTTCTTAATTGAAAAAGAAAACTTTTCCATAGCATTCATTCTTGAATCTGAAAGCTTGTTGTCAACCAGATAGTCACAATAATACAACCATTCCGAAATGGGAGCACAAAGAGTTGCAAACCCCATGGCAGCGAGTTTTTCTGTAAGATACTGCCTTGATATCGAATCTCTTCTTACAAATATCTCACCAACAAGCGATATTTTCGGGACTTCGTCCGGCAATAGTTTCATTGGAATAGTACTTAATTTTTTTGCTGTAATTTTAAGCACCTTTTCAAAGCTGTCAAAATCACCTTTTTCTATCTTCTCAAGAATAAACCTCCATTCATTCTCAAAAATGCTTATACCGTATTCAGTATCAACTGCATTTGCCAATATCATAGACCTTACATCTTCCATAATATCGGAGATTACAACCGCCCACCACCCTTTTATTTGAAAACCGTTCCCCATCCCGCAGTAGCCGTTCTCAGATGACAGTGAAAGCATTGCTACATCAGGAATTTCCAATCTTTTTATAAGATCCTCCATAAAAATATGATATTGACCGAACCTGCAAGGACCGCAAGAAGTTGGCATGAAATAGACAAGAACCTCACCGTTTTGTTTCCCGTTATTGATATAATTCAGCAAAGTTCCTGTTGTTAATTGTAACGGCAGACATTCCTTGCACGAAGTGTTGGCGCGACCGAGTTTCAGAACTGCCATATCTGAAGGTGGATGGGCTTCTGCGTTAAAGCCGTTTGCGCGAAATACTGCAGCAAGCGATTCGGTAGGAATTCTTCCCATTGAAGGCAGGAGTACTTTAACATTAGGATCGGTCATGGAAAGCTCTCTGCCGTTTGAGGTAATTACTTTTGTAACCCCATTATTAAGGGCAACTCTTGCAGGCTTAAAGCCGTTTTTTCTTACAGCAATTTTATTACCGGATAATAGCTGCCTGTATGAATTTATAATATCAAGAAATGCTTCTATTCTTGTTTCAAGTCCTGCATCTGCTGTATGGCTGTCAAGCTCAAGGGTTAAAGACGGCTTTAATCCCATAATATCTCTGAAATACCCGATAAGAAAAGAATCAGGGCCACAGGAAAAATTGGTTATAAAAGTTCCAAACAGCTGTGGATGACTTTTTACAAAATTTCCCGCTTTGATCAGCATCTCTCCAATACCCCAGTACATATTAGGTCTGCTCTTTTCATCGTTAAAATCAAGGAAATCGAAAGGCAGCACCAGGATACCTCTTGAGGCTAATTTTCGGGGTATCCCCATATGGGCTTCTTCACAAAACCCGTTGTAAGGTCTGCCAAAAATTACTACACCAAATTTATTTGGATCTTTTTCGAGTTCTTTTAATGCCTGATTCCCGATAGATTTCATCTCTTCAAAACATTTTTCCTGCGCATATAACGCTGCGGCAAAAGCTTTTTGTGCAGCTTTTTTACCAAAGCCCATTTTCTTTGCCGTTTCAAAAAGAGGCCTTTTTGCAGATTCAATTCCTTTACTAAGATCAATAAGGGGTTTGATTATTTTTGTGCCTTTCTTTTTAATATAATCAAGTCTGTCCTTAAAAGCGGTCTGGAGATAAAATGTTTCTCCCTGAACAACAGGGCAAACCTGTGAATTTTGATTTCCGTTTAAAGCAGGAACAGCTTTAAAATGCGGCAGAAATATATACTCAGGAATATCTTCTACTGAAATCATAGACCAGAAAAATCCATGAGCAAGCTCAACCGGATAACAAAAAGCAGCGCCTTTATGATCGATTCCTTCCTGAGAAGGATCATCCGGCAATACGGTTTCGAACCCAAGCTCTGCGAAAAAATTTGAATATAAAGGATAGTATGTATTTACAAGAAAGCTTCTGTTAATACCCACTCGGCCTTTGAATCCGCCTGCCGGTATGTTCTGCCTTGATGCAGCGTATTTTTCAAAAACAAGCTTCTGACGGATACGCACAAAATCAAGGTTTTCATCACTGCTTTTTATCTTGTTACGAAGATTATAATAATGATTGCATGCCCCTCCAAAAGGGTATTTATTATTTTCAAGTTCAATGATTGCAATATTACAACGGCGATCACAATCATTTTTTACTCCATGACATGTAAACGGCTTTCCATAATTAACCTCACGGCCTGCCAGTACTTCAAGATCAAAGTATTTCTTTTCCAATAAACCTTTCTCTATCCTTTTCTTGATCTCAAGTGCCGCCCCGAATGCTCCCATAAGCCCGGGTTCAGGAGGTACAATTATTGATTTGCCTGTTAAAGCCGCCATAGCAAGAGGTACAGCATGATTGTAGCATACTCCTCCCTGCATGAATACTTTGCCCCCTACAGGCCGGTTTCCCTTAACTCTGTTTGAATAATTCATACAAATGGAATATACAAGACCTGCAACTATATCTTCCTGCTTCAACCCTTCATGTATGGCGTTTTTTATATCTGAAGAGATAAATGCTGCACACTGATCATTGAAATTCGGCGGCATTGCTCCCCTTAATGCAATATCTGATATATCCTCCATTTTTATTCCAAGTGTTTCAAACGCAGATTCCTCCAGGAAAGAACCCGTTCCGGCAGAACAGGCTTCATTCATTGCGTAATCCGATGGAACCGAATTTACAATGTATGTATATTTTGCATCCTGGCCCCCTATCTCAAAGATTGTATCTACTTTTGGATCAAAATAAACAGCTGCTGTTGCATGAGCAATAATTTCGTTTATTATACCATCTGTTAAGGCATGAAGACCGGCTATCTGACGTCCAGAACCACATACGCCAAGCCCTTCTATTGTTATACCGGAAAGCGGCGTTTTTTCAGAAACAGCTTTTAAGATATAATCATAACACTTTCTGGATGCGCCAACCGGATCTCCGCTTGTTCTTAGATAAACCGATTCAAGAATTGAATCATCACTGTTTCTCAGAAGTACTGCTTTTGTTGTGGTAGATCCCACATCAAGACCTAAAGTGCATATATCGCCTGCTTTAACATCACATTTTGGCATGCTCTTGAATTCAACCAGATCTTTAATATCATTTAACGGAGATAGTATTTCAAAAGAAGTTAATTCACTCTTAAATAAAGAGTCAGCACCTGCAAAAGAAATCGTCTCGTGTTCAAGACCCCATAGGGCAGCACCCAGAGCTTCAAAATAAGGAGCCTCTTTAGGAATGATAAGACCGGAAATCTCTTTGCGCAAAAAATCAATCATCATTTTGTTTTGAGCAGTTCCACCGGTTATCATTATGTTTTCTTTTTTTACTTTTTTCAAAAGTTCCAGAATCTTGCTTGCCATCATCTTGCACAATCCGGAAGTAACTTTTGATTTGGGAATCCCTTTATTAGTAGCATGGGTACAGTCTGATTTACAGAAAACAGAGCAGCGGCCGGAAACATGATAAGGATCTTCAGATTCTGCAAAACCGGCTGCTTCTTCAACCGAAACATTCATTCTTCTAAGCTGCTGCAAAAAAAACTCTCCTGTTCCTGAAGCGCACTTATTACCGGTAATTACATTTGAAATCCTTCCTTCACGGTTTAATACATATATCATAAAGCTTTCACCGCCTGCAGAAACAATTGCAGAACATTCTATTTCTGGCGGTTTTACATAACGATAGGCATATTCTACTGCTTCCGGTTCGGAAATCTTCGATAGGTTCAAAAGCTTATGGAATCTGCGGCCGGTCGAGCATATTCTGTCAAAAGAACTGCCTAACCTTTCAAATACGGAAAGAAGAGTTTGTCTTGGATTACCCTCATGGGGAAGTGTTATATAATCTGTAATCTCAGATTTTATGAAAGTATCAGGTGCAGTACTTTCAGCACACTGCACAAACTCAACTCCAACCGCAGAAATTGTTGATGCACCGAGGCACAAGCCAAGAGATCTGATCTTCTTTGCCTGATACTTCTCCTTGCCGGACTGCATATACATACCGATCACCTCAATATGATAAGAGTGGAATTATGGAGACGGTCTTTTTATGTTATGAAACAATTTGACCGTGTTTTAAGAGTAACATCTAACTTTAATAGTATGTTTTAAGCAAAAAAATATGGGTAATCAAACTGGCACTGAAACCATTGAAATTATGTTATGCAACCTTTAATGTCCTGGGCACCTTGAAATATAATATCAAAAAGTTCCTGTATATCCATTTCTTCGAGACAGGAAAATGCAATTCGAAGATCACTCTTCCCAAATGAAATAAGTCCCACGCCGTATTTATCAAGAAGATGCAACCTTAAAGTCTCAGCATCGAGACCATGTAATTTTATACACATAAAATATCCGGAATTAAAAGGATAAACGTCCCAGACATCTTTATATTTTGGATTTAATAATACTTCCTTAACCTTATTTGCTCTTCTTTGCAAGATATCAAACTTCTGTTTTTTTTCATCAGCATAGTTTTCATCTTTCATCGATTTTAAAACTATGGTCTGGCTTAAGTGAGAAGCATTGGAAATATTACCCCTTATGCATCCTGCTGTCTTTTTTTCAAGTGCATCATATATTTTTTCGGCTTCACCATCGATTTTACAACCATAAGTAATAAAACCGATCCTTAAACCCCATACATAATTTTCCTTGGTGGCTCCGTCAACCTTTACTGCCAATATGTTGGGAGATCTGTCACAAATACGGGTAAAAACAGATTCTTTTAAAGTTTTATCATCATAAAACAGCCCAAAATATGAGTCATCACATATGGTAACTATATTGGTACCTTTTGTAGCGGCGTTAAGCAAAATATCAGCAATACCATCTCCCTCTTTTTCCGAAACAGTATAACCTGTGGGATTATGCGGAAAATTGAGAAGCACTGTTATTTTTTTATGCTTCTTGGCTTCAGTGTTAATTAATTTTTCAAATGCACTAAGATTGTATTCACCATTTTGTGTAAAGATCGGATAATTGCTTATCCTTGCCCCTTTCCTGACATTTAAAATCATATTATAGTTACCCCACATCATGTCCGGCAAAATAACAACATCATCAGGATCAATCAATACATCGGCAACCACACTGATCGCATGCGTAATACCGCAGGTAACAACAGGC
Organism: Pseudomonadota bacterium; assembly: GCA_043825875.1. Lineage (GTDB taxonomy): Bacteria > Desulfobacterota > Desulfobacteria > Desulfobacterales > RPRI01 > RPRI01. Next base: position 14,737 of record JBDRRF010000005.1, on the reverse strand, counting down.
AGGCTTATTTTTTTGCCGTAAAGGGAAGGGTTTTTTTCATAAATAGAGTCCTGCCACACTTTTCTTAATTCCGGAATTCCGAATGACGGGGCATAAGTCAAAGCATCTTCCGCCTCAATACCGTCTATCAAAGACATAACGGAAGGAAAATACATCGTTTTACCGCTTTCTTTTGCGATTCCTATAGTTGCATTCAGCTTGTACGCTTTTTGTTTTGCTTCGGCGCTCTGACTCAATATGCCTTTCGGGAAAAAAAGGTTCTTTCCGATAGAAGATAACATATCGAGTAAATTTGGATTCTCATTTTCAATAGTCTGATTAAGCTGTTTTGCTATAGGATTCATAAAATTAACTGCCTTTTTATATTATTATAATACTTCCGTTAGAAGTTTCTCAAAGTATGACCACCGGATAAATAATTGTTGAAAAGATGTATAGCATGATTTTTTGAAACCGGCAATTAGCAAATACTATTCTGTGCATGATGGACATGTTCCGGAAAGAAAAATCTCGTGTTTTTCCATCACAAATCCTTCAGGAGCTGCTTTAATGTCACTTAGCAAACATCCGGGAAGATCAAAAACTCGGTCACAAATACGGCAATAAAAGTGATGGTGGTGTTCCCTGCCGGTTTGCTCATACAATATTCCAAGCACCGGGTGACTGACAGGTTTAAGCCACCCATTTTCGACCAATAGCTTAAGGTTACGATAGACTGTGGCCTGATTTAAAGATTTAACAATCTTACGGCCTGATTTCAGAACCTCCTCAACACCCAATGGTCTGTTTTCAGTTCTAAAAACCTGTTCGATTGCATCTCTTTGCGATGTTTTTCTCTTTATCATTAATACCTCTTTTTTAAAATTATATATACGATTATCTGCTTTAATGCAAATATATTTGCATTACATGTTGACTTGAAAGAAGAAAAAATCTATCATTAATGCAAATGCATTCGCAGAGATAGGGAGCGTTGAGCATTGTTTAATAACACCCTATCCAAAGCCATGCAAAACTCTCTCACTATTGCAGAAACAAAATCAGAGGCGATCTTATTTGTTATGAACAAAAGATTCATTTTGTTATATATGACAATACTTTGTTATTGTATTACTTTTTCCGGATTTTTATCAAATGCACAAGCGGTTGATAAAAAATTTAATATATTGACTTCTACTTTTCCGATCCGCCTGATCACTCTAAATATTATTCACGGCAAAAACAATATGAATGTAGATCTGCTGATTCCGGCTCAGGTTGGCTGTCCGCATGATTATGCTCTTGCACCACAGGATATGAAAAAACTTGTGGAAGCTGACGTACTGATTATAAACGGTCTTGGCATGGAGGAGTTTCTTGGCGCACCACTTGAAAAATTTAATTTATCATTAAAAACCATTGACAGCTCCAGTGGAATCAAAGATATTCTTCAACATTCTGACAATGCAGATCATCATCATTTCAGAACAAATCCGCATCTTTTTGCCAGCCCCCGTATGACAGCTCTCTTGGCAAAAAACATAGCAAATGGCCTTTCCATGATAGACCCTGCCGGAGCAGGAATCTATCTGAAAAATGCCCGCATTTATGAAAACAAAATGAATAAACTCGCTGACGAATTTTCGGCCCTTGGAAAGCGCCTTAAGAACAAACACATAGTAACACAGCATAGCGTATTTGATTATCTTGCCAGGGATATTGGGCTTAAGATTGTTGCTGTGCTTCACGAGTACGACGGCCAGGAGCCTTCAGCGGCGGAAATTCTCAAAATCATAAAAACCATTCGGAATGAAAACGCAAAAGCGATTTTCACCGAACCTCAATATCCTCAAAAAATCGGCCATGTCATAGCCACAGAAGCCGGTATTGTTACCAAAATTTTAGACCCGGTTGCAACCGGCCCAAAAAACGCATCGCTGGATTATTATGAAACAGTCATGCGAAAAAATATAAAGATTCTTGAAAAAACACTTGATGAATAAATTAAAAACAGTCGAAAAATCCGCTGATACGGCAGTCTCATTCGAAAATGTAACTGTCGAACGCGGTGGCATATCGATTCTTGACAATGTAACTGCTGCTGTTCCGCGGGGCGGCTGCACCGCTATTATTGGTCCTAACGGCGCAGGTAAAACAACGATGCTCTTAGCCCTTTTAGGTGAAGTAGCATATAAGGGTTTTATACATACAACATGCAATATAAATGGAAGTTGTTCAAAAATCGGCTACGTCCCCCAACGGTTCGCTTTTGATCGCGGAATACCCGTCACTGTAGTAGAATTTCTTGCAATGGGAATCCAGAGAAAACCACTCTGGTTCGGTGTTCAAAATGACTTAAAAAACCAATCTCTTGAATATCTTGCCTCTGTAAAGTCTGAACATCTGGCCAAACGCAAACTCGGCGCCCTTTCCGGTGGCGAAATGCAACGGGTGCTTCTGGCTTTGGCTCTGCAACAGGAACCCGAGCTGCTGGTGCTGGATGAACCGGCTTCGGGCGTGGATTTTCAGGGAGAATATATATTTTGTGAACTTCTTGACGGACTTCGTAAGGCAAAGGGCTTTACACAGCTTATGGTCAGCCATGATCTTGCCACAGTAACACATCATGCCAGCCATGTTATTTGTCTCAATCATAAGGTTGCCGCACAAGGCCCACCGCAGCATGCATTGACCAGTGAAACACTTACTGCTATTTTCGGTATGCATATGGGAATGGTAGATTCAAATTCCATGCCGGACGGCAGCACTATCTGCTCCGGGCCATGCTGCAATAAGGATCAAAATGCCTGATCTTTTACCCATTTATCAAATCATTGCCAGGATTCTTCCCTTTGACTGCCTTCAGGCCGGATTCATGCAGCAGGCTCTTGTCGGACTGGTACTACTTGCACCAATGGCCGCTGCTATGGGTGTCCAGGTAGTAAATTTCCGAATGGCTTTTTTCTCCGATGCCATCAGCCATTCGGCTTTTGCCGGTGTTGCGCTGGGGCTTATATTTTCTGTTAATCCTCACTGGACCATGCCTCTTTTAGGTGTACTGGTTGGTCTTGGTATTATGGCTGTTCAAAGGAAAAGTATGTTGTCTTCCGATACTATTATCGGAGTATTCTTTTCGGCAGTAATTGCATTCGGATTGGCTGTGGTAAGCAGGGATCGCTCTGTAGCACGCGATATGCAAAGCTTTTTATACGGTGACATTTTAACAATCGGAAATAACGATATCTTATACATTTTCATTTTGTTTATCACACTCATGATTTTCCAGGCATTTAGCTATAACCGCCTGCTATATATAGGGCTAAACCCTACTCTGGCCAAAGCACACAACATACACGTAGCCACCTACCAGTATATTTTCGCAGGGCTGCTTGCTTTAATTGTCATGTTTTCAGTATGGGCGGTTGGCGTACTTCTCGTTACAGCTATGATGATAGTTCCTGCTGCTACAGCCAGGAATTTTGCCCGTTCGGCAGGTGCCATGTTCTGGTGGGCGCTTCTTATCAGCATCACATCAGCAATAGCAGGCCTGATAATTTCAGCGCAGGATTGGGCAAACACAGCAACCGGTGCTACTATTATTCTTGTTGCCTGTCTCTGGTTTATTATAAGTGTTTTCTATTTACTTATACGTAAAGATTCCACCATATAAGAAATATTTTTAAAGATCATATGTTTTTTAGTGTAAATTATTTATTGATTTTTATATTTTGTTATAATACAGATTAAAAAAATCAGGAAACAGAAGTTTCCTTAAAAAATTCGTTTAAATAAATTTAATAAGGCCATGAAGGCATATCGCATCAAATATGATGCGTTAAACCTTTGTGGCTTTTTTTTTGGAAGTTGGAATTGGACATTACGGAAAGGAGATAAATAAAGATGAAAAATATCATAAGAATTATTATGATTGCGCTTATAACAATGTTTGCGGCAAGCGCTTTTGCTGATGATAAGAATATAAAAGATGCAGCTATACAAAAAGAAATAACACAAATAAAACAAAGGCTGGCGGAACTTGAAAAAATCAAGGATACAAATGAGTCGTCTGAGCTGGGTATAATTTCAGATAAAATGACTCTAAACGGCATAATAGCAGGCGCTTACCAGTATGAAAGCGCTAAAGACAGGCCAGGCGCAAAAGATTTTGGCCGCGGAGCGGTTCCCATTCAATTGGAGTTATCTATTAAGCCAACAAACGCGGATGATGTTTTTCTAAAGTTTGGGTTTGGTGCTGGAAACGGACTTAATACGAATGATCATTCATTTGCTCTGGCACCATGGGCAGCATCTCTGGAAGATGATGTAAGAGATATAAACGGCCGTAACCGTGATTATCTGCTTGCTGCATGGTACAAACATACATTTGACTTTGGCAAAGATCACACTCTTGGTATCACCGGAGGTATAATAGATGCCACGGATTATCTGGATGATAACAAATATGCAAATTGCGAATATACCCAGTTTATGAATGAGGCGCTGGTCAATGGCCCAAACTCTTTTCTTCCCTCATATGACATCGGCGGCGCTGCGGAATGGGAAATCGGCAAATTTTCCTTAAGAGGAGTAATCATGCAGATAGGTGAAAACGACGAGAGCAAAGCTTATCAATTTTACGCCGCCCAGGTTGGATATACTATTGAAACACCTTTAGGCGAAGGGAACTACCGAATTATGCTTGATGCAACAAGCGACGATTTCAGCGATACTGACGGAAGTGGTACGGAAGCGTTAAAAGGCTGTATCATTTCATTTGATCAGGAACTCGGAAATATTCTGGGCGCATGGATCAGATTTGGATGGAGCGATGATAAAGCTATCGTACATTTTCAGGATCTGTATTCAGGAGGAATTAATATCAGCGGCAAATTATGGAACCGCGAACAGGACAATGCCGGCATCGGCGGCGCCTATTTAAAGGGCGGTAATCAGGAAATTGAAAACTCCAAGGTAGTCGAAGCTTACTTACGGATAGGCCTTAACGAGGTATTTTCAACAACTCTCGATCTTCAGTATTTAAAAGATAACCACAAAATCGGCGCCGATGATGTTAAAGGGTGGATCAGCGGCATAAGGATGACAGCAGAATTTTAGTTAGCAGAATAACAAACATAAAAAATTAAGGGGGTATTTACTATGCGTACAAAATACTTATTTTACTTATTAATATCTATGGTTTCAGCAGCTATTATATTTACTTGTGTTCCTGCATCAGCTCATTTCGGAACTGTAATACCATCAGATGACATCATCTCAAAAGATGATATCAAAACCATAAATATTCAAATTAAATTTATTCATCCAATGGAAATGCACTATATGGAAATGGTCAAGCCCAAACAGTTCGGTGTAATCCATGACGGCAAAAAAAATGATTTGCTTGGTACTCTTAAGGAAGCCAAAGGCAAAAGTCCTGTTCAGAGCGAAAAATTCAGCTTCTGGACAGCCGATTATAAAATACGCAGACCCGGAGACTACACCTTCTTTGTAGAGCCCACCCCTTACTGGGAACCGGCGGAAGATCTTTTTATCATTCATTACACCAAAGTATGTGTTAATGCATTAGGTAAAGAAGAAGGATGGGATGAACCTGTTGGCCTGGAAACTGAAATTATCCCGTTTACAAGGCCATACGGCCTGTGGACCGGAAATTTGTTTACCGGCCAGGTATTGCTTAAAGGGAAACCTGTACCATTTGCCGAAGTGGAGGTAGAATATCTGAATGAATCTCCCGGTAACAAAAACATCGTTGTCGCACCATCAGACCCTTATGTAACCCAGGTTGTAAAAGCCGATAGCAAAGGCGTTTTCAGTTATGCTATGCCCAGAGCTGGTTGGTGGGGTTTTGCCGCTTTAAATGAAGCCGACTGGAAGCTCAAATATGAAGGAGAGGAAAAAGGGATTGAAATTGGAGCCGTTATCTGGGTACATACCATAGATATGAAATAAAAAGGGTGATATGATGAAAAAATTAAATTTTGTTTTAATATTTGTTTCTGTGTTATTGCTTTTTTGCACAAACGCAATGGCTCATAAGGTTAATCTTTTCGCCTATGCGGAAGGAGGGAAGGTTTTCACCGAAAGCTATTTTCCGGATGGCCGCCCGGTTGAAAAGGGCAAAGTCTTGGTTTTTGACAGTCAAAACAAAAAGCTTCTTGAGGGAATTACAGATGCAAAGGGATTTTTTAACTTTACCATACCTAAGGTTGATGATTTAAATATTGTTATTGAGGCATCCATGGGGCATAAGAATAATTATAAGTTAAAAAAGGCCGAGGTGGAGGCAGGAAAATGAAACTAGTTCAAAGAGCGGTTTTGATCGGTCTGTTGTGTGCCTGTTTTACTTTTACGACAGGTCAAGTTTCGGCGCAGACTACACAGGAGAATAAACCTCAAAATTACTCTGGCGATGATGTTGTGCAGCTTTTAAAAGAGCAAAACAGCAAATTATCTTCCGAACTAAGGCGCATCCAGAGGGAAATAGCAGCGCTTCGCGCCGATCTCGACAAACCCGGTTTAAAAGATGTTTTTTCCGGTATCGGCTATATATTCGGTCTGTTCGGAACAGCTGCTTTTGTTGCTTCACGCAAAAAGGAATAGAAGTATGCATATATCAGACGGGGTTCTACCCATTTCTGTGACAATAGGCGGTTATATTGCAGCAGCCGGTTTTACTGCCTGGAGCGCACGCCGTACCTCAAACAATGATCTTCCCAAACTTGCAGTAGTTACTGCGGCTTTTTTTGTTGCTTCGCTGATACATATCCCTTTCGGGCCTACCAGCGTTCATTTACTTATACCCGGGCTTACCGGAGCTCTACTAGGCCCGGCAGCCTTTCTTTCAATCGGTCTCGGCCTTCTTTTGCAAAGTCTGCTGTTTCAATTCGGGGGATTGACTGCACTTGGTGCAAATACTCTCATGATGGGACTACCGGCTATAATATGCGGCTGGTTATTCCAAAAATATAAAGGCAACACCATAATGCGTCAGACTGTTATAGGAGGACTGGTGGGAGCCACCGGAACGGTGCTGGCAGCAATTATTCTGGCTGTATTGCTTTTTACCGGTGGTGAGGATTTTGTTGGTGTTGCAAAAATAGCGCTGGCAGCGCATGTACCGGTAATAATTATTGAGGGTCTTGTGACTGCTTTTACCATAAGATTTCTGGCACATGTCAAACCGGAGTTACTCGAACTATCATTTTCTGATTCGTCCGGAAATAACAATGATTGAGATAAGCCATATCGAACTGCCATTATGGCAACTGCCGGTTTTTATACTGATTCCTGTTGCATTCCTTACAGTAACAATAGCTGTTTTAAGGCGCATCGCATACAAGCAAAGCGTGCCTGAAGAAGAACGTGACTGGTCGGTACCGGCGATTGACGGAGCCATTTCAAAATCACCATTTTATCTCTGGGATGTTCGCTTTAAAATTGTGACAATACTTGTCTTCAGTTTTATTATAGCATCACTTAAAAATCTGACATCGGCACTTGTTGCAATTTGTATCTCATCGCTTGTACTTCTTGTTGCAAGGGTTTCATTTTCCAAAACTCTTCTAAGACTTCTTGCAATATCAGGTTTTATCAGCATGTTTTTTATAGTAATGCCTTTATCAGTTCCCGTTCACAGCAAAGATACGCTTATTGTTTTTGGGAATATTGATTGGCTTGTTTTTAACCTTAGAGGTTTGCTGCTTGCTGCTACTATTGCCGGAAAGGCTATAGCAATTACTTTATTAATGGAGCCTCTTTTATCAACCGCTCCTCTTCCTGTAACCCTGCACGGGCTCTCCAGACTTGGCGTTCCGGAAATGGCCGGACAGATGGTTTTATTAAGCTACCGGTATTTGCATGTCTTTCGTCATGAAGCCAAACGTATGTCTTCCGGAATGCATGTAAGAGGTTTTAAAAAACATACCAACATGCAAACTTTGCGAGCTTTATCCAATTTTCTCGGAATGCTTTTAGTACGAAGCTTTGAAAGAACTGAACGGGTTTTTGATGCAATGCGTGCTCGCGGATACAAGGGCCGTTTTCCCGAACCTGCCGGGTTGAAGCTAAAGACAAGTGATATTGTAATTTCAGCAATCTGGCTTGCAGCAGGAATTGCGCTTATCATTTACGACCGTATTATATGCTATACAATATATTGAGGTAAAATATACAAATGCATGAACCTTACCAACATATCACAAGGCATATTATCGATACGCCGCTTTTTTCCGCCCGAAGCCTATTTTATCGATATCCTGACAAAACACTTGCCCTATCCGATATCAACATAGATATAGCTAAAGGAGAAAGAATCGCCCTTGTGGGCCAGAACGGATCAGGCAAAACCACTCTGGTTAAACAATTATGCGGATTGCTTTCGCCTGTGTCAGGAGAAGTCTTTTATGAAGAAAAACTTCTTAAAGGTGACCATCTTGTTAAAAGCAGGCTTAAGATCGGTCTGCTTTTCCAGGATCCGGACGATCAGTTGTTCTGCCACACCCTTATAGAAGATACTGCTTTCGGCCCCCGCAATCAGGGGCTTTCGATTCCGGATGCAAATCAAGCCGCTCTTTATGCATTACAAAAAGTAAGTCTTACGGACATGGCCTATAAAGCTCCGCATAACTTAAGCTTTGGTCAAAAAAAACGTGCAGCTTTAGCCGGTTTACTTTCCATGCAACCTGATGTGCTGTTTTTAGACGAACCAACAGCCAATCTGGACCCTCATCAGGAGCAAGTTTTTTTGGATCTCTTAAAGGATTTTTCCGGTACACTGATTTGTATCAGCCATGATTTGATCTTTTTGTACGAACTTTGCGATCGTGCCGTGGTTTTAGATAAGGGCCGCATACATCACGATTATACAATGAGCGAACTAGTATCTCAAAGGCAATCACTAAAAACGCACGGAATTGATTTTTCATTTCGGCTTGTCATCACAGACTCAATTACCGGTCAAACAAACACAGCGCATAAGATAACTTCTTCTTCCGAAATAAATTATGATAATCAACTCGTAGCTCTTAGTGATTACAATTACCGATATCCTGACAAAACACTTGCGCTTTGCGGTATCAATTTCACGATTTGTGAAAACGAACGGATATCAATTGTAGGAGAAAACGGAGCTGGCAAAACAACACTCTTATCATGTCTTCTCGGTCTTCTTCATGGAAGCGGAGATTTTTATTTTGCAGGAAACCCTGTTAAGCACAAACAGCAAAAGACTCTTTGGCGTCATATCGGCATGGTTTTTCAGGACTGTGCCGACCAGCTTTTCTGCCCAAGTGTGAAAGAAGAAATAGAATTTGGACTGCTTCAGCTTGGTTGTTCACGCACAGAAGCAGATAGAAGAATAAAAGATGCACTGGCAATGGTTCATATGCAAGGTTATGAAGAGCGTGTTCCTCTGCATCTTTCAGGAGGAGAACGCAAACGTCTTGCGCTCGCCTGCGTACTTGCTATGAATCCAAAACTTCTTATTCTGGACGAACCTACAGCAGGGCTTGATCCACAGGGAGAAGAGCTGCTGCTTTCAATTCTCTCCAACCTTAACGCAACGCTTTTACTTGTAAGTCACGACATCTTTTTCATCAAAGAGCTGACAGAACGCACCATTGTTATGCACAAGGGAAAGATTATAGAAGATATGCCAATAAAAGTTTTTCTGGAAGACAAGCGCTTAGGAAACTTAAACGGATTGGCCTACTCATATCGTGAGAAAAGCAGCAGCACCATCAGCAGATTGCAACATGAACATGAGCACAGGCACATACATAAACATCTCCATATTCAGCCTCATCTGCATGAAGATGCCGGGCATTATGATCTGTTCGAGCACATACACGAACACAGCCATCATTTCGTACACAGTCATCCAGGAGAAGAAAAAGATCATAACCATGCACCCCATCGCTATCACAACCACGACCATATAGAACATGATAAAGAAAACAGTTCATAACTTTTAAATATATTATTAAAAGATATCATATGCCGGGCCTTAAAATATATACCAGCAATAAACTTGAAATTCTTGTCCAAAAGCTTGCTCAGATTGTCGGAGATCCTGCTTGCGGGTCATTATCATCTTCTCTTTCCCCAGAGATTATAATTGTCCAGAGCAAAGCAATGGAACGATGGCTCTTGATGCAAATTGCAAAGCAAAACGGTGGTTGCGCAAACTGCCGCTTTCCTTTCCCCAATGCTTTTCTTGATTATATGATTAAGAGTTTTTTCGCAGATATCCCCGGAACTAACTTTTTTTCACCGGACATAATGACATTAAAACTTGTAAAAATACTTCCTGAATTTTTAGACCGGACAGATTTTGAAGGTTTAAAAAGATATCTTAAAAACGATAAAAGCAGTTTAAAGCTTTTTGAGATTTCCGAAAAAATTGCCAATCTTTTTGATCAGTATACAGTTTTCAGACCGGATTTTATTTTTTCCTGGGAAAACAAAAAAGAAGAAAACAAAATAAACCATAAGTGGCAGGCAATTTTATGGCAAGAAATCATAAAAGAAAATGAAAAATGTCACAGGCCTTACCTGCAAAAAACCCTAATTGAAAAACTTAAAGCCCAGGCTTTTGATTCTGGAAAGTTATTTGAACGAGTATCTGTTTTTGGCATATCATCCCTTCCGCATTTTCATATGCAACTTATTGAAGAATTAGCAAATACCGTTGAAATTAATATGTTTATTTTAAATCCTTGCAACCAATACTGGACAGATATACTTACAGACAAAGAAGCCGGTAAAATAAAGAAGAAATATGTAACAAAAATAAAAGAAGAATATTTACATATTGAAAAGGGAAACAGCATATTATCATCTTTAGGAGAGCTTGGTAAAACTTTTTTCGAATATATTACTTCTGCCGAACATATATTAATTGAAGAATTTGAGGATCAGAAAAGCATTGATATACTTTCATGCATACAATCCGACATTTTAAACCTTAAAGAAAGAAATGTCTCTGATAATCATTACAAACCTGAAGGCCCGGATCATTCCATACAGTTTCATTCATGCCATAGCCAAACAAGGGAAATAGAGGTGCTTTACGATAATCTTCTTTCTATGTTTGAAGATTATCCTGATATTTTGCCGGATGATATTCTTGTAATGGCACCGGATATAGAAGTTTATACTCCATTTATCAATGCAGTATTTGATAACAGAGATGATAATGAACCGCATATTCCTTTTTCCATTTCAGATAGAGCCATAAGAAAAGAAAACGAAATCATAGATGGCTTTTTATCTATCCTCGATTTGAGTAAGAGCAGATTTGAAGTTTCACATGTAATGGCGATTTTAGAATATCCGGGAATTAAAGAAAAATTTGGGCTTGTTGAATCCGAACTCGAAACCATAAGAGGTTGGCTGCAAGATACCAGAATCAGATGGGGTATTGACGGAGCCCATAAAACAGCTTTGGGTCTTCCTGAAATTTCTGAAAACACATGGAAGGCCGGAATAAAAAGACTGCTCTTGGGCTATACTATGTGCCATAAAGGTGCCCAGCATAACGATTCTATGTATATGGGCATCCTTCCTTTTAGCGAAATCGAGGGCTCTGATGCAAATATATTGGGAAACTTCCTTGAGTTCTTGGAAAAAATCTTTGATTTAAGAAAATCGCTAAAAGGATCTCAAACAATAGAAAAATGGCATACTCTTCTTTCGGAAATTATTGATACCTTTTTTACAACAAATGATGAGATACAGCATGGCATACAGTATATACGCAAAGTTTTGGGAGACTTGCTAAACAATGCCAGGCTTTCAGGTTTTGATAAAGACCTGGAATTTGATATTATTAAATATTATTTAAGGAAAAAACTCGAAAATGAATATAGCGTATCCGGATTTAAAACAAAAGGTATAACATTTTGTTCTATGCTTCCAATGAGAAGCATACCTTTCAAAGTTATATGTATTCTTGGAATGAATAATGATGCTTTCCCAAGAAGTTCATATTCATACAGCTTTGACCTTATGGCAAGCGATCCCAGACCGGGTGATAGATCAAAGAAAAATGATGATAAATATCTATTTCTTGAAGGTTTAATAAGCGCAAGAAAAATATTTTATATAAGCTATGTCGGGCAAAGCATCCAGGATAACAGCTTGATACCGCCTTCTGTAATAGTAAGCGAGCTTCTTGATTATATCAAGCAAGGCTTTGGGTTCACCCATGACAAGATGATAACTTCTCATAAGCTCCAGGCTTTTTCTCCGGATTATTTTAAAGATTCCTCAAAGCTTTTCAGTTACTCAGAAGATAATATGCTCGCGGCATGCAGCTTAAATGAAAGCAGGCTTACAGAAAAAGACAATATCCCTTTTATTTCAAACAAACTCTCTTTTCCTTCTGATGAATGGAAAATAGTAGATATTGATTCCTTGAGCAGTTTTTTCGCAAATCCTGCAAAATATCTTCTTCAAAAACGACTAGGAATATATTTTGAAGAAGTACAATACGCTTTACCGGATAAAGAGATTTTTTCTTTGACTGGTCTTGATAATTATCTGGTTAATCAAAACCTTTTGGCAGATTTACAGGCAGGCAAATCTTTAGATTTTTGTCTCAATTCATATAAATCACAAGGTACGCTTCCCCATGAAAAAATCGGGGATATACTGCTAAACGAATCAAGTATTGATGCAAAAAATTTTATAGAAAAAACTGAAGCTGCCAAAGAAGGTAAAATATTATCTTCTTTAGAACTTGATATTACAATAAATAGTTTTTCATTAACAGGAAGGTTAGATAATTGTCATGATGACGGCATAATCAACTTAAGATATGCTACAATGAAAGCAAAAGATATTATCAAGTCATGGTTATATCATCTTGCCTTATGTTCAACATATTATAATAAAAAACAACTTAGCTCATTGCTTATTTGTATGGATAAAGAAGTTGGATTTAAACATACCTCAAACAGCCGGGATATTCTCGCAAAGCTTCTTGACCTTTACTGGGAAGGCCTTTTAAACCCACTTAATTTTTTTCCTGATTTATCTTACGAGTATGTAAGGCAAGTTCACATTGGCAATAAAAATATTAAAGATGCGATAAATGATGTTTGCAATAAATTGGAAGGCGGTTATAACCGGATGACTTCTTATGATCTGTATTACAAAACTTGTTTCGGGCAAACAGACTCTCTTGATATATTTAATGATTCATTTATAAAAATATCGGAATCCGTATTTATTCCATTATTAGAACATATGTCAGAATTTTAAAATATATGCTTAAATCCTGTATATTACTCTATCTTCTGTAATTACTATATCTACATGTTTATCATGAGACTCCATCGGCACTTGTTGCATAATCTGGCTCTCATATGCCAGACCTACTTTTCTTGCAGTAGAAGGAAGTTTTGGAATCAATCTGTCATATAAACCATCACCGGAACCTATCCTTCCTCCCTTCTCATCAAAAGCAAGGCCGGGGATTATTGCTATTTCAATAAATTCTATTGGAACTATCTTACATCTTTTGGCATCAGGCTCCAAAACACCATTTTCCCCAGGCTTTAAATCTTTTGTAAAATTATCAATCTTCATCAATACTATTTCATGTGTTTCTTTATTATAGGAGGGGAGAACAACAGTCTTGTTAAACTTAATAGAATTATTGATAATATTTTTGCTTGCAACCTCATATTCAGTATTAATATATAATAAAGATATTTTTGCTTCGACAAAATTTGCAAAATCAAAAAGCCGTTGTTCTAAACTTTTCTTTATTTTGGGTATATTGTTAGAAGAAAGCTTATTGATAATTTTGGATATATTATTTCGTATTTCAAGTTTTTTTACTCGCAACTCTTCCATATATTGTCTCCCGGAATTTGGAAATTAATGTTTTTTATAGCAGGATTGGTGATAAAAGTCAACTTATAAAAATCATTGACTAAAAAGCTTGTACGTGGTTAAAAGTAAACTGGTATTATGATAATAAAACTATTTTGCCGCACCCTTTTTATTATTTTCTTTAATAAACCCTGCAGAGCTTGTTGATATGGCTTATATTTGACATAAAAGTAGGAATAATTATGCTGGAAATCAAATTTGTTAGACAAAATCTGGATCTTGTTCAAAATTCTATAGCAAAACGGGGCAAAGTTGCTGATATTGAAGGATTTAAGCATTACGACGCAAAAATGCGATTAATTCTTACCGAAATTGAAGAACTGAGGCATCAACGAAATATTGTTTCAGAACAAATTGCAACCTTGAAAAAAAAGGGCGATGATGCAAATGCCCTCGTATTAGAAATGCGCAATGTCTCCGCTAAAATAAAAAATCTCGATTCAGGGCTTTCGAAAAATGAGGAAATGATCAATAAGATTCTTCTTGAACTCCCAAATATTCCACATAGTTCAGTTCCGGAAGGTAAGGACAGTTCAGATAATTTAGCCGTAAAAATGGTTGGGGAAAGGCCGGCTTTTGAATTTGAACCGAAAAGCCACTGGGAAATAGGTGAATATCTAAAGATATTTGACTTTGACAGAGCCTCAAAGATCACAGGTGCTCGCTTCCCATTATATTTTGGCGCGGGGGCAAGACTTGAAAGAGCGCTGATAAATTTCATGGTGGACATACATACAACTGAACACGGCTATACCGAAGTTTTGCCTCCATTTATTGTTAACAAGCAAAGTATGACAAGCACCGGACAATTGCCAAAGTTTGCCGAAGATCTCTTCAA
>JBDRRF010000004.1:0-4452 GCA_043825875.1 Pseudomonadota bacterium | reverse complement strand
GAATAAACTGGTTTTCTTGTATTGTGCATTCGCTTGCTGGGGTAATCGGAGTTGTTCTTTTTAGTCTAAATCTGCCTGAATTAGTAATCGGAGATGAATCGTATTTCATTTTAATAGGAATGTGGGAAATTGCTCCCGTTAAGACAGTTTTTCTTGCCTTTCCATTTGTTGGGCTTGCAATATCATTACTTTGGTCAACTATTGCTGCTCCTATAGAAATTAAACTTTCTGGAGAACAGATATAGATAATTGAAGAAGTTGAAGAGAATGCATAACCTTAAGGATTGTGTCGACCTGACAAGGTCGATCTCAATCCATTGTTCAAGAAGCCCGGTGTGAAATTTGTTATAAGGGTTTTGCTTCGAAGAGTTCAGGAGGGAAATCCCACAGGAGTGGGACAACCTCCGGTGGGAAGGAGGGTAGGGGCCACATACGGGATGCACTAAACTTATCAACTTATTTTTCCTTCACACCATAAAAGTTTAACAGTTTAATATGCCCCTTGTGCCGGTATTGATGAAAAAATTAAGGCTTCAAGAGCATATTAAATGGGCAGCAGAAAAGGAGGAATGAGTTCTTGAAAAGCTTGGTGCACGATGATGGGTTGGGGCTAAAGGAAATGATCAGTAGTGGTAGCGCAACTGGAGCGGAATGGGTGGCCGGAATCAAGCGGAATATCCATTCAGCGCTTTATACTTCTAAGAATAAAGGCAGAAATCAAATTAGTATTGAAAAATTAGCTTCCTGAAATGACTGGGAGGATAGCGAAAAGCCCTTAAGTTTTTAAGTTTCTTTGAGCTGATTCATTTAAAATGTTAAATTGGGATATGTTCCGGAGATCACAGTTAAAGACATTTCTGTGATACGAAGAATTGATCTTGAAGACCATTTCTCTACTACGTATAGCTTCCTGAAATTAGCAACATTACAGATGTCTCAGATCTACATGGTTTCATTCTATAATCAACACAAATGAAATCAACTGGACAAAGTCCTGTGTTATACGCAATAATTGTTAACAGATAATAAATAGTAATTACTGAATATCTCACTAAAAATTTGACAAAAACTCTAAATTCCTTTACAAATTAACAACTTTTCATACAGATTTTGTTTCCGGCATCAAATAAAAACATATTACCTATATTAATTACTCCATAGATCTTTATTAGAGCCGTTTGCTTTTACATGAATACAGAGATAAAACAAAAATTAATTCAATCAATTGACATCGTCAAATCATGTCCTGTCTTTATATTAATTATTTTTTTTATATGCTTATTCAGCTATAGCTCAATTGTCTCGGATAGCGACATATTAAAATTATTTTCTTACATGTCATATATAATTAGTTTCTTTTTTATCCCCATTGCTTATGGTCGGTATATTGAAATCATAAATAATGAAAACCACATTTCATTTTCTCATATTTTTAGTAAACATTGGATAAATTATTACTTGGTCATTCTTGCTCTCACAGCCTCATTACTCCCCATATTTATAGTGATTACATTTTTACATCTCAAGATAGCTATAAATATTTATCGAGCTATTTATTTTACTTTTCGTCAATTATTATTAAAGTCGTATCAATATTCATAATACCCTTAATATTTATTTTGAAAAAAAGATTACAGGCAATATCATTAGGCATAAAATGTATAATA
This sequence comes from Pseudomonadota bacterium, assembly GCA_043825875.1. Lineage (GTDB taxonomy): Bacteria > Desulfobacterota > Desulfobacteria > Desulfobacterales > RPRI01 > RPRI01. The sequence goes on along the minus strand of JBDRRF010000004.1, from coordinate 2,785 downwards.
GGTAATCCAAAAGATAGCATTTATTTAATTTTATTAGTTTTATTAAAGTTTGGAATAAAAACATCATATTCAAATTATGGTACATTGATTGGAGAATCAAATTTATCAACGTATGTGATATTTGGAATCATCGTCGGTTTATTATCTATGATACTTAATTTTATAGTATTTATCGTCGCTTCGTTGATATTAAAAGAGAAATTATTAGATGTATAACCATCCAATTCAGACAACAGGACTCTCGCGGGGATCAGTTTTTTTAATTCCTTTATAAAGCATTCACGGATAATTTTATATTGCTATTAAAATCCGCGCCTGGTCGAACCGTTAGCGGAGGATATTTATGTCAGATTTTTTATTATTTGATGCAGGGAGCAGTATTGGGGACGAGCAGTATTGGGGACGGGCTTGACTATTATGACTAATATAACAGTTTAGACCATTGTTAAACCAAACAAGGGAATAGGAATGGGAACGTCTATGCTTTAACTATCTGATCGGAAAAACACATAAGGGGTATTTTATATGAAGCGGAATGTTCGCTTTTGACAATAGCTACTTTTAAAAAAGTCCAGAATGTGATCCGGTTCTTTCAAGAAATAAATCTTCTGATGTGATTCGGTAGATTAGAAGCCAGTCAGGTTCAATGTGACAATCTCTGTGATTTTTACAGTTTCCAGATAAAGGATGGTCATAATAACTTGACTCCAAAGACTTCCCAGACGATAGCTTTTCGATTACGATTCTCAACTTTGAAAGATCTTTGTTTTGTTTCTTGAGTCTTTTATAATCTTTCTTAAATTGAGTTGTATAATTTACGTTCAAGTATCAAGCTCATCGAACAATTCGTCAACAGAATCAACCTTATGAAGATTATTTCCGTTTTCAGAGTCCCTGAGTGTTTTAGCTGTGACCTCATTAGGGATCTTAATCTCAAAAGGGATTCCCCTTTGAAGTGTTATCTGTGAAAGGTACATTGAAATAGCCTCTGACATTGAAATATTTAATTTATTTAATATAATCTGTGCGTTGCGTTTTACGGTAGGATCAACGCGGGTTTGAATAGTTGCTGTTTTTCCCATAACTTACTCCTAATCATACGTTTTGTATTGACAATTGCCTTACATTAAAAATACAACAAAACTGAAAAAAATCAAGAAGATTTTTATTAATCAGAGCCACTTTCAAAACGTTTCAGTTTGGTCAAGGTCAAGGCGGGTGTAAATTTTAACCGCAGGAATACATGGGGTATTTCGAGGATTAAAATTTTCACCCAACGCAGAGATCGGCCAAAATGGGACGTTTTGAAACTGGCTCATCAAAATATCAATTTTTTGAACCGAGCCATTCGCACCTTTAGGCAGGCGTTACTTGCTTTCCATCCTTAAAGGGAATAAGGGACAGGCGAAATATGCTTGCTGATTATGTCAGTATATTTTGCCATCAAAAAGTGCGGCATTTATCAAAAGGCACTATATCCTGAGGATAGTGTAGAACTAATTCTTATGACCACAACTGATTCTTCACAAGCTCTATATCATCAGTCTTCAAATGGAAGGGATAATTTCTTATCTTCGGAGGAGGATAGTTACCATAGGGCCTGTTACATGCAACCATTCCGTCTTTTCCCTTACAACCACTGGTCATGAAAGGTAGACCGGAATTAATAATTTGCTCCAATTCAAATTCCGGTAATCCAAAATCTTTTATCTGTCCCAAGTTATCGAAATCGAAATTATTGATGCCGGTGATATTTTCATCAATTAGATACCTGGCTAGTTGAATTCTTCGATATTGTCCGACAGGAGGTGGTTGATGTTGTTCCATTTGGGAGCCAGGCTCGGGATAAAACGAGAAGAGATGAGTGCCTCCACCCATATCGGATGACCTTTGGATAGTTTCGACCATTTCCTTTTCTGTCTCTCCCAATCCAACAATGAGATGAACTCCGGAGTTTTCGCCGCCATATATTTTAATTACTTTCTGATAAGTATCCCAGTATTGTTCCCATCGGTGAGGACCTCTTACTCCTTTGCCCCTGTATTTATCGAACAACTCCGGTGTAGCAGCATCTATAGCTACTCCTATCTTATCAGCACCACTTTCCTTGAATTTAACTAAATCAGCTTCAGTGGTAATTGTAGGACAGATAAGAACCGAGATGTGAGTGTCCAGGTTGGCCCTTATTTTTTCTATAATGTTAACTACATCTTGAGGTGACCTTTTTCTGGTGATCATGGAGATGCAGATTCTTTTGAACAAATGCTTACTAGCGTTCATCTTTTCTATGATATCTTCCAGAGCGTAGATGGGCCAATCCACCCTGATGAAACTATTTTCTTTAGAATTGATTAACCTGTCTCTTGAAAGACCGCAATATGCACAATTAGCAGTACATCCATTGGAATAAATTTGCAGCAAATTGATACAATATAACCTGGCATTTCGATAAAAGCGCCCATTTTTAAAACCTAAGGTCAGTGCAGCAGCCATGCTCATCTTCAAGTATTCAGGACTTTGTTGTTGTTCCGTATTCATGTAATTGAACCTTCTCCTGTTCCATTTCGCAAAGAAATTTTATCAATTGTATATAGTGCCACTTCGTGGCGGCATATAAAATACCGCCCTACATTTATTGATATTATACCACTTTCAAAACGTTTCAGTTTGGTCAAGCTCAAGGCGGGAGAAAATTTCAACCGCAGGAATACATTGAGTATTTCGAGGATTGAAATTTGAGCCCAACGCAGAGATCGGCCAAAATGGGGCGTTTTGAAACTGGCTC
>JBDRRF010000003.1:0-8539 GCA_043825875.1 Pseudomonadota bacterium | reverse complement strand
ACTGCGCTTCTCGAATACTTGGAAAGTAAATACGGATTACAAGATTTAAATATTGATTTGTCTGCACAGCGAAAGCTTCCTGAAGTCCTGCGGGAAAATGAATGGCAGGCGCAAATAGCTTTGCGCGACCGGGAAATAATCATGGCCGGGCAGACAGGAAAACAACTGCTTGGTTTGGCTGTTGATCTTGGAACCACCAAGATTGCAGCTTACCTGGCCGATCTTGAGACAGGAGAGATTCTGGCAGCAAAAGCAGTAGTAAACCGGCAGATGGCATATGGGCAGGATCTTATGGCTCGTCTAAATCATGCCATGGAGAAAAAAGCCGATGCGCTCCGGCAGGCTGCTGCTGATGATATCAACCAATTGGTAAACGAACTATGCACGGAGACTGGCCTTTCCGATAATCAAATTGTTGAAGCCGTTGTAGTGGGCAATACGGCCATGCATCATCTTTTTTTGGGTTTGCCGGTAAGACAGTTGGCATTAGCGCCTTATATACCTGCTGTCAGCGATGCCATAGATATTAAGGCCAGAGATATAAGTCTTACCTTAGCCCCAGGGGCATATGTCCATCTTTTGCCCAATATTGCCGGTTTTGTAGGCGCCGACCATGTGGCAGTACTGCTTGCAACCGGAATTTATAATACTGATAAAACGACAATCGGAATAGATATCGGCACAAATACGGAAATAAGCCTTGCAGTAAATAATCGCTTGCTTTCCACATCTTGTGCTTCGGGTCCTGCTTTTGAAGGAGCGCATATAAAATACGGTATGCGTGCGGAAGGTGGAGCTGTAGAAAAAGTTAAGATATCGGGATCATCTGTTGAAATCAGAACCATAAACAACGAACCACCTGTTGGAATATGCGGTTCAGGTATCTTAGATGCGATTGCTCAACTACGAAAAGCCGGTATTATTGATCGTATGGGCAAAATGCTTGCTCATCCGCTTGTTCGGGATGGTGAAAAAGGACAGGAATTTGTTCTTGTGTATGCGAAAGAAAGCGGTACCGGAAATGATATCACCATAACCGAAACGGATATAAGTGAAATACTTATGGCTAAAGCGGCCATAGCCGCGGCACTGAATATTCTTTTGGAAGAGACAAAAATAACATGGGATGACATTGACAAAATATTAATAGCTGGTGCTTTCGGAAGTTATATAGATGTAGCAAGTGCTATAGATATTGGTATGTTTGCTGATGTTCCAATGAACCGGTTTTCTCAGATAGGCAATGCTGCCGGTACGGGAGCGAAATTAGCCCTGCTTTCGAAAGAGCAGCGGGAATTATCAATGGCTATAGCCCGCAAAGCAAATTATATTGAGCTGACTAATCATCCTCAGTATTTGCGCAAATTCTCCCGCGCAATCCGGCTCCCGGTATAAAAGAGAATAGCCCATAAGTTCATGAGCTGATGAGTTGATAAGAAAAAAAGGTGTTTAATTAATATGGATCAGAAAACAGAAGAGAATTTGAGCACCTTATGTGAAGAGGCCAAAAAATTAGGTGCAATTGATGCAAAAGCCATCAAAGCATCCGATATTATAGTTGATCCCAGAGTTAATTTGAAATGCCGGGTACCCATATGTGGTTTTTATGGTAATAGTTTTATGTGCCCTCCTCATGTAATGAGCGCTTGTGAATTTCAGGAAATAGTATCCAAATATTCTTATGCAGTTATTATTCAAGACGTAAAGTCTTTTAAAGATGATGTAACGCAAAAAAAAGATGATTTTGCCGAAGTATTTAAGGATAAGAGTTACCAGAAGTCTTTGCTCTTAGCAGCAAAAGAATTTGGTGAAATAATAAATAAAATAGAAAGCAAGTGCTTTGGCTTGGGATATCGTTTTTCGGCAGGTTTTGGCGCAGGTACTTGTGGGCTATGTGAAGAGTGTGCGGTAAAAATTCCCGGAGAAACTTGCAGGCATCCGTTTAAAGCAAGACCATCTATGGAAGCAGTAGGTATAGATGTGTTTAGTACGGCTGAAAGGGCCGGATTCAAAGCCGATACGCCCACAATGGATAAAGTAACAATTTATGGGATTGTTTTAGTGAATTAATTTTTGATATCATGATTGATATTTATAAGCTTATGGAAAGTTAAACTAAATGCATGATACTATAGCGCAAATACAGCAATTGCACAGTATTATCGGCCGAGAAGAGGAATTGGAATTGTCCTTGATAGCAGCCGGTGCTGGAAAGCATATACTTCTATCGGGGACTGTAGGTGTCGGTAAAACAACGATTGCTATGGCTGTTGCATCTCATCTTGGAAGAAACTGCCTGAGAATAGACGGGGATGAACGTTATACCGAACAAAAACTGGCAGGATGGTTTGATCCGCCTCTTGTTATGGCAAAGGGTTATACAAAGGAAGCCTTTATACAGGGAGCTCTGACCTTGACTATGGAAGAAGGCTCCATTCTGTTGCTAAATGAATTAAACCGGATGCCGGAAGGAACTCAGAACGTTCTTCTTTCTGCTATGGATGAGAAGAAGATCTATATCCCGAAATACGGCAAAGTGGAAGGCAAAGAAGGATTTCTGATTATTGCAACACAGAATCCCGATGAATATATAGGCACATCACAGTTAAGCGAGGCGCTTAAAGATCGTTTTATATGTATCACACTCTTTAATCAGACGGAAGATGAAGAAATTGAGATAGTAAAGCTTCGTTCCAGGTGCCCCGACGAACAAATCATTACTCTTTCCGTAATTTTTACACGGCTGACAAGAGATAAACAGGCCATAAGACGTGGTTCGTCGATCCGCGGCGCCATTGATCTTGCTGATATATTTTACAGCGCCAATAAATCATTTAATGATAATCCCGAAGCCTGGGTAAAATGCGCAAAGCTTGCTTTTTCCACAAAGATAGAGCTTAACGATTTCTCTCATGATAATTTTCTTGAGCTTCTTAAAAAACTTGCGCTTATGTCCTTAGAAAAATATAAGCAGCGCTTAACTTCGCCAAAGCGTGATGTATCAGCCAATACAACTGCTACCCCCTCCGATTTCGACGGGGATCAAAAAAAAAATTATTAATTGATGCTGATGATCAAAAAATTTTGCAGGAATTACGCAGCGCCATAGATTTTTTACAGTATGAAGAAATTATTCCTCTTCTTTATCGTTTGCCCCGATCTTTGAATGAAATTTTTAATAGCGATTTTTTCAATCCATTATTGGAAATGGCAAAAAGTATGGAAACCGGATTTTCCCAGGTAAAGCTCCTTTATCTTATGCAAAAACGTGCAAAATGGGAGCACAGGATGGAAGTCCATAAAATACTTTTGGGTAAAATTGTTTATCTGTCGTCAAAAATAGCATCGCAAGCGGCCAGAAATACAATAACAGTAACCAGGCCATATATGCCGGGACTTGTAGATATTGATATAGATTATACCCTGGAGGAACAACCGGGAGATCCATCTCTGATACATGAAAATCTTTACTGCTATGAAAAAATATTAAAACAAAACTCCTATGTGCTTATGCTGGATGCATCAAATTCCATGCGACCTGAAAAAGCCGCAGTAGCAGCTATAGCTACAGGAGTATTTGCCGGAAAGCTCCGAAATGATTTTTATGGTGTGCTGTCTTTTGCCAGGGATACAAATATTATTAAGCGTCTTTATGAACCTCATGTCTTGGAACCCCTGGTTGATAAAATGCTTGATATTGAAACAGGCGGTGCCACGAACATAAGACAAGCTCTTTTAGACGGTCTTTCTCTTTTGAACGAATCAAAAACAATGCACAAAACCGGTATTTTAGTAACCGATGGATGGGCAACGAAAGGAGGCGATCCTGTTGAAATTGCCGCAAAGTTTGATAGATTGCATGTGCTCGGAATATCCTTTGGAACCGGCGGTTCTGATCGGGCTACAAATGAGCTTATGGCTCAAAAGGGGCATGGCCGTTACAGATTCATTCGAAGATTTGATGATCTGCCGATAGCAATAGCAAAGATAATTGCTAATAAGTAAATTTGTTCTGATAAGTGCTTTAAACAATATATGCTTAGGACTAAAACCACACCTGTAGCTGATTTAATAGCCGCCATGGCAAGTAAAAAAGAACAAAAATACCGTTTAATAAAGGCCCATTAATGGATAATAGTGTATATCAGAGTTCCCGGTTTTATTAAATAACGATTAGAAAATAATGAAGATAGAAAAACATGGGGCTTAACCCCGGGTAATACTCATAGTTTTCTCGTCTTGTATTAAGTCAATTATGTGAGAAAATACATTTAAAAAAACGGATAAACTTTGATAATAACACTATTAAGAAAGGATGGAAAAAATGAGCGATCAATTTCAGTATTTGTTTACCCCTTTTAAGATTGGCCCTGTAACCATAAAAAACCGGATATTTTTCCCTGCTCACGGTACAAAATATACTGATGAACATCATATGATGACTGAAAGGTATGTTGAGTATCAAAGGGCAAGGGCTAAAGGCGGCGTAGGGCTTATTGTTGCCGGAAGCATGAACATAATGTTTAACAGCAGAAATATTTACGGCATTATGGAAATGTATGACGAACGAATTGTTGAGAGATTAAAAATGCTTGTTGAGGCGGTACATGCAGAAGGCACAAAGCTTTTTGTTCAATTAATGCATGCCGGAAGAACTGCGGATTCTGAATTGACACAATTGCCGCTTTGGAGTGCTTCGCCTACTCCGGCTGGAGGTCGTACAGTACCTAAGGAAATGGAGATTGAAGATATTAAGGAAGCTATAGCTGCATATGCAAAGACTGCTCAGTTTGCTAAAGACGCCGGCTTGGACGGTCTTGAGATTCACAGCGCCACAGGTTATTTGCCGGAACAATTCATGTCTCCCTATACAAATAAGAGAACGGATGAGTATGGAGGAAGCCTTGAAAATCGTGTGAGATTTCCTTTGGAGATTATGGCGGCCATCCGTGAGCAAGTAGGATATGATATGGCTCTGGGCATAAGAATGCCCGGAGACGAATTTGTACCTGGCGGATTAAGTATTGACGAAACCACAGAGATCGGCAAGATCTTTGAGGAAAGCGGATATATTGATTATATTTCCATCTCAGGAGGATTTTATGAAGGAATTTTTACTATCGGAACAGGCATGCACACTCCGTTAGGACTGTTAAATCCCTATGCCGCCCGATTTAAAGAATCGGTAGACCTGGCTATAGGAGTAGCTCTCAGAATTAATGACCCGGTTCAGGCTGAAAAAATGTTGGCAGATGGTCAGACGGATTTGGTTGGAATATGCAGGGGTCTGATTGCTGATCCTGAACTGCCCAATAAGGCTATGGAGGGCAGAATAGAAGAAATTCGTTCCTGCATAGCCTGTAATCAGGGATGTATAGGAAGAGCCATGAAAGGCAGACCGGTTACATGCTTTCAAAATCCGGCCACAGGAAAGGAAAAAGAAATAGGAACAATTGTACCTTCAAGTACAAAGAAGAAGGTTATGGTAATCGGCGGAGGTCCGGCAGGCATGGAAGCTGCAAGGGTAGCCAAACTAAGAGGCCATGAAGTGGTTTTATATGAAAAAGCCGACGAACTGGGCGGTCAGATCCTTATCGCAGCAAAAGCTCCGAACAGAGCAGAAATTGCGGGTTCGATAAGATACAGGATTAAGCAATTGGAATTACTGGGAGTAAAGGTAAATCTTGGAGTGGAAGTAATGCCGGATATGGTAGAAAAAGAAGCTCCTGATGCTGTTGTCGTTGCTACCGGTTCATTGCCCGCCAAATCCCCGGTACCCGGTGGAGATCAGGATAATGTAGTAACTGTTTGGGATGTGCTTTTAGATAAGGTGGAACTGGGAGAAAAGGTCATTGTAGTTGATGGCGGAGAAGGACACTGGCAACTGATGAGTGTTGCAGAGTATATATCTCAAAAGGGAAAGCAGGTTGAGATGGTAAGTCCTCTGAATTTTATTGGGTTTGATCTTATTGCGACAACTGATTTACCGGCTTCTTATATGAGGCTTCGTTCCAAAGGTGTGATTTTTAGTCCTAATATGATCGTCAAAAGTATTTCGGGAAACACGGTAGAACTTCTCGATATATATGCCGGCTCTGTAAAAAAAGTTGAAGGGGTAGATAATGTAGTTATGGTCACTTATAATAAAGCTAATAACGAATTATATAAAGCCCTGAAAGGAAAGGTTAAGGAACTGTACTGTATTGGTGATTCCGTTGCTCCGAGGAAGGGAATAGATGCAATTTATGATGGGTACACAACAGGATTAAAAATATAATAACCTATAAAGGAGAACTTAAGTTATTTCAGAGAAATTTGATGTAATAGTTGTAGGTGCCGGGCATAACGGTCTTATAGTTGCTGCTTATTTGAGCAAGGCCGGGCTGAATGTTTGTGTTGTAGAAGAACAACCGGAGGTCGGCGGCGGAACAAAGACAAAGGAATTGACTGTTCCGGGATTCAAGCATGATTGCTGCTCCAGTCTTCATTATATTCTAATTGCTAACCCGATGATGAAAAATGATGAACTCGGGTTGCTGTCAGAATATGGCCTGGAATATGCCAGAACTGAAAAGCTTACCGGAGAAATTTTTGAAGATGGCTCAACAATTAAGTTCTATTTGGATATCGATAAGACATGCGAGTCTATTGCAAAGATTTCTCCACACGATGCTGAGGCCTATCGGGAATTTAACGCTAAGGCGGGTAAATCTTTGGAAATGTTCACAACGGGAATGTATGGACCTCCTGCAACCGCTGGGATAGCTCAAGCTTTGATGAATCAGAGTCCTGAAGGTCAGGCGCTGTTAAGGGCTCAGTCTCTAAGCGCTTGGGATATCGCCGAAGAATGGTTTGAGAGCGACAAATTAAAAATAGCACTTTCCCGTTTTGCGTCAAAGGCCATGAATAATCCTTTTGATAAAGGCACAGGATTCGGCTTTATTACTATCCTGCCGTTTATGAATAGATTTGGCGGATGGATGCCGGTGGGTGGTTCAGGTGCCCTGGCAGAGGCTCTGAAAAGATGTTTAGAAGCTCATGGCGGTACTGTCAAAATAAACAGTATGGTAAAACAGTTTAAAATTTCGGGGGGAGAGGTTTCAGGTGTTATTCTATCAAGCGGAGAGGAGATTCTTGCCGGTAAAGCAGTTGTAGCCAACATCAATATCAAGCAGATATTTTCCGGAATGTTACCCGGAGTTGAACTGCCAACGAATCTTGAACGTAATGTTAGCAGACTGCACCAAAGCCGGTATTCCGGCTTCATTCAGCACATTGCACTTAATGAGAAGCCCAAGTTCAAGGTTGGTAGTGATATAGGGGATTTCCTGTTTGTTGAATTCGGTCATATGAACATAAAACATTATCGCAATGCTATGCACCGTATGGATTTGGGATATCTGGACAATGAATTTTCCAATTTCTGCATACCCACCTTGATTGATCCGTCAAGGGCTCCGGCAGGTAAAACCATAGTATACCACTATGCTCTTGTGCCTCCGGTACTAAAAGATGCTCCTGTTGAAAAATGGGATGAGATGGGCCAGCAGACGGCAGATAATATGCTGGAAATAGCGCGGCGCTATTGCAGCAATCTGACCGATGACAATATCATAGGAAGATCTTATGTGACCCCGCTTGATATTCAAAGGAGAAACTCTGCAATGCCCGCTGGTGATAAATATCATTTTGGAATGTATAACTGGCAGATCGGCGGAAACAGGCCGTTGTCCGGAATGCATATGTACCGCATGCCGATAAATAAACTCTATATGTCAGGATCTAGCACACATCCTGGTGGTGGTGTGACCGGTGGTGGGCGTGTTGCTGCACAGGTTGTTATGGAAGATCTTGGCATTGATTTTGAGAAAGTAATTAAGGGGAATTAATTATGGACGAGAAAAAATTACAGTTGCTTTTAGATCGTACGGAAATTATTGACGTAGTTATACGTTATGCAACCAGTATCGGCCTGCACGACTGGGCCGGATTGCGTTCCTGCTATACTGACCAAGTGGAAATCGATTATACTTCCATGATCGGAGGAAATCCCATAGTTTTTAAAGCTGATGATTGGGTAACCTGGGCACGGGAGAATGCAAGCGGTTTTGAATCTGTGATGCATTATACTTCCAATGATGTTGTTACCATAAACGGTGATGAAGCAACGTGTATGTCCTACGTTCACTCCGAGTTTTACCTTCCAAATGATAAAGTAGACAGTATGTGGTCAGGTGGTGGTTACTATACCAATGGGATGATTCGCACTTCCGAGGGCTGGAAGATTAATAAAACAAAGTTAACAGTAAAGTGGTCAAAAGGAAGCCAGGAACTTTTTGCGATTGCAAAAGAGCGTTATGCCTCATCCGGTAAAGCTTAAAATGTATTTATAAATAAAGGAGAATGTAAATGGCAAACAATAAAACTGAAGTTGCAGCAGATAAAACCGTGCTCTATCCAAAAGCGATAGGCTACATATCCATGGTTGATCCCAAGGAATCGGTTTGTCAGGATTGCAGAAGTTGTGAGCTGTATTGCG
>JBDRRF010000002.1:0-6770 GCA_043825875.1 Pseudomonadota bacterium | reverse complement strand
ACTGCGCTTCTCGAATACTTGGAAAGTAAATACGGATTACAAGATTTAAATATTGATTTGTCTGCACAGCGAAAGCTTCCTGAAGTCCTGCGGGAAAATGAATGGCAGGCGCAAATAGCTTTGCGCGACCGGGAAATAATCTATGGCATTCAGTAAGGCTTTCTCCGGCATTAAACAGCCCTTTTGCTGTTTGATGTCTTGCCTGACAACGCATAGCAACTGATGCGATTTGCAAAAGGGCTGTTTAATACCGGAGAGAAAGATCATTATAACATTATAAATGTAAGGGGAGGAAAATAAAGATGAAGAAAATAGGGATTTTAAAGTGTTTTGCATTGTTAATGTGTTTTTTGTTCATTCTGCTTTTATGTGATGGTATCGTCAATGCAGCGGAGTTGTCGAAAGTAATCAACAAAGCAAATTGCAGCCAATATAAAGATCTTTTGATTCCGGCAATGTACCGTGCGGTTGAAAGGGGCGATTATATTGTTACCCCGGGAAAAATAAACTTTAAATATAAACATACCGATAATTTTCTTGCAGCAAGCGCAAAAAATGAAGGGAAATTTGATATAACTCCTGATGGCGATTTGATAGATAAACGTACCGGGAAATACCCGGAAAATATTTATGGCTATCCTTTTCCCAAAATTGATCTCAAAGATCCCAAAGCCGGGGCAAAGATCATATACAACTCCAATTTCCAGAGATATCGCCTTCTGGGATCAAAAGATCAAATTTATATTTCATGGATAACTCCAAAAGGAGAGGAACGCTATGTTTCAGGTATTGATTACCGCCTTTATATGAATGGCCGAGCACCCGGTCAAAAACTAAGAAATCCTGACAAAGTACTGACCTACGAATTTGAAAGAGTTTTGGAGCCAATGACTATGAAAGGAACCAACACATTGGCTTCTATTTATATGAACGAAAGGGCCGATAGCAATTATGCTTATGTTCCAGCCATTCGCAGGATTAGGCAAACCGGCTCCACAACAAGATCCGACCCATTTATGGGTTCTGATTCGTGGTTGGATACAAATTACGGATGGGGCGGGAAAGACAGAACAATGAAATGGAAGTATATAGGTGAAAAAACAATTCTGGTTGGTTTTACCAGTCCCAATATACTGCCTGCACAGGATTTGCCTGATGGAATGATAAGCAGAGTATTTCCTTTTACCGGTAAACATATCAACCTGGGCTTTCAGGACCCAAAATGGAAGGGGATATCCTGGGCGCCTATTAATTTGACCTATGTTCCAAGAAAAGTATGGGTTGTTGAACAGATGCCTAAAGATTCTTATTATAACTGGGGATTGCACGTAAATTATATTGATCAGGAAACTAATGTCATATGGTTCAAGGAGGTGTTTGAACAATCAGGTGATTTCCGGACATGGTTTTCTATTGTGGCACATTACAGTGAAACCCCAAGCGGTAAAAACAATGTAGGGGATCATGATGCTCAACTTTATATTGATGAAAAATCTCGTCACGCTACTTGTGTAAGCCGGGGAGCGGGTCCGGAAAATACTTTGTATGCACCTGCTTCAATACTTGATGCCAGCTTTTTTAATGTGAATAATTTCTTATTGCTGTCTAAATAAAAATATTTATATTTATTGCAGTATAATATTACTGCGGGAACTTTTAATATATATCACCGCAGTAATATGATTAATTCATATATATACAGGGATGTTATAATATACTAACAAGTAATACATATTTCAAGGAGGTAGAATAATGAACAATTTAGTAACAGCTTCCGGCATGGCAGACCCTTTGGTTCCATGGGTTTTCGAAATTGTTTTACCGCTGATCTGGCTTGGCATAGCATCTTATCACTTCAGCCGCACACGCAGCACCGGGGTACTATCTTTATCTGCACTGCTATTTTTGGGCGGTACCACTATGTGGTGGCAGGAGTGGTATGCCGACTGGGGAGCATATCTACTCTTCAACTATAAATTTGCCCAGATTCCCTGGGGCCCGACATTTTGGACTGCACCAAGCAAACCATGGGCGGTTATTCCAAGCTATGGCTGGTACTTTGGTATAGTCTTTGCCCTGCTTGTCATGCTTGCGGAGCGTATAAAAAAAGCCAGACCTGCCTGGAGTTCGTTGCGTGCCACGGCAGTAGTTGTTATTCCGATATTTTATTTATGGGATCTGGCCGTCGAAGGGATTTCGGCCTCACTAGGCTGGTTCAGCTATACAAATATTCTTGGTCCGGCACTGATAACAACGCGTGGTAATTTCCCCCTGGTATGGCCGATCTTATATTTTGTGTTTTTCGCCGTTATGGTGGTCTGGCTTTTTGTCCAAAAAGATGCGGCCGGCATCTGGCTGCATGAGCGTTTGTTCGGCGTGCATCGCATGGCTTCCGGTGCCAAGCGTGAATTTACCCGCTTTCTGGTCTGGTCGCTTACCATGAATGCTATGTTCTGGTTTATATATAATTTGCCTACATGCCTGTTGCGTACTGCCTTTGGTGGGCCAAGTACGCTTGTTCCCTGATATGATATCCAGTCTTTCACAGCGCCTTTGCAGATAGAAGTAAAAGAAATATTAATATTACAGATTAAATAAATGGTTATTCATGAACGTTATTAAATAGTAAATTGGTAAATGAAAAGGATTTTATGAAATGGCGGAGAAGTATGATGTAGTGGTTGTTGGTGCCGGGCATAACGGATTAATGGCTGCGGCATATCTTGCAAAGGCCGGTGTTAATGTTTGTGTGGTAGAAGGCAAAAACAATGTAGGCGGCGGAGTATTTACCGATGAAATAACAGTGCCGGGATTTAAACATGATGTTTTCTCTACCTGGCATGGTCTGATTTATCCAAATCCGGTAATACAAAAAGATGAACTTAGACTATTATCCAAATTTGGGTTGGAATATATTACTCCCGATACATTTACAGGAGTAAACTTTGATGATGGTACGTATTTTACTCAATATCGTAGTCTTGATAAAACCTGTGAGGGAATAGCCAAATTTTCACAAAATGATGCCGAGGCCTACCGTAAATTTCATGACTTGTCGTTTCAATTGCTGGATATGCTGCTTATGAGAATGTATAATCCTACCCCATCTTTCGGACAGACAATGGCCATGATAGATTCAAGCCCTGCGGGCCGTTTATTTATCAAAGCTTTGTTATCAAGCGCCTGGGATATTGCCGAAGACTGGTTTGAAAGCGATAAAATGAGAATTGTCATGACGCGTTTTTCAGCCGAACAGATGATCAATCCGTTTACAAAAGGTACGGGGCTTTATCTTTTTCTATTTATACCTTTGCAGCACAAATATGGCAGCGGATTTCCGGTTGGTGGTTCCGGCATGTTGTCCGAAGCTTTGGCACAGTGCCTTGAATCTCTGGGCGGTACAATCAAGCTTTCAAACCGTGTAAAGGAATTTGGAATTTCAGGCGGCAAGGCAACAGGCGTGTTACTTGATAACGGTGAAGAAATTGAGGCATCAAAAGCGGTTTTATCTACTTTAAACATAAAGCAGGTATTTCCCGATATGGTTTCAGGAAGTAAATTGCCTGATGATTTTATACAAAACGTAAAGGGCTTGAAACACTCCGGCTTTTCCGCTTTGAATCAACATCTCGCATTAAAAGAAGCGCCGATATGGAAAAACGGATTTAAATCACACTGGCTTACATACCACAATTCAGACCCCTTTGAATTTCAGCATGCTTTTCAGGCTATTGATAACGGGATTCCAAGAAATGATGTTTTTTCATCATTTACTGCAACACAAATCGATCCGACAAGAGCGCCTAAAGGTAATCATACGATGTATCTTTATTCATTTGCACCTTATGCTTTAAGAAATGGCGGGCCCCAAAAATGGGATGATATAGAAAAAGATGTAGCAGATGATATTTTAGGTCAGGTTCAGAATCTTGCCACCAACATGGGAAGCGACAATATTTTAGGAAGAGCCATTCATTCTCCTTTATTTTATGAAAGAAATAATGCTACAATGCTAAAAGGTGACATATGCCAGATAGGCACATATAACATGCAGATGTTCGAAAACCGTCCGTTTTCCGGTTGGCACAACTACCGTACTCCTGTTGATAAATTATATATGATAGGAGCAAGCACCCATCCTGGACCTGGCGTCTTTGGGGGCGCTCGGGCAGGTGTACAGGTAGTTATGGAAGATCTCGGTATTAATTTTGGTAAAGTAATAAATTGATGAGCCAGTTTCAAAACGCCCCACGTTGGTGGATAATATGCTGATTTTGTATATTTCTCAGTTTTTTTAAGCTTATAAATCCCCAATTGGCGGAAGACGTTTAAACTCATGTAAAAATAGGACGGGAAATATGAAATTAAAAGAAAAAATTGCGATTATAACAGGTGGGGGGGCCGGAATAGGCAAGGCGATTGCGCTTGGAATGGCAAAAGAAGGTGCTAACATTGTCATAACTGACTTGATTGAAGAACGGCTTCAAAAGGCTGAAAAAGATTTAAAGGCCATGGGCGTTGAAGTCCTTGCTCTTAAATCGGATGTATCGATTATTGCGGACAACAAAGACATGGTGGATAAAACTATTCAAAAGTTTGGCAAGATAGACATACTTGTTAACAATGCAGGTATAGGAGGCTCATCAGGTCCATTTCTTGAAAAAGATGAAAACACATTTGATAAGGTGGTTGCTGTAAATCAGAAGGGAATGTTTTTTTGTACGCAACTTGTGGCAAGAGAAATGGTTAAGAAAAATTACGGAAAGATTATCGGAATATGTTCTGCTCAGGGAAGAATTGGTGTGCCTATGAATGCAGAATATACAGGAACCAAAGGAGCGATGATTGCTATGACCCGGGCGATTGCGGCCGAACTCAGCCCGATGGGAATTAATGTAAATGCTATTGCCTGTGGTCTTACAACCGACACTGAACAATTTTTGGCATTTAATTATCCTGAAGAAATGACACAAATGATAGTTAATATAACCCCAATGAGGCGGACAGCTTCTGTAAAAGATTATGTCGGGATAGCAGTACTTCTGGCTTCTGACGAAGGTTCTTTTATTACAGGTCAAACTATATCCGTTGATGGCGGTATTAGTATGCCTTAATAGGCATGCAATCAAAAAATACCAATATAAAAACTTAACATATCTATGCCGGGGGGAGTCATATGAAATATTGAGCCAAAAAACAGATGTTGCTGTGATAAGAAACATTCAATACTACTTATCAAAACAGAAATGCCGAGCTTAATTTGATAAGGTTTGCTACTACTCTTTTATCACAGATATTTTGGAAAGCTTCTCTCTTGATTTATTAGCTTCTTCTACCAACCATTGCCAAGGTCCTTTGGGTCTCATCAAAAAATCTAATTTTACCTCATAGAGTTTATTACAAGCTTCGGAGTTTACACGTTCATAACTTCTGATTACTTTCATATCCATATTGCTTAACAGTTCATGTACTTCTTCCCTAAATGTATTGGCGGAAATCAGGTATTTACTTTTATGTTTTATTTCAGCAAGGTTCCTTCCGACATTCATTATCTGACAATGTGCTATATTCAAGCTGGCTGAATATGCAGAGTAGTTGAAGAATGTGCCCTCATCAAGAGCGATAATATCGCAAATTCTATCGGGAGTAAGATAATTTTCAATTGAACTCAGCTGACGGAGTTGCTTATATTCATGTGTTTTTAAAGGCAGCCAGATACTGTGACCCACATAATGGCCCCAGGAGTCAAAGATAATGTGGTTGAGACCAGGAAGAATCATGGAAGCCTTTTTGATAACATCTGCCCGCAATGATTCGTTTATACAGTATAGATCACTATGACAAGAAAGTATAATGTTTATGTGTTTGTTTGTTGAAATGCGTTCGCTTTTTAATATAATTTCATTGCTTGATTCATTAGGATATTTGAATAATTCATGATGCACACAATGCGCTTCTAACGAAGAGTATGCAAAATGCCTTTTCTGCAGGGAATACCAGAGTGGCTGATCCGCGTTAAGAGCAACAAATACTTGCATCGGAATGCCGGTAGCCTCAGCAAGATCATGAAGGTTTTCAATACGGGCGCGGCGGCATCCTGCTTCCCAGTTTTGTAGTTGGCGAACGCTCACTCCAACCAAGCTTGAGATTTTTTCCTGGCTTAGGCTACGCCATTGACGATAATCTCTAATCAGCGATCCCATCGAATTATATAATTTGGGTTCACTATACGAATTCTTTGTTCGTTGTAAAGAAGTCATAAACTGTTTATACCCTCTCGATAGAAATCAAAATACATTAAAGCATATAACATTTCCTTGGTTAATCTATAAAAAAATTGAGAGCGTTGTCAATAAATAATAAGTCAGTAATTAGCTGTTTCTGAGTTTGCCCAATAATCGTGTTCTTTACGATAGGTTTTATATCGTGAATCTAAAGCATTTTGGATTTTCATTGTGTTCTTTGTTTGTTCTGCTTTTGGATAGGGGTTTTTTTTAAAAAAAAGGGGGTGAGAATTACAAATTAAAACTAAAAGGAGCTTGTATTTATTAACACTTAATTTAGGAGGAAAGACATGGGTAAGAGAAGATGGGGGGAAACATGTTTGATTGTGTTTGCAATTTTTGTGTTGTTAGGAATTTTCTCTTCGAATGCGGCAGCAGAAATGGAATCCAGTTTTCATGGTTTTTTTGAATCCAGTTTTGTTTTGCGTGATACAACTGGTATTCAAAACGGTTTTTTCGATCAAACAGAAGGAGTACAACAGCGAA
>JBDRRF010000001.1:0-3829 GCA_043825875.1 Pseudomonadota bacterium | reverse complement strand
CCAGTTTCAAAACGCCCCATTTTGGCCGATCTCTGCGTTGGGCTCAAATTTCAATCCTCGAAATACTAAATGTATTCCTGTGGTTGAAATTTTCTCCCGCCTTGAGCTTGACCAAACTGAAACGTTTTGAAAGTGGCTCTCAATTCCAATAAATTATGGATATAAAAAAAAGACTATATTTTATTCTTTTTGCTATTTTTCTTGTGGTGCTTGCCGGAAGCAGTGGTTATTATATCATTTTCGGTGGTAAACCGAAATATATTGATTGTTTATATATGACAGTAATATCCATGACAAGTGTCGGATACGGTGAAATTCTTCCTATAACAGGACATATACCGGCGCAAATATTTACCATGATACTTATTACATTTGGTATGGGTATAATTCTATATGGCATAAGTACACTCACTGCAATAACAATCGAAGGTGAACTCTCAGGGATATTAAGGAAAAATAAAATGGAAAATAAAATAAAAAAATTAAACCAGCATTTCATTGTTTGTGGTGGTGGTGAGACGGGTCGCCATGTAATAGAAGAGCTTGCTAAAAATATGGAAAAAGTGGTTTTGATAGAGCATCTTGAGGATAATATAGAAAAAAGTAAAAGCATTAAAGAGCTTCTTTATATAAAAGGGAGTGCCACAGAAGATAACAATCTGGTTGCTGCCGGTATTGAAAGGGCTGCAGGCATAGTAATATGTCTTCCTTCTGATAAAGATAACCTTTATGTAACTATGACCTCAAGAATGATAAATAGCAAGATTAGGATAATTAGCCGAATGGTGGAGCAAAGCATTGAGCCGAAACTTAGAAAAGCAGGCGCAGACAGCGTTGTTTCTCCAAATTTTATTGGCGGACTTCGCATGGCTTCTGAAATGTTTCGGCCTGCGGTTGTAAATTTTCTTGATGGCATGCTTAGAAGCAGCCAGGGGAATATTCGTATAAACCAGATAAGTATTTCAAAAAAATCTTGTGTTATAGGAAAACAGATCAATGAACTGAAATTAACGGAAAAATACAATTTAATAGTTTTGGGATCTAAGCATCAGGGCAGTGATATAGTTTTTAACCCTCCTCCTACATGGGTTTTAATGGAGAGTTCGGCAATTATTGTAATGGGAGAAGTGGAAAACATAGAAAGGGCTAAGCAATCTGTTTAAAACCTTTTAAATACCATAGCGCTCCAATCTTTTTCTCTATCTTCCCAGCAGTATGTAAAAAGATTATTTGTATATATTTTAGAAAGTTCATCACATTCGGAAACTTTTATGCCTGAAAATACGAGCATGGAATTTGTTCCGGTTAGTTTTGCTATTAACGGATATAGACTTTTTAATGTTGGATAGCGCAGATTTGCTGTAATAATTGAAAAATGCCCGGTTATTTTTTCAGCAGGCATATCAGATATTTTTATTTTGTTTACAAGTCCGTTAATTATTACATGTTCCCGTGCTTCTATTATTGCACATTTATCAATATCGATACCCAAGGCCTTCCGTACCCCGAGCAAAACACAGGCAATTGCGAGAATACCGTTTCCCGTCCCGATATCAAGAGCATTTGAATTAGTGTTGCTGTTACCAATAAGGCTGTTCAATTCAAAAGCATGCTCTATACCTCTTAGGGCAAGCCTTGTAGTAGGATGATCTCCACGTCCAAAAGATATTCCCGATTGCATTTTTATTACGATCTCATCAGCTTTTTTTGGGTATCTTAATTGATGAGGCACAAGGAAAATCCGTTTTGATATTTGTACGGGTTTTTCCAAAGAATTTTCCAGAAAAGAACATCCATGTTTATATGAGTAGCAGATATCTCCTGCTGCAACAAGTTCATCCACAGCTTTTTTAAAAGCATACCTTTCAATCTTAAACTGCTTATTTAATATCTTGTAAAGCATTACAAAAGTCAGCGATTCCAAAGAAGATAAAACTGTATTATAAATATGTTCTTTTAGCTTATTAATATCCGTAATTAAGTACATAACCGCAGCATTTATTTAGTTCTTGGAGCCACTTTCAAAATGTTTCAGTTTGATTAAGCTCAAGGCGGGAGAAAATTTCAACCACAGGAATACATTGAGTATTTCGAGGATTGAAATTTGAGCCCAACGCAGAGATCGGCCAAAATGGGGCGTTTTGAAACTGGCTCCTTGGTTTTTGTTGAAAGAACCTATAAATTTTAATATCTAAATCACATCAGAAAATAATCATATCATTAATAGCTATTTAACCGTATAACCGCGGCCATCAAGACAGGCGCTTATAGCACGCTGATAATCAACTCGTTTCCGGCTCATCTCTGCTCCGGCCATATTGATAGGCGGCTGTGTGGGATCAAAATTAGTCTGGTCTACAGCCCATCTATGGCATTGATAACGGTCATCCGCCTGTTGCTGCTTGTTCTGGTCCAGCCGGGGATAGACAAACATCTTATCTGCCGGCGGGGGTGCTTCGCTGACTTCTTTTTCAGGTGGCTCAACAACTACGTAACCATCTCCTCTGTGGGTGTAGTATACTTCATTAGCATAGTAATAAGGTGCATTTCCTACCCATATCGTTGTATAATAAGGTGGTAGAAAGGGAGTTATAAGACCTATCGGAGGTGCAACAATAGTAAAGCGTGGTCCATACGGACGATACCATATGCCTCCTGAGAAAAAATATCGTGAGCCTCTGTGCTTAAAGGACCGGTACTTATTCGGTAATCTGTCTACGTACTGATTTCGGGCAGGGTAGTGACGATTGTGATGATAACGCGAATCATTATAATTATGATCTCTTCTTCCATGATTTTCATATTTACGATAACTTTCACCTTTTCTTTCTGCATAAGCTGTCTGGGAAAAACAAAACAATAGTAGTATAGATAAGAGGGTGAATGCCAGTTTGAAGAATAAATGTCGGTTATTAATATTAAGATATAACATAAATACTCCTTTTGCTAATATTTTGGTTACTGTATATCCATTCTGGCTTTTACCGTACGCTATAGCCTCGCCCTTCAAGGCATGCAGACATTGCGCGCTGAAATTCAAGCGCTTTTCTTTCAGCTTTGGCAATTTGCACATGATTACGTGCTGCGTAGGCTTCCTCCTGCTGTTTGGCAAGTTGCACTCTTGAGGTATCGGAAGCAACGCCTGCTAAAGCGCCGCCGGTTGCACCGATAATAGCGCCTTTTGCTGCATGTCTTGGCCCTGCTATTAAAGCACCCATTACCGCACCTATAATAGACATTGTAACAGTATCATGTCCAGGTGGAGGATAAGGCACTACTTTGATGCGTTCTTCGGTAGCCAAAGGTGACTGACTCGGATCAAAGTTAGTCTGATCTACGGCCCAGTTGTAACATTCATAATGATCGCGGGACTGCTGTTCTGTTGACTGGCCTTCTTTTGGATAAAAATAAATTTGAGTAAGGGAATGGTTTGTGGTGTCCATTGTACCATTATTCATAGACTGTGATTCTATGATATATTGGGGTGTGCATGAAATGAAAGTGAAAAATATAGAGAAAAAAAAGAGAATACAAAGGTGTTTTAATGATTGTTTTTCCGATGTATAGTCAACTATTATTTTATTATACTTAGATAGCATGATCATAATTTCTCCTTGATTTTGAATATAGCAAAATATATGCCATATTTATCTTATCAATGAATAAGCTTTCATATCAAGTCGTTAGTGTTTTTAAGTTGAAATCAATAAATTACTTTTATAAGATATTTGGATAAATAATATCCGATTAATAATAAAACTCCAGAAAAAAGTATCCATTCAAAACAGTAAATTAAAGTCATTAAAATATGTAAAAAATTTATTAAAAA